>CAYUTY010000001.1:0-208163 GCA_964447795.1 uncultured Anaerolineaceae bacterium
AAAAAGCCGCTGTCTCTCGACAACGACTTGCTTTAATCTGCCAAACTCCAGGGGGAGGGTTTCAAACCCTCCCCTACACAGCCAATTCTTTTCGATAAATAACTTAGTGATTCATTGAGCGGATGTGGGCGAAAGTCTGCACCCGCTTTTCAGGTGGGATTCACGAGGCAAAAGCGGCGAGTTTTTGAAATATTTTTTATGTCACTATTGACATATTTGAATTTTAATCATATAGTGGAAACATGCTGAAATATATCCTGCTGGGCTTCCTGAATTATCAACCGCTGTCGGGCTATGAACTCAAACGCCTCATGGATGAGTCAACGTCGCACTTCTGGCACGCTTATCACAGCCAGATTTATACGACGCTGCGGAAGCTGGACGACGAGGGACTGCTTGAGTCGGAAGAAGAAGGCGAAAGCGACGCCAAACTTCAGCGGCGGGTGTATACCATCACCGAGGCGGGACGGCGCGACCTGCTGGATTGGCTGGGTCAGCCGTTGGCTGAACTGCCACAGGTGAAGGAAGAACTGCTGCCGAGGGTATTTTTCTCCGGCCAGCGGGAAACGGGCGCGGTCTTAGAAGAACTGCGGCGGCAGCGGCGGATGCATCAGGAAAAACTGGATTACTACAACGCGCTTCAGCCACAGCATTTGATGGGCATTATCGACAGCGAGGCGCAGGCGCAGGTGGCGCGGGAAGTGCCATTTTGGGCGGCGACATTGAGTTATGGTAAGCGCTATGAAGCCATGTATCTGGCGTGGCTGGACGAGACGATTGATATGATAGCAGGTTTATAGCCTTATTTTAGTGTCAATTTTGACATATCACTAATGTAAAAGGAGTTTGAGATGGAACTGAGTAATGAAGCGCGGCTGATGATCGGCCTGATGATTTTGAGCGTGCCGACGATTGAATTTGGCGGTTACTTTCTGCTGTCACAGATGGGGCGCGGCACGATCATCAAAAATGAATTGCAGCGGGCCTACTTCCGCGCCGGACACGCACACGCTGGCGTGCTGGTGATTCTGGGCCTGATCGGGCAGCTTGTGATTGACTCCAGCAGCCTGACCGGGGCGCTGGAATGGGCGGTACGGATTGGCCTGGTGGCCGCGCCAATTCTGGTGTCGGCAGGGTTCTTCGGCGGCGCACCGAGCGAGGGCGAAAAACCGAAAGCACTGATTCGGTTGGTGCCGACGGGGGCGGTCATTTTGGCGGTGTCGCTGGTGGCGCTGGGCCTGGCCCTGCTGTTTGTGTGAACCAGCTTATCTCTGATTTTTCCCCCTTTAGCTATGAAGCAAAGGGGGAGGAGGCATTACGCAAAAATAGCTTTGAGTGGAATACTGAATCCGGGCAGAGCATCGCCCGCGTCCAACAGGCTGTTGATGTCGATGGTGCGTTTGGGCTGTCCGGGAGCATATATATCCATGCTCTGCGACTCAGGGTATAGCTCACCATAAAGGGTGATCGCCTCTATATAGATGTTGCGCTTGTCCCGAATGTCGAAAGGCTTATCCGTCGGCGAGATAATTTCGACAGCCCACAGCGGCGCTACCGGGTCAGGATAGTCATCACTCATGGGCGTCGTCTTGTAGGCAAAATCCGGCGCGACCACATGCCCTAGAATATGGTACGCGCCGTCACCGCCGCTGATGTGACAGGGCAGATCGTGTGTTTTGCAAAATGATTTGACCTCAAAGGCGAGATTGTACGACAGTTCGGAATTGCTGGTTCGCCCCGGCATCTTTTCGACAATCTCCCCATTGATGAGTTCAAACAGACGCCCCACGTTTTCAGGCCGCGCGATGAATGCCTGAAAATCTGCGATTGTCCAAACCCGCTGTTGTGAAAGCGCCATCGCCTTTGCTCCACCAAACTCGGCTACAGGCTGATTATAGCATTCATTCGCTCGTACAATTGGACTTGACCTGTCCACGCCGGTTAGCGGCCTTCGTGGTTTAATAGGTTCAATTTATGGTAGGGAGGACGCCATAATGGGCAAAGTTTACGAGAGCATTAGCGACGAACTGCGGACATGGATTGAAGCGCAGCACGTCTTTTTTGTGGCGACAGCGCCGCTTTCCGCCGAAGGGCATGTCAACATCTCGCCCAAAGGCCGGGACAGTTTTCGTGTGCTGTCGCCGCTGAAGGTGGCCTACCTCGACCTGACAGGCAGCGGCAACGAAACATCGGCGCACCTGCACGAAAACGGGCGGGTGACGTTCATGTTCTGCGCTTTTGATGGCCCGCCGCGCGTGCTGCGGCTGTATGGCACAGGACGAACGGTGCTGCCGGATACGCCGGAATGGGATGAACTGATCGGCCATTTCACCCCGGCGTTGGGGATGCGGCAGATCATCGTCTGCGATGTATCGCGGGTTTCGACGGCCTGTGGCTATGCCGTGCCGCTGATGGATTTTGTGGAGGAGCGCGACACGCTGACGAAATGGGCAGAGACAAAGGGCGATGACGGCCTGGTTGCCTACCGCCACGAGAAGAATCTCGCCAGCATCGACGGCCTGCCAACCACAATGGGCGTCTGCGCGGAGGGCTAATCATTTTTTGTTAGCCGCTTCCGGCCAGTCAGGGTTACATGGAGAAAATGGCAGCCGACAGCTCAGGAAGCAATATGACCATCCAACTGTACGACACCTACAGCCGCAGCGTCCGCCCCTTTGAACCGCTTCACCCGCCTCAAGTGGGATTGTACGCCTGCGGGCCGACGGTTTACGACTACGCCCACATCGGCAACCTGCGAACCTACCTCTTCGAGGATACGCTGCGGCGGGTGCTGGAATACAACGGTTATGCGGTGCGGCATGTGATGAACATCACCGATGTCGGCCATTTGACCTCGGATGCCGACAGCGACGAGGACAAACTGGAAGTTGGGTCGCGGCGGACGGGCAAAACGGCCTGGGAAATCGCCGAGCAGTACACGCAGGCTTTTCAGGATGATCTGCGCCAGCTCAACATCCTCGAACCGACGATCTGGTGCAAGGCCACCGATCACATCCCAGAACAAATCGCTTCAATTAAGGCGATTGAGGCCAACGGCTTCACCTACCGCACCTCCGACGGGATTTATTTCGACACCTCAAAGCTTCCGGATTACGGCTACATCGGGCGTCTGAATATCGAAGGCTTGCAGGCGGGCAGCCGCGTCGAGATGGGCGAGAAGCGCCATCCCACTGATTTCGCCCTGTGGAAGTTCAGCCCGGCGGATACCCAGCGGCAGATGGAATGGGATAGTCCCTGGGGCGTCGGTTTTCCGGGGTGGCATATCGAGTGTTCAGCCATGTCGGCCAAATACCTCGGCACATACTTTGATATTCACTGCGGTGGCGAAGACCATATCACGGTGCATCATCCCAACGAAATCGCCCAGTCGCAGGCCTGCTGCGACACGCGGCTGGCGAATTTCTGGATGCATGGCTATTTCCTGCAACTCGATGAAGCCAAAATGTCGAAATCGAGCGGGGAATTTTTACGGCTGCAAAGCCTGATTGAGCGCGGTTATGAGCCGTTGGTTTACCGCTTCTTCAACCTGAGCGCCAATTACCGTGCCAAGCTCAATTTCAACTGGGAAGGCATGGACGGCGCGGCGACGGCGCTCAATCGGCTGCGGCGGGCGGTCTATGAGTGGGGCGACGCCGCTACAGAAGTTGATGAAGGTTATAAAGCGCGCTTTCTGGAAGCGGTCAATGCCGACCTGAACATGCCGCGTGCGCTGGCGCTGGTGTGGGAATTGGTGCGGAGCGATCTGCCCGCGCCCGTCAAAAAGGCGACCCTGCTGGATTTTGACCGGGTGCTGGGCCTGCGGCTGGGGGAGTGGCAGCCCGCCGCTGACGCCATTCCCGATGCGATTGTGGCCCTGGCGGAGCAGCGGCAGCAGGCACGCGCTGAAAAACGCTGGAAAGATGCCGATGCGCTGCGCGATCAGGCCGCCGCCGCCGGGTACGAGATTATCGACAGCGCCCAGGGTTGGCAGGTGCGCCTCAAAGGCAAGGGATAAAATTCATTCGTTTCAGCAGCCCCGGTAGAAACAAAGATAAGGTTCAGAAATTCTTACGCGCGATCAATGAAAGGCCGGTAAAAGTATTGTAATATAAAGAAATAAGCTCTTACTGTATTGCCTGGACGGCGAGTTATTATTTTATGGAAGATCGAGCCTCTTCAGCGGCGGAAATGCGCTTCCAGCAGCTTATTGGCAGTCTGGGTGTGGGGGTGATTGTTTTTGACCCTGATACACAGGTTGTGCTTTCCAACCCGGCGGCGTTTGATCTGTTGGGACTGACGCAGGATCAACTTCTCGGCAAAACGTCGTTTGATCCACAGTGGCGCGTCATTCACGAGGATGGCTCGCCTTTCCTGCCGGAAACCTTCCCGGTTTCAGCAGCAGTTCAAACGCTGCAAGCGGTGCATGATGTTGTGATGGGGGTTTACCGTCCAGCATATGCAGACTGGGCCTGGCTGCTGGTCAACGCCGACCCGGAACTGAACGCGGATGGGTCTGTCGCGCAGGTAATTGTCACCTTCACTGGCATCACAGCGCTCAAACAGGCGGAGGCATCCCTGCGGGAAAGCGAAGCCCGCAACCGCTTTCAGGCGGCATTGATTGAGAACATTCATGATGCCGTGATTTCGATGGATATGTCGCGGCGGGTGCTGACCTGGAATCAGGGCGCGGAACGGATGTATGGCTGGAGCGCGGCAGAAGCAGTCGGTAAATCGGTTGACCAGATGACCGGCCTCAAAATAGCAGACGTGAACGTGGAAGAAATTCAGCATCGCCTGGCGACAGAGGGGCATTGGGATGGCGAACTCGTCCAGTCCACCCGCGCCGGTAAAGCGATGCTGGTTCGCACGTCAATTTCGGTGCTGCCCGCAGACGATGGCACATCTGCCGGACTGCTGTCTATCAACCGCGACATCACTGAATTTCGGCGGGTGGCCCATCAGAAGGCGGAGATCACCGTTAAGGAACAGGCCATCAAAACGCTGCGGCGCTTTTTGACTGATGTGTCGCACGATCTGCGAACGCCGCTCTCGGTGATGACCACCAGTCTGTATCTGCTGCGGCGCAAGCTGGGGGACGATCACCCGGAAACGCGGCACCTTGACATGCTCGACGAGCAGGTTGATCACATGATGCACATTGTCGAAGATGTGGCGGAAATCACGCGGCTGGATGATGAGTCGGTTTTATTTGAATTCACGCCGGTTCATCTCAATGGGCTGGTGGAGGATGTGGCAGGCGGTCAGCAGGGAGCGCTCGACTCCAAAAATCTGACGCTGCGCCTGGAACTCGCGCCGGAACTGCCGTCGATGCAGGTCGATCAATCCTGGTTAGGGCGGGCGATAAAAAACCTGATCAGCAATGCCATTACCTATACAGCCGAGGGCGGTCTTATCATTGTGAGGACGCGACGGGCTGACCGCGAAGTCATGATCGAAATCGCTGATGACGGCATCGGCATCGACAAAGAACATCTGCCGCACATCTTTGAGCGCTTTTACCGGGTTGATGATGCCCGCCCCGCCCACAAGGGTGGGGTAGGGCTGGGGCTGCCTATTGTCCGGCGCATTATCGAGGCGCATGGCGGGCGGGTTGATGTCGAAAGCATCCCCGGCGCGGGCAGCATCTTTCGCGTTGTCCTGCCGCTCTCGTAGGGTGATGGCAGTTGGCTTTGGTAGTGTTTTGCCATAAACTCACTTTACATGATTGGAAAAAATAACCTTTATCGATGATTATGAACCCCGAAATAAATCTTAGACGTTACGCAGTTCAGAATATTTCTCGCTTGGACAAGGCGTTTAAACCCCTTGTTTCTCCGCTCAACTGCGTAAGTCCTAAATCTATTGACGAGGATGGTTCATGAGAGCCTCCCCCCTGGATTTATCAGGTACGAGCAAACCGGCGCAGATACAGGCCAATCTGATCGCCTATATGCGCCTCTTCGCCGGTCTGCCCAATGTCACCCTGTACGAAGCCGACGCCTTCTGGTTTATCAGCAGCAAACGCGCTCCCGGCGACGTCATCCTGCGTGCTAACTGGCCGGATGACTGCGCCGAGGAGGCAATAGACAATTTGTTGGCGCAGATCGGCCAGCACATTGATGAAATCGGTTGGTTTGTCTTTCCCGGTGACAGGCCCGCTGACCTGGGCCAACGTCTGGAAAAGCGCGGGATGGCAGGCGGGCCGGGCGGCAACTGGCTTTGGGCTGATCTGAACAGGCTTCCCCCTGCTCCGGCGCTGCCGGACAATTTTCGCATCGAACAGGTGCGCGACGATCAGATGATGGCGGAGTGGGTGCGCGTCTCCGAGGCAGGCTTTGGCGGGGAAGCAGCGATTTTTTATGAGGCCTATGCGCGGCATGGCTATGGGCCGGATGCCTTCTCGCTGCACTACATCGGCTATCAGGAGAATACGCCGGTAACATCTGCTACCCTGCTGGATGCGGGGGGTACGGCTGCGCTCTATGACATATCGACCCCACCAGCTTTTCGTGGTCAGGGCTTTGGCGGGTTTATCACCCACGCACTGATGCAGGAAATTCGTAATCGGGGTTATGGCGATAGCTGGATATGGTCATCCAACATGGCAAAAAGCCTTTACCACAAGCTCGGTTACATCGATGCCGATTTTGGCCTGCGCGAACACTTATGGAAGCAGACACCCTGAGGTGAATACCCGCACGGCTACAGGAGTGGAGGGGATTAGCTCCCAGCCAGCGCTTCCAGACGGCGAATCAGGACATCCATGCTGGCATGAAATCCGGCATCGCTCCGCATTTCCAACCCCTGCTGATAGCTTAAGGGTTTCAGATCGGATGGCAGCTCATCCTCATCAGGAATGGGCGCGCCGCCAACCAGCAGCGGAATGACGGGAATGTCATGCTCAAAAGCCTCGTTGATTTCGAGGCGAACGAAATCCAGCGGGTTGTTCAGGCGTACCTCGCCCTCATCATCAATCAGCGTCGTCCAGTTGCGCCCGATGACCACCAGCAGCGCCTGGCATTTTTGTACCTGCTGGCGGATGTGGTCGCGGAAGTCCACCCCCAGCGGTATCGAATCCTGATCGTAAAAGATATTGTAGCGGCCAAAGTGTTCGCCCAGCCGGTCACAAATGCGTCCGGTGATGTCCTGGCTTTCCTGCCGCCGGTACGACACAAAAAATTTCAGCTTGCGAATCGCCATCTCGCGCGGGATGCGGGTGCTGATGTCGCCATAGCCTGCATTTTTGTTGAAAACGCCGATCAGAATCGACCTGAACGGCATCAGTTTTTCAAAATATTCGACGCCCCAGTTGGTCGCCTTTCCCATAGCAGTGGGTTCCGCGCCGCTGACGATGATGCACAGCTCGCCGCGATAATTGCTCTGGATGTGTTTCAGCACATGGTAGCCCAGGGCATGATCCACCCAGGAGTCATCCTGCGATTGCACCGGGATTTGCATGTCGAGGCTCACCAGGTCGAAAGGGTCTTCGGCGGCTTCCAGTGTTCTGATGGCAGCTTCGTAGTTATCGACGGCGACGACGCTGTAATTCAGGCTGCCCTGGAATAAACGGGTCAGACGATCACGCCATTTGGGATCGTCCTCGACGATTAAGGTTCGGTAGGTCATGCGATTTCCCTCCTATTGCAGCCGGTCATCATCATCCTTGATGTCGATCAACGGCAGTTTGATGTGGAAGGTTGTGCCGGGCTGTCTGCCTTTCAGTCTCGATGTGCTGGCGATTTCTTCCGCCGTACAGGTTTCAAAGGTGATGTTACCGCCAAACCATTCGACTGTCAGCCGGGCGCTCCACAGGCCATATCCCATACCGCCTGCTTTGGCCGATGGTTTGAGTTTAAAGAGCGTGTCGCGGGCTGCCAGCGGGATACCCGCGCCGCTGTCGCTGATTTTCACCCAGACATCGCGCTCGTACTGGTCTTTTTCCGAGGTGACAATTTCAGTGCTGATGTCCAGCCTGCCGCCTTTTTCCAGCGCTTCGCAGGCGTTCTTGATGAGAATGGCGAACACCTCGCGCAGTTCTCCCGTCGCCAGCACGAAGGGCTTTTCGCGGCTGTAGCGCTCTTTCAGGTCGATTCCCGCTGGCCGTTTGTAACCATAATCGGCTGGCAGGCGTTCCAGCGCGGCACGAATTTCGCTGTTCACATCGATCACGGCATCTTCACGGGCGTTATCCCACCCGCTGACACGGTGATTCAGCCCCTCGAACAACTTGACCGAATCAGCGATCTGGTCGTGGATGTCGTGCAGGCGTGCCGCTATATCGTTGTCCCCGCTTGTGCCAACTGCTTCCGCCAGCATTTGAGCGTCCCAGCGCGCCCCGCCCAGCAGACCGTTCAGACGATGCATCTCGTGGCCGACGCTCGACGCCAGCAGTCCCATGCGCTGCGTTTCGCGCACATGCTGGGCATTCTCGATAGCGATAGAGGCCGCCAGCGCCAGCGTTTTCAGGTCTTCAATTTCGGCGTCGGTCAGGGTTTCCCGCTCTGTCCCGGCGTAGAGATTGCCGCGCAGTTCGCCGCTTTTATCGCGCAGCGGCACAGTTGCCAGCGAGCGCAGCCCGAACATGGTTTGCAGCGCGTTCGCCATACCCGGCGCGATCACGGGCGCAAACAGATCGCTCAGACGGCGGGTGCGGCCTTCCGGCAGTCCTTCAAGGATGGCGCGGACGCCGATATTGATTTTGGCAGTTTCTTCATCCACATAAACCCACGCGCCGCGCATCCGCATTCCGGCTACTTTTTCGCCGATAGCCAGCAGTTCTGTCAGGCCATCGGCAAACTGGTAGGCAACTACCGGCAGGATGCGCTTGCCTTCGTGCTGGCGCACCACCGCTAACATGCTGGCGCGAAAGCCGAGCTTATGTACCACCGAGTTGACGATGTTCTCCAGTACCCGCTGTTCGCTCAGGGTGACGGATAGAAGCTGTGTGATGGTTTCTTTCAGCACATCTTCCCGCTGTGAGACGCGGGTCGTCTGGCGGCGCAGCAGCATGTTGTCAATGACGGTGGTCGCCATGCGGGCGCAGACGCGAAGCTGTTTGAGGAGTTCGTCCGATACATCCTCTTTTTCGCGGGCGGCATACAGGTTGCCGATGACCCTGCCGCTGCTGCTGCGGAAGGGCATGGTGATGATCTTTTTGACACGCGCCAGCAGTTGCAGCCGCCGCGCCAGTTCCGGCGTGATCTGCGGCGCGAAGACATCGTACAGGTCATCCACAATCGCGTGCGGTTGTTCACCCCGGATGATGGCGACGGCTTTATTCACCTGGGCGTTCTGATCGTTGATGACAACATAGTTATCAATCAGGCGCTGGCCGGTCAGCCGCTCGCCTGCTTCCAGCAGTGTATCGCCAAAAACCGCGCCTACGCCGAACAGCCGCTCAGCATCGCGGTCAAATCGGGTGGCGAAGGTTTTGACGGTCAGCCGTTCCTCGCCGTTAACGGTTTCCACGACCGCCATCATCGCCGCCCAGAAGCCCAGTTCGTCCACAATCGTCCTGACGAACTCATCCAGCATCCGGCGGGAATTGTCATCCAGCGTCAGTGGGGCAAGCGCTTCGGCGGCGACTTCACGCTCCCATCCGAACCATCGTCGTATCATCATTTGCTGAAAGGTTTATTTTCCGTTTGAATGATGGAAGTGTAATATAGAATGCTCTGTAATGCTAATATTCAGACTACAGGCTCATGCCGCAGACTGGGCTTGCACTGCCGTAAGGTTAAAAGAAATTTTACCTGTTCCTTCCTGTTTATCAGGGCTTCGTCAGCCGCGTTTAATACAATTCCGTTTTCTCTTCCTCGACCAGCAGCGCATCCGCTTCTTCAACGCTGATGTCGAGTCCGGCATGTCTGACGATGGCTGCTCCAAGTGATACCAGATCGCTGTGTTCCTGTTCGGACGACCACAACCCCGAACGCACGACACATTTGGTGCAGTGGAAAAAGACTTCCCTGACTGTCACCGCAATCACGAACATCGGCACTTTGCCCTGCATGATGAAGCGCTCCCGCACATCATCATCGCGCACGATCTGAGCCGTCCCGTTGACGCGCAGGCTATCTGTGCGACCCGGCACAAGAAACAGCATCCCGATATGAGGATTTTGCAGAATATTGCTCAGGGTGTCGCCGCGCTGATTACCGGGACGGTCTGGAATCAGCAGCGTTTTACTATCCATGACCTGTACAAATCCTGCCGGATCACCTTTTGGCGAGACATCCATAGCGCCATTGGCGCCAGTTGAGCCAAGCAGGACAAACGGCGATTTCTCAATAAAGGCGCGGCATATATCGTCGATTTCAGCGATGACTTTATTTTGCGCGGCCTTACCTGCGTAGCCTAAAATTTCCCGGAGTTCGGCTTCGTTCTGAATCACATGCTTAAAGACGCTCATAGCTCTGCTTTCGTTAATTTGCTGCCCGAATATAGCAAATACACAAGATGCGGCAAAGCAAGGTTCGAAATCGTAATTCCCCATCGACTATAACCGGCGCAGGGCTACCCGCCCTATGAGGCGCCCGTTCGCGTTATAATAGCATCTGGCTTCGCACTTATTCGTGTCAAAAAAGAGCAGCATCATCTCATGGACTTTAACCCGTCTGACCACCCACACCGGCGGCTGAATCCGCTGACTGGCGAGTATATTCTGGTGTCGCCACACCGCGCTAAACGTCCCTGGCAGGGGGTGATGGAACGCCCGCCGACGGAACAGCGCCCGCCTTATGACGAAAAATGTTATCTTTGCCCCGGCAATACCCGCGCCAACGGCGAGGTCAACCCGCCTTATGACAGCACCTATGTATTCGACAACGATTTTGCCGCCCTGCTGCCGGATACGCCGGAAGCGCCGCCTGTCGATAATCAGTTGATGGTGACGCAAAGCGTGCGCGGAACCTGCCGTGTCATCTGCTTTTCGCCGCGCCACGACCTGACGCTGCCGCAGATGTCCGCGCTGGAAATTCGACAGGTAGTGGATGGCTGGGCAGCCCAGACAAGCGAACTGGGCGCACAGTACCAGTGGGTGCAGGTGTTTGAGAATAAAGGTTCGGCGATGGGCGCGTCGATGCCGCATCCGCATGGGCAGGTCTGGGCAGGCGACTGGCTGCCCAATGAAATCGCGGCTGAAAACCGTCACCAGCGGGCTTATTTCAATACACACGGTATTCCCCTGCTGCTGGATTATGCCCGCATGGAGAGCCAGCGAGCCGAGCGCATCATCGTCGAAAATGAACACTGGCTGGCCGTCATTCCTTTCTGGGCGAAGTGGCCGTTTGAGACGCTGCTGCTGCCGCGCCGCCATGTCCTGCGCCTGCCCGACCTGCGCGACGATGAGCGTGACGCGCTGGCGGAGGCGATGCGGCTGCTGCTGATAAAATATGACAACCTGTTCGAGACCGAATTTCCCTACTCAATGGGCTGGCACGGCGCTCCCTTTGGTGATGGCGATTATTCTGGTTGGCAGCTTCACGCCCATTTTTACCCGCCGCTGCTGCGCTCCGCTACCGTCCGCAAGTGGATGGTCGGCTTCGAGATGATGGCTGAGTCCCAGCGCGATCTGACACCAGAACAGGCTGCCGAACGCCTGCGCGAGCAGTCGGAAGTGCATTACAAGAGTCGCTAGTTGCCAGTTGTCAGTCGCCAGTATTAAAGTTATCAGTATCAGTAGAAAAGGGATTTGAGCGATGGTGACAATCCACATCCCCGATGAATTGGCGCGTCAGTTAGAAAATCAGGCGGAGCAGGCAAATCAATCACTTGAAGAATATGCGGTAAATCTTTTGCAGAAAAATCTCACGCCGCAAGCAGATGATGACGATGAAGTTCCAGAGGGTGAACATCCCCTCGATGCCATCTTGGGGATGTTTGACGATGATGTAACCGATATGTCATCAACAGTTCGGGAAACCCTGAAAGAAATTTACACGCAGAAATATGGCCGACCTGATTGATACCAGTTTTTGCTGGCTGCGCCTATCGATCATCGGGATTTCCGCCTGTTTCGCCTAAAACACTGCGACTTTCTGAAACTTTTACCCTGACCATACAATCTGGAAAAGATGATGTCCCTCCAACAAAAAGTTGCTGACGAATTTCAAAGCCGTTTTGGGGAAGCGCCCGCGCATATCGTTCGTGCGCCGGGTCGTGTCAACCTGATCGGCGAACACACCGATTACAATGACGGCTTCGTGCTGCCGATGGCGATCAACCGGGCAACCTGTATCGCCCTGCGCCCGCGCACTGACCGCCTGGTGCAGCTCCATTCGCTCGATTTCAATCAGATACTCGAATTTTCGCTGGACGATGTTCAGCATGGTGGCCTGAAATGGGGCGAGTACATCAAAGGCGTGGCCTGGGCGCTGGCCGGGGCGGGTTATACCCTCAGCGGATGGGAAGGTATTTCGGCGGGTGATGTGCCAGCCGGGGCCGGTTTGTCGTCGTCGGCCTCGATTGAACTGGCGACGGCGCGGGCTTTCGGCGCGGTGTCCGGCTTTCCCTGGGAAGCCGGGACAATCGCCCGGCTGTGCCAGAAGGCTGAAAACGGCTGGGTCGGCGTCAACACCGGCATCATGGATCAGATGATTTCGGCGGCGGGCAAGGCCGATCACGCCCTGCTGATTGACTGCCGTTCGCTGGAGACGCAGCTTGTGGGACTGCCGCCCGGCACGCGGGTAGTCGTGCTGGATACGGCCACCCGGCGCGGCCTGGTCGGCTCAGCTTACGACGAACGCCGCGCCCAATGCGAAGCTGCTGCCCGCTTTTTTGGCGTCCCGGCGCTGCGTGATGTCAGCGAAGCCGATTTCAACGCCCGTTCCGCTGAACTCGACGAGGTAACGCGCAAACGCGCCCGTCATGTCATCAGCGAAAATGAGCGCACCCTGCGGGCGGCGGCGGTGATGCGCGGCGGCGATGCGGCGGCGATGGGACGGCTGATGAATGAGAGCCACACCAGTATGCGCGACGATTTTGAAATTTCCCGCGCTGAAATGGACACGATGGTCGAACTGGCACAGGCCCACCCGGCCAGCTACGGCGCGCGCATGACCGGCGGCGGTTTCGGCGGGGCAGCGGTAGCGTTGGTGCGGGCCGATGAGGCGGAAAAATTCGCGGCGGATGTTGGCGCGGCCTACGAAAAAGCCACCAGCCTCACGCCCAGCCTCTATGTCTGCACAGCCACCGACGGCGCGGCAATAATAAGCTGAACCGTTGCTATAAACCGCCCTGAAGTTTTTCCGGCAGGCGTTTCTCAGTGCGGTAAGCCATATCCACCACATCACCGGGGAGGAACTGACCGCTGAACTGGCGCAGCCCTTCCCGGCGGTCATCCCCACCTTCGTCCGTCAACAAAAGCTGCTCACAATAGGCGACAAAATCCTGCACGATGCGTTCAAAGCGGTAATAGGTGAGCGCAACGGGGTCAACTTCTGCCTTTCCATAACCCTCGTAAAACAGCGCTTCTTCCTGTTCTGCCGTATGGCTGCCGCCGCCTAATCCACCGCCGACAAACATCAGATCGCGCTCAACCGGCGCTTGAATCAGGGTATCCCAATCAACGACGTAGAGCGCCTCAGTCTGCACTTCGACCAGCACATTCCCGACGTGAATATCGGCATGGCATACGATGAAAGACCGTGCCTCGGCCTTAAGCACCGCTGCCAGTTGTTCAGCGCGGGCGATCAGGTGCGTGACGATACTGCGATTCTGCTTGAGCAAATCCGCCAGCGCCACCGCTGACGGTTCACTGAATGTTTCGCCTTCGACACGCGCCTGAAATTCGCGCAGGCGTTCACGCCACTGCGATGTATAGGTTTCTTGCGGGATGCGGCTGGCGAGTGCCTGGGGCAGGCGGGTTGTGTGCAGGGCTTTGAGTGCCCGCCCGAATGCCACCCAATGCCGGTCGGCAAGCTGGCGTTCAAAGCCGCTGTATCCCGCAACAAAAGGGAATAGCATCACCTTAAAGTTATCCAGCGTAGCCGCGAGCTGCCCTGATTGGGTGGCAAAAGGTGCGATGACCTGGCGCACGCCCTGACTGTGCAGGAAATTCGGCACTTCTACCGCAATCGAATCAAAGTCACCGCGCCGCAGTTTGAGGAAACAGGCTGTGCCTCCATCGGTTACGACGCGGTAAACAGCCGTGTTGATGTCCGCGCCCAGCGGCAGAAAGATAATTTCAACAATCGCCAGATCATATTCATGGCGCAGGCAGTCGATAATTTTTGCATCCTCAAGCGCAGGTTTTTCCAGCATGTCAGCCTTTATCGCCCTCGTCTGGTGGGATGGCTGGCGTTTCGGCGGGTGGCTGCGCCTCCGACGGATTCGGCAGCGCCCATGCTTTGGCTTCCGCGTCCTTGCCGGGCAGGGTGGCCTGTGCCTGGGCAACCTGACGGTTGATAAAACTCTGAAGCTGCTCCGGTGTTTTGATGAGCTGTCCCCACTGCGCCGTTTCATCACGCATAACGGATAGTGTGCCGGTAGTATAGGCTTTCAGGCTGGCTAGATAAAGCGTGTCGTTCATGCGCGACAGCGGCGATTTGGCATCGGCAACCTGGATATTTTCCAGCGCCGACTCGTAAATATTGATGAGCCGGTCCCATTGGTATAAATCTGCCAGCGAACTGAAAGCTGCCCCGGCGACTGGCGCGATGACGGCAGTAATGAGCAGAATGCCGACAGCCAGTGTTGTCCCGCCGCAGTTCGCCGCCGCCTGAATATCAGTTGGGCCGCCGGGTGTTGGCGCGGGGGAAGGCGCGGCCTGCGTGGTAATCACACTCAGGTTGGTGATGCTGAAGCAGGCGCGGTCATTGGTGGCGACCAGCAGCCCGCCCAGTGCAGAGGTCAGCCCGGTGAGCAGGGCGAAAAAAGCGCGCAGGCGGTTGACCTGGGTGGAAGCCTTGCGATTTTTGGCGACGGTTTTCTGGTAATAAAGGCGCTGATCTTCCAGCGCGAATTCCTGAAATACTTTGTAAACGGCTTCGAGATGTTTACGATTGGTTTCTGGCATGATGTCCCCTTAACCCAGGTTAGGTTCGCCGGGATATACACCCCGGTTAATGTCGGCTGCCCGCTCGGAAAGCAGCATTTTACGTTTGATGTCATGGTCAAACCCCTGGGCGATTTCCTCCGGACTGGGTTCCTGGTCATATGGTGCCAGGTTCACCAGAAAACGAAAATACTCGCGTCGGAGCTGTTCAGCGCGGCGGCGGTTTTCCAGCCAGCGTGGCATAGGGGGTTCGCGCCCGCTGATGGTCGCCAGAAAAGTCGCCAGCAGCGCCACCATGGTTTCCCCAAAGGCGATCCAGGGCATCAGATTGGGGCGGCTGAGAAGCAAAACCGCCTGGAGTGACCCCAGGGCGGTGGCGAAGCCCGCCAGCGCCAGATAACTGATCTGATAGGCGCGGTATAGGTTTTGCTCTCTTTTGGCGTTATGATCGCGCTCGCGGAACAGGCGAATCATCTCTTCATTAAGAAAAGCAATATCCTCTTTGATCTGTTTCACGGCAGCGGGGTCAGCATCCTTTAGCAGGACATCCAGCCGCGCCGGGGCGATGAGTTCATAATGCATGTCGGGCTTGTCGGGAAAGCGCAGGCGCGGCAGGTCTTTCATCCATTCCGCCCAATGCTGGCGAAAATTTTTCTGTTTTTCCTGAGTAGTGGGTTCAGCCGCAGGGCTGGTGACGGGTTGTGGCGGGTTCAAAATCAAACTCCTGAATCCTAATTCCACAGTTATTATAGTTGTTTTTATATTCCGGGAGGAAAATCCAGATGGTGATAGGTTCACGAAAGAAAATGGAAGGTGAGGCATTACCTGGTGGGGACAGAATGCCTTAGCGCGTTTCCCACCGGAATAGGTGATCGGGCAATTTTAGCCCCTGGTGGCGGAAACCGACTGGAGAAAAAGGCAGCGCCATCGGATGCTGACGCTGCGGATAGAGAAGCCCTGACGTGTTGCAGTGGTGCTTAGAGAAGGTGCATCCCTACCATAAATCCGCCACAATATGTGACAGTTAAGAAATGACTCGCGCCTGTTTAACGGTGTGATAAGAAATGTCAGGAGCGAAATAATGCGGATTTACAGCGCGGACGAGGTGTGGGCGGCAGCACCGATGCCCGCCGCGATTGCGGCGATGCGATCAGCTTTTATTGCTCTGTCAGAAGGGCAAGCGACGGTTCCTCTGCGGAGCGCTCTACCGGTTTCCGGCGGGGTGACGCTGAC
This sequence comes from uncultured Anaerolineaceae bacterium, assembly GCA_964447795.1. Classification (GTDB taxonomy): domain Bacteria; phylum Chloroflexota; class Anaerolineae; order Aggregatilineales; family Phototrophicaceae; genus CFX2. The sequence goes on from CAYUTY010000001.1 coordinate 16,229, forward strand.
CATGCCCGCTTATATTCATGGCGCGGCGGTGAGCGCGGTCAAGGTGGTGTCGGTCTGTGCGGGCAACCCAGCGCGTGGGCTGCCGGTTGTCGTGGGCGGCGTGCTGGTGCTGGATGCCGAAACCGGTGTGCCGTTAGCCCTGCTCGATGGCGCGGCGGTGACAGCGATTCGCACTGGCGCGGCATCCGGGCTGGCGACTGATTTGCTGGCGCGGGTTGATGCCTCCGCCCTGGGCGTGATAGGGGCGGGGGTACAGGCGAGGACGCAGATTGAAGCGGTATGCGCCGTTCGTCCGATCAAAACGATTCGCATCTACAGCCCGAATAACGCTTTGGCGCTGGTTGAGGAACTGCGCGGGCGTTATCCGGCGGATATTCAGGCCGTCGGGGGCGCGGCGGAAGCGGTTGAAGGGGCGGACATCATCGTGACCGCGACCAACAGCGCCACGCCCGTTTTCCCGGCTGAGGCGATCAAACCCGGCACCCACATTAACGGCGTCGGTTCGTACACTCACACGATGCAGGAAGTCCCGGCGGAAATCGTGGCGCAGGCGCGGCTGGTGGTCGATCATCTGCTGAGCGCCTGGGCCGAGGCAGGTGACCTCATCATAGCGCGTGACAGCGGGTTAATCGACGCAGCGGCGGTGGTCGAAATTGGAGCGGTCGCTGCCGGGCGTGCGGCGGGGCGGGTGACAACCGGCGACATCACCTTTTTCAAATCCGTCGGCAACGCGGTACAGGATGCGGCGCTGGCAGAACTGGTGCTGACTGAGCGTTAACCTAAGTACAACCACAGAAAAAGCTTTGGGTGTTTCAGGCAATTCTGCCCTGAATTATCCAGTGGAATTAATTTGCTTGTACTTAGTTTCACCCCTCACCCCACTGTACTTCGCCTGGCTACCCCTCTCTATGCAGTGGAGAGGGCTGTAAGCGACTCAAGCAAGCGGGTGAGGATTTGAGCGAAGAAAATCAAACTGGCATGATGCCTAACTTTTAACTTTCTACTTTTAACTTTTAACTCAAAAATCCCCCCTCAAAATCGAAACAAATGTCATGACAAATGTTTCACCCCTCTCCTCGTTTCCGTGTTAAACTGCTTTTAGACACAGGTTTGTCTTTCACTCTAGGGTGTACAGTGTACAGGGAACGCCAGATGGCGCTGGAAAATCGGAAAAAACATTGTCGCCGCCGCCGCCGCCGCCACAACAATCCGTAATAAAACTGCTCGTAGTAACGCTGGGCTTATCTAGTCGAATGAACCCGGCAGCCCCACGCCGCCCACTGGCGTGACCTCGAAGCCGTCCGGCGGCTCGGCGATCAGTTCACGCCCGGACATAATAATCCCTCTGATACCCTCATTCGCCAGTGATGCCCCATGATCGTCCTTACTCCGCCACACCTCGCTAATCCAGATCGTATCCGGGTCGTCCGTCGCCTCGCTGATAATGTAGACGTGACACCCCTCCATCGCCCGCATGATTTCAGCGGCTTTCAGCAGGTTGTCAATCAATAGCTGCCGCTGACCGGGTCGTGTTTTGAGTTTGCCGATTAAGCCATACATAGGATTTCCTTCTGGTTGAAATGAGGCTGAACGGTTAGATTATACGCTGGGCTTTCTTCCCCAGGCATCCAATGGTGCTTTTATCTCCATGAGGCCGACGACATGAATGATTGCCATACCTGCGAACTGCTGCAACTGCGCGACACCGGTCAGGCGGCGCTGTGGGATAACATTTATCGAACGCCATCCTGGGATGTCGTTCACGCCTTCAATACATCGCTGCCGGGCTGGCTGGTGCTGGTTGCAAGGCGGCATATTGCTGCGATTGATGAAATGACCGAGGAAGAAGCGCTGGAATTAGGCAGTCTCATCCGCCGGGTTTCCCTGGTGTTGAAAGCGCAAACCGGCTGCTCAAAAACCTACGTGGCCCAGTTCGCCGAAGCCGCCCGGCATCACCATGTCCATTTCCACGTCGTGCCGCGAATGCCCGACCAGCCGGAGGACTACAAAGGGCCGAATATTTTTAAATATCTTGGTGTCTCAGAGGCGGAGCGCGTGAGCGAAGCGGTTATGAATCAAATAGCGTTGGCGGTACGCCAGGCACTCGCCGGGGGATAGAGGATAGTCTTTTATCCAGATGAAACAGATTGTTGATGATCGCAAAATATTGTATTGCTACGGGAAGTGCAGCGATAAAGCCGAATGTCCAGCAGAAAAACAAAAGGGAGGTTTTTAGGCCTCCCCAGCAATAGCATTACTTGGCTGTCCAACCGCCGGGGTTACGGCGACGCAGGGCAGAAACCGCTTCAGCGCGGGCGATCATGGCATCATTTTTGGTCATGCCGGTGACATCGCAATCGCGGGCGGCGTCCAGCAAATCCTGAACTTCGCGGCGCATCTCGACGACGCGGGTGTCATTGCTTTGTTCGTTGCTGCGAACGCGGGTATAGGTAATTTCGCTCATGTTATTCTGCCTTTTCAATCGCTACCCAGGACTCTGCGGAAGTGCATCTATCCTTTTAGCGATACCTTTATGATACATGAGCCTGTCAAGCCCATCAAAAAATGTCCCTGAATGATTCAATCTGCCCCTTAGACCCCGAATGGACTCCTGTGGCTCGTTACAGCACGCAGCGCATCGTTTAGAATCTATGTGCTAGATACCATTCACTTGCCAGGGGGATTCATGCCATTCGTGGGCGAATTAGCGGCGTTGGGTACGTCGCTCTGTTTTTCATTTGGGTCGATTCTGTTTACCCTTTCCGGGCGGCAGGTGGGGTCGGCGCTGGTCAACCGGGCGCGGTTGCTGGTGTCGCTGCTGCTGGTGATGCTGGTGCATACACTCAGTTTTGGTACGCCGCTTCCAGTGGAGGCCGGGTCGGAGCGCTGGTTCTGGCTCGGTTTGTCAGGCTTTGTCGGCCTGGCGCTGGGCGATGCCTTTCTGTTTCAGGCGTTTGTGCTGGTTGGGCCGCGCCTGTCGATGCTGATGATGGCGCTGGCCCCCGTGCTGGGAACGCTGCTGGCATGGCTCTTTCTGGGCGAGACTCTGATTCCGCTGGAACTGCTGGGAATCGCGCTGACCGTGAGCGGCATCATGGTCGTCATCAGTGAGCGGCGCGGGAATGGCACGCCAGCGACACCCGTTGATAACCGGCGCTATCTGCTGGGGCTGCTGTGTGGGCTGGGCGGTGCGGCGGGGCAGGCGGGCGGCCTCGTCCTGAGTAAACTGGGATTAGTGGACGGTTTCCCCGCTCTGTCGGGCAATGTGATTCGGCTGCTGGTGGCGGCGCTACTGATCTGGCTTGTCGCCCTTTTCAACCGTCAGCTTATCAACAGCTATCGGACGTTACGGGCAAATCCCCGCGTGCTAGCGATGCTGACCGGCGGCGCGATTCTGGGGCCGGTGCTGGGCGTGTGGCTGTCGCTGGTGTCGGTGCAGAATACCAATATCGGTGTGGCATCTACCCTGTCATCGCTGATGCCGATTTTCCTGATACCGATCAGCTACTTTGCCTTCGGGGAGCGTGTCACCCGGCAGGCCGTCGTCGGGACGATCATCGCCTTCGCCGGGATGGTGGTGCTGTTTTTATAGGCTCTGGTTACACGGTCTGCTGACCTGGGGCGGGTTTCAAACTCGCCCTACGGAAAATTCTCAAGGCGTTTCGCCAGCAACTTTTGATGATTGGCTCAGACCACGCTGGACGGCACTTTTTGACCCTGCCGTATGGCGCTCAGGGTGCGGTCATATAAGTTGAGATAATCATCAGCGACCTTATCCCACTGCATCGATTCGGCGATGCTGCGGCTGCGGCGTCCCATCGAAGCGCGGAGTTCATCGTGATCCCACAGTTCCAGAATGGCTTTGGCGATGGCATCAGGTGCCTGTTTCGGGACGAGGATGCCGTTGCCGCGCAGCGTTTCTGCTGTGCCGCCGGTATAAGTGGTGATAATGGGCAGGCCAGAAGCCATTGCTTCCAGAATGGCGTTGGACATACCCTCATTGAGGGAGGGCAGGATGAAGATGTCAGCCTCATTGTAGACAGCGGGCATGTCGTGGTGCAGCACTGAACCGCGAAACTCGACCCAGCGTTCCAAACCCTGTTTGGCGACCTGGGCGCGCAGCTCGGCTTCCTTGTCGCCGCGTCCGACGAAAATGAACCTGAAGTTCTGGCGTTTTTCTCGCAGCGCGTTCGCCGCCTGAATCAGATCGTGAATCCCCTTGCGCTCCACCAGCCGCGCCACACTCAATATAGTGAGCGTGCGGTCAGGGGACATCGGGCGGGCAGGCGTGATTTTGAATCGTTCCAGATCAATGCCATTGGGGATGACTTCAATGCGTTCTTCCGGGCGAAACTGGAGTGAAAGCTGGCGCAGTTCATAACTGTTGGCTGTCAGGGCGCTGGCTCCGTCCCAGATAAAGTGCAGCGGCGGCTTCAGAAATGGATACAGCCAGCGATAGCGCACATCATAATCCGGCACATCCGAGCCGCGCAGTCCCAGCACATAGGGCAGGCCGCGTTTCCATTTCAGCAGCAGTGCCAGCGCCCCGGCGGGCAGTCCTGACCAGGCATGACACAGATCATATTTCGGTTCTGTGCCGCGATAGAGGGTGCGGGCGAAGAAAAAGCCGCGCAGAATATAGGTCAGCAGTTCGCGCTCGCTCTGGTAATGTGGATTCTGGTTGTTAATCGGGATGCGGTAAATATGGGAGCGCGGGCCGAGTTCTTCCACCTGATACTGGTTCATCAACGGGGTAGAGGTGACGAGATCAACCTCCAGCCCCCGTTTCACCATCTCGCGGATGACATAGTAATTGGCGGTAGCCGTGCCACCACCAATCGGCGGGTACTCATTGTTGAGCATTAAAAGGCGCACAATTAACCTTTTTAACTGCTTTTGTTATGATCTATCGCTGGCAGATATTGCGCGGTATTGTAGCCGCGCTTGACGAAAAATAACAGGATGGCGAAACCATGTGCGGCATTTATGGGCTGGTCTACAGCGACCCGGCGCGTACTCCGGCGGCAGCGACGCTCGACCAGATGGCCCGTGCCATTTTTCACCGGGGGCCAGACGAGGGCGGGCGGCTGGTGCGCGGCGCGGCGGGCATTGGAATGCAGCGGCTGCGAATTATCGACCTGTCCACCGGGCAGCAGCCGATTTTCAACGAAGATGAAACAATAGGCATTGTCTACAATGGCGAAATCTATAATTTTCAGGAACTGCGGCGGGAACTGGAATCTGCTGGTCATCGCTTCCGCACCCAGACCGATACCGAGGTTGTCGTTCATGCTTATGAGCAGTACGGCATCGACTGCGTGAGCCGTTTTAACGGCATGTTCGCTTTCGCGCTGTGGGACAGCCGGAGCCAAACGCTGTTTTTAGCGCGTGACCGCGCCGGTCAGAAGCCGCTTTTTTATCATCTGACTGATGAGCGCATCGCCTTCGCCTCGGAGATTAAATCGCTGCTCAAGGCGGGCGATGTGCCAATGACGATCAATCCGCAGTCCGTTTATCACTACCTCTCGCTGCAATATGTGCCGGGGCCGGAGACAATTTTGCAGAATGTCTACCAGCTTCCGCCGGGTCATGTCGCTACATGGCGGGGAGGCGAATTGACGACCATCCGCTACTGGCGGCCTCAATATGAACCGAAGCGGATTCAGGGTGAAGCGCAATGGAAGGCCGATGTTTCTACTACTGTTCGCGCCGCTGTCGAGCGCCATCTGGTGAGTGATGTGCCGCTGGGCGCATTCCTCAGCGGCGGTGTTGATTCGTCGATCATCGTGGCGCTGATGTCCCAGATCGGTGGCGATGTCAAAACCTTTTCCATAGGCTTTGATGTCGATGCCTACAACGAAACAGAACATGCTCGCCGCATTGCCGAACGCTTCGGGACTGACCACCGCGAATTCACCGTTTCGGCGCGGGAGGTGATCGACTCGCTGGCGGATGTGGTCTGGTTCAGCGACCAGCCCTTAGCTGATACCTCTTGCCTGGCGACCTATCACCTGGCCCGGCTGACGCGGCAGCATGTGACAGTCGCGCTGACCGGCGATGGCGGCGATGAAGCCTTCGCTGGATACACCCGCTATTTGCTGGATCGGCTGCTGCGGCTATACCGTCACCTGCCGGAAGCGCTGCGGCTGAAGCTGATTCCCCGGCTGGCGGCGCTGCTGAACGAACGCAGCGACGTGCCGACTGACCGCAATATCGTCACAGGTGTGAAGCGCCTGGCGCAGGCCTCGTCCACCAGCCCGAAAGCCAGTATTCTGGCGTGGGGGTCATTTTTCAGCGAGGAACAGAAACGGTGGCTGGCAAACCCGGACTGGCTGGCGGCCAACGGCTTCGATGACTCGGCGGCGCTGCTGGGCGCTCATTTTGATGATGCGAAAGCGCGAACCTACCTTGATCGCACGCTGTCGGTGGATTTTGAGCTGTATCTGGCCGATGATCTGCTGGTAAAGGCTGACCGGATGGCGATGGCGAACTCGCTGGAAACCCGCGCGCCTTTCCTCGATAATGAAGTCCTGGCGCTGGCGCAGCACATGCCCGATAGTCTGAGGATACGCGGACGCAGCCAGAAGTGGATTCTGCGCGAGGCCTTCGCTGATATACTGCCCCCGGAGAATGTCAATCGTATCAAACGCGGCTTTGGGATGCCGGTGAGTTCATGGCTGCGGCGGGAACTGCGCGATTTTGCTCACGACCTGCTGTTGAGCGATCAGGCGATTTCACGCGGCTGCTTCCAGCCGAAAAATGTGGAAGCACTGTTGCAGGCACACAACAGCGGCGTGAGCGATCACGGCCAGCGGATATGGGCGCTGCTGGTGCTGGAATTATGGCAGCAGCAGATGATCGACGCGGCTGTCCCGGCAGGGGCATCTCTCTGATTCGTTCACGATCCGTTTTTGCGGAAAACAAATTCGTTGCAGCCAGTGCCAACCTGAGCCGGAACGACTTTCTCAACTGCGAAACCCAGCCTGCTGACGAAAGAGGTGATTTCGTCAATCGAGGCATATTCGTAGGGATAGCCGCCAATCCAGTCCACCACATCGTAGCCGAAGTCCATGCCGCGTTCCTTTTTCAGCGGATTTTGGCGGGTGGCGGCCAGCTTGGCGAGGTAGATCACGCCGTAAAACAGGCCATACATGCCCCGGCGAACGAGATGTGGTGACAGGTTGTAAACGCGCTTGATGATGCGCCAGATTGGCGACGTGCTGTGCCGGTTATAGATAGCGATGACGAACAGCCCGCCCGGTTTGACCAGCCGCGCCGCCGCCTCAATCGCCGGGTACATTTTCCCTGTGTGGTGCAGCACCCCCCACGAATACAGGAGGTCAACCTGTGGTAACTGTTTCACGGCTTCGGCGTCTAGGATAGATGCCTGACGTAGCTGCACCGGATGGTCGGGCGGAAGAAAGCGGCTGATAGTATAACGGGTCACATCAATGCAGTCCGGGTCAATATCCAGCGCGTAGACGGTTTTCGCGCCCAGCAGCGCCGCCGATACCGAATGCAGGCCAGAACCGCAGCCGATGTCCATGAATGTTTTGCCGTCAACACTGTGTGGCTGGAGCAGGTTCTCCAGCGCTTCCCGCGCCTGCTGAAGTTTGGCTTCGTCCAGCGCATTCAGCGCGTAATCTTTCCAGTTCTGTCCGAATTTAAACATGGTTGTCTGGCCGCGCTAAGACTAAAATCAGATCACCGCGTCTGGACGAATTGAGCGAAAAAATGCCGTAGAGCAGGTTCGCCAGCAGCTTGCGCCGGAAACCGTAACTGCCGTCTGTGCCTTCCCCGCTCATACCTGTCAGCACCCAGCGATAAAGCGGCGAATAAAAAGGGAAACCCCACTCGACCACCCGCTCGATCACGAAACCGGCTTTTTCCATTTTGGCAGCCAGTTCCCCACGGCGGTAATTGCGGACATGGCCGACGGTATCCGCTTCCCACTGTGGCAAAAAGTTCCCCTGTATCGACGACACCAGCGCGTATTTGCCCGTCATCCGGCGTAGGTTGGCGAGCGCGGCTTCGTCGTCGGGGATGTGTTCCATCACATCAACGCTCACGGTCAGATCGTAGACCGCGTTCAGATGCTGCGTTTGCAGGTCGATCACTTCAAAGTACCCCTTGCCAATCCGCTGCCGGGTGATATCAACGCTCGATGGGGAAAAGTCGATTCCGGCCACTTCCCGCACCTGTGGATATTGTGCCTGAATTTCCTTCAGCAGTTCGCCCTGGCCGCAGCCCGCATCCAGCACCGAGGTGAAATCCAGCGGCGCGATCAGGCTGTGAATCCAGCGGCGTACATGGCGCGAATATGGCCCGTAACGCTTCATGTCGTCCCATCGGTCTTCCCACCCGCTGTCGTAAACCTGCACATCCATCCTGTTTAAACCTCGGCAGTTTCAACCTGTTGTCGTATATGGCGATAATCCGCCAGGACAAATACCCCGCCCAGCGCGGCAGCCGCCAGATTGGTGAGCGCCACCAGCAGCGACAGCAAAAGCGCCTGTTCGCTCGGCACATTATAGGCGGAAAGCAGCAGTATCAGCGCCCCTTCGCGCACTCCCCATCCATTGATGCTCACGGGAATAGTCTGCGTGAAGTTAACTGCCGCCAGAATGAGAATGATCGTGGGAAAATCAAGCTGGGTTAGCCCTACCGACAGCGCCAGTCCCCAGAATCCCAGCCCCCATGTCAAAAAGAAACCCAGATTGGCGAGTCCCGCTTTAGCCAGCGCGGCGGGGTGTTTCAGATAGAGGCGGAATGCCTGATAAAAGGAAGCGATCACCGCCGGGAAACGATGTTCCCATCGGCTGAAAACGGAAAAGAGGAAATAAGCGGCGACGATGCCAGCCACTGTCATGATGACCAGCATCAGCGGGACATTCGGGTTTACCTGAAGGGCATTCAGAATCGTCGGATTGCTGCTTAAGGCGATCATGCCGATCAGACCATTCATCGAGATGCCGATGAAGCGGTCAACCGCCACCGATGAAAAAATGCTGACTTTATCGCTGGCTGTCCGCGCCAGATAGTAACCTTTGACCAGATCGCCTGTGACATTACCCGGCAAAAACTGGCTGTAAAAAATGCCCACCAGATTGAAGATCAACAGCGGCAGCAGTCTGACGCCGGGGGCAACCACATCCAGCAGAATTTTCCAGCGCACGGTGACAATGCCAATGGCGGTCAGCACTGCCGCGAAACCGGCCAGCGCATAGCCGATGTGCAGATCGCGCACCTGCGCCAGAAAAGCGGCGAGATCAATGCGACTGAAGATCAACGCGAAAATGGCTGTGATGAACAGCAGTCTCACAGCCAGCCATAAATAACGTCTGCCTGGGTGGGGGTTCTGGCTCATTCAGACCGGCTTCTGAAAGTAAACGGCCAGCCCGCTGACGCTGTGCAGGAGCGCGTGTTCAAGTCCGTTAGCGGCGAAAAATTCATCGACGGCCTGTTTGCAGCCCGGCCAGACATGGTAATCATCAATCACCACAAACCCGCCGGGGACAACCCGCCCGTACAGTGTCTCCAGCACCAGCTTAACGGATTCATACCAGTCAGCGTCAACATGCAGCACAGCAATCTGCTCAATCGGGACTCTGGGCAGCGTGTCCTGAAACCAGCCAGGGACGATTTTCAGCCAGTCCAGCGGCACGCCCACGCGCCGGAAAATCTGGCGCACCTTATCGGTATCACCCTTGCACCAGCCGTCGTAGAAAAAATCATGTTCGTACTGCCCGTCTTTGTCGCCAGGTGGCGGCAAACCCTGAAACGAGTCGAACAGCCACAGCTCACGCGGGTGCTTGCTGTCCAGGCAGGCCGCGCCCATGATCGCGCCGGAGCCGCCATGCCAGCAGCCGCACTCCACAATCACGCCCGGCAGTTCCAGCCGGTTGGCGTCCAGTACCCGCCTGTACAGGTTTTCCAGGCGTGGTGCGGACACCATCGTGTAGCCGGATTTCACTTGCAGCACCAGCCGCGCCAGCCGGGCAGAGGCCGCGCCCGGTTCGCGCAGCAGCAGCAGCGCCACCTGCGGCAGTCCTTTGATAAATGACAGCCACTGAACCGGCGCGAAATCCGGCGATTTCAGCCGGGCTAACTTAAAATTGAACACACTCATCCATCACCTACGGCTTCACACGTGTCGGACTGAAGCGCAGTCCCGTTTATTCTGTATAAATCGACTCGTCCGATCTGCTCACCAATCCAGCAGTTTGTCAGCTTCATATCGTGTGCTTCGATGTAAGCCAGCATGGTTTCAAACGGCGGAATCGGATAATCGCGCACGACGGCTATCGCTTCCGGCGCGAGCTGTTCCCAGATGGCCGCTTCTGGTTTGCCCAGATGCAGCGCTGCCCACGACGGGCCGGTCATTTCAATAAAGCGGGGATAATCATACATGGGGATGTAAAGCGGGTCTACCCCAACGAAAACCGTATCCGGCGGCACGACTGCGCGAATCGGCTCGGCGAAGGCCAGAATGCGGCTGTACGACTCAGCCGTCGCGGAGCGTAGCCCGCCAATCACCAGCATCACGGTTGCCAGCGCCAGCACAAGGTTGACGCCCGCCAGCAGCGCCGGGCGTGTGTGCCGTTCCAGCGCCCAGAATATCCCGCCTGCCAGCAGCAGCATCGGCGTCAGATTATGCACCAGATAATACGAGCGAGTGTAGCCGTAAAGAATGGCGATGCTCAGCAGGCTGACGCCCAGGACGCTCAGCAGCAGCCGCTCGAATGGTGTCCGCCGCCGCAGCGCGACCACAATGCCAAGCAGCGCCGCGCCCAGCAGCAGCGGTGTGGTTTGCAGCGCCGTATTGAACTGGCTGACCAGCACATCCCAGGCTTTATCGAAACTGAAAGCAAAGCGTGCGCTCTGCGCCAGCGAGGAAAAATAGCTGGTGATGAGCGAATAAAAGAAGAAATAAGCGCCAACCCCGGCTGCTCCGCCAACTGCCAGATAAAGCAGCGGCCAGTAGATGAAGAACTGCCGCCGCTGCCGCAGTTGCAGCGCGTATTCGATCACATAGGCCAGCCCGAAGCCCAAGCTGAAACGGTAGGCGTTGGGATGCCCATCCAGACTGAGGCCAACAGCCAGCCCAACCAGCAGGTGAAGCCATTGAATTTGTTTGCGTTCAGCCAGCGTATAAAAGTAAAAAGCCAGCGCCAGAAACAGCGCCACAATAATGTCATTTCGCAGGTAGTTATGAAACAGAAATGCGCCCGCGCCGAGGATGACGACCGATAAGGCGGTCATGCTGGAATACACGCCGCGTAAGGTGACATAAATGATCGCCAGTGTGAACAAGGCCAGCGCAAAAATGAAAAGCCGCCCGCTGGCTAAACTCACGCCAAAAGCGCTGAACCAGCCGCTCAGGCCGATATACCCCAGCGAAAATGACTCCACTGGCGCGGGCTGCCAGTAGAGCGGGGTTAAATGTCCCGTACTGCTGAAGCCCCTCGCTACCGTCACCATATAGCCTTCATCTGTCCACAGCAAACCGGGGAAACGCGCCGCCACCGCCACGCATAACAACAGGATTCCAACCCCCGCGATCATGCTGGCGCGTGTGACCCAGGCTGGCAGTGTCATCTGCGACAGCGCCCAGATGATGATTGTGAACAGCCCAAATGTCAGATACAGCCGCACGATAATATAACTGCTGGTCACGCCGATATTGAGCAGCCAGCAGCCAGCGACCAGCCCGCTCGCGCCGATGAGCAGCGCCACCGCCCGCGCTGGGCTTAAGCGCAGCCTGTCGATACGCCCCGACAGCCAGCGTGCAGCGACAAATACAACCGGTGTCAGGACGATGAAAACGGCGAGGACAAGGGCGGATGTATTGGAATACCGTCCCAGCAGCGTCGCCGGGGTGCTGGGCTGCAAGGCAATCGCCGCTACACTGATGAGGTGCAGCCAGAACCAGGCGCGTATGGACGATGCGAGCATGACGAACTCCAGGTTGCGAATATCAGTGACGAGCGCCAGTAGTATAATCCAGAAAAGTGTTGAACGGGGCAGCAGGCATGAAGAAGTGTGCGCTCGGTCAAAAACCCCACCTGCACAGCCAATGGCAGCACAGCGGCGGCTGGAATGACCGTTAAAGCAGTAACGGTTGAAGCAGGGTTAGCGGAATTACGGGCGCTTACTTAATCATGTTCACTCCATTTTCAGGGCGATGACCGGGGGCAGGCGAGCCGCCCGCAGTGAGGGGTACAACCCGGCGGCCAGGCCAACACAGGTTGCCAGCGCCAGCGCGAACAAGGCCAGTTCCGGCGGAATCACCACCAGCGAACCGCCAATCTGCGAGGTGTCGAATGGTAAAAAGCCGCCGATGCCGCCGCCGGGGTTATTCGGGTCGGCGGCGGGGGCATTTTGCAGGGCGCTGTTGATGGCATTCTGTAAAAAGTACGACAGGCCAACCCCGGTCACACCGCCCGCCAGACCAACCAGTCCCGACTCGATCAGAAAAACCGTCAGCACATCACGGTCAGTTGCGCCAATCGCTTTCATCAGGCCGATCTCTTTGGTGCGTTCGAGGATCGCCATCGTCATCGTGTTAGCAACGCCGAAGGCCGCCACCAGCAGTGCCACACCGCCGACGCCGCCCAGCATCAGGCGCATGGTGGTGAAAAAGTTGTTGAGCTGGTTAAGATACTCGCCCAATCCGCCTGCTGTATAACCGAGTTCGCGAATGGCCTGCGATACATCGTTGGTCGTCTCGCGGCTTTCCGCCCGCACCGTCACCTGATCGTAGCGGAAAGTATCCGGGTCAATTTCCTGTCCGGTAATCCATTCGTTGAGCGCCAGCACCTCGTTAAGCGGCATCAGCATCGAGTAGTCGTAATTGGTGCCTTCAGCGATTACGCCGCTCACCGTGATGTCAATTTTGCGCTCCGAGGGAGTGGAGCTGCTGTACTGATACAGCCTCAGGCGCGAACGGGTGGTGAACAGATCAACCGCAACCGGCTGAAAGTTGTCGCCGCTGGCCTTTGGATCATAAAAGTAATCGCCCGTATGCGCCCCGATGATGACCTCACCCCGCGCCAGCGTGAGCTGCCCCTGAAGCGGTGTGATGCCCAGGTATGGGAGTAACTGCGGGTCGATCCCCATGATCTGCGTGTAGCCGGTATATTTATCGGCCAGAATTTCGCCGCCCTGCAAAAAGCTCATCGGGATGACTGCCGCCACACCGGGGATTTGCCAGAAAGCGCGCACAGCCTCGACTGTCAACTGTGGAATGTCGCTGGATGTGCTGCCGTCCCGGCTGAAGCCATAATTGGGGTAGACCTGAATTTCTGTCAGGGTGGCGCTGTTGCCGATGCCGCGTTCCGCCGCTTCCTGCAAGCCGACGGTCAGCGCGACCAGTAGAATCACGGCTGTCGTGCCAACCAGCACCCCCCCAGCCGTCATGGCAAGGCGGGCGCGGGCGCGGAATAAATTGCTGATGGCGAGTCGTGCGAGTTCGTAAAACATGCTTAGTCGTTCGTTTAGAAAAGGCAGTAGGGGAGGTTTTCAACCCCTCCCCGCATAATATCGATGCGGCTGCCCATTCATGTTACCAATAGTGTTTGTGCTAACTCCCCAGTCCCAGCAGACCGAGCAGAATCCGCCCCAGGATTTCGTCCGGGTTAGGCGCTTCTTGTGTGGGCGGTGGCTGGTTGAAATCCGGTATCGGCTCATTGAAGTCCGGCATCGGTTCCGGCTCAACAGCTTCAAATTCGTATTCCTCGACCAGCGTTTGCGGCTGGTTCAGATCGTCGATGTAATTAAAGGTGACACTGATTTTCACCGGCCCGGCTTCCTGTGGGCTGACCGACAGATTGAGCGAGGTCTGGTCATCATTTCGCAGTGAACCGAGATATGTATCTTCACCTTCCACCACCTCGCCATTTTCCGCCGTGACGAGCGCGTTGGTGAAGTTGACTGGCTTGCGTCCCCGGTTGGCGATTTCCAGCGCCAGAAAAATCGGTTCGCCCACATTGGCGGTTTCCGGCAGCGGCGCAGGCAGGCTGACGCGAATCTGCGGCGGAACGACGACCACGATGCTGCCGCGCAGGTTGGTCTGCGCTGCTGTCCCGTTAGAGGTCTGGTAGCGCAGGGTGATCGGCAGGCTGTAAATGCCGCTGTCCACCGAACCGTTGACGATGAACTGCTGCGTCAGCGTGATTTCGCCATCTTCTTTTTCCAATGTACCGGCGAACTGGGTATCGCCGGAACCGAGCGGCGCGAAGGTGCTGCTGGGTGTGGTTGAACTGCCTGTCGGTGTAGAGAGGTCATTTCCGCCTTCCACTGTCCCGAATGTCACCTGCATATTATTGGCATCTTCTTCGCCGATGTTTTTCAGCGTCAGCGTCAGGGTGAAACGCTCACCCGGTTTGAGTGAGGTCACATCGCCATAATTGAAGGTGTCGAGCAGAAGCAAAGGCGCGGGCGCGACCACATTCACCACCTCAAGTGTCATACCCTGGTTGATCGATTTGGTTTCGCCTGCCTGCAAATAATTGATCGTCAGCGTTTGTGCCTGTGGGCCAGCCTTGGCTTCTCGGTTAACGATCAGCGGCATATCGACGCTGGCGCTTTCGCCCGGTTCGAGATCGCCCACCGGGAAGCTGTTGCCTTCCGGCCCGGCTAGGAGGATGCCATCGCCCAACTGCACCAGTACCTGTCCGGCGGTGCGGTTGCCGCTGTTGGTCAGCAAAATGGTGACAGTCGCGGGTTTGCCGGGTTCAACCGGATTAGGATCAACCCGGTAACGCGCCATCGTCACCTGCGACGCGGTGGGAATGCCCTGTACATTGACCGTCAGCGTGCCTTTGCTGCTGTAAGTTGTCGCCGTAAAGTCGCGGTAGCTCATGCTGATGGTCACGGTCTGCGGGCCATCGGGCGTATCCTGCGCCGCGACAACCGGCAGATTGACGGTGTAGACGCCGTTCACGCCCAGATCAGGCAGAATGATGTTAGCCTGCCCATTGGCGGGGATGAATTTGCCGCCGGGATCAACGGTCAGCGAGACACCCAGCGCCGGGCGCGTCCCCTGATTGATGAGTTCAACCACGAAAGTAGTCGTGTCACCCGGTTTGATGGTCGCTGGGCTGGCGATAAACGAACGCACGATCAGGTTCGGTGCGCCGGGAATATCCGTCGGCGGAGGCGCTTGAGTCGGTTCCGGGCGGGCGGTTTGCGGTGATGGCTGGGCGGTTGGCTCAATCACCCGAAATTGAAACGCGCCATTAATCGCCGGGACTTCAGCCACACCGTTATTATAGCGGGCTTCAAGGATGTAGGTTCCTGCGATCAAATCCGTCGGCAGCGCAGTACGAATGATGGTCGAGCCTTCCTGACTGACCCCCAGTTCGCCTTCGCCCAGCAGGATGACTTTCATGCCAGGGACGAAGTTCGTGCCATTGATCGTGATGATGCTGCTTTGACCCCGTACTACGGTTGGAACAACCGGTGGGGCTACCGGCGCGCCGCCGTTCACCTGAATTGAGACTACCGTCGGGTCGGTCTGCGCGGCTGGCGTCACCGGCTCATCGGTGACTTCCTGCGCGGCGGCAGGCAGCGCGACGAGCAGCATCAGACTCAATACGAACACCATCAGGACAGTCGGGGCATGATGCCTCAGACTCGTTGACACACGCCATTCCGGCGCAGGAGATTGATCTTCAGTCCGCTTTAGCGGACTTGGCTTTTCGGTAGCCAGACGTTTGAACGTCTGGCGGCGTAATATCTCACGCTTCATGTTCGGCCTCCGGGACGAGCGGGCGGGTGTCGTGGCCGTGCCAGCCATTTTTGCTCGGCTTGATACGAATCAGGCTCTCCTCGGCGGTGTGACCATTTTTCGTGTGCAGCCCACTATCCTCAACTGCGTGTCCATTTTGGGGAAGTATCATTTTGTCTTCGATCACCCGCCCATCCTTCAGTTGCAACATGCGGTCAGCATAGCTGGCGACGCCGGGATCATGGGTGACGATGACGACGGTTTTGCCCTGTTTGCTGCACAGATGCCGCAGCATTTTCATGACGGTGGTGCCGGTTTTGCTGTCAAGTGCGCCGGTTGGCTCGTCGGCCATGATAATCGGCGGGTTGTTGAACAGGGCGCGGGCGATGGCGACGCGCTGCTGCTGCCCACCCGATAACTGCGAGGGGCGGTGGTCGGTGCGGTCATCCATGCCCAGCGCGGCCAGCAGCTTGAAGGCGCGCCGTTCCCGCTCCTCGCGCGGCATGGCGGCGAATACCCCCGGCAGGCCGACATTTTCCAGCGCGGTCATAGTCGGGACAAGATGAAAAGCCTGAAAGATGAATCCAATGGTATCGCGGCGGAAGTGCGCCAGGTCTTCGCCGGAAAGCTGGCTGATGTCCTGCCCGGCGATGTCAATGCTGCCCTCGCTGGCGCGGTCAAGCCCGCCCAGCATGTACAGCAGGGTGCTTTTACCAGAACCGCTCGGCCCCATGATGGCGATGAACTGCCCCTGGGGGATGTCCACATCGACGCCATCAAGCGCCTGCACCCACTGGTCGCCAAGCTGAAAGGTTTTAGTGATGCCGCGCCCGCTGATCATCGGCTGGCGGTCATTGGTTGAAAGTGCCATCATGTCCCTGCTTCTTCTGTCACCACCGTGAGATCGCCTTCATTGGCATCTTCAATCACGATATCGGCTTCGGCGGTTGCTTCGCTGCTTGGTCTGCGTCCCGACGGCACGCGCTCGGTGATGACCGATGTTGCCTCTGCGGCGGGTTCGCCTCTGTTATTAAAAACCTCCGGCGCAGGGCGCAGGATTTCCACGTCCTGCGGCGCTTCTTCCGTCGAATCAGGCTCAAACACAAAATCACCGCCTGAATCGTTGGATTGGCTGCTCACTTCCGGTGCTTTGACCGCCCCTGTCACCACCGGTGCGATTACAATCAGCGCTACCCAGGCCACCACCACCAGCCCGGATGCCCAGGTTTTGCCGTTGAGCGCCCCGCGTGCGCCGACATAAATCAGAATGAGACTCCACAACCAGAACACCGTCAGGCGGGAGGTCAGCGATAAAATCAGATCGCGCAGCAGCGGCGGCAGGCTGTTATAAGCATCCCACTCGTTCAGCAAACCGGCTAAACCGGATTCCCCGACTGTGCCGCCGCCTGCATAAAAAATCAGTTGTAACACCGCCATCAGCGCCAGCGGCATACTGGCCCAGATGGCAATCTGGAAATTGTGACCGAAAGCCGGTTTACGCCCGTTAAAGAGCGATACTTCTGCCAGCAGCAGCGTTAATATCAGCCACCCCACCAGCGCTCCTGCGCCGGTCAGCAGGGCAGTTGTCCAGGTGCCGGTGACATTCCCGCTGCCGCCTGGCGCTCCAACTGGCGCGGGACTGCCAATACCGGGGTCAACTGGCCCGCCGCGCCCCGGCACACCGCCAAAATCGCCGCCAATTGGCCCGGCCTCGGCACCGCCCAGGTCAGTTCCCGGCAGCGCCCCGCCGCCGAAATTGGAGAAGTCTGCCCCGCCGGAAGTGCCACCCTGAAGCGACTGCTGCCGCACCGCCACGATGCCCAGCAGCGCCAGAATCAGTACCGCCGCCCACAGCCAGCTACGTGTGTCGCTCATCTGCGGCAGCGTGCGGAAAAAATAACCCGGCTGGAGGAGTACCAGCGAAACCTGTCCCATCAGACTCCGGGGGCGTACACGCTGTGTGATCTGGTATGGCCCCCGGCGCACCGGTTGAATTTGCTTATCGCTCATCGAAGCGACCGCCTGTTCCTTACGGGAAGTTAACGCTTCCCTTATGTTAAGTCTATAGTTGCCGCCTTGCATAACCCTTTATCAGGGGGATTTGCAGGCTGCTGTCTTGTTATTCAGATTGTCATAGATAGTCGCGTAAAAGATGGGCTGACGCCCTGTTTTTATACGCTATACCCGCGCTGTCCGTTGCGATACGGACTTTTGACGGAATCCCTGTCCGCCTTGTGGCACACTGTACCCTGACAATTCGCGCCATCTTATAGACGCCGCCACCGGGACTTTAGTTCCAGACCGCGATTATTATCTTGCTCGTAACACAAACTGTCAACAATGGTTAACCTACGGTTTGTCTGCGCTTGGAGAAGTTATCACCAGTTGGTTGAAGAAAATTGAAAAACGCCTTAATCTTGGCTGAGTGAAAAAATTACACCTATATACGGGAAGATTTCAGATTCCCTGCCGCCCTTCCGAGGATAACCTGATGCGATTTCCCCAATTACTGATATTTTCTATCCTGATTTTTCTGACGGGCAGCATCTTTGCTTATACGCCGGGGCAGGCACAGGACGGCGGAAGCTGCGAAGCGCTGGTGGAACGGGCGCTGGGGCAGGTCAACCAGAACTGTGATGGATTGAGCCGCAACAGCGCTTGTTATGGCTTCAACCGCGTCGGCGCGACTTTCAATCAAACGCTGCCGGATGATGCTTTTGACGAACCTGCTGACCGGGTGGGGCTGCTTGATGTGGTTGACCTGCAAACCGCGCCCTTCGATGAAGCGGCGGATACCTGGGGTATCGCCGTGATGAAGGCACAGGCTAATGTCCCGAATACGCTGCCAGGGCAGGGTGTGATTTTTCTGCTGGTGGGCGATGCCTTACTTGAAAATGATGTGTCGCCGGAACAGGCGCTCCTGCCCTCCGATACCATAGTCGAGGTACAGGTGACGACTCGCGCTAACCTCCGCAGCAGGCCAACGCTCAACGCCAGCGTTATTGACATCGCTGAGCCGGGCGTGAATCTGGCGGCGGATGCCCTTGATGAAAGCGGTGCGTGGCTGCGCGTACTGCTGGATGGTCTGCCGGGCTGGGTCAGCCGTGATCTGGTGGTGGGTGCTGATGTTTCAGCGCTGCCCGCTATTAGCCCACTGGCGCGGACGCCGATGCAGGCCTTCACCCTGCGGACGCGCCCCGGTTCGGTGGATTGTGACGCGCTGCTGCCTTCGCTGCTGGCGGTGCAGGGGCCGGAAAACATCAGAATTGACCTGACCGCTAATGGTGTCAGCATCAGCCTCGGTTCAACGCTGGTGCTGACGACGCCGGACGACAATACGCTGCAAGTCGCCGTCATTGACGGTCAGGCGCAGGTTAATGATCTGATCGTGCCGGAAGGCTGGACAGTGACAGCCGACACCGCCAGCGGCGATACAACCCTCACCTCGCAGTCCATTCCGCGTGAGCGCTGCCGCCCGCTGACGGCGGAAGAACTGGCGCAGTATAAAACGCTGGAAACCATCTCGGATGCTGTGGTGTATTACCCGATTGAACTGCCACAGGATTATGCCGATGCCCGCTGCCGCCGACCCGGCGAGTCGATTGCGCCGCAGCCTGTCAGCGGGGGGAGCGCGCCGGGTGTTTCGACGAATACAGCGGTTGATTGCTCGGCTTTCCGGCCCACTTCGCCGCTGGGCGGGGCGGCCTGGGGTGACAATACTTTTTACTGGGATGCTGCGCCGGGGGCGACCAGCTACCGTGTCAGTGTTTTCGACGCAGGCAGCAGGCCGATTGCTACCTATGACACTGCCGGGGCGGAAACCAGTGCGCTCCTCTATGTGCCGGGCGGAAACCGCCTGATTTCATGGACGGTACAGGCTTTATATAACGGCGTGGTCGCCTGTACCAGTTTCCCGGTGGCGATGGCCCAGGCCGCGCAGACGGCGACTCCATTTAGACAAACGGTGGATGAATGTCCTGGGCCTGGCTCATACTGCCTGCCATTTTCCTTTAGCTGTGGCAACTGCACTGCCTTCGCCCCCTGTGGGCCGAGCAGCCTGACCTTCATTTGTACCTGAAGTTATCATCTTTATCGCTCGCCTGAGTGAAACTTGTTCGGGCGAGCGGGTGATCCGAAGGCATAACACGGCACTAGACCAAAGCCTTAACGGGCGTTACAGTTAGCAGCATGAATTCTGGTTAACGTCAGGCAGAGATGATGAAACAATTTGCGATGGTCGGGGTGGCGGGTTTCGTCGCTCCCAGGCATCTGAAAGCCATTCGTGACACTGGCAGTACGCTGGCGGCGGCGCTTGACCCCCACGATTCGGTTGGGCTGCTGGACAGTTATTTCCCGGAGGCTAAATTTTTTGCCTCTTTCGAGCGCTTCGAGCGCTATCTGCAAAAGCTGCGCTTTCAGGATGTTGAGCCGCAGATTGATTATGTCAGCATTTGCTCCCCCAATTACCTACATGACACCCACATGCGGTTGGCGCTGCACGCCGGAGCGCACGCCATCTGCGAAAAACCGCTGGTCATTAATACCTGGAATCTGGAGTCACTGGCGGAGCTGGAGGCCAAAACAGGCAAGCGCGTCAACACCGTGTTGCAACTGCGGCTGCACCCGGTGCTGATCGATTTGCAGGCGAAGCTGGCTGGCGAAACCCCGCGTGAAAAATATGATGTTGTGCTGACCTATATCACCCGGCGCGGCCAGTGGTATCACACCTCCTGGAAGGGCGACGAAGAAAAATCGGGTGGGCTGGCGATGAACATCGGCATCCACTTTTTTGATCTGCTGATCTGGCTGTTCGGTCAGCCGGAAGCCAGCGATGTCCATCTTGCCCAGCCGGATAAAATGGCGGGCGTGCTGGAACTGGAACGGGCGCGGGTGCGCTGGTATCTTTCGGTGGATGTCAACGACCTGCCGGAATCCAGCCGCGCGGCGGGAAAGTTCGCCCTGCGTTCGCTGACGATGAATGGGCAGGAGATCGAGTTTTCCGAAGGTTTTGGCGATTTACACACCCGCATTTACGAACGGGTGCTGGCCGGGCAGGGTTTCGGCATTGAGGATGCTCGCCCCTCGATTGAGCTGGTCTACGGCATCCGTCACGCCGACCTGGCCGTCAACCCGTCGCAGGTGCATCCGATGTTGAAAACGTAAACAGTTTTCAGCGGAGGAAGGAATAATAGTCAGTAGTTCATCGACACGGCCTGGCATTTTCCAGATTGATTTTTCGGAAGCGAGGGTTTCAAACCCTTTGCTGTATGCTGATAATTGAAAACGCATGACTGATAACTATTTCGCTCACGAATCGGCCTGTATTGACGACGGCGCACAGATCGGTGCAGGTACAAAAATCTGGCACTTCAGCCACATCATGCCCAAAGCCGTCATCGGCGCGAACTGCTCCCTCGGTCAGAATGTCTTTGTCGCCAACCAGGTCACCATTGGCGATGGTGTCAAAATCCAGAATAATGTCTCGCTCTACGAAGGTGTGATTCTGGAAGATTACGTCTTTTGTGGGCCGAGCATGGTCTTCACCAATGTCAAAACCCCGCGTTCGGCTTTCCCGCGCAACACCAGCGCTGACTATGCCATCACGCGGGTCAGATACGGCGCGAGCATCGGCGCGAACGCCACCGTCGTTTGCGGTGTGATGATTGGTGCCTGGGCTTTCATCGCTGCCGGGGCGGTGGTGACGAAGGATGTGCCGGATTATGCCCTCGTACTGGGCGTGCCGGGTCGCCTTGCCGGGTGGGTCTGTGAATGTGGCGCGGCGCTGCGCTTCGACGGCGACCACGCGGCCTGTTCCGACTGTGGCAGACAGTACACCAAACAGGGCGAAATCGTAACGAAGGATACTTAACCGTCAGCAAGCAGTTTCAGTGAATCACGATTTTGCTCTATCCTTACTTCCTGCCTCTTTCCAATTTTTGGAGAGGGTGAAAACAGGTCATAATGGCTGGTTAAGTCCCCTCCTTGCGTAGCGGGGAGGGGATTTAGGGGTGGGGATGGTCAGAAACGTCAACAGTAATCACGGTGACGCTGTATTTTGAGGATAGATAAGATGGTGGAACTGACAAAAATTCCGGTGCTGGATTTGTCCCCGGAAATCGACATGCTCTGGGATGAATTGAATGCCGCCATTCAGGATGTGCTGCGCTCCGGTCACTTCATCATGGGTGAGGCAGTCGCCGCCTTCGAAGCTGATATTGCCGCCTATATCGGCGTCAGACACGTTATCGGCATGAACTCTGGCACTGATGCGCTGGTCATCGGCCTGCGAGCGCTGGGAGTCGGCCTGGGGGATGAGGTCATTACCTCGCCTTTCAGCTTCTTTGCCACAGCCGAAGCCGCCAGCATCATCGGCGCGACTCCCGTATTTGTAGACATCGACTCGCGCACCTTTAACCTCGATGTCAGTCAGCTTGAATCCCTCATCACCCCCCGTACTAAAGCCATCATTCCGGTGCATCTCTATGGTCAGGCGTCGGATATGGATGCCCTGCTGACAATCGCTGAAAAACACGGCCTGAAAGTGCTGGAAGATGTGGCGCAGGCCTTCAGCGGCGATTACAAAGGCCGCAAACTTGGCACGCTCGGTCATGCCGGGGCATTCTCGTTTTTCCCCTCAAAAAACCTCGGTGCATATGGTGATGCCGGGATGCTCGTCACCGATGACGACGAGGTGGCGAAAATGGCGCGGATGCTGCGTGTTCACGGTTCTCTGAAAAAATACCATAATGAAATCGTCGGCTATAACTCGCGTATGGATACCATTCAGGCCGCCATTCTGCGTGTCAAACTGCCGCATGTCGAAGGCTGGAGCGAAGCGCGGCGGGCGGCGGCACACCGCTATAATGCGCTGCTGGCTGATCTGTCCGGCATCGTGACACCTTACGAAGCGCCTGAGAGCCGCCATGTCTATCATCAGTACACCCTGCGAATCCTGAATGGCAAGCGCGATGCCCTGCAAAAAGCGCTGGACGCTGTGGGCATCAGCACCATGATTTATTACCCTGTGCCGGTTCACAGACTGCCGATTTACGCCGCCCACAATCTTCATCTGCCAGAGTCGGAAAAAGCCGCCAGCGAAGTCCTCAGCCTTCCCATCTGGCCGCAGATTACGCTCGATGTGCAGCAGCGGGTAGCCGGGGCGCTGAGCAGAGCTGTGGAACACTTATGAGCGATTTTGACCCGAAAGCCTACTGGTAAACCCGTCTGCGAAAAAGCTTCGGACTGCACGGCGTCGGTCATCACGCCTTAGGGCGTCAGTACAATAACTGGCTCTATCGCGTTCGAGTACATCTGTTCCGCCGCATAACCACCCATCTGCCTGTTGACTTTCCTACCGCCGCTGTGCTGGATGTTGGCGCGGGGACAGGCTTTTATGTGGAGCGCTGGGCGGAAGCGGGCGTAAAAAACATCACCGGAGCCGATATCACGCAGGTCGTCGTCGAGCAGTTGGCGCAAAAATTTCCGGCCTATCACTTCGTCGAGGCCGATATTGGCGCGGATGTCTCAATGCTGCCCGGTCAGCCTTTTGACGCGGTTTCGGCTTTCGATGTGCTGTATCACATTGTCGATGACGCACTCTATGCCCGCGCCTTCCACAACATTTACAGCCTGCTCAGGCCGGGCGGTTATTTTGTCTTTTCCGATAACTTCCTCCATGGCGAAACCCAGCGCGGCAGGCATCAGGTTAGCCGTTCGCTGCCAGTCATCGAGGGGCTGGTGAAAGAAGCTGGCTTCGAGATCGTCGAGCGCTTTCCCATGTTTGTGCTGATGGCGACGCCAGTTGATTCGCGCAGTCGGCTGCTCAAACTGCTCTGGAGCGGCATTCGTACACTGGCTGCTTTAAGTGAAGTGACTGGTTTTCTGGCAGGGGCGGCGCTCTATCTGCCGGAACGGGCACTGATTGCCACCCTCAAGGAAAGCCCGACCAGCGAAATCATGATTTGCCGCAAGCCCGGTTAGAGGATTCAGTGGTCAAACGCTTTTTCAAAGACAGCGCGGTTTACGGTTTCGGTAAGCTGCTGGTCTATGGCATTGGTTTCTTTTTGATTCCGGTCTATACCCGCGCTTTTGCTCCGGCGGAATTTGGCGTGGTTGACCTGCTGACCACTGTGCAGCGCCTCGCCCTGCTGACCGTAACGCTGGAAATTGCCCAGGCTGTCTTTCGCTTTGTGCTGGATACACCCGATCAAAGCGAGCGCCGTCTTTATACCTCGACGGCCTTCTGGTTCAGCACAATTATGTATGGCTTGTTTACGCTGGTGGGCTGGGCGCTGGCTGAGCCGTTCAGCCGTCTGCTGCTGCGTGCCGACGGACTGGCTGATGTCTTCCGCGCCGCCCTGGTGATGATCTGGACGGCTGGTACATTTAATATGTTCCAGAATCAACTGCGCGTGCAGTTGAAATCGCGCCTGTATACGGTGGTGAGCGTAGTGGACGCGGCTGTCTCGATGGGGCTGACCATTCTGCTCATTATCATCTTCAGAACCGGCGTCATGGGCGTGGTTGTCGGGCAGACTGTCGGGTTGCTCCTGGGCGCGGTCATCGCCTGGTGGTTCACGCGGGAGGATTTCGCGCTGCTGTTTGACCGCCGCAAACTGGCCGAAATGCTGCGTTTTTCGCTGCCGTTGGTGCCATCCAGCATTGGTATTTTTGTCTACCTCTATGTTGACCGCCTGACCATCAACGCGCTGATGACCACCGCCGATGTTGGCTTGTTCGGCGTTGGCTACCGCATTGCTGCCATCGTCAGCCTGCTCATGTTCGGCTTTCAACTGGCGCTGACGCCGGTGGTCTTCAGCCAGCACCGCGACCCGAACACCCCACCGGCGCTGGCGCGGATTTTTCGCCTGTTTGTGGCGCTGGCGCTGCTGCTGGTGATCGCCTTGTCGCTTTTCTCCCGCGAAATTCTGCTGCTGCTGACCACCCCTGATTATGCTGCCGCCTGGAGTGTGGTTCCCCTGCTTGTCCCGGCGACAGTGCTGTCCAGTATGTATGTCTTCGCCCCCGGCCTGAGCATCGCTAAAAAGACGGGCATTATCGCCGCTATCAACCTCGCCGGAGCCGTACTCAACACGATCCTCAATCTGTCGCTGATTCCGCCGCTGGGCATCGAAGGCGCTGCGCTGGCAACCCTGCTCAGCACAGCAGCAGTTTTCGCCGCTTATATGGTCTTCAGCCAGCGCGAATATCCCGCTCCCCACCGCTGGCTGCCCTTGCTGGCAGGTGTGGTCATGACAATTGCTGTGGTTGCGCTTGGCGGGCAAATCGGCGCACCTTCCTTGCCCGCTGTCGCCCTCAAACTTATTTTGCTGGTCGGGGTGGGCGTGCTGTTTCTACCCGCTGATTTGCTGCTGGCGGATGATTTGCGGCGCGGTTGGTCGCTGGTCAGTAATCTGCGCCTCTCCCGCTTAGGCAGCCAGAAATGGCAGGACACCGACGTTGCTGACCAGGAATCAACCCCGTAAACAGGCTTACGCAGGTCAAAGGCGTCAAATTTCACGCCTCCTTGCGTCCGCCGCCCCGGCTGCCGCCAATATCGGTACGCTCGCCGTCGCCGCCCCGGTTCTGTTCGCCCTGGTTACCAGTCCCACCCTGACCGCCTTGATTACCCTGACCAGGTTTGTTACCCTGCTTGCCTTGATTACTGCTGCGCCCCGCTTCGCCTTGTTTGTCGTCCCTCGAAGCATTATCCCGCTTAGTGTTACGATCTTTATCCGCCATCTCAAACCTCTTTCGCTCGTTACTGCTCATACAGTGGATTACTCGCCTGTTTTAATGCTAGACTTTAAACCTGTTAGAGGCATCTGCCACCTGGGTGGTTTTAATCTGGTCTTTTAGGCCAGATTGACTGTGCCTCCTGAGGGCGCTGGCGACTTAGTTTCGTCTCGTTATAATCTTGCCAGTCAAAATACATCTAGAACATGATTTAGGAGCAGTTTTTTCATGACCACCAATGAAGAATCTTTTGTCCCCGCTGTCAGCGAGTGGTATTACCCCTCGGACGACATCGTGCGGGCATCCCATGTGCCGGATTACGAGGCGGTCTATGCCGAATCAATGCATGACCCGCAGGCCTTCTGGGCCAAACGCGCCGAAACCCTGCATTGGTATCAGAAATGGGATCAGGTGCTGGATGACAGCAACCCGCCCTTTTACAAATGGTTTGTCAACGGCAAAACCAACATCGCCGCCAACGCCCTTGACCGCCACGTCCAGACCTGGCGCAAAAATAAAGTGGCGCTCATCTGGGAAGGCGAGCCGGGCGACAGGCGCTCCTATTCCTACTGGCGTTTGTGGCAGGAGGTCAATAAGTTCGCCAATGTCCTCCGCAGCATGGGCGTCAAAAAAGGAGATCGTGTCACCATTTATATGGGGCGCACGCCGGAACTGATGATTGCTATGCTGGCCTGTGCCAAAATCGGCGCGGTTCACAGCGTCATCTATGGCGGTTTCTCTGAACAGGCCATCGCTGACCGCATCGAGGACGCCCAGAGCCGGGTGCTGATTACTTCAGACGGTGCCTGGCTGCGCGGTAATATCGTCAAACTCAAGGACACGGTAGACATCGCCGTTCGCCATGCCGCGATTGTCGAAACCATCATCGTTCACCAGCGCACCGGCCAGCCGGTCAATATGGAGCAGGGGCGCGATTACTGGTGGCATGACCTGATGGCGCTGCCCATCGCCAGCCCCATCTGCGAAACCGAAGTCATGGATGCCGAAGACCCGCTCTTTATCCTCTACACCAGC
Organism: uncultured Anaerolineaceae bacterium; assembly: GCA_964447795.1. Lineage (GTDB taxonomy): Bacteria > Chloroflexota > Anaerolineae > Aggregatilineales > Phototrophicaceae > CFX2. The sequence continues at coordinate 42,729 of CAYUTY010000001.1, forward strand.
GGCACTACCGGCAGGCCAAAGGGTATCCTCCACACGCACGGCGGCTATCAGGTCTACATTTCGACCACACTCGAATGGACATTTGATATGCGCGACGAAGACCGCTTCTGGTGTGCCGCTGACCCCGGCTGGATTACCGGTCACAGCTACATCGTCTATGCGCCCATGATTTTAGGCGCGACCGAGTTCATGTACGAAGGTGCGCCAACCCACCCCTATCCCAATCGCTGGTGGAAGCTGGTCGAGGAATACGGCATTACCATCCTCTACACCGCCCCCACCGCCATTCGCGGTCTGATGCGCTTTGGCGACCAGTGGCCCAAACGTCACAATCTCAGCAGTCTCCGCTTGCTCGGCTCTGTTGGCGAACCCATCAATCCTGAAGCCTGGAAGTGGTTTTATAATGTTATTGGAAAAGGAACTAAGCCATTACTTGACACGTATTGGCAAACCGAGACAGGTGGATTTATTGTCACACCACTTCCTTCTACCCCGTTGAAACCCGGCAGTGCTACCCGGCCATTCCCCGGCATTGATTGCGATGTGGTGGATGACGATGGCAATTCCTGCGCTCCTGGTGCAGAAGGCAAATTTGTCGTCAAGCAGCCCTGGCCGGGGATGCTCCGCACCATATATGGCGATCCTGACCGTTATGTCAAACAGTATTGGAGCAGTTTCCCCGGCAAAATGTGGTACACGGCTGGCGATGCCGCCCGTAAGGACGCGGATTCTTACCTGTTCGTGATTGGTCGCTATGATGAAGTCATCAAGGTATCTGGCTACCGGCTCGGCACGGCTGAAATCGAGTCCGGCCTCGTCAGCCATCCGGCAGTGGCGGAGGCGGCAGTCATCGGCGTGCCGGATGAGGTGCGCGGTAGTATCATTTATGCCTACTGTATCCTGCGAAACGGCGTTGCAACCGGCGAAGATTTAGCCGACACGCTCAAACAGCATATCCGCGATCACATTGGCCCGATTGCCGTCCCCAGCAAAATTGAGTTCGTCAGTTCACTGCCGAAAACCCGCAGCGGCAAGATTCTCCGTCGCGTCCTCAAAGCCCGCGCCACCGGCCAGCCCGAAGGTGACATCAGCACGCTGGAAGAATAACACCTACACCGTCTACAGCTTCGTAGGGGCGCATCGCGAGCGCCCTTTTATTGTCTACATTTCAGAGATGAGACTGTCAAAGTAGGCTAGAATTTGCGCCTGAATCTTGATAGCTTGCGCTTCCCCAAATTTCCATCTCATCCAATAGAAGGCTTCAGCATCTCCTTTGCTCGAATTACAGGATTTGCACGCTGGTACACAATTTGAGGCAATTGTCCCTGGACAAGCAGGATGACTTAAAGGCACATAATGATCGAGTGTTATCTTGTCAGGTTTTTGACCACAGTAGGAACAATGTATGTCCCAGTGTGCAAGTGTTTTTTTCCATTCATTCAGAGTCAGTGTATTTGGCAAGTTAAGCTTGCGCGCCCTGCGGCGTTGAGTGATAAGAAAAACTCTTTGAGGGTTCTTCTGTCGCCATTGGTCACTGCTTTTCTTGGCATGATATTTGTTTAATTGATACCAATTGCGGCTAATGCTGCGAGGTTTCTCTGGATCAGCGTAATACCATTCCTGCTTTTTGATCCGCGCACGCTCTTTATCTGAAGCATAGTAATCACGCATTTTCTGGCGTTCTCGATCACGATGCTTTTCATAGTAACGTCGTTTTCTTGCTCTCACTTTATCCCGGTGTTTGTCGTTATATCTTTGCCGACTCTCACGAAAAATCACGGGGTTTTCTCGCCGCCGACGGCTGGCACTTGAACGTGATATTTTGCGAACTCTCTCTGGATTATTCTCTCGATAACGCTGGCATATCTGGTTGTGACAAGTTTTGCAGTGTGAACCCAGGCCGTCAGGTCTCCGTTTATCGCGGGTGAACCACTGTTGCGTCGCCGGAAAATTCTGTTTGCATCGAAGGCACGTTCTAAAAACGTCCGGTTTATTTTGCGGTTCAACAAGTCGCTGTTCGTTGTAAGCTCTCAAACAGTATTTACAGCGAGGTGTCAGCCCCAAATGTCCCATTTTCAGAGGATAAAAGAAGGCAGTAGTTGCTGGATATTTTGCTCCACAACCAGTACATTGCTTAAGTACATTGGGGTCATTACAAGGGGCTTTGCCAGCGTACCGTTTTTTGTCTTCTTTCTCACAGGATTTGCAACGGGCTACTAAAACGTCATATTCCTTCTTCTGTGAGCGAAAATACTCCCGTGTCGCCGGGAATTCCTGTTCGCATTTCGTACAGCGTTTCATGGGTGTCATGCGCTCACCGCCAGCCTAAACCTACCACCTTCACAGCCAGCCTCATAATGTACTCAGTTGCGCTTTACGCGGCTAGAGATCATTATGAAAAAACGAATCACGATTGGCAAACTAATAACCTAAAGCGGAGGTTACTCCCCGCGCCACCGGCCAGCCCGAAGGTGACATCAGCACGCTGGAAGAATAACGCTTACACCGTCATACAGTAGGGGCGGAGCTGCGTTTCCGCCCACTTTCCAATACCGCAACTTTCATGCACGCTTTGACAGCCCCAGGTACTTGACGATGGAGCTGCGTCTCCGCCCACTTTCTAATACCCCAGCGCCGACAGCAGCCCGCCCGCCACCAGCGGAATCGCGCTAATCAGAATCAGCTCAGCTTGCAGCGCAAATCGCTTTTTCATTCTCGAAGGGTCTTTTACCTCGCGGATGTATTCGGTTTGTGCCTCGTGATAACGGGCCGGGGCGTTTAAGTAATACGGGCTGCGGCTGGTCGTCGCAAACCACATCCCCATCGTGATGGCGCCTGCACCGATTAATCCCAGACTGTACGGGAAACGAAATATCAGGCTGACAATGGCGACCATGATAAAAATAAACACTTCAAAGGCGATCAGTTTACCAAGTGGGCGTTGCAGAAATTGCGTTATTCTGCTGTCCATTAGTGTACTCCTCGATTTTTAATATAGAGTGTAATGACTTCTGCATCGCACATCACCCTAAAGCCAGGGGGAATAGAAAGAGGGCATCCAGTGGACGCCCTCCAACATGCTCAACCTGTGAAGGTCAGCGATTCCAGTGTAGTGATAGTGTCTAGCCTTTGACGCTGCCCGCCAGCAAACCGCGAATGAAGTAACGTCCAAGCAGAATGTACACCAGCAGCGTCGGCAGCGCCGTTAAAAACGCCCCGGCCATCTGCACATTCCACTCGACAATCTGGCTGCCCGACAGGTTTTGCAGCGCCACCGTGATCGGCTGCGACGCCGTATTGGTGATCGTCACGCCGAACAGGAATTCATTCCAGAGCTGTGTGAACTGCCAGATGATGACCACCACGAAGCCGGGTAGTGAGATCGGAAAAATGATGTAGCGATAAATGCCGAAGAAACCCGCCCCATCGATATTGCCCGCCTCCACCAGCTCATCCGGCACTTCGGCATAATAATTGCGGAAAATCAGCGTCGTGATCGGCAGGCCATAAACGACATGTACCAGAATCAGACCAAAAATGCTCCCATACAGACCAATACTCTGCAAAAACTGCACCAGCGGAATCAGAATCGCCTGATAGGGGATGAACATCCCGAACAGCATCAGCGGGAAAATGATGTTCGCGCCGGGGAATTTCCACTTCGACAGCACATAGCCGTTCATGGAGCCGAGCAGCGCCGAAATCGCTGTCCCCGGCACCACCAGAATCACGCTGTTCATGAAGCTGGGGAACAGGCGCTCAAACGCCACCCTGAAGCTCTCCAGCGTGAACGAAGTCGGTAGCTGCCACATGGTCGAAATGCTGACCTGATCGAGACTCTTGAAGCTCGTCACCACCACCATATAAACCGGAATCAGGAATATCACGGCGAACAGCACCAGCAGCGTGTAAATCAGGATTCGCACCGGGCGGATACGCGGCGCGGCTGGCACACTCGTTTGCATCGGCAGGGGTTGTGCCTGGGTTGTCATTTTTTCGCCTCCGCGCGGAAGCTGCTGACCAGATAAGGGATGATAACCACTGCCACCATCAGCAGCATGATGACAGCAATAGCCGCGCCGCGTCCGAATTCCGACGCGCGAAAAGTCGTGAAGAACATATTGATGCCCGGCATGTCGATGAACAGGTTATTACCGCCGCCCATCGTGTACACCAGATCGAAAATTTTGAGCGAAATATGGCCCAGGATGATGATTGCGCTCAGCGTGATCGGCTGGAGCAGCGGGAAAATGATATAGCGATAAATGCCCCACTCGCCGCAGCCATCAACTTTCCCCGCCTCGCGCAGGTCATCGGAAATGCCGCGTAACCCCGCCAGATACATCGCCATCGTATAGCCCGACATCTGCCACCCGGCGGCGATCACCACCGCGATCAGCGCGATATTAAAACCCTGCTGCTCCGGGCGGTTGGGTGCGGCAATCTGGGTCAGGCTGCGTGGGTCGCCAATCGTTATCCAGGCCAGCATCAGCAGCGCCAGTGCCGCGCCAAAGGCTGCCCACTGGGTGCGTTTTTTGCTCCACTGCCACAGGAAGATGAAAATGCCGATGCCCAGTGCTACCGCCGCGATGATGAAGCCAATATCCTGCCATAAAAACGGCAGTATTCGCTCCTCGCTGATGAACCAGCGCCCCGTACCTGCTGGCAGGCCTATCGCCGTCGGCAGCACATTGATGCCGCTGTCCGGGTTGAACAGCCACTTCCAGGCGACCCCCGTCACGACGAACGACAGCGCCATCGGGAACAGGAAAATAGTGCGGAAAACCGCCTCCCCCTTCACCTTTTGGTCAAGCAGAATCGCCAGCGTGATGCCGACGACCAGACAGGCGATGATGAACATAATCGTGAAGAAAACCGTGTTCACCATATCAATGCGGAAGCGGCTGTTGAGCAGACCGCTGAACAGGTCACTGTAATTTTTCAACCCGACGTTGGTTGCTGGCGTCCCGCGAAGCTGCTGCGTCAGGTTGGAATTGGTCAGGGAGGTGAAGCTCGTCCAGGCGATGAAGCCATAAACAAATATCCCTAGCAGAATGACAGACGGCAGCAGCATAACAATCGCCGTCACACGATCTCGGTTCATAAGCTGTCCTCGAAAAATTATTTAGTCGATAGTCTCTACTATCTATCGACTATCAGCTATTGACTATCGACTTTTAGAAACACAGAGGGGCGAACCCATCGGCTCGCCCCTGCATGTCTTACTCATTCACGCGAGTCCAGCGCCCGAAAAACTCGGAACGCGGAACGTATTTTACGAAGCGGGTGCCAGCATGGTGGTGTTCGCCAGCTCGGTGGAGGTCGCCTGAGCAACTTCCACATCCGGGTTGGCCTGGAATGCCGCCACGACTTCGTTCATGCCGTTCAGGAAGTCCGCCGGGCCGACTGCGCCATGCGCCAGGCTGCCAGCGATGATGTTGCTTGTCCAGTCCTCGTAGGCGCTCTGGAAATAGGCATTGTACAGTTCGGCATTGTCGATCTGCGCGGTGGTGTTGGCCGGCAGTGACCCCTTCAGCGGGTTGAAAATGTCCTGCGCTTCCGCGCTGCCGAGGAACGACAGCCAGCTCACAACCGCGTCACGGTTCGGCGCGCCAATCGGCAGGCCAAATGTGTCCGACAGCATCATGAAGACGCCATCGGTGCCAGGAGCCGCCGCCCAGCCGAAGCCGACGCCCGGTTCCAGCGCGTTGTCCACCAGGTAGTAACCTGCCGCCCAGTCGCCCATCACATTGAAGGCCGCTGCGCCGTCGATCACCAGCTTGGAAGCATCCTGCCACGCCAGCGCGTTCATGTCGGTATTGGCGCAGGCCAGAACCTTACCAAACGTGTCCCACACCTGGGTCATGGCCTCGCCGCCCCAGTCCGTCGTACCATCCCACAGACCAGCGTAGGATTCCGGGCCGAGGACGCCCAGCGCAACGCTTTCCCACAGGTGAACCTGAGTCCAGGTTTCGCCAACGGCCAGCGGGGTCACATCTTTTGCCAGCAAAGCCGGGCAGGTGGTGTTGATGAATTCGTCCCAGGTCGCCGGAACGGTCACGTCCCACTCTTCCAGCTTGGTGGGGACATACCACAGCACGTTCGAACGGTGAATGTTCACCGGCACGCTGTAGATATTGCCTTCAGCATCCTGGATCAGGTCGAGCAGACCCTGGGGATACTGGTCATTCCAGCCGTTGGCCTCGAACAGGTCATTCAGCGGTTCCATCTTGCCAGCCGCCACCCACAGGGTGTTCAGTTCCGCGCCAGCATGAACCTGGAATGTGCCGGGCGGGTCGCCGCCGAGCATACGAGTCTGGAGGACGGCCTTGGCGTTCACGCCCGAACCACCCGCCACCGCCGAGTTGATGATGTTCACGTCGGGGTTCATTTCGCTGAACTTCTCAATCAGCGCATCCAGACCGGCTTTTTCACCGCCGCCTGCCCACCACGAAAAAATTTCCAGGTCACCGCTGGCATCCTGCGCTGAAACCAGGCCGACAACACCCAGCGCCAGAACCAGAACCAGTGCGACTGACAATAACAGTCGTTTCTGCATAATGTAGTACTCCTTAAAACCTTTTATTGTAGTGATGGATTCACGAGTGATCTCATATCCCGCTGGATATAAGACAGCCTGCATTATAACCCCCCCGGCGGAAATTTCACTATCCCCGGCTCTCAGACTTTGGGCATATTGCACGGTAAAGCATATGTGTCATTATTAACGGCTGTCTTTGAAGTCCCCCTCGCTTGCGGGGAAGGATTTAAGGCTTGTCCGGTACTCAAAATCTTCGCCTTATTGGGAGATGACCGCTTTAGGATTGATCGTTTCTGCTTTCCAAAGTGACCCTTTCTTGCCTTTTATTCCCCCTCTCTACGCAGTGGAGAGGGGGTTAGGGGGTGAGGATGATGTCAGTACCGGACAACGCTATTTAGGGTGGGGTTGCCTAAGCTGTCTACTTAACCTGACTTGGGGATAAGGCACCGTTCAATGCTCTGCTATAGGAAGCCTCACCCCGTCCTGCCCCGCGAAGTGTCACGATCCGCTATAATGACTGCACAGAACGGTTCTGGAGGTAATGAGGGCATGGCGCTATCAAAACAAAAGCTATATACAGTCAAGGAGTTTGATGACTTCATTGGCCTGGCAGAAAATGAAGATCGGCTTTTTGAGCTCATCAACGGGGAGATTGTTGAAAAAGTGCCGACTGAAGAACACAGCCTCATTGTTGGAAATCTCTACCTGTTACTGAGACTTTTTGCCGAAAAGCGCGACCTGGGGCGAGTTGCATTTGAAGTGCGGCGCAAGCTGCCGGATGACGAACACAATGCGCGATTGCCTGACGTTGAGTTCACCGCCAAAGAGCGCCTGCTGCCTGTTGTCAAAAAGGGCGCTGTTCCTCAAATGCCCGATCTCGCCGTCGATATAAAATCACCAGGTGACAAACTCAACAGGATGCGCGAAAAAGCAGCATATTATCTCGCCAATGGTACAAAACTCGTTTGGCTGGTTTACCCAGAGAAGCGATTGGTATATGTCATTGCATCCGATGATGAAGATGTGCTGACCGACTCTGACACCCTTACGGGCGGCGACGTGTTGCCAGAGTTTGCAGTACCGGTTAAGGATATCTTTGCTGGAACGTAATACCCCTGGTCAGCTTGTCTGATACCTGCTTTACACTGCTGACGGTGTACGGATCGAATGTCATTAACAGGGCAGGTTGATTGGTTGCAATCATTCTATGGATAGGCTGTTGACGGTAAAAATCCTGGAGAATGTCTCCCTTATTTTCCGGCCTCTCCTGTCCAGTTTGGTTTGAAGATTTACACTGTACGACTTCAGAACCTATAAGGCACAAAACTGACTAAAGTTACGAGATACTTTTGTCCGATAAAGGAAACTCAGTTCAGAAGCCATTTGAAAGCGCTGCTTGAGTTAACACAATCGTCTCTGCGTCCTCCGTAGGGGAGGACTTCAAACCCTCTCCTACTCGAACCTGCGAAAACGCCAGTCACAAATGTTAGCTTTCATGCCTGCGGATGAATTCGCTCAGAACCCGCATGTATAAATCGGCTTCCTCGACATGTGCCATGTGCGAGCTGTCCTCAAAAATCACCCATTCCGCGCCGGGGATTCCGTTTTTCACCGTTTCGGCAATCAGCGGCGTCGCCTCATCATGACGCCCCGATGTCACCAGTGCCGGTACAGATATTTCGCCCAGACGTCCGCGTACACCCCACGTTTTCAGCGTGCCGACGACGTGGAATTCGCTCGGCCCATTCATCGTGTTGTAGACCTCCGCCCCTTTCGCCAGAAAATCAAGGCTGCGTTGGACGTAATCCGGCGCTGGCACACGGCATACATGCCGGTCATAAAAGACCTGCATCGCTTCCTGATACTCAGGGCTGTCAGTGGTTCCGTCGGCTTCATGCCGTAAGAGAGCGGCCTGCACCTCGGCGGGCAGTGCTTCGCGCAGGTGGTTGGCTTCTTCCACCCACTGAATCATGCTCGCCGGTGAGCTGGCAATCGTCGCGCTGGCGACGCCCTTCGGCTGCGTGAACAGATACTCCATCGCCAGCATCCCGCCCCACGACTGCCCCAGCAGGTGAATCCGTTCCAGGCCGAGCGCCTGCCGCACCACATCTACCTCTTCCACGAACAGCGGTACTGTCCACAAGTCCGGCTTGCGCTCGCCAATCACCGAGTGCCCGCAGCCCAGTTGATCGTAATAAATCACCCGCCGCCCCGTGTCCGCCATCGCATCCAGCGATTCAAGATAATCATGCGTCGCGCCGGGGCCGCCGTGCAGGCACAGCAGCGGCAGTTTGCCCGCTTCTTCCTGCTCCCCCACGATGCGATACCATGTCTGGTACCCCTTGAACGGGATGTAACCTTCTTTTATTGGATGTGCCATCGTGAACCTTTCTTTAGCGATCAGATTGAAGGCTTATTTATTTGGACACTGCCGGAGGAGAAGATGCGGCTGGCTGCCACAATAGGATGGTTTCTGTACCCCGGCCTGGGCTGCTGTCAATATGAAATTCAGCCCCTACAGCTTCGGCGCGTTCGCGCATGGTGCTAAGTCCCAGACCGGCGGATTGATGAGCCACATCAAAGCCGCTTCCATTGTCGCAGATACGCAGCATCACCTGTTTCGCCTGCATGGTCAGGTCGATGGACAACTGGCTGGCCTGGCTGTGTTTGACGATATTGTTCATACTTTCCTGAGCAATTCTGTAAACCGCTATATGTACGTCGGGTGGCAGGTTGATGCTGCCTTCCTCCAGGTTGAGCGTGATGTCCATGTGTTTGCGCCCTTGTACTGCGCTGGCAAGCTGGCGCAGCAGATCATGGAGACTTGTTTTCACAATCACTTCCGGGCGAAGTTCCAGCAGCAGTGCCCGCATTTCCGACAGCGCACTCCGATTCAGAATCACGGTTTGTTGCAGCAGCGCCCGCGCCCGCGCCGGATCACGATCCCACAGACGCTCAACCGACTCGGCGATAGTCATTGCAGAAAACAAGGTCTGGGTGACAGCATCGTGCAGGTCTCGTGCCAGGCGTTGGCGCTCGGCAGCCGCAGCAGCGGCCTGCGCTTGTTCCGCCAATCGCGTCCGTTCTAAGGCATGGGCACACTGCTGTGCGACGGCCAGCAGAAAACTGCGCTCAAAACTGTCAAATGTCTGCGTCTGACTGAATCCGACGCTGATACCACCGATGATTCGCCCTTCGATGACGAGCGGCAGGGCGGCCACAGCCTGTATTCCCTCCATGCTGGCATTGGCCGCCGTCGCCGGATAATGCTGGCGAAACGTCTCCAGGTTCTCAATCCAGATGGGCATTCCCTCACGTACTGCTCGCGCCAGTATGGTGTCGGCGTGCAGAGGCATCGTTTTATAGTAATTGATCCATTTGGTGCTGACATTATAAAAGCTGATTAATTCCAGCTCAGTCAGCGCGGTCAGTCTCGCTACCATGCCAGAATGTGCGTTCAGCGGCATCAAAGCCTGCTGAACCACGGCATCGGCTACTTCCGCCGGGGTAATGGCCTGCGAAAAAGCTTCGGTGATCTGTTGCAGCAGCGCTGTGTAGGCTCCGGCTCGCCTGCGTTGGGTAACATCACGCGCAATTCCATAAACACCCGTCGGTACGCCATCGACGATGATCAATTGACTGTTAATTTCGAGTACGATTCGGTGTCCGTCTTTTGCCCGCGCGTTTACCTCATACCGGGTTCGTGCCTCGCCGCCCAGCTTGCGCCGTAACATCCCTCGCATCATCTCCAGGTCTGCCACTTCAATAATCTGCTCAATCGACTGGTTGAGCAGCTCTTGTGGGCCGTAACCCAGCACGCGCTCACCGGCTTCATTCAGCGATGTAATATTTCCAGCCAGATCAAGCGTATAGATAATATCGTTGGCATTCTCGATCAGGTTGCGGTAGCGCGCTTCGCTGGCCGTCAGCGCTATTTCGGCGGCTCGCTGTTCGCTGACATCCCGAAAAACCAGCACCGCACCAATCGTCCGGCCATCCCGATCCCGGATCGGTGCGCCGCTGTCGCTGATGGGGCGTTCGCTGCCGTCGCGCGCGACCAGTAGCGTATGAGTTGCCAGCCCAACTTTGATGCCTTGCTCAAGGGCTTGGCGGATGGGAGTCGGCACTGGGGCGCGGCTGTGTTCATTGATAATATGAAACACCGTCTCAATTTTCTGTCCCTGTGCCTTGTCAAAACTCCAGCCAGTCAGCGCGGATGCTACCGGATTCATGAACATCACCTGCGCCTGGGCATCCGTCGCAATTACCCCATCGCCGATACTGGACAGAGTAACCTGCAACCACTCCCGTTGTGCTTCTACTTCCCCAAACAGGCGCGCATTATCGACGGCCAGGGCGACCCGGCGTGCCAGTTCTTCCACCAGCTTTAGATCGGATTCATCATAGCGTCGATTTCCTTCCCCCAGCACCAGCGTCAATGCCCCGATAGTATGGCGGCGTGCGATGAGGGGGACGACGATTTCTGAAGTAAAGCCCAGTGCTTTTAGCAGCTCAAAATGCCTGGCGTCGCGGGCTTCTGCCGCCAGCCGGACTTGGGAAACATTCGGGTCAAACCAGGTTTCTCCACCTTGCAGAACCCGCTGGATGGTATGCTTTGTTTCAGGTTCCAGTACGGGATAGCGCTGTTGCAATTCATGAGCGATAGCCAGTTTGGCCGGGTCTGCATGGGACACGGCCACGCGCTGAAGATGATTATGTTCGTCAATGAGGTCGATCACGCACCAGTGGGCAATTGATCGGGTGATGAGTTGCGCCACGTTTGACAGCGTAATCTGATAGTCGAGAGATGATGTCAGTAGGATGCCCGCCTCGACGAGAAGCTGATGCGCCGGTTCGGTCTGCTTATCCACCTGATACAACTTTCTCAGATATGATCTAAATCAATCTCGTTTCTGTGAAGTAATATTAACATATGGCTCTCAGAACGAAAACGAGTTCCGGGAATCAATCACTGACTGTCTCGACACAAGCAGATGGCTTCCGTCTCTTGCTGTTTTATGACCAGGGCTTGCCGGTTTTGGCTCTGTATATCGCCCCGTATCATTGTGTCCGTGTGTTGCTAAGCCATCAGCCGAAGTTTTTCATTCTTGAACAAGGGGTTTAAACCCCTTGTTCAGGCGGATGAAGCATTTAGGGCGTGAGGGTTATGAGCGAAAGTCCTGCACTTTTAACTTTCTACTTTTAACTTTTCCAAAAATCTCCCCTCAAAATCGAAACATATGTCATGACAAATGTTTCACATTCGCCCTCATTTCCGTGTTACACTGCTCTGCATGACACACACACAGCGCCTTTTGCCGAGAACGATTTTGCCATTGTCGCAATTGCCGCACTTTCGATAACACTAATCGCAAAACCGGCTGCTGCTGGCATTTGACTATCAGCTATCGACTATTGGCTATCGACTGATTAATGATAAAAATGCCCGATTATCATTATCACCATTATCACCATTTCTGCCGCCATTTGATCACGAGAGACGGTATGGCGGCGAACACAGGAATTTGCACGTTGTACTTTACTGCCGCCGCCGCCGCCATTTGATAACGAGAGATGTTATGGCGGCGAACACAGGAATCTGCATGTTGCACTTTACCGCCGCCGCCGCCATTTGATAACGACAGACACTATAGCGGTGAACGACCAGTAACCAGCAGTAGGGAAGTGCCTGTGTGCCCTCCCGCTAAAACGCGAAATTGATTTCAAGTCCCTCGCCCTGCTGCCGAAGGCCCCCGAAGGGTGGGAGAGGGATTTAGGGTGAGGGCTGAACGCAGACGAACAGAGTTCAAATAAGCTCTGGCAGCTCTATTTCAGCCGCAGTGATGTGCGTGGGTCGAGCGCATCCCGCACCGCGTCGCCCAGCAGGTTGAAGCCCAGCGTGGTGATGAGGATGCCCAGCGACGGCACCATGATTGTCCAGGGAGCGATACGGTAGCGCGTCTGCCCCTCAAAAATCATATTGCCCCAACTGGCCTGTGGCAGCGGCACGCCCACGCCCAGGAAGCTCAGCGATGACTCCACCAGTATCGTGCTGGCGAAACTCAGCGTCGCCCACACGACGGTTACGGTGATGATCTGCGGCAGAATATGCCTGAAGATGATGTAGAGGTTTCCCGCGCCGACACAGCGAGCGCTTTCCACAAAAGTGCGTTCCCGGACGGTCAGCACCTGCCCCCGCACCAGCCGTGCCAGCGGTGCCCAGGTGATGAAGGTCAGAATAGCGATGACTACCGGCACGCTGGGCCGCAGCACCGCGCCGAAACCCAGCGCCAGCAGAATAGCCGGAAAAGCCAGCAGCACATCGGTCACGCGCATCAGCAGCCAGTCGATTGCGCCGGAATAATAGCCAGCGAACAGACCAATCAGGGTGCCGATCAGCGAAGCGGTGATGTTGGCAATCAGGCTGATGCTCAGCGACAGCCGCGCCCCGTACAGCATCCGGCTCAGCATATCGCGTCCCAGGTGATCCGTTCCAAGTGGGAAGCGCCCGCCCGGCGGCAGCGGCGTTCCGACATCCGATAACCCATCGCGGAACTGCTGAAGCGGGTCTGCCGGGGCCAGCAGCGGCGCAAAAACAGCCGCCAGAATCACCAGCAGCACCAGCGTCGCCCCTACCCAGGCGCGGGGCAGCCGCCGTAACTGCGCCCAGAACCCCCGATCCGCTGTCTTTATGAGCGCAGTCTGGTTTAATGCTGCAACACCTGTGTTTTGCCCCCCGGCTCTACCCAGCGGAGAGGGAGCAGGCGGTTGAGGGGTTGAGTTCACAGCCGTCATCCTATTTCCCCCCGTTCAGCCGTACACGCGGGTCGAGTCCGATATAGATGAAGTCCACCAGCAGATTAAGCAGCACCACCGCTACTGAAGCGAACAGCACCGTCCCCATAATCATCGGTGTATCCTGATTGCGAATGGCTGTCCAGGCCTGTAAACCGACCCCCGGCCAGCCGAAAACCGCTTCGATCACGACCACACCGCCCAGCAGCAGCGCCAGATCGAGTCCGGCCAGCGTCACAACCGGCAGCAGCGCATTTCGCAGAATGTGCCGGTTTAGTACGGTACGCTGCGGCAGTCCTTTGGCTCGCGCCGTCCGTATATAATCCTCGCCCACCACATCGAGGACGGCATTGCGCGTCACCCGTGAGTAGAAAGCTACACCGCCCATGCCCAGTATCAGCGCGGGCAGGATCAGGTGAAGCGGTGTTCCGTAGCCGCCCAGCGGAAAAATCGGAATGACGAAGCCGAACAGATACAGGGCGATCAGGCCAAAGGCGAACTGTGGCACAGAGACACCGATCAGGACGACGAAGGTTGCCAGTTGGTCAATCCAGGAGCCGGGGCGCAGCGCTGCCAGAATCCCCAGCGGCAGCCCAAATACCAACTCCACCAGCAGCCCGGCGAAGGCCAGTTGCAGCGTGGCTGGCAGGCGGTCAGCCACCGCGACCAGCACCGGACGGCGGTCGCGGGTGGAATTGCCCAGGTCGCCCTGAAGCGCGCGCCCCATATAGCGTACATACTGCACTGGCAAAGGGTCATTTAATCCCCACTGCTGCCGGATACTCTCGACGACATGTTCTGGCGCGCGCGGCCCGGCATACATTCGCGCCGCATCGCCCGGCATCATGAACACCATCACGAAGCTGATGGTCGCCACACCCCAGATGACGCCCAGCGCACCCAGCAGCCGCCGAAATAAATACGCGATCACGCTACTTTCCTGCTCATACTTACTTTGCCATCACATCTGTTTATTGGCATAGTGACGATATGCTGCCTCATGCCTCTGCTCAATAGAATCGCTCACAGCCTTCACCCAAATTCAGGAGAGCGAAGACATTATGCGCCCCTTGAACAATTCCCTCCCCAATTTCGGGGAGGGCAAGGTAGGTGTAAATGAGAGGTTCTTGCTTATGCGCTCGCTGTGGCGGTATCCCAGCGCAGCAAAATCGCCGGGTCGGAGACGATATTCAGCCGTGCGCTGCGGAAGTAAAAGTTGAGCTGGTGATGCAGGAAGATGTTTGGCTGTTCGGCCACAATCGCCGCTTCAAAATCGCTGAAGGCTGCCCAGCGCTCATCGCCCAGCGGCAGCAGGTTGGCTGGCTCGAACTGCGCGTCCAGCGCTTCACTGCAAAACTGTCCCCAGTTGTACGAACCACCGCACTGGAGCAGCGGTTCCCAGATATTAGAGGGATCGGGGTAGTCCAGATACCAGTTGGTCATCACCAGTTCCAGTGAATCCGGCTGGTTAATCACGGTATCGAGGAACTGGGCGTTGTCCACCGAGGTTAGCTCGATGTTGATGCCCAGTGCCGACCAGTCCGCGATCAATGCCTGTACGATTGACAGGTTGGTGGGGTCAGTGTTGACCAGTAGCTGCGCCGTGAAACCATCAGGATAACCAGCCTCGGTCAGGAGGGCTTTCGCGCCTTCCGGGTCATAGGCATCGGGCTGAATTTCCTTGTTGTCACCCAGCACGCTTGGCGGAATTGGGCCGCTGGCAGGCGTTGCCCGCCCATTCAGAATTTGCCCAAGCCGCTCCCGGTCAACCGCGCGGCTCATGGCCTGCCGTACCTGGAGATTATTGAATGGTTCGATGTTGGTGTTGAAAATCACATAGTCGATATTCGGGAAACCGGCTGTTGGCAGCAGTTGCGCCGCAAGAACCGGGTCAGCCGAAATACGCGGGTAATCGGCATTGGGAACGAAGTCCAGCGCGATGTCGGCCTCTCCCGCTTCCATCCGCAGGATGCCGATGGAGGGTTCGACCCCAAGCTGCATTTCGAAGCGATCAAAGAAGGGGCGGCCTGCTTCATAATAATTGGGGTTGCGCGTCCCGGCAATCAGCACGCCGCTCTCCCAGCTTTCCAGCACGAACGGGCCAGCGCCAAGCGGCTGTCGCCCGAAGTCATCTCCGGCAGCTTCCACACCCTCTTTGGCAATAATAAAGGCAGGGGGCAGGGCAAAGCGCTGCAACATCGTGTAAACCGGGGTAGAGAGCGTGAATTCGACTGTGCGTTCGTCGATGATCTGAATGCCGCTTACTTCTTCAGCTTCTCCGGCAGCGAATTCGGCTGAACCTGCAATCGCCTCAAAGAAGAAGGAGGTGGGCGAGAGGGTTTCCGGCTTGAAGATGCGCTCGAATGTCCACTTCACATCTTCAGCGGTGATTGCCCGTCCGTTAGAAAACGTCACACCCTCACGCAGGACGAATGTGTACACCAGCCCATCGTCGCTGATCGTGTAGGATTCAGCCAGCGCCGGGATGATCTCGGAATTATCGTCCGACCAGCGCACCAGTCCGATGTAAAAGAGCGCCGCTGTCGGCCATGTTTCAGTCTCGTAGGCGACATGCGGATCGGAGGTGCGGATGTCAGCGTTGCTCAAAATCCGCAGGACATTATCCTGCGCTCCCACCGCCCCAAATGGCAGCAGAGTCAAAACGACTACCAGCAATGCGATTGCGCGAAACGGTCGCATAACCTCAATCCTTTCCATAAACCTGTTTGACAATTTACTCGACAACACGGTGGAGGGTTGAACTTTGCTACACAATGTAACAAACGTCCAAATAGCTGTCAAATGTGCAAAACGACCAGTAATCCATCATTGTATGTGGTATTGATTGACCAGCAACAATCCAGATTTAACTTTATTCTGATAAATAGGTCTGTACAAAAGTTCCACCCTGTGTGATAATCTTTTTTGATAGAGGATAACCTTTCGGTATCGGTTTACCTGCAAATATTGCCTTGCCTCGCGTTTCGCATCGTTTGCCGCGTCAGCTCAGTTGCTCTATCACCTGCATATTCCTATAGAGGAGATACCTCATGGCAAAGAAGTTGTACGTCGGCAACCTGTCCTACGATGTTACCCGTGAACAGCTTGAAACCCTGTTTGCTCAGGCCGGTGAAGTAGGCGAAATTTCGCTCATCACCGACCGCGACACTGGCCGCCCGAAGGGGTTTGGCTTCGTCGAAATGGCGACTGAAGAAGGCGCGCAGGAAGCCATCAAGCGCTTCAACAACTATAACTTCGTCAACCGCAACCTGACTGTCAACGAAGCCCGCCCGCGCGAAGAGCGTTCGGGTGGCTCCGGTGGGTTCGGTGGTGGACGCCGCGATAACAACCGCCGCGACCGCTACTAAATCAACGGCCAAGCCGGTCGAAGTTACACGAAACAGGGCGAGCATATGTCTCGCCCTGTTTTTATTCAGATAAACCCCAGGAGGCTGTAATGACGAAAAAAGCACAAGCGCGTGAATACTACTGTGTGGCTGTTAAGCGTAATTATGAGGAACAATGGCGTTTCGTCAGCAAGCACGATACCTACGAGGCGGCGGAAGCAGAACTGAATGAGCGCCGCGCATATACCGGTGCTTTCAACTACGACAATGCTGAACTGCGTATTTTTTCCCGCACCGAAGCGCGGGCAGAATTTGGCCCCAAGTGGGAATATGCACCTATCGGCGGCGTGCAGAAGACCAAAACCGTTCGCTCAACAGAAGATTAAGCGCCGGTCTCAGTTAATGGAGAACGGGCCAATTCCTTCATGTTCCTGCGCCGTAACCATTGCTTCAAGCAGGGTTACTTCGCGCCGGTAAAGGTCGCGCAGGTGCATCACCAGTTCATCGGCATCATTCATCGCCAGCAGGGTTTGTTTCTGCCCAGCAGGGATTTGCAGCAGAAATGAAGCCAGATTTGCCAATCGCAGCGGGTCGGCGGGCAGGCTGCCCAGATCGAACTCCGACTCGCTGGCTTTTGCCAGCGTTTGCAGATAGCGGCGCACCCAGGGACGGAGCTGCTTTCCACGCTCACCCAACAGGTCGGGATTGAGATTGACCAGCGGAAATGACTCGACCATGCCCACCAGATAGGGCTGGTCATGCTGAAGGGCATGAATTTGAAAACGTTCGCCTCCCAGCGCCACGATGTTATAGCGCCCACCCGGTAGCGGGTCAAGTTCCGTGATGGATGCTGTACAGCCAACCGTAAAGGGCACCGCTCCCCGCCCCACTTCTTTTCCACTCTGAATCAATGCCACGCCGAACGACTCACCCGACGTATAACAACGATTGACCAGCATTTTGTAACGTTCCTCAAAAATATGCAGCCGCAGCGGCATACCAGGAAACAGGACAGTATTGAGGGGGAACAGGGGTAATGGGTACATGGCTGATACACGATAATCTGCTTTGCAAATCATTTTAGCATATCTGGACGCTTGAACACGCCGGGTTCACGGTTCTCTTAGAATTGACGAATTCAGGTTTCGGTTTGTTTTAACACCTGCTCTACCATCACTTTGGTGAATGCCTGCGGTTCTTCATAGTGGGGCAGATGACCCGAATGCTCAAACCAGACCAGCTTCTTGACGGGTGCTTCAAGAGCATGAAAATACCTTTCCGCCACTGAGGCCACGACATTCATATCCCAGCGCCCCAGCATAAAGTAAATCGGTATTTCCAGGCGTGGCACCTGCGTTTGTAAATCGACCTGTTCAAGCTGCTGATATACGGCAGGAAAAGTCGTAAGTGCGCCGCGTACAAAATTGACTTTATCCAGCCAGCCATATTCCGGGGCAAGTATCATATCGACTGTTAGATTGGGGCGGCCCTTTCCGCTCTCACCAAGTGCGTTAGTATTCATGTACTCCAGCAGGATACGCCCATAAGCAGCATAACTCGTGACGAGGTTAGCATCACGATAGGGTGGCGGGCCTTGCTTACGCAGGCTTGCCAGCGCTTTAACATTGCCTTTCTCCTCCAGATAACGCAGGGCAAATTCATAGCCTGCCATATCATTTTCAATTGTATTGACCATCTGCCCGCATCCAGTATAGGCGTGAAAATATTCAGGATGCTGCTGCGCCAGCCAGATGCCAAGAAGACTGCCCCACGAATGACCCAGCAAGTAAATTTTTTCCTGCTTAAAACGTTTTCGGAGATGGTCAACCAGTTCGAGAGCATCACTGATGTAACGTGCTGGTGTCAGCATGGAATGCGATACAGCTCTATAGGATTTGGCCGAGCCGGGCTGATCCCAGTTAACCACCACGAAATGATCTTCCAATTCCTTGAGGTATTTGCGCGTCCAGGCCAGATCGCTGCTGCCAGGGCCTCCGGCCAGATAGAGCAGCACTGGATTCTGGATGTCCTTGCCGCGTAAGGTAATCCATTGCTTGGTTCCGCCCAGTTGGACAGTTTCGAGCGACGCAATGCTATTGGTGATCGGTTGGCCTGCTGCATCCAGAATCGGCGGTGTAGCAGCAAAACGCTGCGAGTACCAGCCGACTCCAATCAGGATGATGGCGAAAAGAATGAGCATGATGAGCATGGACGCCTCCTGTGTGACATTAAAAACAATTTTAACGCACAAATGATCTATCAGTACGAGCCGTTCAAAACTGTAACCTCTGGAGCAGATTTCAGCGCTAAACAGTATAGTTAAAGCAGACAGCAATCGACAGGAGGCCACCCATGCCCCGCAGCACTTTTCTCGAATCGGCTGATCTTCCAGAGCCAACACTGCTCCAGCGCCTGCTCCGCCTGCAACTGCGCCGCCCGGCGGATGCTCCTGTTGCCGCGCAGGGGGCAGGGGATGCCCGTACATTTACACCCACTGAGGAGGGCAGCGGCGTTTTCGGACGATGGATTGTCGATGATGCTGGCCTGCCAGCCTATGAATACGAAATCGACCAGTACCTTGATCCGCGTGCCTGGTATCCCAACACTGAAAATCTGGATCGGCGCGATCACTGGCATCAGGTCGGCAATCACCGCGTCACAGCGCTGGCTTCCAACGATGGCACAGTGCAGGTTTACCTGGGTGATCGCGGCGGTGTTTTTCTCAATCGTTTCGAGGCTTACGGCGCACCGGGGACGACGCTGCTGGTGCTGCTGGCGAAGCTTGCGCTGGCGCTCGCCCGCTTTATTGCTCGTCTCATCAACTCGCGCCCCGCTCCAACCGGCGCGGCAGCCCAATCCGCCGCTGAGCTACAGGCTGCTGAAGGTGTGTATACCCCGTGTACCGCGCCGTCGCTGGCTGCGCTGGATATGCTGGCGCGGGCTGAGGCGGACGATCAGGTTGGCGCACAGGCTGCGGGTATTTCCTTCACACAGCGTTATCAGGAGGCGGCACAGATTAAACGGGATGCCGCCGCTACTCGCCATGCTTATGCCGGAGGATTCGGCTACATTGATGATGGGCGTGATGTCTGGTCAACAGCCTATCGTTATCGCCCGACGGGAGCAGAAACGCGCCGTATCTTCGGTATGGGTTACGTGGACTATGAGACGACTTATCATAATATCCGCGTCCGCCGCCGGGTATATGCCCCTTATGGCGATATTCCGGCGCTGGTGGCCGATGTTGAAATCACTAATCTTGGCGCGGAGTCTGCCGCCCTCAGGCATACCGAATACTGGGATGTGAATGTTCAGCAGCTTAAGGTGGAATGGCTGCGAAGCTACAACTTCGCCCCGGCGAGCGATGAGGCCCGCCGCGCCCTCAACAAAAATTTCGCCTGTTCCGTTCGCTACCAGCCAGAACGCGCTGCCCTGGTGTGCGAGCAGCGCGTCAGGCAGCCGCCGCCCTCCGGTTTTCGCGCCCCGGAAGAACCCTGTGACATCGATTGGTCACCCGCCCGCGTTTTTCTGGCTGACCTGAGCGGCACACCCGACGCCCACTTCATCCAGAAAGCGGCTTTTTTCGGTGCTGGCGGCGCGAAGTCCCCCGATGCGCTGCGAAACCGTCGCAGCGGCGACCCTGCTGAGGCTTCCGCCAGCACTGACCCGATGCCGTTCTGCTTCGCACTTCGCCGTGAGCTGACACTTCAGCCGGGCGAAACGCGCACCCTGCGTTATGCCTATGGCGCGGTCAAATCCGGCGAAGCGCTGGATTTTCTCGACCAGTACGCGCTCAGTCCTTCTGGTGAGGCAGGGACAGCGCCGGTCAATAAGGCTGATCCCCGCCCCCGCTGGCGTGATGCCCTGGCTTATTTCGACACCGGCGAAGACTTGGTCTTGCAGCGCGAGATGGCCTGGCACAGCTATAACCTGCTGTCATCCATTGTTTGCAGCGATTTTCATGGTGTGCATCTTGTGCCACAGGGTTCGGCGTATCTCTATCTGCATGGCGCGGACGGCGCGCCGCGCGATCAGGGTTTATTTGCCCTGCCGATGACGTATCTCAATCCGGCTTTTGCACGTGACCTGCTGCGGCTGGTCATGCGCCTGCGCGATGGCAAAAGCGGGCAGATTACCTATTCCTTTGTTGGGCATGGCATGGTTTCTAACGCGCTCGGCGTTCATTCCCGGCCTTCCGATCTCGATCTGTTTTTGCTGCTGGGACTGGTTGAATATCTGGCCGCTACTGGCGATGTGGCTTTTCTGAACGAAACCCTGCCTTTCTACCCACCCCATGGCCCGGATGCTGTCGCTCCTGCCTCGGTTATCGACCATGTTCGCGCAGCCATCAAACATCTTTTTGAAGGGGTTGGTATTGGCGATCACGGCCTGATAAAAGTCGGTTCTGGCGATTGGTCGGACTCGATTGTGCTGGAAACCGCGCTGCGCGATGGTCTGTTTGGCGGTGTCTCATACCGTAAATCGAAGGCTGCTGGCGAGTCTGTCCCCAATACACAGATGGCGCTTTATGTCCTGCCGCTCATCGCCGCCCAGATGAAAGATGTCGCGCCGGACATTGTGGAAATGGTCAACGCCCGCCTGCCCGCTCTGCGCGAGGCCGCCGCCCGCCAATGGAACAGCAAAGGCTGGTATAACCGGGCTGTCCTGCGTGATGGGGCCGATAAACCGATTATGATTGACCGTCTTGATCTGGAAGCGCAGCCCTGGGGGATTATCAGTGGCCTCGCCAGGGAAGCCGGTGTTGAAAATGCGCTGATTGAGCGCGTCGAGGCTGACCTTGACCGCCCCTCAGCAGTGGGGGCATCGCTGCTGCCCGGCGGCATGGTCTGGCCGGCGGTGTCGCAGTTGATGACCTGGGCTTATGCCCATACCGGACGCAGCCAACTGGCATGGCGTTCGCTCAATCGTAACACTTTCGCCGCCCACAGCACCGAATATCCCGCGCAGTGGCTCGGAACATGGTCAGGGCCGGATGGCGTGCATGGGACGAGCGCCACAGCGCCTAATCTGCCGGGTGGAGCATGGGCCAGCGAACTGACGCCGATGACTGATTTTCCAGTGATGAATGGCAACCCGGACGCGATGGCGCTGCTGGCGCTGCTGCGGGTTTGCGGCGTTGAACCCGCTCCTAACGGCGATGGTTTAACCATTCGCCCACGTGTACCCCGCGAACACTTCATCCTCGATTTACCGCTGCTGAGGTTAGAGGTTCAGCCGGGGCGTGTCAGCGGGGAATATCGGGCGGTCAATGATGGGGCGCTTAACCTTTATATTTATCCTCCCGGCGCAAATTTGCCGCAGATCGTGCCGCTGGCTTTTCGAGCCGGGGATCATGTACCGTTTGCAGTTAATAGCCAATCGTAAAGCGCTGGCGGATATGCTGGGGATTTTCGAGTTCATCCAGCAGGGCGATAGCATAATCTTCGCATGAAATATGGCTTTGACCGTCTTCGCGGACGATCAGTTGCTCGCCGCCCAGACGAAATTCACCAGTGCGTTCACCAGGTGCTATCACACCGGCAGGGCTGAAATACGTCCACTCCAGTTCCTTTTCGGCGCGGAAAATCCCCAGTGCATCGCGCTGCGCGAACACTGCTGGCTTCCATTCGTCGGGGATGGCGGGTGTATCCACTACCTGCACGCCCGGCGCGACTTCCAGACTGCCCGCGCCACCGACGAAGATCAGGCGTTTGACCTCTGCGCTTTTCGCACCGTCAATCAGCGATTGGGCGATGGGGGGGAATGTTTCCGGCTTCTGAAAATCCGGCGCAACGGAGGAGATAATCACATCATGCCCCTTTGTCAGCCGCGCTACCTGTGCCGCCTCTGCCGCATCCCCGGCCTCGACAGTCAGGTTGTCATGCAATTTTTCGATGCGTTCGGGGTTGCGAACGATAGCCGTCACTTCATGTCCGCGTGATAGTGCTTCCGTGACAAGGCGCGTTCCGATCATACCGCTCGCGCCAAACAGTGCAATCTTCATGATTTTACTCCTGCAAAAGGATAATTCGGTTACCGATAGTCACTATAAGAGACTCACTTCCCATTTGCAAGCAGGCACTGTAAAGTGCTATACTTACCCAATGGTAACTTTTAGCGATGAAACCAACCTCTATCGAGAAGCCTGTCCGACGCGCCAGGTTTTGTCCCGTATTGCTGACAAATGGACGACGCTCATTATCGGCATCCTTGAAGACGACCCAAAACGCTTTTCCGAAATTCAACGGGGCATTGAAGGTATCTCACAGAAGATGCTGACTCAGACTCTTCGCAGCCTGGAGCGTGATGGACTCATCACCCGTACCGTTTACGCGGAAGTGCCGCCTCGCGTTGAATATGCGCTGACACCCCTCGGCGAAACGCTGTGCGCTCCTATCGCCGCCATTCGCCAATGGGCAGAAGATTACATCGGCGATGTCACCCGCGCTCAGGCATCCTACGACTCCCGCTGAAAGCAGGACACAGTATCATCGTGTCGGAATGGCATGGCTGATATCGTGAACTGAATACTGTGAATCCAATCATTTTGAGGGAAGCGTGCGCCCGGTTATAGTTGGCATCTCTCGTTGATTCAAGTGGTGTCACAGGAGTCTCTCATGGCGAACAGTTATGCTCTGAAAAAAGAACAGCGTGCATTTTCTTTCGATGCCTCGATTCCGCCTGTGCTGGAAATTGACAGCGGTGATACCGTCACATTTGAGACGGGCGATGCTGCTTATGAGCGCCTTTTTAATGGCGAAACAGTAGAAGGAATCGGGCTGGAAAATTTCAACGCTGTCACCGGCCCGGTACTGGTGCGTGGGGCAGAACCGGGCGACGCACTGCGTATCGAGCTGCTGGATGTCAGTGTGCGCCGCGCCTGGACGGTTTGGCTGCCGGAATTTGGCGGGTTGGGGAAATATTCCAAAGACCTGCGCGTGAAGGAAACGCCGCTGCGCGATGGCCGCGCCTGGATCAGCGAGACTCTCAGCGTCCCGGTGCGAACGATGATCGGTTGTATCGGTGTTGCCCCAGCGGAAGGCAAAGCGTCAACTTTCATGCCCGCTTATCCGTTTGGTGGCAATATGGATTTGCGCGAGATGGAAACTGGTGCGACCCTGTATTTGCCGGTGCAGGTGCCTGGTGCGCTGCTTGCATTGGGCGACCTGCACGCAGCAATGGGCGCGGCTGAACCGACGTGGGTCAGTCTGGAAGCAGCAGGCAGCGCTACCCTGCGTATCAGCCTTGAAAAGGGACTAAAACTCAACTTTCCGCGCCTGTATGCTGACGGAAGCACCTACTGTATCGGCATGGCCGATACGCTGGAAAAAGCGTATCAGATCGCGCTCGATGAAGCTTATGACCTGCTCATCAATGACTGGAAACTTGACCCCTTCGACGCCTATGCCTATGCCAGCGCCTGTGTTGATATGCGCTTCGGCGGCCCGGCTACCGCTATCGTGATGGCTGTTGTCCCCGATCGTTCCTGAACATTTGCAATGAAACTGCCTGCTCACTCCCAACCCGCTTGATTTACAGGCATGGGTTGGGGTGGCACCCCCATTTTCTCATCCAAACTGCTTGAGATTCCAATGTGCCTGTGCTAGGATACATTTTGTCCAGTTATTGACCAGTTCATGAAAATTGTCTGGGTCAGAGTATCCGAAGGAGTCGCCCTTAACGTCATGATGAACCAACCTAATTTTGAAACCGCCAGCGATGAGCCACTTTACAACATCGGCATGGTTTCACGTATGACGGGGATTCCCGTCTCTACCCTGCGCGTGTGGGAACGACGCTATGGTTTCCCCAACTCCACCCGCACCCCCGGCGGTCACCGCCTTTGTTCGGAAAAAGAAGTCATCCGCCTGCGCTGGGTGAAAGCCCGTGTTGATGAAGGAATGCAGACTGGACAAGCCATTCGTGCCTTGCGGCATGTAGAGCAGGAAGGCCGTTTCTCTGATGTGCCGCTGGGTGTTGTTCGCAAACCGTTTACTCCCACGCCTGACCCATCGCTGCCGCTTTTCCGTGACCGTCTGACGAATGCACTGCTCAGCCACGAACTCGAACAGGCTGATCTGCTGCTGGGCGAGGTGCTGTCGCTCTACCGTCTCGAAGACCTGATTCTGGAGGTCGTCAGCCCGTCACTTCATGCAATTGGCATGGCCTGGGAAAATGGTGACATCGGCATCGCTACTGAACACCTGGCGACCAATTATCTGCGCCAGCATTTGCTGATGTGGATGATGACCGGCCCGACGCCTTTCAATGGCGTCTCGCCTATCATTCTGGCGTGTGCCCCGGAAGAATTACATGAAGGCAGCCTGCTCATTACCGGGATACTGCTGCGTCGCCTGCGCTGGCCTGTTGCCTACCTCGGCCAGAATGTGCCGCTGGCTGATCTCGGTGTGCTGGCGCGAGAAATGAAATCACCAGCACTGGTTTTTGTCGCTATGTCAGAGAATGCTGCTCAACAACTGGCAGACTGGCCCACTCACCTGCCTGATGCCGACGGAACAGGCAAACCCATCGTCGCCTATGGTGGCCGCATCTTCGTTGAAGACCCGTTATGGCAGGAGCGTGTGCCAGGGCTGTATCTGGGAGACACCCTGCGCGAAGGTATTGAAAAACTCGACGGCCTGCTACGAGCGAATGTTAAACCGGTCATGTGAAATCGGTTGGGGTTTTCTCTTGCTATGAACTGTAAATCGGCAAATGAATTCATCCCCGCAGCCGTCGCCAGGTCGTGAAATCCTGGCAGTAGGCGCAGATGTCCGGTGGTTGTTCCCCAAAATATGACTGCCCACAGTTTGGACATTCCCATACCGTGCGGTCATCTGGTGACTCGTGACGGATAGTGACTGGGTTAGTGGTGGCAGGAATCAAAAGCTTAGCTTTACGCGGTTTCTTAGGGTTTGTAATGAGGATTCTCCAGCAGCCGTTCCCCCAGCGCGGCCAGCCAGGGCGTAGGATTAATTTTGTCGTTCAGCATCCGTTCGCGCCGCGCCGCCCACGTCGCTTTTAAATCCGGCTGTGCCAGTAATTCACGGATTTTCAGCAGCGCTTCTGTCCCAGTGTCATAAAAATACAGCAGTTGGTACTGATCGCGCAGGTGATCCCAGTTGCCCGCCCGCAAGCTGCTGACAAAAATCGCTGGGGTGCCGAGTAGCGCCGCCTCGGTCAGCATCGTTCCGCCTTCACCAACATACAGGGTTGCAAAAGCCAGCAGGTGATGCGCTTTTTCCGGCGGAAAGGTCGTCACCAGTGGCGCAAATTCGGCGTCAATTTCGCCACTTTCAACAGACAGCAGCACGCGCCCATAGCCTGCCAGCATCCGCACCATATCGCGTTTTTCGTCCACTGTGAAGCCGTGTTCGCCGATGTCGTGCGTTGCCTCCCAGGCGACAAATCGCACCACGAAAAAGCGTTCATCCGGCGATAAACCCAGGGAGTCCAGCTCGCGCTCATCGGGCGTGAATTCGTCCGGGTGCAGATAGGCCAATTCGTGAAAACCAGCGTAACGCATCTGTTTGGGGCCGAGATCACGAGTGAAAACATCCGGCGTGGCGATGACACTGGCGAACGGTTTGAACAGCGCGTGCTGTTCGACGGCATGTTCGGTATCAGTCAGGGCGATATAGGGTTTGCCGAGCAATTTTGCCGGAAGGCCAACCGTTGGGCTGCCGATGCTGACGAACAAATCCGGCTTGAATTTCCGCGCGATGCGCCACGTCGCCAGCGTTCGCACTATCAATTCACGGATCAGTGCCAGCTTGCCCTTACGCCGTTTATAGGTGACATGGTGCGGCAGCTTGTATAATTGCATCAGATGAAGGATGATCTCGCGGTCAAGTGCCGTGAACAGCACTTGGTGACCCGCAGATGCCCACAGCCGCGCTGCCCCACGAAACAAATGCACATGTGCCGGGTGGCCTACGTCAATCAGAATCTTTGCCATGCTGCCTTTGGGTGTCTCGTTCGGCACTTTGTTTCAGAACATACGGCCTATTGTACCCTATCTCCCCCTGCTAAACACAGGCTTGACAGTTCCCGGTGGATTGCGTATGGTCAGCCGATCTTTCGTAAGGAGCCTTCCCACTTTATGTATCAGGACGCCAGAGTCGGGGTTGTTGTCCCCTGCCATAACGAACAACTGCTCATCACCCGCGTACTGGACACGATGCCCGATTATGTCGATTGCATCTACGTAGTAGACGACCTCAGCAGCGATAATACTGTTCAGATTGTACAGGATTATGTGAGGACAACCGGGACAGAACGGGTGCATCTCATCTGTCATGAAGTCAATCAGGGCGGCGGCGGCGCGATTGTCACTGGTTATAAACAGGCCATCGCTGACGAACAGGATGTGATCGCCGTCATGGCCGGGGATGCCCAGATGGATCCCGCTGATCTTCACCTGATTATTGAGCCGGTCAGCAGCGGAAACGCCGACTACACCAAAGGCAACCGGCTGGCGAGCGGTGAAGCCTGGAATCAAATTCCGCGTACACGCTACATTGGCAATGTAATTCTCTCACTGATGACCAAAGTGGCATCCGGCTATTGGCATATTTTTGATTCGCAGACTGGCTACACCGCCATCTCGCGCAAGGCCGCCGCCGCTCTGCCGCTCGATATGTTGTGGAAGCGCTACGGCTACCCCAATCACCTGCTCATCATGCTCAATGTCTACAATTTCACGGTTGCCGATGTGCCGGTCAAACCCGTTTACGGCATTGGCGAAAAAAGCGGCATCAAAATCACTCGCGTCATTCCGACCATTTCACGCCTGCTGCTGCGCGGTTTCATTTACCGCCTCTTTTTCAAATATGTTGTGCGTGATGCTCATCCCCTGGTACTGTTTTACTTCTTCGGCGCAGTCACTTTTTTTCCCGGTTTGCTGTTCGGGCTGATGCTGGTCATATACCGCCTGTTTGTGCGGAATGTTGCTCCTACCTCAGCATTGTTCGCCATGTTCCTGGTGATGTTCGGGCTGAATTTTCTCATGTTCGCCCTCTGGTTTGACATGGACGCGAACCGGCATCTGAAGCGGTGAGATCATGAAACAACGCAGCTACGATCAGAAAATCGCAGGACAGCTCAATCTGCCGCGTGGGCAGGTGGCCGCCACTATTCAACTGCTGGATGAAGGTAATACGCTGCCTTTCATCGCCCGCTATCGCAAGGAAATCACCGGCGGCCTGGATGAAGACTCCATCCGCCAGATTCTCGCTTCGGCCACCCTGCTGCGTAACCTCGATGAGCGCCGCGATACCATCCTCGCCAGCATTGAGGAGCAGGGGCAGCTCACGCCTGAATTGGCCGCCCAGATCGAGGCTGTTGAAACCATGACGGCACTCGAAGACCTGTACCAGCCCTATAAACCCAAGCGCCGCACCCGCGCAGGTATCGCCCGTGAGAAAGGTCTGCAACCTCTCGCTGATCTGATTCTGGCTCAGGCACGGGATAATAAATCGCCACAGCAATATGCTAAACCTTTTCTCAGCGATGAAGTGCCGACAATTGAGGATGCACTGGCCGGGGCGCGGGATATTGTGGCCGAAACCATCAGCGATCATCCCGAAGTGCGCGGCGAGGTGCGTCTGAAAGCCATGCGTTTTGGTCTGCTGCTGGCGCAAAAGGTCAAGGATGCCCAGGATGAAAAAGGCGTTTACCAACTCTACTATGATTATCAGATACGGATTGAACGCCTCAAGCCCTACCAGGTGTTAGCCATTAACCGGGGTGAAACGGAAAAAGTGCTGCGTGTGTCCGTCGATGTGGCCGAACGTGACTGGCGCGGCGGGGTTGAGCGCGTCTTTCGTAGTGACCGGCGTTCATCGCTGGCCGAACAGCTTGAACTGGCGATTGATGATGCCGCCAAGCGGCTGCTGCTCCCGGCTATTGAGCGCGATGTTCGGGGCGCTTTGACGGAAACGGCTGAGGCGCACGCCATTCAGGTATTCGCGGGTAATCTGCGCGGCCTCCTGAGTCAGCCGCCGCTGACAGGGCAAACGGTTATCGGCCTTGACCCCGGCTTCCGAACCGGCTGCAAAGTGGCCGTCGTTGACCCCACTGGCAAAGTGTTGGATACGACCACTATTTATCCCCACGAGCCGCAGCGCCGTTGGGACGACGCGCTGCACACGCTCAACGGGCTGATTCAAAAACACCGCGTCACGCTGATCGCCATCGGTAATGGCACCGCCAGCCGCGAAACCGAACAGCTTGCCGCTGAACTGACGCGCGGGCGCGACGATGTGCATTATCTGATCGTCAATGAGGCTGGAGCCAGCGTCTACAGCGCCAGCCCGCTCGCCCGCGCCGAGATGCCTGATCTCGATGTCACACTGCGGGGGGCGGTCAGCATCGCCCGCCGCGCCCAGGACCCGCTGGCGGAACTGGTGAAAATTGATCCCAAGTCAATCGGTGTCGGGCTTTATCAACATGATGTCAACCAGACTCAACTGACCGAAGCACTGGACGGCGTGGTCGAAATTGTCGTCAACCGCGTTGGTGTGGATGTCAACACTGCCTCACCGGCGCTGCTGACTCATGTGGCCGGGATTGGCCCGAAACTGGCGGAAAAAATCGTCACCCACCGCGACGAAAATGGGATATTCGGCAGCCGCTCCGCTCTCAAAAAAGTGCCGGGATTAGGCCCAAAAGCCTTTGAACAGGCGGCGGGATTTTTGCGCGTGCGCGGAGGCGATAATCCGCTGGATGCCAGCGCGATTCACCCGGAGAGCTACAAAGTGGCGGAATCTGTCCTCAGGCTGGCCGGGCTGAAAGCGGCTACCCCGCCCGATCAGCGCATCGCACCACTGGCGCAGCTTCAGGCGGAAAGACCGCTCAATACCCTGGCGGCGGAACTAGGGACAGGCACACCCACGCTGGCCGATATTCTGGAGCAGCTAGTACGGCCTGGCCGTGACCCGCGTGAAGACCTGCCCGCGCCGATTTTGCGGAGCGATGTGCTGTCGATGGATGACCTGCAAAAGGGGATGCACCTCAGCGGGACGGTGCGAAATGTGGTCGATTTCGGCGCATTTGTGGATATCGGTGTCAAGCAGGATGGTCTGCTCCACCGCAGCCAGATTCCGCCTGGTCAGATTCTCACCGTCGGCGATGTGATTGAGGTCGAAATCCTCAGTGTTGAAAAAGAACGCGGGCGCATCGGGTTAGGGTGGCCGGGGGCCTAGCTTAGCGCATCAAAATACGCTGAAAAAGTGGGCGAAAAAGCGCTCCGGTGAAACATCAGCCCCTACGTGATGGATGCCGTTTACGTCCGGTGTGAAGGTCGTGCGTCCGGCCAATTTGCCGTCGTTCAAATCGACTTCTACAGTTCCAGCCTCGAAGCGGCAAATGCTGTCATCAAACAGGCAGGCAGCGGCCAGCGGGTCGTGGAAGGTGATTTCTTCGCGCTGGGTGAACCAGACTTCGGCGAAATCCAGCACAGGGCGGAGCAGCGGTGACTGCGCGAAACGTTCCCGCACTTCGGACGCGGGCAGCGTCACACGCCCTGTTACGTCAATTCCAACGGTGCGTAAAAGCGGCGGTTTGGTGCGGTAAACAATGACGGAAGCGTGCGGGTCAACTTTTACATTCCACTCCGGTCTGCGGTTTTCGCCGAAAAACCAGCCATTCATCAACATGACTTCTTTAAGCAGGGATGGAATTTCCGGGTCAACGCTGAAGAGCAGGGCGATATTCGTCAGCGGGCCAATCGCCAGCAGGGTGATTTCGCCGGGATGCTGGCGAATC
The DNA here is from genome assembly GCA_964447795.1 of uncultured Anaerolineaceae bacterium. Classification (GTDB taxonomy): domain Bacteria; phylum Chloroflexota; class Anaerolineae; order Aggregatilineales; family Phototrophicaceae; genus CFX2. The sequence continues at coordinate 73,179 of CAYUTY010000001.1, forward strand.
GTCCGCCGTAAAAATTCAACGGCTTCGCCTGTTGGGAAATCTGTCGTATGCGGCAAATTTTTCAGCTTCTCGGCCTGTGGGACTTCCGGTTGCAATCCTTCGATCAATAATGGGTGTTCCGCGCCGGGGTAAATGGGTATATCGCGTCCGGCGGCCTGGCATTGTGCGCTGACCATCCTTGCCCGCCGTTCAGGCTGTCCGGTCACGGTGGTGATGCCGAGTAGTTCTGCATCTGGCTGTGCCAGCAGGTAAGCCAGACATACCGCATCGTCAATATCCGAGCCAATATCGGTATCCAGCAGGATTTTCATGTTGCCAAATTTTCCTTCAATATTCCCCAGCACGGAATCATTGTAAACTCATGAAAGGTATTTTGCACTTCGGCGAAGGACAAACGTGTTTCGACTGCTTTCTGCGCGGCGTTATGTCATACCAGGAGCCCTCCTTGCCGGGTTGGTCGCTGCTGGTATGCTGCTGCTCCGCTGGCGCAAGCCTGTCCCGGCGCAGGTCGCTGTTCCCCAGGGCATCCTCCCGCTTGAGTCATCTTCGCCTGAAACGGTTATCACCGCGCCGCTTGAAACCATCACTCTCTCTCGCACCCTGCTGGGGCGGCTGTGTGGGGTAGGAGCGCTGCTTGCCATGCTTCTAAGCGGTTGGGGCTTCCGCTGGGAACAGGGACAGAACTTCAGCATTCCCTACGCGGGCTGGAATGGATTGGTTGTCGGCGCTGTGCTGCTCGGCGCATCGATCTGGTTTCTGAAACCTCAGCCAGCTCTGTTTTCAGTGCTAAAGGGGGAAAAATCCCCGCTTTCGCCCCATCGCATCGGCTGGATCAGTAGCATAGCGGGTATATTTGCGCTGGTGCTGCTGGCGCTGTTCAATGGACATCCTGATTTACGCTTCTCGCCCTTTTCGCAGCATGTGCAGATGGCGCTGTTTATCGGCGGCGTGGGCGCGGTGACGTGGGGATTGGGCGGCTTCCGCTTGCGGGAACTGCGTGCGCTTTTACAGATTGATGTACCCCTGCTGCTGCTCACACTGCTGGCTTTGTTTCTGCGCGTGTGGGGATTAAATGAATTTGTCCATATCATGGTCGATGAGCTGCATGTTTATGAGGCGGCCTGGCGGCTGATGGAAGACCCAAACCTGCGGATACTGTCCCCTGTAGATCATTTAACGCCCTCGCCGCTCATCCTTCCTTATCTTCAGCAAATCAGTATGCGTCTCTTTGGGCCAGAGTTGTTCGGTGGAAGACTGCCGGTGGCGCTTATCGGTGCGCTCACTATTCCCGCCATTTACCTGCTGGCAAAGAATCTGTTTGATCGCAAAACCGGCCTGCTGGCGGCGGCGGTGCTGGCCGTTTTTCCCGCGCACATTCATCTCTCTCGTCTGACGATGGTGATTGTGCCTGACCCCCTTTTCGGCACACTGGCGGCGGCTTTCCTCGTTGCCGGGTTACAGACACGTTCGCGTCGGGCATACGCGCTGGCCGGGATTAACCTGGGTCTGGCGATGTATTTTTATGAAGGTGGGCGGCTGCTCTATCCGGCGCTGCTGCTGGCCTGGATCGGGCTGATTTTTTTGCTCAACCGTCCCTGGCGGCACATCCCCGGCTTGCTGCTGTTTATCGCCACCACAGCCCTGATTTATGCGCCTTATTTTTATACCGTGATGCTGACCGATTACAGTCTGACACCCCGCTTCGATATGGAAGGTGTGCGGCTGTATTATCTGCGGCAGGATATAGCGCTGGATGGGCCGATTTCGGCGCTGCGCCAGCACTGGGACGAAGCGCAGGAGGACGCTTTATACCACACCATCTATTCCCCCGATGGCAGCCAGTTTTATTATGGTGGCTATACGGCTATTCTCCCCTGGTATGTTGTGCCGTTTTACCTGCTGGGATTGTTTTATCTGCTCTGGCGCTGCCGGGGAGCAGGGGCGCTGCTGTGGGTGTGGCTGGTCGCTGGTTTAGTCGGCATCGGCTTCCTGGTATCGACTGACTGGACTGCGCGTTTTGTGGTGTTATTCCCGGCGATGGCGCTGGTGGTCGCTGTTGGCCTCCGCTACCCGCTGCAAATGCTCTGGCCGTCCTCCGCCTCACGACGGATGCTGTGGGGGATCATCACCGGACTTTTGCTTCTGATGAGCGCCGTCCAGCTCTCACATTATTTCGGCGACCATATGACCATTTACAATCGCCAGCTTCGCAGCGGTCTGCACGATTTCGCGGCGGTGCAGGAACGTGCTGGCGAACTTGCCTCCGGTGCGCTGCTGGTTTACCTGACCGATGAATATGTCTTTACCCCCGTAGTGGATAACTATATTGCTCTGCGTGATACGGAGATGGATTATTATATCTGGACATATGAGGAAGCTACGCGGGAAAAATTGATTGACCTGCCACTTGATCGTCCATTGGCTTTCGCCATTCTGCCCATGCCTGCCTACCGGGACAAAATTCGCCAGCTGCGAGAATTGTTCCCGCTGGAAGGGCCATATTTCAGCCGTTTCGAATCTGTCCCGCTTGACCGGCAGTATGAGTTGTATATCTATAAGCCTTAGCTGTAAGTAGAATGCGGTTTTAATTTGTTTCAGAAAATTCACAAATCTTCACATGCTTCTGCTTGTCTGCTTGTATAACAATGCTACAATGAAACTATTGTAATGGTTTAATGTGCCTTATTAAGGGATTTGCATTAATGATAAACCCTATGGGGAAGCGGCGTATTGCCACCGTTGCGCTGCTTTTTTTTGCTGCCGGGTGCGCTGCGACACCGCAGATTTCACCGACCAGCACACCACCGCCACAGGAAAAAACCGTTATCAGCATTTCCGGCTCTGGCATGGTTTCCAGCTTGATGGAAAACGCCGGGGAATCTTTTGTGGCTGAAAATGCCGAATATGTTCTCAATGTCCTGCCCGGCTCTGGCAGCAGCGGCGGGGCGCAGGGCGTCATTGATAGCGTGCTGGATATTGCGGCAATGGCTCGCCCACCCCGCCAGTCGGAAACGGACGCCGGACTTCAGTTTGAAAATATTGGCGGTGTTGGCGTGGCGCTGATTGTTCATCCTGAGCTTGAAGTGAGCGATCTGACGCAGGATCAGGCACGGGCAGTGTTTTTTGGCGAAGTCACCAACTGGTCAGCAGTAGGTGGCCCGGATGTTCCTATTGTGGTCTACGTGCGCGATGAAGAAGATTCGGCCACCGCTGGTCTGCGTGCTGCTGTTCTGGGGGACGACGCCTTCCCGGACAGCGTTGGCGGTGTCATCACCTCAACCAGCGATATGCTGACGGTTGTGGAAGGCACTCCCGGAGGTATTGGTTTCACCTACTGGCCGTCAGCTATCACTGTGCAGGACAGGGTTAAAAGTCTTAACCTGGATGGGAGCGCTCCCAACAACCCTGATTACCCCGCCATTCTGCAAGTTGGCGCTGGTTTCGCTGAAAGCCAGGCTGAAAAAGTGAGGCCATTTTTGAACTGGCTCATTTCGGCTGATGGACAGGCTGCGCTTGAGGAGTTAGGGGTTATCCCGCTCCGCGAATGACACGCAGGTTGTTAGCAGGACACGAGTAGCGCAGCGATATCAGTTGGTGTGTCGCTGCGTGATTTTGTTACCGGTAATGTGTTTAACTTTCTTCAGGTGTTCGTGATGATCGCTTTGCGTCGCGCTTTGTATAATCTAAGCCTCAACCTAAAAATCAGCGCCATGCTGGTGCTGGCGATCAGCACGCTGGCTTTCATTCTGATAATGCTGATCAGTTCAAGCTTCAACCGGCTGCTGTTGGAGTCCAGCCGCCAGCGTCTCGCGGGGGAGGTCAATCTGTTTCAGCAGCATTTCAGCACCAAACAGGATGAATTGTCCAATGGTGCGCGACTGCTGGCTTCCGCGCCGGGCCTGGTTGAGGCCGTTGAGGCAGGGAATGTCAATACACTGCGGACAGTGCTGCTGCTTCAGGGTAGCAACCTGGCGATTAACCAGATTGATGTCATCGACAGCCAGGGTGAGCGCCTCCTGACGCTGGGGAATGTTCAGAGCGATCTTTCCAGCGAAGCTGAAGCGCTGTTGATTCGCTCCAGTTTGTTTGGGATTGCCACTGCCGACCTGATTAAACCGCCGGGAAGCGATTCGTTATTGCTTGCCAGTGTCACGCCGCTTAAAAATGCCAGAGGACTGGTCATTGGCAGCCTCTATGTCAACCGCCCTGTTGACAATAATTTTATGGACGAATTGGACTTTGCCCGTCTGGATACCCATATCGCTTTCATCTATGAAGGTCAACTGGCGGCCACCGATCTGTCAAAACCGGAAGAGCTGGAAGATGCGGCTGAAAATGTGGAAGCTATCCAGCAGGCGCTGGCGGGAGAGGTCTGGATTTCCAATGCGCTGGCTTACGATGATGACAATACCCCTGATATTCTGGCCTATGCGCCTTTCAGTATGGGGGAACAGGTACGCGCTGTCATCGCCGTGCGAAATGAACTGGGGACGCTGCTCTCTTTTCAAAGTCAGATTTTGATGACGACCCTGCTTGCGGTGCTGGCCGTCGCGGCGCTGGGTATTGTCTTCGGCATCCTGTTCTTACGCATCACCATCATCCGCCCGCTGTCACAGTTGAAGACTGCCTCTGAAGAAATCGCGCATGGGCAGCTCGATCAACGTACACCAGTTCGTTCTGGCGACGAAATCGGCCAGCTTGCCGGTTCGTTTAACAAAATGGCCGATCAGGTCAGTAATCTGGTTACGCTGCTTGAAGGCACAGTCAAGGAAGAACAGATCGCGCGTGAACAGGCGGAACGTTCGGATAAGGTGAAGTCGGCTTTCCTCGCCAGCATGTCCCACGAGCTGCGTACTCCGCTGAATGCCATTATCAATTTCACCCGTTTTGTCGTTGAGGGGGATACCGGGCCGGTTAATGACCAGCAAAGCGAACTGCTGCATGAAGTTGTTGGCAGCGGTAAGCATCTGCTTGACCTGATTAACGATGTGCTGGATATGTCAAAAATTGAAGCTGGCTCGCTCAATCTCTTTATTGAAGACGACATCAGTATGAACAGGCTGCTCGATAAAGCCCTGGCGACCAGCCGCAGCCTGATTGGTGCGAAACCCATTCGACTGACATCCGAAATTGAGCCAAATCTGCCGCTCATGCGCGCTGACCAGCAGCGTATCCTTCAGATATTGCTCAACATTCTCTCCAACGCCTGCAAGTTCACTCATGAAGGCGAAATTCGCGTGCAGGCCTCGCTGGTTGATGATGAAATCCTCGTAACCATTGCTGACACCGGCCCTGGCATCCCGCTCGAAGACCAGAGTGCTGTTTTTGAAGCCTTCAAGCAAACCAGTGTGGGACTGCGGCAGGGTGGCGGCACCGGCTTGGGGATGCCGATTGCCCGCAGTCTGGCGCTGGCACATGGCGGTCAGTTATGGTTCGAGAGCCAGCCGGGTAAAGGTACAACTTTTCATGTGGCGCTGCCGGTCAAATCGGCGGCGCTGGTTCCGCTGCTTGCCTGATAGGATAGATGATGACCGGAATTCCCGTTGTATTGTACGTCGAGGATGATTCACAGAGCCGGATGGTCATGCGGATGCTGCTCAAGGGGCGGATGGGGCTGCCGCATGTCACCATTTTCGAAGACAGCAGCGATTTTATGACGCGGGTTCAGCAGCTTGATCCCAGACCGGATGTGATTTTCCTGGATATTCATGTGCAGCCGCACGATGGTTTTACCATGCTGGAAATGCTGCGCCAGCAGCCGGAATTTCGCCATATTCCCGTTGTGGCGCTGACGGCCAGTGTGATGAATGAAGAAGTGCAAAAACTTCGCGTCGCCGGGTTTGATAGCTGCCTTGCCAAGCCGGTGGACATCAGCAGTTTTCCTGACCTTCTGGCACAGATTTTGAGTGGTGAATCTGTCTGGCGTATCAATAGTTAAGTGAGTGAGTAGGGAAGATGATTGATCTGATGCAGAAACGTATTTTTATCGTGGAGGATAACCTCCAGAATCGCATCATTTTTCAAATGGCGCTCGTCCGCTACGGCGCATTATGCGAATTTGAGCGCTGGGGGCGGGATACTCTGACTCATCTGAACAATATGCCGCTGGTCGATCTCATCATCCTTGATTTGATGCTGCCCGGTGGATTTTCCGGCTTCGAGATTTATGACCAGATACGTGCCGTTCCGCGCTATGGTGCTGTTCCGATTGTGGCTGTTTCTGCGATGGAACGTTCCATCGCTGTGCCGCAGGCCCGTGAAAAAGGTTTTGCTGGTTTCATCGCCAAGCCGATTGATGCTCGCCTGTTCCCGGAGCAGTTAGCCCGCATCATCGACGGTGAAACGATCTGGCATAACGCCTAAAGATTAATAGATTGCCGGACAAAGGGACGTTATAATGATACAAAAGCTATACAGGGAAAGTAACCATGTCCCAACTGCATGTGCTGGCGATAGACGATAACCCCCAGAATCTCAAAGTGCTGGCTCAGATGCTTCGTCGCCAGGGCGCGGTTTGTACCGAAGTGACTAATCCGGTTGCTGTCCCCGGCCTGCTGCCTGACCTGGGTGATGTTGACCTGATTTTCCTCGATCTGGAAATGCCGGGCATGGATGGCTATCAGGCGAAGGACGTTTTGCGGGCGCAGCTTGGTGATACGCCGATCATTGCCCATACCGTTCATGTCAGCGAAATTAATGTCGTGCGCCAGCATGGTTTTGATGGGTTTCTTGGTAAACCGCTGGATGCCTCGCGCTTTCCTGAACAGCTTGCCCGTATCCTGAACGGCGAAGCGGTCTGGGAACGGGGCTAAAAGCCTGCTTTTTATACGCACTTCCTACGCATTTAATACGGCTGCCCGCCCGTAGGTCTGGCGTCGGCTGGCGATAGGTCTTCCATCCATTTTGCTGTCTGTGTCTGCCCTATAGTGTGTCCATCAATCAATGCACACTCAAGGAGAGACAACCATGTTCAGGAAAGTCCTGCTCGCCGCCGTCCTCATCACTATTCTGGTCGCTGCCTTACCCGCTTTTGCCAGCCAACCTAGCGCCTGTGATCCCACCGTCGATTATCTCAGGCAGGGCTGGGCTAATCAGCGGGCTGGTAATCTGCCCGCCGCGCTGGCAAGTTTCCAGTGTGGGGTACAGGTTGAGCCGCAAAACCCGCATATGTTCCTCGGCCTCGGTTCGATTTTCTGCGCGATGGATGAGGTCGAAAAAGCCGCTGAAAATTATCAGCTTGCGATCGATCTGAACCCGGAATATGCGCTGGCCTGGAACAATCTCGGCTGGGCCAATTACCGCCTCGGCAATTACGAAATCTCGATGCAGGCCCTGAACACCGCCATCGACATCGACTCGAAGCTGTCGTATGCCTATAACAATCGTGGACTGGTCTTCCAGCAGTTCGGCCAGCTTGATGCCGCCATGCGCGACTTCCAGAAGGCGATTGACCTCGGCATGAAGCAGCCCTGGGCGGTCATTAATCTGCATGACGTTGGCTTTGTCCTGAACAAGACGCAGGTCGCCGCACGCTAGAAATCATCCAGTTAGTTAGCAGCAAAAGAGCGCTCAAGGTTGCGCTCTTTTGCTTTTCGCTACCTTTCTCAGGTTACTTCTTAATTGTTTCATATGTGTAAGTTTATGTTCCCTCAACGCAGTCACCCGTAAACTAAAACGCAATTATTATTTTTCAGGCCTAGATTGAAGCCTGTCTGGCCAGACAAACACCTTTACTGTAATTCGTTGGGAGGAGATTTAAACGTATGCGTACCTATGGAAAGTACATTGTACTGTTTGTGCTGTTCGCTATGCTGGTTTCTGGACTTGCTGTTATCCAGGCACAGGACACCACTACATCAGGGACGATCAATTGTGATTCTGATGTGATGTTGAATTTGGCGATCGCCGAGCGGTTCTTTGGCTACGGCGCTATGCACAATCAGATGCTGGCAACTGCTGCTGATCCTTCAACTGTTCTGGATCACAACCTGTTTAATCGTGGTCAATATGGATCACTTTATGGTCTCCAGCAAACCATGATGGATCCGAGTATGCCTAATTATGGCATCCTCAGTGAACAGCAGTTCAATAACATTACTGGAGCGCTGACTCAGGATGACGCAGCCCTGGATAGCATGTTCAATATCACCACCGGTTTTGACTCGACTGTCGGCTCGGCATTAGCGGCTTCAGCAGTAGCTGGGGAAGCTGCTGAGTGTACCTTACTGAGGCATCATCTGAATCGCTTCTTCCGCGCTGTGCTGTCGGAAGATGTCGCTTCCGGCATGATGATCGGGCAGGGTATGAACGGTGGCATGAGCGGCATGATTGGTGAAATGACGCCAGAGGCTTCTGGCTAAAAACGCCTGATACTTGACCTGGATGGGCAGCCATTCTTGAAATGCTGCTCATCGGAACCCCTGTGATATGTGCGTATCATGGGGGTTTAGTTTAATCACTGAAATGTGCCGCAGCGCGTTCCAGGGTTGGTGCAGAGGCACATCCACCATAGCCCAGTGTCGATAACCCGCCGCAGATGTTGCCCCAGCGCAGGCAGGCAGCCGTATCCTCACCCCGTAAATAAGCCATCAGAAAACCGGCGTTGAAGACATCGCCCGCGCCAGTGGTATCGAGCGGCTGCAAATCAATCGCCGCGCTCTGGACACAGCCGCCATCCCGCCAGGCTGTTGCGCCGTTAGCCCCATCCTTGATGACCACATAAGGGATGATCTCGCGCAGAATTCCCCCCGCGGCACTGACTGATTCGGTCCCGGTGATGAAGGTTGCCTCGCGCGCATTGGGCAGGAAAATATCAACACATTTCAGAATATCGCTCATAACCGGATTCGTCAGCGTATCATCCTGATGCTGGGGGTCGAGCGAGATGACCATACCACGCCCCCGGCACTCGCGCAGCAGATCGCGAAGCTCTGCCTGCGGCCTCATCCCGGCGATGTGCAAATGGCTGCATTCCATCTGCTCTAGCGCTGTTCGCGTCATCTCGACGACCCCCGGTGCGCCATCCACATAGCTGACGAAAGCGCGGTCAGCCGGGTAAGACAGTGCCACTGTTACCCGCTGCATCGGCCCCTTCACCCGCGACAGCAGGGTGCTGTCAATGCCTTCCCGCGTTATCCAATCATCAATAAAGAGGCTGAAAAAATCATCCCCCAGCGCCCCGGCCCATCCAACCTGAACCCCCAACCGCTGTAAACCAACAACCGTATTCATCACCCCGCCGGGGACGACATTCAGCCCGGCGGTATACATCTCATGACCCAGCTTGGGCAGTGCCGGAATCCCGGTGAAGATGATGTCACAGAAATAATGGCCGGGAATCAGAATGTCATATTTCACGACCAGTCACCTACCATCTCATGATGCGCTTCCAGAAAAGCATCAGTCAGTTTGACCGCCAGCGGGTACGAGCCAACCAGTGGATGTACCGCCAGCGCTTCGACAGCCAGTTCGCGCGAACGTCCCAAAATGGCCTGTGCGGCCAGCCGTTCATACTGCTTGACATCGCGCATCAGCAAATACTGATTTTCGGGAATCGTGCCAATCTGAATCGGTGTGATGCTGCCATCCTTAATCCAGCAGCTTATCTCCACCACATCGTCATCACGCAAACCGGTAATCGCGCCGTTATTCGGCACATTCAGGCCGGTATAATGGGGCGTATTCGCTGTCAGCGCTTCGACCACGCCCAGCGCGACGGCGGCATAGCCTTCTTCGTCCTCGCCAACTGGCTCCATTTTGGGGCGTTCCCCGCTTCGGGCGTGTGCCATATAGTTGCCTGCCCGTTCATTGAGGATGCGATTATAGGCTTCCAGCGCCGAATCGAAATCGGATGCATCAGCCAGCGCCTTCAGGAGTGCATCGGTCAGCCGTACCACTTCTTCGCCGCGTGTTTCTGGCTTCGCCAGCAGGGCGGCCAGCGCTTCATCACGGTGATAAAAATAGTGCAGGTATTCGTTCAGGAATGCTTTTTGCCACCCTCGTAAACCGGGCGCGAACATAGCCATGTGGGTCGATTGAATAAATCTGTCATCGTTCAGCAGGGCGGGCAGGACTTCCTCGCCACCGTCATCGTCCGGGTCAATACGGACACTGCGCGTCCACGAGAGGTGATTCAGGCCGTAGACTTCGTGGCGCACCCGTTTCATCGGCACGCCCAGATAACGACTGGCAGCGTGCTGCGCTCCATTGGCGCTGTCACAGATACCAACCACCCGCTCCACACCCGCGTCATGTAAGCCCTGGGCCACCAGTCCGGCAGGGTTGGTGAAGTTGAACAGCCATGCTCCCGGCGCTGCCAGTTCCGCTGTCATCCGCGCATAATCGAGGATAGCAGGCAGGCTTCGCATCGCCATCGCAAAACCGCCCGCGCCTGTTGTTTCCTGTCCGATGACGCCGTTGTTGAAAGCAATACGTTCATCCAATGCTCGTCCGCGTTCCTTGCCGGGGCGGATGCTGGTGATGACATGACCTGCGTTTTTCACTGCTGCCTGTGCATCCGTCGTCATCACAATTTTGAAGGATGCACCTTCCCGTTCAGCCATCGTCTGGCACAGGCCGCCGATTAGCTTTAGTTTGTCGCCATCGGTGTCCATCAGCCAGAGTTCATCCAGATTTAGGCGCTGTGTCCGTCGCACCAGCGAAGGAATCAGTCGCGGCGTCCGCACACTGCCCCCGCCAATGATGGTCAGTTTCATGAGTGTATCTTTCTGTGTTACCGGTACCAGGGTAAGTGTACAAAATGCACTGCTGGTCGCCAATAAATGGCCTTATTTGCATATTTAGCGCGGCGGCTGTTTAATCAGATTGACTCCTGAATAATGCCACTTGTAGGAACACATCTCATGGCGAAATTTGGCTGCCTGCTCATCATCGTTGCCTTCGTGGCGTTGTTTGGCATTGTCGTCATTCCGGTGCTGCCGCCACTGGCCGAAAATGCCGGGATTGACAATTATCTGACCGCGCTGCTTTGTCAGGATAATGAAATCATCACCCGCGACCAGTATTCCACTACGGATAGTGATGGCACCAGTTATTCAATGGATGTTTACTGCACCGACCGCGAACGCCAGCAGCGTGATGTAACTGGCAACTGGATTTTAATCGGTGTTGTTTCCTTTGTCGCGCCCTTTCTTATTGGCCTGTTTATGTTCATTGGCGGTGTAAATCGCGGTGCTGCCAGCAGCGCAGCCAACATCGCTGCGGTTCAATTGAAGGGTAAAACCGTTCAAATCCCTGGCGGCATGAGCGTTTCAAGCTTCAGCGCTTCGCCTTCTGACCAGCTTGAAATAAAAGATGGCGTTGTGCGTTTTGGCGGCATGGAAATTCGCCCCGACGCTTTTACGGGGGATCGGATAGAGGATTTTATGAATCAATGGAAAGCCGACGCGCCTGGCGCTGATACGCTGACTGACAAACTGCGCCAGCTTCAGGACGCCCGCGACGCCGGACTGATTAATGCCGATGAATACACTCGCCTGCGGCAGGAAATCCTGGACAAACTGGCATAGCCCGAAGGAAAAAGGGGAGAAGGTTTATGAACGAAAACACGCCGCCAACCAGCCATGTGAACGCCAGTCAGTATGAATGGACGACAGCCGATAATTATCCAAAGGCGTTGCAGGATGTGGTGCACTGGAAAATACTGGTCGGCAATGGTTTCCCCATACCCCAGCAGGATGTGATGATGGGAGTGCTTGACCTGGAAGCAGGTGGTTATTACCCTGCTCATTCGCATCCCGCGCCAGAAATTTATTTCGTCATGAGCGGCACAGCAGAATGGACGGTAGGGGAGCAAACCTTTAGAGTGGAGGCAGGTTCGACGATCTATCATGCTCCCAATGTTGCCCACCGCATGGTTAATGATGGCACAGAACCTTTGAAAACCATCTGGTTCTGGTGGGCGCCGGACGGCCAGCGTCAGGTGCTTCAGGTGGGAGTCACATTGCTGGAACCCATGCCGGGCGATGAAGGTTGAAGCAGTTACATGATTCAGCCGGATTTTGTAGGATGCGATGCCACTTTAATGAGCGCTGAGGAAGTATAACTATCTCAGTTAGTAAATCCCCGACAGGCAGCCATCGTACCTTTAAAGTTGACCAAACAAAGTCTAAGTGCTATAACAGGAAATAAAAATATAATATTGATTCGCTTGTTAAAAAAGAGGAAGACATAGCTTGTGGGGGAACAAGTTAATGCGATTCCGATTGCCATTCTTTCTAGCAACATTTGCATTATTGTCGCTCGGATTCACCCTTTTTTCTACCAACCTCGTACAGTCACAAACGGATACCAATAGCTGCCTCGCCTACCTGGAAACCGCGCTGGAACGGGTCGGCGACAACTGCGGCGAGCTGGGGCGTAACACCGCCTGCTACGGCTACCGCCGCGTCGATGCCTCGTTCGTGACCGAAGTCGATACCGACCTTTTCAGCAAGCCAACTGACCGCACCGAAATCACCAGTTTGCAGACTATTTCCACCGCGCCGCTGGATATTGCTAATGACCAGTGGGGCATTACTGTGATGGCAGTGCAGGCCAACGTGCCGGATACGCTGCCGGGGCAGAATGTCCGTTTCTTCCTGTTTGGCGATGTCAGCGTGGAAAATGCTGTCCCGGCAAATGAGGCATTCCAGCCCCTTGAAAATCCGATCACTGTCACCACACACACTGACTCCATCGTCCGCAGCGCCCCGGGACGGAACGCCAATTTTGTCACCAATGTGCCGGGCGGCGTTGGGCTGCCCGCCGACGGCATCAGCGAAGATGGCGACTGGTTACGCATCACAGTGGACGCAGCGCAGGTGGGGTGGATTAACGCAGGCATTGTGGACATCCCAGAGGGCGGTTTAGAGGCACTGCCGACTATCTCTGGGGAACGCCGAACGCCGATGCAGGCTTTTTATCTGAAAACCAGTCTCAACCAATCCAACTGTGTCGATGCGCCATCGCTGTTGGTGGTGCAGGGGCCGAAGGATTTTGTCATCGACTTGCAGGTCAACGGCGTCGATATTCGGCTGGCGTCCACCGTCGTCTTTCGCCTGACAGCTACTTCCACTATGCAGGTGACGACTATCGATGGTTCGGTTCGAGTGGATGGCATTAGTGTCGCCCCCGGGTTAACGATCAGCGCGCCGCTGACTGCCGATGGGCGCGGGCAGGGCGGGCCAGTGACCGGGCTGCACGCCCTCAATGCTGATGAACTGCGGGAGTTCACCATTCTGGAAAGCATCCCTGTCAGTGTGCTGAATTATGCCATTACTCTGCCGACACTGGAGCAGATTCAAGCGCTGGAAGCTGCATTCGGCAGTGGGAGCGGTCCAGTTGGTCGCACTTCCGGGACGGCTGCCGGGCGGCTGTCGTGTTCGCGGCTACGCCTGACCTCGCCGCTGGAAGGCTGGGGACCGAACTTCACTACCTTTTACTGGGATGCCGCGCCCGGCGCGACCAGCTATCGGCTGTTCGCCAATGTGCCGGGCGGCGCACGCGAGCAGCTTGCCGAAACGACGGCTACTAACGCAACTGTCAATCTGGTCGGATTTTACCCCAGCGAAACGATTGACTGGCAGGTCGAAGCGCTGGTGAACGGGGAAACGGCCTGCCTCGCCGGGCCGATTACCATTCGATACGATGGGTCTGCGCCGCCCACAGGTGGCCGCCCCTGCCCGGCTACAGGCGGTTGTTAGGATGACGCTATTCATCTGGCAGGGAAGGATTTGAGTTTTTTCCTGCCAGTTGTTTCAGCTTAGAGCCATTTCGTCTTGACGATCTGAACCCTTGTGGCATACACTGACCCTGATTATCACCACAAGAAAGCTACATCATGGCCGTTCATCGCAATGTGCGCCTGCTGGCGTGGTTCAATTTCCTGACGGATTTCCGCCCTTATGGGCCAGTCGCTGTCCTCTATTTTTCGGAAGTCGCTGGTTCGTTCGCGCTGGGCATGAGCGTTTTTTCGCTGACTATGCTTTCCGGGGCGCTGCTGGAAGTTCCAACCGGCCTCTTTTCCGACATGATCGGGCGCAAAAAAACTCTTGTTTGCGGGGCGCTGGCGAGCGTTTTGTCGCTGATTCTCTATGCGCTGGGTGGCTCGTTCGGGCTGCCTGCACTGTTCATCGGGGCAGTGTTTGAGGGGTTAGCGCGGGCATTCTACAGCGGTAACAATGACGCCCTTCTGCATGACTCGCTGGCCGAAACGGAACAGGAAGGCGAGTATCAGGATCATCTGGGGCGGGTTTCGTCGATGTACCAGTTTGCCCTGGCGATTTCAGCTATCCTCGGCAGCGTCGTCGCTTCAGTGTCGTTCGCCTGGGTGATGTGGCTGTCAGTCGTGCCGCACGCGCTGAATGTTTTTGTCAGCCTGCGTTTTGTCGAACCTAAAGTCCACACACAGCGAACCGGTAACATTTACGCTCATCTTCAAATCGCTTTTCAGAATATCATCCGCAATCGTAAGCTGCGTACACTCTCGGCTGCCTCGATATTTGGTTTTGCGCTCGGCGAGTCATCGTACCAGTTTCGCTCGACGTTTATCCAGACCTTGTGGCCGGTCTGGGCGATTGGTGTTGCCCGCGCCATCGCCCATTTTACCGCCGCGCTCAGCTATTATTTTGCCGGGCCGCTCATCCGGCGCTTTGGCGAGTTCCGTCTGATGATCGGCGGCATGACCCTGAGCGAACTCATCAATCTGGGTGGATTGGTATTTCCTGGCGTTCTGTCCCCGGCGATTATGGCGCTCAATTCGGTCTTTTTTGGCGTTAACAATGTCGCTGTTGGCGGCATGATGCAGCGCGAATTTACCACCGAGCAGCGTGCTACAATGGGATCGCTCAATGCCTTTGCAGGCAGTCTGATGTTTGCGCTCGTGTCGGTACTGTTGGGTGCGCTGGCTGACAACATCGGCCCGACCAATGCGCTGATCGTCGCTACGGTGTTATCGGTCATCCCGATCAGCCTGTTTTACCGTGTTTTTCGCACACAGGCTGATGCTGTGCCATCTGCCGTTGTCCCTGTTCCGTCCGCAGTAGAATGAAATAATCTCATCACACTAATCTGAAGGGGAGAATTGATGAGCGAAAAACGAGTCAGGTTCGATTTTGAAGTGCGCTTTTCCAACGGCGGTGGCATTCAGGGGCAGGATTTTCGCCTGGATATTGATGGCGACAGTATTGATGACCGGGCGCTGGCGGAATACATTGTCGCCGATATGCGCCTGCTGATGGTTGCCGAAGTTAACATCCTCAACAAGGAAATCATCGAACAGCCGCACAAACGCCGTGATGGGGCAGGGCGAGTTGAAGCCGGTGCGCGCTGTATTGATTGCAGCCATGTTGTCGAAGACGGCTTAATCACCTATAAGGGCTTGCCTGCGCCGATCATTTGCGACTATCTCAGTCGGGAAGAATCGCGCAAGCGCTACGCTGAAGGCACCGAATTTCAGATTGGCAAAATTGAGATGGTTGCCAACACCGGTACTTACATTGACAGCCCCTTTCATCGTTATGCTGACGGGAAAGACCTTTCGGAACTACCGTTCACTTCAATCGCTAACCTGGATGGTGTGGTCATCCGCATAAAAGCGGGTCAACGCGCTATCAGCCGCGATGCTTTTGACGATGTTGATGTCTGGGGAAAAGCGGTGCTGGTGCATACCGGCTGGGACGCACACTGGAAAAGCGACGCTTATTTTGAGGGACACCCCCATCTGACGGCGGACGCGGCAGATTTTCTGGTGAAGGCTGGTGCAAAGCTGGTCGGGATTGACTCCTTTAATATCGACAATACTGACACGGGCGAGCGCCCGGTTCATACCATTCTGCTGGGTGCGGAGATTCCAATTGTCGAGCATATGTGTGGGCTGCAACACATCCCGGATGCTGGTTTTAAGTTCTTCGCTGTGCCGGTCAAGGTCAAAGGCATGGGGACATTCCCGGTTCGCGCTTTTGCCCTGGTGTGACACTTGCCAGTTCGTATATGAAACGTTTAAACTTGCCCCTGTGGATGTTTACTGCGGGGGCAAACCACCATGAACCAACCCATCAGCGCTTTTATTTTTGACCTCGACGGCGTGATTACCGACACTGCCGAATTTCATTTTCTTGCCTGGAAACAGCTTGCCGACGAGGAAGGTGTCGCTTTCACGCGCCAGGATAACGAGCAGCTTCGCGGTGTCTCTCGCCGGGAAAGCCTTAACCGGATGCTCAAGGGCAGGCCGATTGATGAAGTGACAGCGGCGGCCTGGATGGAGCGCAAAAATGTCTACTATCGTCGCTATCTGGAAACCATCACACCAGAACATGCGCTGCCCGGCGTGGTGAAGTTTCTGGATGAGGCGCGGACGGCGGGCCTCCGTATCGGCCTCGGCTCAGCCAGCAAAAATGCTTACGATGTGCTGGCGCGGCTGAATTTGCTCTCGGCTTTCGAGGCGCTTGGCGATGGCAACAGCGTTGTCAATACCAAGCCTGCCCCCGATCTGTTCATCTGGGTCGCCGGGCGGCTGAATGTGCCACCGACGCAGGCAGTTGTCTTTGAGGATGCTGAAGCGGGGATCGATGCGGCGCTGGCTGGCGGCTTCCGCGCCGTTGGTCTTGGCACTGCTGATGTCAGCCGCGCTCATCTGATCGCCCCCGGCGGCCTCGCCGCGCTGACGGTGGCGGATGTGTTGTCAGCGCTGGGTTAATCAGGACTCAAGCGGATATTTTGCGTTGAGGCGGCGGCCTGAAATCCAGCGTACCAGCTTTTCCCAATCAATCACCCCGGTAGGCAGGCAGTAATCCTTGCCAAATTGCAGGGTAAAGCGATTTACGATCATCGCATAAGCTTCATAAAATGCTTCATTGCGTTCTCTTGCCTGATGGCCTAATGGTTCGATAATCTGCACAAAGAGGTCATCATTATTGGAGATAAAACGCCAGAAATCCTGACCACATAATTTCAGGTAAATTCCGCCGCGCTGCACTGGATTTGGTTCAATACCATAGGAACAGCCATTAACAGCGATAATTTGCCGATCAGGATATTGCGCTTTGAGTATCCTTTCCGCACGCTCGAAATTCAGCAGCATTTTCTTGATCTGGCTGGAGTTTCCCCAATGGGGACCCGATTTTATTTCAACTATATACACGCGCTCTTCAACAGCAAATACAAGGTCAATGCCTTCCAGATAGGATAGGGCAGGTTTCTCGCCACCATAAACCTTTCCACATACAAAGATGGCGATGCTTTCCAGAAAGTCGCCGAATAACGTTTCTTCCTGTGAAGATAAAAAGGCATCCAGGACACTTCTGACCAGTGTCTCGGCGGTGAGCATATGCTTGGCGCGGAAAAGATACGGATTTTTTCTCAGAAGCAGTTTTTCCAGCCTGAGCGTTTCGAGTTTGTGAAGGCGTTTAGCATGGAAAGTCCCGATGTGTTTTTCGACATAATCCACTACATCTTGAAGATTAAGCGGATTAGGTGTCATAACAGCCGTTCCTGATAGATTGCTAATTCTTTCCTGACCATTTCCACGTATTCCGGCATGATATCGATGCCGACAGCTTTACGCCCCATTTCCAGCGCGACCAATACTGTTGTGCCGCTGCCCATGAATGGGTCAAGCACCCTGTCGCCCGGCTGTGTGAACAGCTTAATGAACCATTCCGGCAGTCCTTTAGGAAAAGCGGCACTGTGATTACGGTTACTGGTTTCTGTTGCCAGGTGTATAACATTGGTTGGATAAACTCGGTCACGGCCTACCCAGTTGGAAACATTTTTGCCGAAACCACTCTCAACTTTTGAATTGTCACGTATTTTGTCGGTTTCGCTCAGGCTGCTCAAGCGGCTTTTAGCCCATTCGCCAACCGGCACCATTACTTCATCCTGGTACATATTAAAATTTTTACTTTTGTTGAATTGAAGCAGCCGTTCCCAGGCATCCCGAAAGCGATTCGGCCATTTGCCCGGATATGAATTTTTCTTGTGCCAGATGAATTCTTCTGTCCAGAACCAGCCCTGCGCCCGCAGTGCATGTATCAAGTCCAGCACATAGGTGTGGCGTTCGCCATCTACCACACGTTCTTTAATATTCAGGACGAAGGTGCCATCTGACTTTAATACCCGCAAAAGCTGTTCAGAGATCGGTAGAAACCAGTTCACATACTCGTCGGGATGGACACCGCCATAGGTGTTTTTACGTTGATCCGCATAAGGCGGAGAGGTGAAAATCAGATCAATGGAATTGCTTTCAAGCGTTTGCAGAATAGCTTTGCTATCGCCCAGCAGCAGGTTAAATTGCTCGGTCATACAGGCTCTTTATACTAGGACATTTGATCGACTTATGACATCTATTTTATAGCGATGTTCATGCTAAAGCTATTAAATAATATGCTTTATCCACTGCCGGATGAACACCAGCATCAATATCATTCAATCACGGTCAGGGCGATGAGCAGGCGGCGGAGGGTAGTCATACTTCTTTTTCCAGCGTCACGAAGGTGGGTTCGCTGTAGCCCTCATGCCTGCCGTAGCTCACGAACTGATAACCAAGGCTTTCAAAAAAGATGCGATTCTGCGGCAGCGCTGCCCGTACAGCCAGATTCACTTTCGGCAGGTCTAATGTCCGCGCCTGTTCTTCGACTGCCGCGATTAACAACCTGGCAGCGCCGCGTTTGCGCCGTTCCGGCAGTACTGCCAGCCGCCCCAGATAAAGGAAACCATTTTCCGGCTGGTACAGCACACAGCCAATCGCTTCACCGTTCAGCAGCGCCACGAAGCCGCCGCCTTTTGCCAGCTTGCCCGCCACTTTTTCCGGCGTATCGCCATGTGCGCCGCTGGGCGGGTCAAACAGCCCTTCATATTGAGCGAAAGCTGTCCGAATCAAATCAGACATGAGCGCCGCATCATGTTCATCTGCCGGGCGCAGGATTACAGCACTCATCTTGGCGCTGGCCCGCAGGACTCACGCGCGATCAAATGCGGTGCGATGAGCTGGCGTGGCTGGGCCGGCTGTGTTTTGTTCAGCAGGCTCTCAAGCTGGTTGATGAGTGCCTGACCAATTTCAATGATTGGCTGGCGAATGGTTGTCAGCGCCGGGCGCAAATACTGGCCCAGCGGGGTATCATCATGGCCGATCACCGACAGATCGCGCCCCACCAGCAGACCACGCCGTTCCGCCTCATTCATCACACCAATTGCCACCAGATCAGTGATGGCAATGATGCCAGTTGGCTGCTCGTCCAGCGGCAGCTTGAGCCATTCCGCCAGCGTGTCGCGCCCCGCCTGTTCGCTGTGGACTGCCCGTGCCAGATAATCCGGGCGGAAGGGGATGCCCGCCGCCGCCAACCCGTCGAGGTAGCCCTGCACGCGGAAATTGCCGGAAATCGAGTCATCCGGCCAGGCGACCATCCCGATGCGGCGGTGTCCCAGGCTGATGAGGTAATCGGTGGCCGCTCGTACCCCGGCTCGCCCATCAGTATCCACCCAGGGGAAGTCCCATTCCGGGTTGGAGCGCCCAAAACTGACGAAAGGGAAATCGACATCCATTAAAAACTGAATTCGTTCGTCGTCGCGCACGGTTTCCGCCAGCACAAAACCATCAATGCGCTGTGTACGAATCAGCTCGTCGTACACGGGCAGCGGTCTGCCTGCCGGATGTGTGAAAGTCAGCATGTGATACCCGGCGGCTTCGGCGGCCTGCGCTACATAATAGGTGAAGCGATCCAGCACCGCGTTCACCTCGTCAAATGGCACTTCATGCCAGGCATAGCCGATCAGCCGTGTCTGGCTGGCCTTCAGGTTACGGGCGGTCACATTAGGGGTGTAGCCGATGCGCTCAATCGCCTCTAACACCTGGCGGCGCGTTTCCTTGCTGACAAAAGTATCCTTATTATTCAGGACATAGGAGACAGTGGCGATAGAAACACCGGCTTCTCTGGCGACATCTTTGATCGTTGGCATGTATTTTTCTTGGGGTTGATTGTGTCAATTACATCGTAACTATAACCTACAATTGGGCCGGACGGCTATCAGACCGCCTTAATACTTTCCCACCCGGCCTATAGGAATATCCGCCTTTTGGCCGATTGAAGCGGTTGAAAATGCAGTTATCATTAGGTTATTCATTCAAAACGACATCATCTCGCCTGTCAATTTTCTCGAAACAGCGGACGCAAGTTCGTTGTTTTGATTCTGGCTGGTTTCCGACTTAAAATGCCTGCTCCATTTGCTGAGGCAGGCATTTTGAATTCCCTTCTCTATCGACTAAAGAAGGGGTTAGCGGTGCAAAAATATTCGCTTAGCTTTCCAGCGCCGACAGGTCGAGTTCAAAAGTTGATTCTTCGGTGAGTTCCTCAACCGTCTTTTCGATCTCAGCCGTGTTCGGGTTGACGCCAGTATCCAGCGTGCCTTCTGCCAGCGCTTCCTGAATCTGCTCGACAATCGCGTAGTATTCTTCCGGGATGTCAGCGTCATTGGCCGGGGCGAAGGTCATACCGCCGTTAGCAACATCGAGGATGTAGTTGCTGCCGCCGGGGAATGCTTCCAGATCACCTTCTGCCAGCGCCAGCACCATGTCGTACACGCCAACATCAACGCGCTTGACGCCGCTGCTGATGATCTTGTCCGCGCCGGGGGCTTCGCCTTCGCCAAAGGTGGTGAAGTATTCGTCCTGGTCAACGCCGATCACCCAGATACCTTCGTCTGCTGCTGCGACAATCGCGCCTGAACCGGTTGGGCCGCCGCCGCCGAACAGCACATCCGCGCCTTCGCCCAGCATTTGCAGGGCTGCCGCCGCGCCACGATCAGGGGCAGTGAAGCTGTCGATGTACACGCCGAGGATTTCAACTTCCTTGCCAAGCTGGTTAGCCATGTACTGGATGCCCTGCTCGTAACCCAGGCGGAAACGCACAACCGGCGGGATGTCGATGCCGAACACGCCGCCAATGACATCGCTTTCTGTCACCAGGGCGGCCAGCGCCCCCACCAGGAAGGCCGACTGATCTTCACGGAACTGGATACCAACGTAATTTTCTGGGCCTTCAGCCACAAACTGGTCAACGCCGATGAAATAGGTGTCCGGGTTTTCGGCGGCGAAGGTTGCTGTTGCTTCGGCGATGAGGAAACCAACGGTCACAACCGCGTCAAAACCTTCGTCGAGGCAGGTCTGGATATTCTTGTTGTAATCGGTCTGTGCCTGCGTTTCGATGAACTTATAATCGATGCCTGCTTCTTCGGCGGCCTGTTCCGCGCCTTCGTGGGCAAATTCGTTGAATGTGCCGTCATTCACCCGCCCCAGGTCGGTGACGAGGCAAACACTGGAGATGCCATCCTGCGCCAGGGCGGGTGCAACCGCTCCCAACGCCAGTACGATCACCAGCAGGCCAAATACTATCTTTCGCGCCATTGTCTTGCTCCCATTGATTTGAAAATGCGTGCGTAAAGTATAGCGGCCTCTGTACATCCTGCCAGTTACTTTTGCTACGCAAAATCGCCGCGATTTTTGGGCAATTACGACGACGCGAAGCGCAGGCTGCCCGCGCCTGATGCCAGGTTCAGCATGAGTGTTCCATCTTCGATCACGAAGGTTTCCACAGCCGCCAGGTATTCAAGATACTGCTGCGAAAGCGACTCCGGCGGACACATCGCCCGTGTCAGTGCCTTCACTTCAAGGGTAAGCTGGTTATCTTCCAGTGTGTATGAACCGCTGCCCCGGTTGCAATCCGCCCGCACATTGAGGCTGCCATCAGCATTCAGCAGCAGGGTGTACTGTTCCGGGTTCAGGATGCCCATCAGCGAATTGTCGCCACCCTGGAAATCCTGCCACTGCCATTCGACCCCCACGACATCGTCAATCAGCGCGGGCGCGAAGCGCAGCGTGCCGCCCTCATCCGCCAGCGTCAGAATGAGTTGGCCGTTTTCCAGTGCATAGCTGCTGGTTTCGCTTAGATACTGGAGATACTGCCCCTCCAGCGACTCCGGTGGGCAGGCGACCAGCGTAGTCACCCCCAGCGTAATCGTCAGCACAGCATCTTCCAGCGTGTATGACCCATTACCGACGTTGCAATCGGCGCGGAAGCCGATGCTGCCATCGGTGTTCAAAATCAGGGTGTAATTTTCCGGGTTAGGAACGGTGGTGGTGAGGCTGTCGCCAACCTGATAATCCTGCCAGCGCCATTCGACTCCGGTGAGCGCTGTGGTGGATGGGGCGAAGATCATATTGCCGCCGTCCATTTGAAGATTCAGATACAGCAGACCATCTTCGATGACATAAGTCGCTACCTGGCTCAGATAGGCAAGATACTGGCTGTCGAGCGATCCCTCCGGGCAGGCCATCAGCGTGCTGACGCCGGGCGTGATGGTTAGCGATTGGCCTTCTAAGGTGTAGCTTGCGCTGCCGCTGTTGCAATCGATTCGCAGGCCGACAAAATTATCCGCGTCCAGCAGCAGGGTATAATTTTCGGGGTGTGGCACGTCGAGAACCGAACCGTCTGACCCTTCAAATGCCTGCCAGCGCCAGCCGGTGCCAAGTAGTTCCGGTTCTGGCGCGGCTTCCTGTGTAGCATCCTGTGCCAGCAGGGGAACCGCTGTAACGATCACCAGCGCAATCAGAAAAACGCTTATCCATCGGGACAACATACAACCTCCTTAAAATAAAGTTTTCTGTTGTAGTGTAAGGCGGATATATTAGAGATAGCTGAATTGACAGGGGTTATTGAGACTGGCGCTGGTACTTGAGTCAAGCTGCCCATCCTGCTACAGTACATTCACTTTAGAACAACAAATTTTCAGCCAAAACATCACTTTAAAAGGAATATTTCATCCATGTCGCAGTCGTCAGTTTTCAAACCTCAGTCCCCGGTTTTGCTGGTCGATACCTCACGTTCGCCCCATGCCCGCCTGCGCCCTGTGCCGATTACCGCTGTGCGGCTGGACGATCATTTCTGGTCAGGGCGGCAGCAGTTAAATCACGATGTGACCCTGCCGACGCAGCTTGACCACTGCGAAACGACAGGGCGACTCGACAATTTCCGCCGCGCCGCTGGCAAAATTCAGGCGGATTTTCGCGGCTATTTTTTCAACGACTCGGATGTATATAAATGGCTGGAAGCGGCCTCGTGGGAGCTGGCGCGACAGCCCGACGCAGCGCTGGAAGCCAGTATCGACGCGGTGATCGCTGAAATTGCGGCGGCCCAGGGGGCAGATGGCTATCTGGATACCTATTTCACTTTCGAGCGCGAGGCCGAGCGCTGGACGAATCTCAAAGACCTACATGAGATGTACTGCGCCGGGCATCTGATTCAGGCCGCCGTCGCCCACAAACGCGCCACCGGTAAGGACAGCCTGCTCACCATCGCCCGCCGTTTTGCTGATCTGATCTGCGATATCTTCGGCACGGAAGAATCCGGCAAACGACCCGGCACCGACGGCCACCCGGAAATCGAAGTGGCGCTGGTCGAACTTTACCGGCTGACAGGCGAAAAACGGTATCTCGATCAGGCCGATTATCTGCTGACCGCACGCGGTCATGGCCTGCTCAACCTGCATGATTACTGCCAGGACGAAACGCCGTTTCGTGAGCGGGAAAAGCTGGCCGGACACTCGGTGCGGGCGCTGTATCTGTGCGCGGGGGCAGCCGATATTTATGCTGAAACCGGGGAAACGGCGCTGCTGGAGTCGCTGGAGCGGCAGTGGGAGTACATGGTCAGTAAGCAGATGTATCTGACCGGCGGCCTCGGCTCGGTGCGGGCGATTGAAGGTTTCGGCGGTGATTATGACCTGCCCAATGCCGCCGCCTATACCGAAACCTGCGCAGCTATCGCCAGCGTGATGTGGAACTGGCGTATGCTGACGCTGACCGGGGAAGCGAAATATGCTGATCTGATGGAACACACCCTCTACAATGCTTTTCTGCCCGGCCTGTCGCTGGATGGTCAGCATTATTTTTACGTCAATCCGCTGGAAAATGACGGCTCGCACCGCCGCCAGCCCTGGTATGAATGTGCCTGCTGCCCGCCGAATATCGCCCGCACCATCGCCGCGCTGGGCGGGTACTGCTATACCACCTCAGATGAGGGCTTATGGGTGCATCTTTATGCCGAAAGTGATGCTGACATCAGGCTGCATGATGGCCGCCTCGTGCGGCTGCATCAGGACGCCGAATACCCCTTCAGCGGCGAGATGACCTACATCGAAATGCTGGATGTAGCTGCGGGTGGTGAATTTTCGCTGTTCCTTCGTATTCCTGCCTGGTGTGATTCCGGGGCGGGATTGTCGGTCAACGGCGAGACTTATGAAGGCGAGATGATCCCCGGCAGTTATGTTGAAGTGCGGCGCGACTGGAAAAGCGGTGATCGCGTCACGATTTCGCTGCCGATGCCGGTTCGCCTGATGGAAGCACACCCTAAAGTGAGCGAAGATGTGGGCAAAGTGGCGTTGATGCGTGGGCCGATTGTCTACTGCCTGGAAGCGGCAGATAACTCTGATACTGATCTGGACAGGGTGCGCCTGCGTGACGCGGGCAGTTTTATTTCATCGTTTACGCGGGATATTCTGGATGGCATCCACATCCTGCGCGGGCGGGCGGACATTCTGCCAGCGGATGAAGGCTGGGACAAGCGGCTTTATCGTCCTCGCGCCGAGGCGACCAAGACCGCGACGATTACGGCGATTCCGTATTATGCCTGGGCGAACCGTGATCCTGGCGCGATGCGTATCTGGCTGCACAGCTAATCGCCGTTGTGGCGGCGGAGACTTTTTGAAAATTTACCGCCGCCACTGCCATTTGATGGTGAGTTGCCAGCGGCTAGTTTTCAGATGCAAGAGAAGACATTTTTCACCACAGAGTACACCGAGGACACGGAGCATACATAAAGTTTAGCATGGAAATGAGGGGGCGGGTGAAACATTTGTCATGACATTTGTTTCGATTTTGAGGGGAGATTTCAGTGAAAAGTGATGCGTAACGAGTGATGAGGGGGATTTGGTGCTACGTAGTGATGCGTAATGGGTAATGTGTGATGAGCAGGGAGGGATGGGTATGAATGCTGATGGATTCCGCCAGTTGTATGACTACCATTTCACCGTTAACCGGCGCATCTGGGACAAGTGCATTATGGGGCTGTCCGATGAGCAGTTTGAGCGGGAACTGCATTATTCCATCGGCTCGATTCATAACCAGATGGTGCATATGATGAGCGTTGATGACCGGTGGTTCAGCGGGCTGCGCGGCGTGGCGCTGCCGGACTTTCTCAATCCGGCGGATTATCCTGACCGGGCCGCTGTCCGCGATTACTGGGATGGGGTTGAAGGGCGAATGCGCGATTATGTGGC
This sequence comes from uncultured Anaerolineaceae bacterium, assembly GCA_964447795.1. Taxonomy (GTDB): domain Bacteria; phylum Chloroflexota; class Anaerolineae; order Aggregatilineales; family Phototrophicaceae; genus CFX2. The sequence goes on from CAYUTY010000001.1 coordinate 98,502, forward strand.
GGCGCTGACCGACGAGCTGCTGCTCACCCCGTTGAATGACCTGAAGGTGTGGCAGGTTCTCACACATGTTATCAATCACGGCACCGATCACCGGGCGCAGGTGCTGGCGATGCTGAACGCAATGGATGTAAAAACCTTCCCGCAGGACCTGATTTTTCATCTGTGGGGGATTGACCCCAGTGAAGTGCCGAAGGGTTAGCTAACCGCAGTTTCGGAATCCGTCACCCTCGCGGACGCCGCCCGCTGCCGGCGTTAGGATCGACCTCGAAGGGGACATCAGTGGGAGGGATGGCGGTGTTCAGGTCGTCGAAATAGGATGGCGTTTCGGTGAACAACATCGGGAAGCCGGTTGGCGATGGCCCAATAGTGACTTCCAGCGGTTCAGTGGTGGGCTGGGCTGTTCCGCTGGGGGCGGCAGTCACCACGATGGGCGGGCGATTGGTCGGCAGCAGAACCGTTGGCGCGATGGGAGGTGTACTGACGACAGGGTTGGTCGCCGCAGGAACGATCGCGCTGTTGTTGATTATGTCGCCAGTGGCGCTGGGCGATGGTAGGACGAACTGTATCGGCGTCGATTGCGACTGCTGCACAATATTAGCCTGCGGCGGAATGTTCGTTGCGGTGGCTGCTGGCTCGTCTGGCGCGTTAGTTGGCAGGATGGCGGTGGCTTCTGCTGCTCCGTTTTCTGCTGGTTGCAGCGCCATGATTTCGCCATTTTGAGTGGCAGTGGCGGATGGCAGGGCGTTCAGGGTCGGCAGGGCACTGGTTTCCCCGGTTGGTCGTGTCAGCACAACTGCCGCCGCGCCGACAAGGGCAATCACCACGAACCCGCCCAGCGCCAGCCAGCGTTTAGCCCCGCTCTTGTCTGTTTTTGCGCCAGCAGCCATGCCATCGAGATAGGCACGCGCCAGCGCATCCTGCGCGTCAATCGTCAGGACGCGGCGGTAATAAGCGGCTTTTCTGGCAGCGTCGGTTTCAAGCTGCGCCAGCGCGAGCCAGGGTTTTTTCTGCCCCGCGTCCAGCGCCGCCGCTGCGCGGAACAGCTTACGGGCGGTTACTTTGTCACCCGCCCGCGCCGCTTCCACGCCCTTCTGATATAAACTGCGATACTCGTCCTGCGTCATGCCAAATTTTCTCTTAAAACCTGTCCATAATCCCCACCCCTAAATCCCCTCCCCATTGCATGGAGAGGGGACTTTGCCAGGCTTTTAAGTCTCCTCTTTAAGCGCTGGAGAGGAAAGATTGCGGATCGGATTTTTAATCCTCGATGATGCCATCGAAGGTCAGCTCATAGCCAGTGGATGCCGCCGATTTGGTGGCAGTGTTCACAAGCTGGATGCTGTAGCTTCCATCCGGTCTGGGCGTAAAGCGCGCCGGAATCTCGATGCTGAAGGGCATCTGATAGCGCACATAGCTGGAATAGCTGTTGATCGTACCGCATTCCAGACATTCGACCAGATCGCTCTCGTCGGAAACAGGATCATAACTGGTGATGAAAATCCGCGCGATGCCACCCGCTGGCCCGACTGTCCGCAAGATGTCGAAGGAGGTGTCGGTTGTCTCAAAGGTCAGGTAGGCATTGTTTGCTACCGTGCGCCGGTACGAGCCGCCGTAGGCATAGGGCGAACTGGTGACTGTCCAGAGGCCGTTTACTGCCACCGCTGGATCGACCAGTGTGACCGCGCTCAAGGCTCCGCCGTCCAGCGGCACAACCGCGTCCACATCCATCGTGTTACCGGCTGCGCCGAGCCGCCGCAGATTGGTGTTACGGATTTCCACCACGAACGGGCCGCTCCCCAGCGCCGCCGGAATGGTGACGATGTGGGGTGCGCGGTAGTATGTCCCTGGCGCGAAGCTGTCGATTCTGCCGCATTCGGCGCAGAGTTTGCCATTGACCCACACCTCCGCGATGCCGCGTGCTGGGGCAACGGAGCGCACCAGTGCAAAACGGCTGCTCCCGCTCAGGATGAACCGCAGGCCGCCGCCGGTCATGGCGCTGGTTCGCGCTGCCCCGCCCGATGGGTCAATGGTTCTGGTGACATTCGCCAGCGTATTCGTCCACAGCGCCCCGAAAAACTGAAGCGCCGGGCTGTTTTCTTCCAGCTTACCTCCATAGCTGAGGAGCGGGTTGGCGAAGGCTGGCATGGCGCTGTCCACCACGAAGGCGTCAATGTAGAGATATGTCCCGACGGAACCGGGCGTGCGGCGGCTGGTATTGCGGATTTCGACGATGATGGGCCCTTCACTGACCGTGTAGGTTGGCAGGAAAAGGAACTGCTGATGTGCCGGAACTGGCGCGTAGAAACTGATCTCGTGGATGAACTGGCCGTTGATATAGACCTCGCCAATGCCACCGTCCGGCATCCGGCTGAATACCAGTCCCAGCGACTCATCCAGCGGCACGGTGATCTGTACGCTGGCGCTGGGGGCGTTGCTGCGGCGCTCCGCCGACGAGTAAGTGCCGCTCTGGGTGGGTGCAAGCCCCCAACCGGGGCCAGCCTCCAGCGGAATGCTGTCGATCCCAGCCGCACCAAAGAAGGCGGTATCTGCTGGCAGGTAGTCGGCTATCTCCAGCGTTCCGGCATCATTGACCAGAACCGCGTCGAGATAGCCATAGTTCATCAGCGTGCCATAATTCGACCAGGCCTCGATATAGAGGTTGATGTTGAAGGGCGGGCTGATGCTAAGCGGCACTTTCACATCGAGCGCGTTACGCCAGCTTGCCGCCGTCGCGTTGGTGTTCATCTCCGCCAGAACGATATACTGGCTGCTGCCGCTGTCATACATGCCCACACGGACGCGCCCGCCGCGCGGCCCTTTGCCCAGCAGCAGCGTAAAATCGCGGCTGTCGGTGGTGAAGTTCACCAGACCGAAGTTCGATGAATTAATCAGCACATCGCCATCCACCGAGTCAAGCTGTTTCTGCGCCACCCACTCGCTGCCCAGGCTGAAGATGATGTCATCCGGGCCGCGCGGCTCAATATCCTGTATCGCCAGGCTGCCGACTGTCCCGCCGATGATGCCGATGCGGTCAATCACCATCGAAAAGCCGCGCGAACTGGCGTGCTGCCTGCCGCTGTTTTTGAGCGTGATGTGATAGGGGGCGCTGTAAGCCGCCGGGATGCTGAAAATATAGGGGATTTTGTACATGGTCGTCGGGCGATACATATCAATCTGCCCGCATTCCTGGCAGAGCGTGCCGTTGATATAAATATCGGCGATAACGCCAGTCAGCGACCCCATGTAACTGAGAATCACCCGTTCGCCGCTGGTCACAAAGCGGAATTCGCCGCCCGCGCGCGTGGATGTCCACTGTTTGCCGCCGGAAGCCAGCGCCGTGTTGGTCAGCACCCAGCCCGGATTGAGCGGCAGGCCGTTTGACAGACTGCTTTCGGCTTCAACCGTGTTGAGCGCCAGCGCCGCACCGACACCGCCGGGAAAGCGGATGGAGTCGATATTGACGCTTGCACCTGTCGCGCCGAGCGCTCGCCGTCCGCTGGCGACCATCTGGACATAATATGGCCCGCCCCCGAATTCGCTGGTGGGAATGCTCACATAACGATAGCTCTGCGGGAATTGACGGGTGCTGTAGCTGTACTGGTCAATGGTGCAGTAATCGCAGATTTTGCCGTTGACATAGACATCGAGGATGCCGCCATCAGGCCGAGCCGTGAAAAAGAGGTTGAATTCCGGGCTGGCTGTGAAGAAACTCGCCCCCGCCCCTGGCGAAACTGTCGATGCATAATAGCCGCCGCTGGCCGCCGCCAGAACTGTCCGCGCCCAGGGGCCGTGCAGGTTGATGAGTGGGTCATTTTCCTGATAGCTCAAGGGTTGTGTCAGCAGAATACTGTCGATGCTCAGGCCGCTCCCGCCGAGGGGGGACATGAGGGTGATGTCAACAGTGTCGGTGTAGGCGGAGACGGGAATGTCAAAGAACTGTCGCGCGGGTGTCGCGGCGTGCAGCGCGGTTGTGCCGCTGACGCTGACCGGTGAGCCGTCCACAAAGACTTCAATATCACCGGTGAATTCAGGCCGCTGGTAGAAGTACACCCGCACCCCGGTGGTATAACGGGCGGCGAATTCCACCATGGCGTAATCGTCGGTGCTGAAGCTGTACCTTCCGCCGGAAGCGCCAGCCTGTGCCACCGTTTGCCACAGCGGGCCGGTGAGAACAGTGCTGCTCTCTTCAATCGGGGTATCGGCCCACCATGTCCAGCCCGCGTCCAGCGTCACCGGCCCGCTGCCGAAGCACAGATAATCGGTGATGTTGCAGAAGTTGTAGGTGCTGCTGTCCGGCGGGCGCGTGAACCAGGTTATGATGTCATCTTTTACCATCAGCGCCCGGTCACGCCCGGTTATACTGCTGCTGCTGTAATCCATGTATTCCCACACCAGCGCGGCTAACCCGGCTACATGAGGCGAGGCCGCCGAAGTGCCGTTGAATTGGGCGCTGCGGCTGGTGGTGACATTGGTCGGCCCACCGACATCCGGCTTGGATGAACCCCCCGAACTGGGGTCAGTCCCGCCGCTGCCGAAGGTTGGCCCGCGTGAGCTGTAGGGGGCGACATCGGGGTAGCCCTGTGGCGAGCTGCCCCATCCGCTGTGCGGTTTGACTTCGTTGGCGGCGACTGTCAGCACATCTTCGCTGTCGCCCGGCGTGGCGATGCTGGAATCATCGCTGGTGTATTGCAGGCCGGAACCGAACCAGTCCTGTAACTGAAAATGCTGCACACCTACCGCCGACCAGCGCACCACCGCCAGACCAAGGTAGCGTGCCTGGGTGCAGGTATAGTTGACAAAAAGGTGTTCCATCGGCATGAAACTGGGATAGTCGGTCTGATTACTGACCGAGGCCGCCGCCGTCGTCCAGGTGACGCCATTGGTGCTGGTGACAAGATGTAAATCCAGATCATAGCCGCTCAGGTTACCCGTCCGGCTGCTGTTCCAGTCCGACCAGCGCATCACGATTCCCACCGGATAAATCGACCCTACATTGCACAGGTTTCCGCCGTACAAATCCAGGACATTGTCGCCCGATGTGAAGCGATGCACCGCTTTGTTGGGCTGGCCGAGGGGGGGTGTATAAACATTGGTATCAACGATGCCGCTAAATCCGGCGTCATAGGTGTAGCCGTTGTTGTTCCCGGCGGCGTTCACCCAGAGGATGCCCGCGTCAATGGCCCGCTGCACAATGCTGTTGACTTCGCCGGTGCCATCGCCCGCGCCACCGGTCGAATCCCAGCGCATTGACATGTTGATGATGTTGACATTCAGTTGAATCATCCAGTCAACGGCGGCGTTCAGGGCGCTCAATGATGTTGCCCGCGCCACGAATACTTCCGCCCCCGGCGCCATATCGCAGACGATTTCCGCCACATTCGTCCCGTGATCGTCCGCGCCGGATTGCAGGGTGCTGGGCGGGGGGTTGAAGTTGCTCGCCCCTTTAACGCAGGTAGTGTCGGCATTGGGGTAGCCGAAAAAGCCGGTGTCGATAATGCCAATACGGACGCCTTTACCGGTGATGCCGCGGGCGTGCCATGAGGCCGCTCCTGTCACGCTGACGCCTTCTGTCAGCTTCGGGCCGAGCGCCCCGCGTCCTTCCTGCGGCTGCACCACCACAAAATTACCGCCGACCCGTTCCAGTTCGTCCAGCGCCAGCAGCGGGAAGTTGAATTCCATCCGCCGCCCGTAGCCGATCAGGAACTGCCCGCCCATGCCTTCGATGATCGGGCGCAAACGGGCCGCTTCGCCCCCATCCGCCGCCAGCACTTCGATATGCACCCGCTGACCGCTGGCGTCAATTTCCAGATCGCCGCTGGCTGCGAGACTTTGCGCCTGGGCGATGTCGCCCGCTTCCAGCGCGTCCTGAAGCTCCAGCAGGGTGGCATCCACCCGCCCGCCGCGCCTTGTTCCCAACGTCAGCGCGCCTGCCCCGTCCGCGCCTGCTTCGGTGATGACCATCTCTGGCGTGGCGGTCACATACTCAAATTCAGGAGTGACTTCGGCAGTCGCCTCGCTGGTTGTCTCAGGTGTTGGCTCAAGTGTGACTTCTTCAGTGAGGATTATGGGTTCGCTGGTCGCGGTAGCTGTCGCAGGAAGCAGGGCTGCTGTCGGTTCGAGTGTGGGGGTGGCTTCAGGTGTGAAGGTCAGCGTCGGCGTGAAAGTGGGTTCAAACGGCGTGACCTCTGGCGTGGCTTCCTGTGATAAGGCCGGGCCACCTGCCAGCAGAAGGCCTGCCAGCAGCAGCAGAACAAGGTATTTTGGGTTTATGAAACGATACATGATTTTTACCTGAAGGCGATTAAGCGGACACATTCCAGTATAAAGTTGACTGAGCCAGGGGATGTAAAGATAAGGCGTTGTTCGTAAATTCTTACTGACCCCTCACGCTGAACCTTAAGCCGACTGCCTAACAGCGGGCTAAAATCGTTTTCGCCGAGCCACGCAGCTACCAGAGAAGGGACGGCATACAAGTCGTCCCCTACGGATGGGAAAAAGCGTGCATTCTGGATTCCACCATAGGCAACAAGATACGATTCTTACCCCATCCCCAACCCCTTCCCCGTGAACGAGGAAGGGGATAAAATTCCCTGAAACCGCATCGTGTTTATGGGCGATATTTTCTTAACCGGATGCCTATGCCGCGCATTTTTGATTCCACTACTTCTCGAATGCCGCTACCGCCTCGATGTGAAAGGTCTGGGGAAACATATCGACTGGCTGGACATCGATGAGCCGGTAGCCCGCTTCGGCCAGCCGTTTGGCATCCCGCGCCAGCGTGGCGGGATCGCAGGAGACATAGACAATTTTTCCCGGCGCATGGTCAATCAACCCGGCCAGCGCCGCTTTGTCCATGCCTGCGCGAGGTGGATCAATCACACAGGCATAAAATTTCCCTGCAATTTCGCTCAACGCTTCCTCAACCGCGCCCTCTACCAGCGTCACATTGTCAAATTCAGCCAGATTATCGAGGGCGTCCCGTACCGCCGGGGGAAAGCTCTCAACGGCTGTCACGGAAGCCGCTTTTTCAGCTAAAAACGCCGTGAACAAACCCACGCCTGAGTATAAATCGAGGACATGCTCACTGCCGGTCAGCGCCAGCCGTTGCAGCACCAGCAGCACCAGCGTTTCCGCCTGGGGGATGTTCACCTGAAAAAAGCTGCCCGCCGATACCTGAAAGCGCCGTCCCTGTAGGGTGTAATGCACCTGATTGACCCCTCCCAGCGCCCGCGCTGCCCCGTCATCATCCTGGCCCACCGCCTCGACGCGCTCGCCTTCGCTGACATAGACCCGCAGCCGTTCACCTTCCCTGAAGTGGTAAGCTTTTTCACCCTCCCGGCGAACGGGAGCGGGATTCAGGGAATGCGGTTTTAATACCCCTTCACGCACAATATGGCATTCCTCAATCGGAATCACCGTCCGCCCATCCACCCCTACAAAGCCGATTATCCCCTTACGGCCTACCTGAAAGGTGGCGTGCGTCCGGTAGTGCCAGGGCTGTGGGCTGGCGATAGTGGGGTGAACGACCACATCGGCGAAGCCGCCGATGCGCCGCATCTGATCTTCGACGATAGTATGTTTGAATGCAAGCTGAGCAGCATAATCAATGTGCTGCCACTGGCAACCGCCGCAGACGCCAAAATGTTTGCAGGGGGGTCGAACCCGCTCCGGCGCAGCCTCGACAATCTCGATAATTTCCGCCTGGGCGAAACGTCCCTTATCCCGCGTGATGCGGACGCGAACGGTTTCCCCGGCGATGCCGTAGGGGACGAAGATGGCCCGCCCCTCATGCCTGCCTACCGCGCTCCCGCCGGACGCCATGCCGGTGAGTTGTATTTCAAAGGGTTCATGCCTGTTCATCTGATGTTCCTGCTTTCATGCGTCATGCCTGATATTTCTACCGCTCATTGGTTTCAGCGAAAGAGACGGGTGGGGTTATCTTAGAAGTTACGCGGTTCAGAATATTTTTCGCTTGGACAAGGGGTTTAAACCCCTTGTTTCTCCCATCAACTGCGTAAGTCCTATATCTATCGGGGTAAGGTTAACTCTACCCAAAAACGGGACAATTACTGCCGGGAAATTTTAAGGAAATCTTTACAATTACTTATTGGATTTCCCGCAATTTGTTGTACAATTATTCTAACCCAAAAGAAGGGGCGGCGTGGGCAAGCCGCCCCTTTATCTTGTCTAAGCCCCAATCGCTTCACAAGGAGACCCGTAGAAGCCGATGAACAACGTCCTTATGGACACTGTTTTGCAGGACCCCGAAACCAACACCCCCAGCCTGATTATCGACTTCGACATCATTAACGAGAACTATGACCGGTTTCTCGATTCCTTCCCCGGTGGGCAGGTATTTTACGCGGTCAAGGCCAACGCCAATCCCCAGGTGATTCAGTTCGTTGTGGACAAACACGGCGGCCTGGAAATTGCTTCACTGGCCGAACTGGAACGCTCGCTTGACGCGGGCGCGACTGGCGAGCAGATTATCTGCTCCAACCCGATCAAGAATCCGCTTTTCATTGAGCGGATGCACCGTGCCGGTGTCTATGCGATGGTGGTGGACTCGACCTGGGAAGTGGAAAAAGTGGCCGAGTATGCTCCCGGCAGCCGTGTTTATGTCCGCCTCGCTGTCGATAATCACGGCAGCGTGCTTCCGCTGGCGGGCAAATTTGGCGTGAGCGGGGCAGAGGCGCTGGCGCTGTTTGACCAGGCGCGTGAACTCGGTTTGCAGCCTATCGGCCTGTCATTCCATGTCGGTTCGCAGTGTCTCTCGGTGCAGAACTGGGTCAACGCCATTCGCACCTGTGGCGAGGTCTGGGAAGCAGCCGAAGCGATGGGCCACCAGATGAGCTTCCTCGACATTGGCGGTGGTTTCCCGGCAGGGCATTACCATGATGCCAGCATCCCGACGATTGAAGAAATCGGCGCGGCGACGATGGCTGCCATCGCGGAATACATTCCGCCGACGGATGATCTGATGCTCGTCCTGGAACCGGGACGCGGACTGGTTGGTGAATCGGGACGGCTGCTGGTGAGCGTTGTCGGCAAGGCCAAACGCGGCGACTCGACCTGGCTCTATCTGGATGCTGGTGTGTTCAACGGCCTGATGGAAACGTTTGAAGGCTTCCCGCCGATTGTGGCGCACCTCAACGAAGCCGCTCAGCTTCGCCCAACGGTGCGGTATACCCTGGCCGGGCCAAGCTGCGATAGCTGCGACGTGGTGGCGCGCGATATTGAACTGCCCGAAGTGCATATTGGCGACAGGCTGATGTTCTTTGACACCGGCGCTTACACTAACGAATATGCCGTGGCTTTCAATGGTTTCCCGATCCCGGCTTTTGTGGCGCTGAACACCGAACGGGCAGCGCTGCCTGAACTGGTCTGACTAACAACGGCGATAAATTGTAGGGCGGGGCAGTGGCTCCGCCCTTTTGATTCCTCATGTTTCGCCTGTGACGATCATCACCTTCAGCATTATCTTCATTGTCTGTTTATAGACCAGTCTATATAATGAGCGTGAAGCTGCATAACTGAGGTGATGATGGAAACCATTCTGGTGACTGGCCCAAACGGTAATGTCGGCAGGGAAGTAATCAAGGCACTCTCTACGAGAGTACATATTCGTGCTGCCGCCTACAATGTGCCTGAAGCGCACAAACTGCTGGGCGACTCTATTGAGTACGCTGCTTTTGATTTCGCCCGCCCGGAAACATTTGCCCCGGCATTAGCTGGTGTTGACCGGATGTTCCTGCTGCGCCCGCCTGCCATCAGTAATGTCAACAAGTATATTGTCCCGGCCATTGAAGCGGCCCGATCAGCCGGGGTGAAACATATCGTCTTTCTGTCGATTCAGGGTGTTGAGAACAACAGGGTCGTGCCGCACTATCGGATTGAGCGGGCGCTGCGCGAATCGGGAATCACCTGGACATTCCTGCGCGCCAGCTTTTTCATGCAAAACCTGAATACCACCCACCGCCAGGAAATCCGCCAGCATCGTATAATCGCGGTGCCGGTGGGCCGCAGCAAGACCAGCTTCATTGACGTGCGCGATATTGGCGCGGCAGCGGCAAAAGTGCTGACTGAAGCGGGACACGAAAACCGCGCTTACACGCTGACTGGCGCTGAAGCGCTGGATTACGATCAGGTTGCCGCCATACTGACTCAGGCGCTGGGAACGACGATACACTACAGCAATCCGTCGCTCCTGGAGTTCATTCGGGTGCAGCGGGGGCAGGGACGCGCGTGGCCTGCGCTGCTGGTGATGGCCGCGCTTTACACCATTACCCGCTTCGGTAATGCAGCCGAAATCACAGCGGATAGCGCACAGCTTCTAGGTCGTGCGCCTATTTCGTTTGAGCAGTATGCGCGGGATTATCGGTCTGCCTGGATTTGACGAACCCCGATTGTTGATGCTCTATTGCGAACCGTAAAGCGCCGTTCAAGGTATTCCACCGATGCCTCTCACCCAAGATTCAGGGTATTATCATCAGGCGTCTGTTCAATTGGAAAGGAAACAGCATGGCGCTGGAACTTTGCATGGTGGGTGTGGTCGTGGAGGATATGGCGCGGGCGGTGGAGTTTTACCGCCGACTCGGCGTGGATATTCCAGCGGGGGAAGAGGCCAAAGAGCATGTCGGCGTCAGGATGGGTAAATTAACCTTCTTTCTGACGACGAAAGCATTCAACGCCCGCTGGGACCCGGCGGCTACTCAGGCTTATGGCGGCTACCGAATAATACTCGAATTTTCTCTGGAAACCCGCGAAGCGCTTGACGCCAAGTATGCCGAAATGATTGGCTATGGCTATAAAAACCATGTTTCACCATACACCACTTTTTTCAACGCTTATTTCGCCATGATTGACGACCCGGATGGCAATACCGTTCTGCTTTCGGCCTGACGATAACAAAGTGAGCATCTATATGCGTAAACACATTATTCTTCTCCTGCTGGCGCTGCTGGTTGCTAGCTTTCCAGCCGCCGCGCAGGAAGCCACGCCTGAAGCTGGCTATCTTTATCCGGCTGATTTAGCCGACGAAAACGGTCATTTTGTTGAGATCAATGACGCGCAGGTTTATTATGTTGAAGCTGGCCCGGCTGACGGCCCGGCGGTGCTGCTGCTGCACGGCTTTCTCGGCTCGACGCTCGACTGGTCACTGACTATCCCGGCGCTGGCCGAGGCGGGTTATCGCGTCATCGCCTTTGATCGCCCGCCTTTTGGCCTCTCCGATAAAAGCACAGCGCTTGATTATTCCATCAACGGGCAGGGTGATCTGACCGTCGGCCTGATGGATGCGCTGGCGATTGACAGCGCCGTCCTCATCGGTCACAGCGCGGGCGGGCCGGTGGTGGCGAATGTGGCGCTGCGCTACCCGGAGCGGGTTGAAAAGCTGGTGCTGGTCGCGGCTGCTATTGGGCTTGGCACAGGCGACCTGTCCGATACTGAGGAATCCAGCCCGGTTTCCGATGCCTTCACCATGATGGCGAATCTTGACCCGGAAAATCCGCTGGCGCGGGCGCTCATTCGCGGCTTTTTCAGCTCGGATTTTGCCAGCAGTATGCTGGACAGCGCCTATGCCGATACCAGCAAGGTGGATATGGAGCAGATGGCGCAAAAAATGCGCGGCACCCGTATCGAAAACTGGGAGGGCGGCCTGCTGGCGTTCACCAAAGCCATTGCTACTGACAGTGACCCGCTCACCCCGGAAGCGCTGGCAGATGTGGCGATTCCCACCCTGATTATGTGGGGTGAGGCAGACGAAATTGTGCCGATTGCAATTGGCGAGCGCCTGCGCGACATTCTGCCAAATAACATCTGGCTCACCTATCCTGAAATCGGCCATATTCCACAGGAAGAAGAGGCTGATATTTTCAACGCCGACCTGCTCGAATTTCTGGCGGAATAGTTAATCTGCCTGACTGCCGCTGCCTGGCAGAGAGGGCGGCGGCTTTACCTCTGTTTCAATAACATCGGATGCTGCATACCTTTTCGCAATTTATTCACCCGGTGCGAGACTCGAAATTAACTTCGCCGGGCATTGCCACTTTGTAACGCGCCAGAAATGCTCAATCCCCTTATAATCAGCAGTATGTATTTGCAAAGGGTGTTGGGAACAATGGGTCTGGATACATGGGAGCAGACCATTAAAGTCCACATCCATCGGGTCGCCGCAGCTATAATGAAGCGCCAGAAGGACGACGGACAACATGAACAAACTTCGCGTCATCATCGCTGACTCTCAGCCCGATGTTTGCTACGCTTTGCGGGTGCTGCTTCAGCTTGTGCGGGAATTGAAGGCCGAGGTGCTGGCTGAAACCAACGAGGCGGGGGAACTCGCTCGGCAAATCCGCAAGCACCAGCCTGATCTGCTGCTGATTGATTGGGCGCTGGATGGGCTGCCCTCGCGTGATCGGCTGGCTGCTCTGCGCGGCCTTCATCCACCCATGTGCATCATCGTCCTCAGTAATCAGCCAGAACTGCGAGCTGAAGCGTTACGTGCCGGGGCAGATGAATTCGTGAGCAAAGTGAGCGGTGTCGAACCAGTGATCGCCGCTATTCGCTCTGTCCGCGCGGCTCGACGTTAGTCATCAGCTTCCGTTATGCGGAATGAACAGGTGAATGTGTGTCCCGGCATCGGGCGCACTCTCAATGGTGAATGTCCCGTCCAGCCGTTCGGCTCGTTCTCGCATCGAGTGTAAACCCAGATGGCCGGGAAAACTGCCGCCGGGGTCGAAACCGCGCCCATCGTCACGCACGTCCAGATGGATACCATCGTCTTTACAGTGCATTGACAGGTTTACATGGGCCGCGTGAGCGTGTTTGACGATATTGTGTAAGGCTTCGCGGGCGATGCGGTAAACCGCTTCTTTCACCTCAAACGGCACGTTGGGTTCCTCACACATGTCGGTGCTGACATGGACACCATGCCGCGCCTGTACCGAAGCGGCCTGCTTGGTCAACGCCATAATCAGCCCTTCATTTTCCAGCGATTCCGGGCGCAGCTCAAAAATGAGCGCCCGCATTTCGGTCAGCCCCGCCTCGGCTAGTGACATCACATAATCGAGCGGCTCGACCATGCGCGATGGGTCGCGCTCGAACAGGATACGGGCGGTGCGTGTTCCCAGCGCGATGCCGTAAAGTGCCTGCGAAACCGAGTCATGCAGTTCGCGGGCGAGGCGGTTGCGTTCCTCAAAGGCGGCGATCTCCTGCGCCCGCTGGTAGAGACGGGCATTCTGGATGGCAACCGCGATCAGGTCAGCCAGCGTCGCCATGACGCGAATATCAGCCTCGTCAAAGTGATCGACTTTAGGCGATTGAATGTCCAGCACACCGATCAGCCGGTCAGCTACGACCATTGGCACAGCCATTTCCGAACGGGCATCCGGCATGAGCGGGGTGAGCTTGTATTCGGGCGTGTTGGTGATGTCGCCGACGATCACACCCTGGCGGGTACGGGCTGCTTCACAGACCAGCGAGCGCTGTGCCGCTACCGGCAGCCGTTCCGGCATCGTGCCATTTTCCAGGGACGAACTGGCCTGTTTCAGGTATTCGCCACTTTCATCCAGCAGGTAGATGACGGTGTGATACTCGTCGAAACTCATGCGCGTCAGATAAGCAACCGCTTCCAGCAGTTCATCCTGGTTGAGGATGCTGGTGGCGGCGGCGCTCATGCGGGCGATGGCTTCCAGTTCGCGGGCGCGCATCTCGGTTTCGCGGCGGGCGTTCTCCTGGGCCAGATAGGCTCTCCGGCTGGCGACCACTGCGCCGACGGTACGAATCAGCGCTTCGCAGATTTCGCGGTCGCCTGCTGTGAACTGCCGCATTGTTTTCCAGCCACAGCCGATCATACCCTGCCAGCGCCCGCCGCTGAACAAGGGAATAGCGACGAAGGCGTGGAATCCTTCTTGCAGCAGATAAGTTTGAATGCGCGAATCGGCCCCCGGATGGCTGGCAATATCGGATGCCAGCAGCGCCTTGTCGGGGTTTTCCATCCACAGGCGCATCGACGGAAACTCTTGCAGCGAAAAATGCTGGTAAAGGGTGCGATCATTCAGGTTGCGCCCACCGGACTGCCAGGCGGCTACCGGGATGATTTCGGTTGGTTCGCCGCTGCTGTCAATTTCGACGTAGTTCAGCATGATGTTATCCGGCTGAAGCTGGTCAAGGTAGAGCGCGGCAGCCGCCAGAATTTCCCACTCATCGGTTGCCTGTGACAGCGCGGCATTGACCTGTGCCTGTTTTTCGGCACGCTGGCGGGCGGCTTCGGTCTGGTATTGCAGCCGCATCCGTTCCATCGCCGCTGTCACCAGGTCGCCCAGACCGGCCACCAGGCGCTTTTCAAATTCGGTGTAGGTTTTCGGGCGTGGATAATGAAAAGCCAGGCTGCCCAGCCAGCGGTTGTTGAGCGTCAGCGGGAAGCCGATGCGGGCATAAGTGCCATCTTTCATCCAGGTGGCCGCGCTCTGGGGATCAATGCGCGGGTCTTTGGTCATATCCTCGATGATCCACAAGCCCTTGCGCGGCATCCATTTCGTCAGCGGGAAATCGCTGGTGGGGTAGCGCATCCCAACCTGCTGCGGGCTGTTGTTGGCGGTTGCGACCACTTCAAAATAAGTGGCGCTGTCGTAATCAAAATTTTCCCAGATGGTCAGGGCGATGCTGTGATTCAGCCCTTCCAGCAGGGCGACGGCCTGGGCGATTTCCTCGAACGTGTTGGCGGCATTGATAGCGGTGCTGGCGCGGTAGAGCAGTTCGCTCTCATGCCGGGCTTCCTCGGCAGTCAGCAGGGCGCGGCGGCTGGCAACAACCGCCGAAGCGGGTGACTGCACTGCCTGGAACAAGCGCCGGATGTCGTCGGTGAAGGTTTGCGGGGTATTCCAGGTGAAGGTCAGCAACCCCTGCCATTGATCGCCCGCCCGGAGCGGCACCAGAATCGCAGCAGCCCAGTCGAGCTGGGCGTAAAAATGGCGTGTTTCGCCCGCTTCTGTGCGCGGGTCTGTCGCCATGTTTTCGATGAAGGTCGGTTCGTCCGGGTTGGCGTAGGCCACCTGCAAAATGGGATATTTTTCGGCGGTCAGATAGACGACGGGCAGGAAATTGAGCGGCAGTGGACTGCGGCCATCACCAGAGCGCAGCGCCACCATATTGATTGCCCGCAGGTCGCCATCGCTCTTAATATCCAGATACGCCAGTGTAGAAAGCGATACGCCATAGCCTTCTGCCAGGGCGGAAACTGCGCTGAGAATGGCCTGTTCGTCGGTAGCCTGCGACAGGGCAGCGTTGACATTCGCCAGCATTTCAGCGCGCGCCCTGTCTAATTCCGTTTCGGCCCGCAGGCGCACTCGTTCCAGCGCCGCCACAACCAGATCGCCGATGCCCTCTGTAACCCGTATCTCAAATTTGGTGAATTTGCGCGGCAGTCGGCTGGCAAGTGTCAGGTTGCCAACCCAGCGATCAACCAGAAAGAGGGGAATGGTAAGGAAGGCGTGGTGTCCCTGCGCCTCGATGGTCGCGGCTGTCACATCGTCGATGACTGTCCTGTCAGTCGTATCTTCAACGACTATCGGGTCGCGGCTGTCAAGATGGAAGGCAAGCGGGAGTTCCATGACGCCCATTTTCATGTGAATTGGCGCACCCGACCCGGCTTTTCGTCCAAAAAATTCGATGTAGCCAGCATCCCGGAAATCATAATTTTCGTAGATGTTGAGCAGAATATCGAGTTCGCTCAGTTGGAGTCGGTCAATCGCTTCAACAATGCCTTCCATCGAATGGGCGGCATTAACTGCCTCGCTGGCGCGGTAGAGGAGTTCGCTTTCCCGCCGCGCTTCTTCTTCCGCCAGATAGGCACGGCGGCTGGCGACGATGGATGACAGACTTTGTAAAACCTGGTCGTAAATATACTGTTCCTGTGCGCTGAACTTATGCGCTTTGTGCCAGCGGATTCCGATTACAGCGTGATAACGCCCACTGCTGAAGAGCGGCAGCAGCGCAAAAGCGCGAATTTCTGACGACTCCAGCAGGGTGCGCCGGACGGCTTGTGGCAGGCGCTTATCCTCGCTGACCGACTCAACATACAAGACCTGTTCCGGGTGAGAAACCCAGAGATCATTCAGATTGACTTCGGCTGTCTGATGACTGCGGGTGTCATAATAACTGGCTCTCCCATGTTCCCACACCGCCACCGGCCATGATGCCGATGGCTGCATCGGGTCGTCGAGGTCAACATATTCCAGATAATTCAGGGTGATGGCCCGCGCACCCTGGGTTGCTGTATAGAGCGCCAGCGCATTAAGCATATCCGGTTCGCTGGTCGCCTGGGACAATGCTGTATTGACCTTCAGCAGATGTTCGGCGCGGGCAGCCCGTTCGCGGCTTTGTTCCAGCAGCCGCAGCGAATCGCCTACCAGTGTTGCCTGCTGAATCAGGGCAGTATAAATGCGGTAGTCACGTTCGCTGAATTCGTAAGGACGATCCCAGCTAAAGGTAATGATGCCCACCCATCGGCCCCGGTTATTGAGCGGAAGGAGCGCGACGCTGCGGCGGTTGGTGGAGAGAAACTGCTCGCGCGTGCCGGGGTGGAAACGCTCGTCGTTGGGCAAATCCGTCACCAGCATTGGCACATCGACCTGTGATGTCCAGCCTTCCGAACTGGCGAAATCCTCGCCATAACCGCTGTAGCGCCGCCCGACGCCGCTGGGTTTACCGGCACCGGTTGTCCATTCGGCCATCAGTTCGCCCCACATTTCCGGGCCGGGGCGCTCGCCGTGCAGATAAGTCAGCCCGCCGTAGGATGCGCCATTTTCGCGGGCATAATCGCTGACGGCTTGCAGAAGTTCGGCAGGCGAGGAAGCCTGTGCCAGCGCGCGCGAAGCGCTGTAAAGGATGTCAATCTCGCTGCTGGCCGTTTCCAGTTCGGTGGCGCGGCGCTGGGTTTCTTCCAGCAGTCGAACCGAGGCAATTACCGGCGCTGCCTGCTGGATGATCGCCGTGAACATGCGCTGGTCGCGTTCGTCAAAGACGCGCGGCGCATCCCAGGTGAACATCAGCACCCCGACCCAGCGACCTTTTACATTCAGCGGAAGGACAGCCAGTGCGCGTGTGCCATAGGAGTCAAAGAGCGCGAAGGCCGCTTCATCAATCCAATGGCTGGTGGTGATGTCACCGATCAGGGTAGGGCGCTCTGAAGCAGACACCCAGGCGCTTACAAAATGGCGGTAATCTTCAGAATGGAAGCGTGTTCCTACGGGAGCAACATCAACCCCGCGTGACCAGCCTGCGACCACCTCGTTCCAGACTGGTCGCTGATCGTCGCTGTCGTCAATATAAAGCAGGAAACCGGAATTCGCGCCCTGTTCACGAGCGTAATCGCTGACGGCTTCCAGCCATTCTGCCGGGCTGGAGGCTCGCGTCAGTTTGTTGGAAGCAGCGTAGAGGCTGCGGACTTCATCAGGTGAGGTGTTGATATGCGGCATGAGGACAAAACCTCACCCCCTGATCCCCTCTCCATTTGCCGGAGAGGGGTAGGAAGGTGACTTTAGCTTAACATCAAAAATCATGGACTTACAGACTCTCTACCAGTCCGATACGGACAGCGTAGAGCGCGGCCTGCGTCCGGCTGGAAACATTCAGTTTGCTCAAAATGCTGCTGACATGGGTCTTGACGGTCTTTTCACCAATTGTCAGTTCGCGGGCGATTTCCTTATTGGCTTTCCCCTGCGCCAGCAGCCGCAGCACTTCGGTTTCGCGCTCGGTCAGGGCTTCCGGGCTTTCCGGCGCGCGTACTTCCCGCATCAGGCGGGCAGCGGCCTGCGGCGAAAGCTGCACCTGTCCCCCGGCGGCGGCTTTGATAGCGCGGATGAGTTCATTCGCCTCGGTGTCCTTGAGCAGATAGCCGATTGCCCCAGCGCGGATCGCCCCAACCACCGAGCTGTCCTCCAGGACGCTGGTGAGCGCGATGACCTCAATATCCGGCATTTCCTTCCGTAAAATCCCGGTCGCTTCGATGCCGTCCATACCGGGCATGAGCAAATCCATCAGCACCACATCCGGCTGAAGTTCGCGCGCCATTTTTAAGGCCGCGTGGCCGTCGGCGGCTTCGCCGATTATTTCAAAATCCTGGTCGAGATTCAGGAACATGCGAAGCCCCTGGCGCACGACTGCGTGATCGTCTACGAGTAAAATACGAATCGCCATTCCAAGAGCCTTTCATCAAAATACTGGCTTCGCAATTAAAGATAACACACATTTATCGTGCCGCAGAAAAGACCACTGCGCCTCAGCATTTAGACGGAGAAAGTCTGGGAATTTGTGAAAATGAGAAATAAATTTCACTTTGGTGAATTTCTTGACAAAAGGTTAAAAGCCGATTAATGTAATTGAAATTCTGGGAGCGCTCCCATTTCTGTTGGGAACGCTCCCAACAGCGCGTAATTTAAATTTTGAGCGCGAAAAAGATTGTTTCAATGAATCTGGAAGATATTGCTAAAAAAGCCGGGGTTTCTAAAAGTACCGTTTCCCGCGTCATTAATAATGAACCTTACGTGAGTGACCGCACCCGCGTCAGGGTTATGGAAGTGATCGAACGGGAAAACTTTTCACCCAACCCCAATGCCCGCGCCCTCGTCCGCCAGCGGACAGAGGTCATCGCGGTTGCAGTTCCTCAGATTGTGAACGTCTTTTTCGGCGACAATTCCTATTACCCGCAGTTGTTGCAGGGCATGAGCGCGACCATTGCTCAGCGTGACCACGCCATGCTGCTTTTTCTCCAGAATAATGATGAAGACCGCCGTCACTATGCCCAGCGCATCGCGCAGCACCGGCTGGCTGATGGTGTTATCCCGTCATCCATGACAGTAGACGATGTGGTGGTACAGCGTCTTGTTGAAGCCGATACGCTTTTTGTGATGGTCGAGCGTCCGCCCGATCATCTGCTGGATCGTATCAGCTACGTCACCATTGATAATGTGCGCTCGGCCCAGACGGCGGTTGAACATCTCATCAGCACAGGCCGCCGCCGTATCGCTACCATCACCGGCAATCTCAATATTGCCGATGGTGAGGATCGTTTCATCGGCTACCGGCTTGCGCTTGAAAAAGCGGATATGCCGGTGGATGAAGACCTGATTTACAACGGTTATTTTTCCTATCACTTTGGCTATGTCGGCGCGAAAGAACTGCTGGCAAAAAAGCCGGATGCGATTTTCGCGGCGGGCGATACAGCCGCACTGGCAGCGGTGAAGGCTATTCAGGAAGCCGGGCTGCGTGTGCCGGACGATATAGCGGTGGTTGGCTTTGATGATCTGGATATTGCCCGTTCATCCGACCCGCCGCTGACCACCATCCGCCATCCAATAGAGTTAAAAGGCGCCACTGCGGCCAATCTGCTCATTGACCTGATTGAAGGGAAACAGAGCGAACCGCGCGGCGTTATCCTCCCAACCGAGTTAGTCATCCGCGAATCCAGCGGTGCGACTTCTGAAATGATTTTGGCCGTACCTGAAGGAGGTGTCCCGTCATAAAAAGTCGATATTTCCCGTTACCCGTTTTTGGCCTGAAAAGCTTTAGTCTTTTGAGAGGAATACACATGGCTAGAAAATCAGTTTTTGCCAGCTTGCTCGTCGTAGCAGCTCTGATGATTGGTCTGCTCGTCCCGGCGGCAGCCCAGGAAAAAGTTACCGTCACCTGGTTCGTCGGCCTCGGCACTGGTACCAATGACCAGCAAATCGAAGCGCAGAACGCCGTCGTCGAAGCTTTCAATGCCAGCCAGGACGAAATCGAACTCGTCCTGAACATCGGCGCCAGCTTTGAAACCTCGCGCGATACCATCAGCACGCTGATCGCGGCTGGCACCCCCCCGGACATCGTTGGCCCGGTTGGTGTCGGCGGTTCCAATGCCTTTGCCGATCAGTGGGCAGACCTGACCCCATTCATCGAAAGCACTGGCTACGACCTGAGCGTTTTCCCGGAAGCGCTGGTTGACCTGTATCGCACGCCTGAAGGTGAACTGCTGGGCATCCCGCTGGCGGTTTTCCCATCGATCACCTATTACAATCGTGGTCTGTTTGAAGAAGCAGGTCTGAATTTCCCGCCCCAGGAATTTGGCGCGCCTTACGTCATGCCCGATGGCACGGAAGTGCCCTGGAACTATGACACCGTTCGTGAAATCGCCAAAATTCTGACGGTTGATGCCAACGGTAACGACGCCACCAGCCCCGATTTCGACCCGGAAAATATTGTGCAGTTTGGCATGAACTTCCAGTGGGCCGCCATGCGCCTGATCTGGTCGGATTTCCAGCCAGAAGACTGGTACGATGAAGCTACCACCACCCTGACCATCCCTGACTCATGGCGTACTGCCACCGAATGGTTCCATAGTGGCATGTGGACGGAACACTTCATCCCCAACACCACCTACGGTGGCAGCGAACTCTTCGGCGCGGGCAACGTTTTCCAGTCGGGCAACCTGGCGATGGCCGTTGTCCCCACCTGGTACACCTGCTGCCTCGGCGGTTCGGTTGGCAACTTTGAGTGGGACATTGCCGTTGTGCCGCAGTCGCTCGATGGCGAATATCATGTGGCGACTGACGCTGACACCTTCCGTATGACCAAGGGCAGCGCCAACCCCGAAGCAGCCTTCACCGCCCTCAGCTACCTGCTGAACGAAGCTGTCCCGACACTGGCTCCGGTTTACGGTGCATTCCCCGCCCGCCCGGAATATCAGCAGACCTGGATTGACTCGAAGGACGAGCAGTTCAACTGGGGCATTAACTGGTCGGTCATTCCCGCCAGCCTGGAATTCAACAACCCCGGCAACCAGCACCATGAATCGGATCACCCGAACTGGCAGAAGGCCTACGACCGCGTAGCGTCCTTCCTGACACTCATCAGCGGTGATACCGGCGCAGACCTGGATGTAAACGCTGAACTCGATACGCTGCAATCTGACTTGCAGGCGATCATCGACGAAGTGAAGTAGTTTGTCTTCATAAGGGGAGGGCGCAGGCTCTCCCCTTATGTAAATAACACAAATTAATTGTTCGTGTTTAAAAAAGGCCATTAGTATTTTAATGATCTGAAATACTTTTTAAATGTTTGTTTCATGGAGTTTGAGGAGCCTATGCGATGACAGCCGTTGATCAGTCTATCAAGATAGGGGAAGGCAGCCGCGCCCGCCCCAAAGAAGCGCCAAGCCTTATGCGGCAGCAGCGGGTGTGGGGATGGATTTTCCTTTCCCCCTGGATTTTTGGCTTTCTGGTATTTACGGCTGCACCGATTGTCTTTTCGTTAATTCTCACCTTCACCGATTTCAATCTTGGCAAGCCGGAAGCGGCTCAGTTCGTCGGGCTGCGGAACTGGCAAAAACTGTTCAATGACCCGCTCGCCATTACCGCCCTGGGTGTGACGATCAAGTTCGCATTGATCGCCGTTCCCGTTGGAATTCTCATCCCGCTCGGTATGGCCGCCCTGCTGAATTCCAAGCGTTTGGTCGGCAAGCGTATCTGGCGGCTGTTGTTTTACATGCCCTATATGGTGCCTGCCGTCTCTGGCATTTTCATCTGGCAGAGTTACCTGAATGGTCAGACAGGCTGGTTGAACCGCATTCTCCGGCTGATAGGCATTTCCAATCCGCCTAACTGGTTTCAGGATGCCAACTGGATTTTGCCGGCCTTCGTGCTGCTGGGTACCTGGGGCGTGGGTAATGCCATGCTGACCATGCTGGCGACCATGCAGGGCGTTCCGACTGAGCTTTACGAAGCTGCTGATGTGGATGGCGCGGGCGGCTGGACAAAGTTCCGCAAAATCACACTGCCGATGATTTCTCCGGTGATTTTCTACAATCTCGTCCTGAGCGTTATCGGTCTGATGCAGTTTTTTGTCGTCCCCTACATCGTCACACGCGGGACGGGACAGCCGGGCAACAGCGCCTACTTCTTCAACATGCATCTGTATAAAACGGCTTTTACCTTTTTCGACATGGGCTATGGTGCGACCCAGGCATGGCTGATCTTCATCATCGCTCTGGTGCTGACAATCGTCCTGTTCGGCACTTCCCGTCGTTGGGTTTATTACTCAAGTGGAGATTAATCAATGGCATCCATAACTGCGGATAAGCCCGTTTCCAAAGCGGTCAATACCTCTCCTTTTTACAGTTACCAGCTTCGGCGTTTTGGTATAACAGCCATTGTCACGCTGCTGGCCTTTATCATTGCCTTCGTCTATCTGCTGCCGTTTGGCAACATGGCGCTGCTGGCGGTGAAAAATCAGGATCAGATTGTCGCCAGTGCTGATGGCCCAATCTGGCCGCTGGAACCTGCCAGATTTAACTACGAAGGTAAAGACTACGATGTGTTGAAAGTTCCTACTGCCGACGGCGAAAGAGAACTGGCACTCGTCAAGAAGGGCCGCCAGACCAGCGAATTCATTGACCCCCTCAACCCGGAAGCTGGCATGATTGTCTGGGAAGGGAACTGGCGCGGCCTGGAAGCGGTTTCCAGCATCGTTCCCCATTTTGACAACTTTGGCATCGCCTGGGATATGATTAATTTTCCCCGCCTTTTTGGTAATACGCTGGCGATTGCGCTCATCGGTATGGTTGGTACGCTGCTGTCAAGCATTTGCGTGGCTTATGCTTTTGCTCGTTTCCCTATTCCGGGTAAGAACATCCTGTTTGTGATTTTGATTGGGACGATTATTCTGCCCGGTCAGGTGACACTCATTCCGACCTATGCGTTCTTCGCCAAGATTGGCTGGACAGGATCATGGCTGCCGCTGATCGTGCCGCACTTCTTCGCCAATGCCTATAACGTCTTCCTGCTGCGCCAGTTCTTTATGACACTGCCGCGTGAATTGGACGAAGCCGCCATGATCGACGGTGCCGGGCCGCTGCGCGTGCTGCTGAGCGTCATCATTCCCCAGGCATGGCCGGCCATCATCACGGTTGGGCTGTTCCATTTCATCTTCGCCTGGAATGACTATTTTGGGCCGCTGCTGTATACGCTGGGCAAGCCGGAAATTCAGCCAATTTCGGTTGGTGTGCAGGTCTTCAACTTCCAGTACGGCGCTCGCCCTGAACTGGTGCAGGCCACGTCGCTGATGGCGATGGTGCTGCCGCTGGCGATTTTCTTCTTCGCGCAAAAGATTTTCATGCGCGGTGTGGTTGTCACGGGTGTCGAAAAGTAAAGGCTCATAAGTGTAGGGGTATGAAGCTTCATGCCCCTACAAAAATCCTCGGCATATTACAACTTTTTTTAAGAACTATAGCCTTTACCAGACCGAAAATATATTTTTTTCAAGTGGATGAAGGAGATGACTGGTGCGAAAACTGGCACTTGTGTTTGTGTTTGCCCTGCTTCTGATCGCCCTGCCTGTGACCGCCCAGGATGCGGGGGAACTGCGGGTTGAAGCAGGTGAGTCGCTCGGCTCAATCAATCCCTACGTTTATGGTTCGAACAGCGGTTTTTACTCGGTCATCGCGCCCAATATGATGCCCCAGGCCGAAGCGCTTGGCATCAATTATGTCCGTCTTGGCGGCACATACAGTGACCAGCAGGACTTGCGAACCAGCGTTATTGACCTGTTCGTCATTCAGGCGCGGCAGATTGGCGCGGAACCTGCGCTTACAGTGCGGCTGTTGGGCAGCACGCCGGAAGCCGCCGCTGAACTGGTGCGCTATGTCAACATTGAAAAAGCATACAATGTCCGCTACTGGAGCATTGGCAACGAACCCAATTTGTTTGGCCCGCTTCTCAATACGCCCTATACAACGGAAGACCTGAACCGCGAGTGGCGGGCGATGGCCGAAGCTATGCTGGAAGTTGACCCTGATATCATGCTGGTCGGCCCAGACCTGACTCAGTATGTCATCCTCAGTATTGACGGCGAAAATATCGAGTATCTGCCTAACAGCGTCGGTGGACACCCGGTTGACAGCGAAGGCCGGGACTGGCTGCGGGAATTCCTGCTTGCAAATGGCGATCTGGTGGATATTGTCGCTCTGCACCGTTACCCTTTTCCCGGCTTTTTCACCAGTAACAATCAGAGTTTGACGATTGATGCGCTGCGTGCCACCGTTGGCGAGTGGGACATCAGTATTCCCAATCTGCGCCAGCTTATCCGCGATACGCTCGGACGTGATCTGCCTATCGCTATCACCGAGGTCAATTCCAACTCCAATAACAGCATGGGTGGGCCTGCCAGCCTCGATTCGCACTATAACGCCATCTGGTTTGCCGATGTGCTGGGGCGGCTGATTCGGCAGCAGGTCGATATGGTGTTGTACTGGAGTCTGGCGACGGACAGTGCCAACGGATTTGGCCTGATCGAACGTTATGATGTGCGCCCCACTTATTACACCTACATGATGTATACCCATTTTGGGACTGAACTGCTCGCCGCCGAATCCGCTGACTCGGATGTATCGATTTATGCAGCCAAACGCGACGACGGAACGCTGACGCTGCTGATTGTCAACCTGAGCGATGAAGCAGCGGATCGCACGCTGGTGCTGAATGATTTCACACCAGCCGGAGATGCTGAAGTCTGGCTCTTTGACGCTGAACACAAAGCCGAACAAGTTGAGTCGCAGACCATCAGCAGCGGGGCGGTGATGCGTTTCCCCGGCCAATCGGTGACGCTGTACGTGATTCCGTCGGCGTAAAAAGTAATTTTGCAGGGTGGACAAGGCTTTCCCTGCTGAAAAGGTGATGTTATGAAATATGTGATTTGCTTACTGACTTTACTGCTGACTTTTGGCGCAGTGTCCGCTCAGGATACCCCGCTGAGAGTCGATGCGGATGAATCGCTGGGCGCAATCAGCCCGCAGGTTTATGGGGCGAGCTACGGCCCCTGGGCGCTGGTCAGCCCGGAGATGGCTCCGCTGGCCGCTGACTCCGGCATCAGACTGTGGCGTTTTCCGGCGGGAAACTGGGGCGACCTCAACGACATTCGCCCTGACCAGCTTGACCTGTTCATGATTCAGGCTAAAGCCTGGGGCGCGGAGAT
Organism: uncultured Anaerolineaceae bacterium; assembly: GCA_964447795.1. GTDB lineage: Bacteria > Chloroflexota > Anaerolineae > Aggregatilineales > Phototrophicaceae > CFX2. Next base: position 123,504 of record CAYUTY010000001.1, read on the forward strand.
CAGCATCAGCACCCGCGTTGTCAATGGCACGCCGGAAAAATCCGCCGAACTGGTGCGCTATGCCAATATCGAGAAGGGTTATAACATCCGCTTCTGGACGATTGGCAACGAGCCGACCCTCTACGAAGACTACACCATCGAGCGTTTCAATACCGAATGGCGCGCCCATGCTGAAGCGATGCTGGCGGTTGACCCCACTATTCTGCTCATTGGGCCAGAGGTGCATCAGTACCCCTCCACCGAAACCTACGCCGCTTATCTGGAAGAAATGCGCCTGTGGGTGCGCGGTTTTCTGGAAGCCAACGGCGACATGGTGGATTATGTTTCCATCCACCGCTATCCCTTCCCGGTCAGCAAGCTGAGCAGCGCTACCACCGACGACCTGCGCCGCAACGCCGCTGAAACCGACACCATGATCGAAATTCTACGCACGGACATCAACGATGTGCTGGGGCGTGACCTGCCGATTGCCGTCACCGAGATGAATTCGCACTATACCAACACCGGCGGCGGTGTCGCTTCGCCCGATTCGTTTTATAACGCCATCTGGTGGGCCGATGTGCTGGGGCGGATGATTAAACAGAAGGTGGATATTGTCTCCTACTTTGCCCTGTCGGCCTCGGTCACATCAGGGTTGGGGATGCTGGCACGCTACGAACCCCGTCCTACCTACTACACCTATCTGCTTTACAAACAGTTTGGTCAGGAACTGGTCGAGTCTTCGTCGCCGGATAATGACACCACGATTTACGCCGCCAAACGCGATGACGGCGCATTGACGCTGATTGTCGTCAACCTCGGCCCGGACGAGCGCACCCTGCCGCTGAAAATTGATGGTTTCACCCCCGCCGGTGATGCCGAAATCTGGCGGCTGGATGCTGACCATAACGCTGAACTGCTGGGCGAAGAAGCGCTTGGCGAAACAGTAACGCTGCCGGGCGCATCCGTCACCCTTTATGTCATTCCAGGGGAATAACGTGATGAAACGCCTGCTTCTGCTGATCGTGCTGCTGATCACTTTTGGTGTCACCAGCGCCCAGGACGATGAATCCCCCGTCTGGCCGGAACGGGTGTACGCACCTTACGTCTATGGTGCGTCGGCTTACCCGATTGCCTATCTTGCCGAACAGGCTGGACTGCGTTATCTGACACTGTCCTTTGTCCTCGCCGGACGGGATAGCTGTCAGGCCGCCTGGGATGGCGCATCACCCCTCAGCCTGAAAAAACAGTTGGCTGCCGACATCGAAAAACTGCGCGAGGCCGGTGGCGATGTGATTATCGCTTTTGGCGGCGCTTCCGGGCAGGAACTGGCGCAGGTCTGCACCGATGTTGAAAGCCTGACCGCGCAGTATCAGGCCGTGATTGATGCTTACGACGTGACGACGCTGGACTTTGATATTGAGGGTCATGAAATCACCGAAACCGAATCGGTTGAGCGCCGTTCACAGGCGATTGCCGCGTTACAGGCCAATGCTGCCGAGGCGGGCAAACCGCTCCGCGTGATGTTCACGCTGCCGGTCATGCCAACCGGATTGACCGAAGACGGCCTGAGCTTGCTGCAATCGGCCATTGATAACGGTGTGGACATCGCCGTTGTCAACATCATGACGATGAATTATGGCGCTGATTATCCGCCTGATGAGATGGGCGCACGCTCGGTACAGGCCGCCGAATCGCTGTACGCGCAGCTTGCTGAACTTTACCCGGATAAAAGCGAGGCTGAGTTATGGGCCATGATCGGCCTGACGCCGATGATTGGCCGCAACGATTCGGTTCCTTCTGTTTTTACGCTGGATGATGCTGCCCTGCTGGTGGATTTCGCCCGCGAGAAGGGCATCGGCCATCTGGCGATGTGGGCATTGGGGCGTGACCGCACCTGCCCCGGTGGGTCGGCGATGGTTTCTGGCACATGCAGCGGCATCGATCAGGATGACGGCGCGTTTTCGGCAGTTTTTAAGACATTTATGGATGATTCCGCGTCATAAAAAGGACGTTTGAAGATGAAGCAGTCTGGAAAATGGATTTTACGACTGGCGCTGCTGCTGGTCACTGCGCTGGCCGTATCGTCTGTCGGGCTGGCGCAGGACACACCCGCTTATAAAGACCCGGCGCAGCCCGTGGAAGCCCGTGTTGAGGATTTGCTGGGGCGCATGTCGCTGGCAGAAAAAATCGGCCAGATGACGCTGATTGAAAAGAACAGCATCACATCGCGTTCCGTCACCGACTGGTACATTGGCGGCGTCCTCAGCGGCGGTGGTGGCAGCCCACAGCCCAACACGGCGGCAGCCTGGCTGGAAATGGTCAATGCCTATCAGGAAGCAGCGCTGGCGACTCCGCTTGGCATCCCTATGATTTATGGCGTTGACGCGGTGCATGGGCATGGCAACGCTTATGGCGCGACGATTTTTCCGCAGCAGATCGGCCTCGGCGCGACCCGTAACCCGGAACTGCTGGAGGAAATTGGCCGCATCACCGCCCTGGAAATGATCGCCACCGGCATTTACTGGAATTATGCGCCGCTCGTCGGTGTTGTCCAGGATATTCGCTGGGGGCGCTTCTACGAGAGCTACGGCGAAGACCCGGCGCTCGTGTCTGAACTGGCGGTTGCCTATCAGCGCGGGATGCAGGGCGCCTCGCTGGATGAGCCGCACACGGTCATCGGCACGCCCAAACATTTTGTCGGCGATGGCGGCGCCGTCTGGGGGACATCGACCACCGAGGATTATCAGATCGATCAGGGCGTGACCGATGTCGATGAGGAAACCCTGCGCGTGCTGCACCTGCCGCCGTATCAGGCGGCTATCGATTCCGGCGCGCGCAGCATCATGGTGTCGTTCTCAAGCTGGGGCGGGATGAAGATGCACGCGCAGGAATATCTGCTGACCGAGGTGCTGAAAGGGGAACTTGGATTCACCGGTTTCCTCGTTTCGGACTGGGCCGGTATGGATCAGATCACCCCGGATTATTATCGGGCGATGGTGACGGGCATCAACGCAGGCGTCGATATGAATATGGTGCCGTATGACGCCCAGCGTTTCATCACCACCCTGACCAGAGCGGTCGAAGCAGGCGATGTTTCGATGGAGCGGATTGACGACGCGGTACGCCGTATCCTGCGCGTCAAGTTCGAGATCGGTCTGTTTGAAGAACCCTTTGGCGATGAATCGCTGCTAGCGGCCTTTGGTTCGGACGAGCATCGTGCAGTCGCCCGGCGAGCGGTGAGCGAGTCGCTGGTGCTGCTGAAGAACGACGGCGACGCGCTTCCCATCAGCAAGGATGCCACCATTTTTGTGGGCGGGGCGCACGCCGATAATATTGGACTGCAAAGCGGCGGCTGGACGATCCAGTGGCAGGGCGGCATGGACGACATCACGCCCGGCACGACCATTCTGGAAGCGATTAAAGCGACGGCGGCTAACCCTGAATCGGTTTACTACAATCAAAGTGGTGATTTCAGCGCTGTTGTGGACGAGAACGGTGCGCCGCTGGTGGCCGATGTGGGCATTGTCGTCGTCGGCGAGATGCCTTATGCCGAAGGGCGCGGCGATGCTGAAAATCTTATCCTGCCGCCCGGTCATGTCCGGCTGATTGATGACATGCGCGCCCAGGTCGATACATTGGTCATCATCCTCATTTCGGGCCGTCCGATGATTATCACCGATGATCTGGAAACGGCGGATGCTTTCGTCGCCGCCTGGCTGCCGGGGACGGAAGGGCAGGGCGTGGCTGATGCGCTTTTTGGCGATGCGCCTTTCACCGGCAGGCTGCCGGTCACATGGCCGCGTTCGATGGAGCAGGTGCCGACCAGCGCCGCGCTCGATGATCCGTTGTTCCCGTTCGGTTATGGGCTGGAAACGGCAGGGCAATAATTTCTGGTGGGGATACGATTGTTCGCATCCCTGCCACTATAATGATGAAACCATGAAATTCACCTCATCCCTTCGTAATATCATCCTGCTCTGGGCGGCCTGGGCGGTTATTATCCTCGGTTTTCAAACGCTGCTGGACGAGCGGATGCAGCCCGCCCGTCCCGATTATGCCGTGCAGTGGTCGCCGGATTTCACGCTGGAGGACAGCCAGGACAGTATTCCTTATCTTTCCGAGCCGTTCATGAACCGGCAGGTGTCGATGGACTCGGAGTATTACCTGTCCATCGCGGTTGGCGGCTACGATGACCCCGACGGGCGCACCGTTTCCGGGCGCAGCGGCAAGGCCTATAAGCTGAACTACGCCTTTTTTCCGCTCTATCCCTCGCTGACAGGCGCGCTGGCCGTTCCACTGGCGGCGGCCTTTGATCTGACGCCGATTGGCGCGGCATCGCTGGCCGGTGTGATCGTCTCGCTGCTGGGGACGCTGGGCGGCATGATCGCGCTCTATGATCTGACACACAGGGAACTGGCCGCTTCCGGCGGAATTCGCACTGCTTTTTACCTGATCGCCTTCCCTACCGGTTTTTTTCTGGCGCAGGTTTTCACTGAAGGCCTGTTCGTCGGGCTGGCATTCGGCTGTCTGGCGCTGGCCCGGCGTAAAAAGCTGCTGCTGGCGGGTGTTCTGGCGGCGCTGGCGACCTTCACACGCGGGACAGGGCTGGCGCTGCTGGCTCCGCTGGCGCTGGCCTGGCTTGACAGCTATGACTGGCGCTCGCTTTTGCGGCGATACTACCCTCCGACCGCCTCCCCGCTGGATAGAGAAGGAGAGCAGGAAGCAGCGCCTTTGGCTTCGTCACTCGTCACTCGTTACGCATCATTCCTCACGGGCCTCCTCGCCCTGGCGCTGCCCATCGCCGCCTATCTGATCTGGCAGCGGGCCTTCGGGCGGAATTTCAACTTTGTCGAGGAAATGTGGTTCGGGCGGGCGCTGTTCGATTTTGAGCGGGTGCGCGACGGCTGGGACTTCGCCTTCAAGGCTATCGCCAACCCCGAAAATGTGCAGATGCGGATATACTATCTGCTGGAATTGGGCGGTGTTGTGCTGGCGCTGGTTGCCAGCCTGTTCACCATCAGGCGTTACCCCGGCGTGGTGCTGTTCGGGCTGGGGGCGCTGGCGGCGGTCACGTTGAGTGGTGCGCCGCAGAGTTTGATTCGGTATGTAGTGACTGTCCCGGCGGTGTTCATCTTCCTGAGCCGGTTGGGGCAGAATGTGGCTTTCGATAAAGCCTGGACGCTTATCAGCATTCTGCTGATGGGAATGCAGACAGCGCTGTTCACCTGGGATATGTGGGTCGCTTAACAGTTAAAAGTTAAAAGCCGAAAGTTAAAGGGAAAATAGATTGCTCTTTTAACTTTTACCTTTCAACTTTTAAGTCGATACGGAGTATCGTTATCATGAACTTTCCAAAAGATTTTCTATGGGGCGTCGCCGCTTCCAGCTACCAGATTGAAGGCGGCGGCCTGAGCGAAGGACGGGGCGAGTGCATCTGGCATCGCTTTTCCAACACGCCGGGCAAGGTCAGGAATGGCGAAACCGGTGAAGTCGCCTGCGATCACCTGCACCGCTACGCTGAAGATGTGGCGCTGATGGCCGAACTGGGCGTGCAGGCCTACCGTTTGTCTACCTCGTGGGCGCGCGTCATGCCGACGGGAGAAGGCATCATCAACGAGCAGGGGGTTGAATTTTATGACCGCCTGATCGACGAACTGCTGAAATATGGCATCCAGCCCTGGGTGACGCTCTACCACTGGGATTTGCCCCAGGCGCTTCAGGACAAGGGCGGCTGGGCCAGCCCGGACAGTCCGAAATGGTTTGCCGATTACACCGACCTGATGACGCGCTCGCTGGGTGATCGGGTCAAGGGCTGGATTACGCTCAATGAACCCTGGTGCATTTCCATCCTCAGCAATCTGATTGGAGCGCACGCGCCCGGTCTGCATGATGCCAACACGGCTTACAAAGTCGCCCATTATCTGAATCTGGCGCATGGTCAGTCGATGCAGGTCATCCGGCAGAACTGCCCCGGCGTCCCGGCAGGCATCACGCTCAACCTGACGCCGACCATCCCGGCCAGCGACAGTGAGGCGGACAAGCAGGCGGCCATCGCCTTCGACGGGCACTTCAACCGCTGGTTCCTCGACCCGGTGTATAAGGGTGAATATCCGGCGGATATGGTTGAAATGCTGACCGGCCTGGGCGCGCTGGAAGGCATCGACCTGAGCGAAGTAAAAGCGGCCAAACAGCCGATGGATTTCCTCGGCATTAATTACTACCAGCGGGCGATCATGAAATATGACGAGAACGCGCCCGGTAAATTTGCTGGTGTACGCCCGGAAAATGCCGAGTTCACCGCGATGGACTGGGAAATTTACCCGCAGGGGCTGACCGATCTGCTGGTGCGCGTTTACCGTGATTATGCGCCTGCGGCTATGTATGTGACCGAGAACGGCGCGGCCTTTGATGACCCCGAACCGGTCAACGGCGTGGTTGAAGACCCGAAACGGCAGGAATTTCTGGCCGGGCATTTCAAGGCTTCGGAAGACGCGATTACCCAGGGCGTGCCGCTCAAGGGCTTCTTCGTCTGGAGCTTCATGGATAACTTTGAATGGGCAGAAGGCTATGACAAGCGCTTCGGCATCGTTTACGTGGATTATGCCACCCAGAAACGCACGCCCAAACGCAGCGCCCGTTACTTTCAGGAATTGATCTCGCGGCAGGCCGTCTAGAGCGTGTTATGCACGTCTAGCCGAGGGAAATAGGATAGCAAACTCGAAATTGATTTCAAGTCCCTCGCCCTGAGGGAGAGGGATTTAGGGTGAGGGCTGAACTCAGGCGAACAGAGTTCATAACAGCCTCTAGGCCATCAGCCGAAATTTTTCATTCTTGAACAAGGGGTTTAAACCCCTTGTTCAGGCGGAAGAACAATTGGGCGACTTTCGGACACTGGCTTTTAGAGAGGGTGTGGATGCGAGTCCGCGCCCTTATTTGATTCAGGTAAAAGGAAAAGATTAAGGGAAGCTAAAATCAGACGCCCTCTAATTATGTTTTAAGAAACCGCACGGTATAGTATATGCCGTAAAGAATTTGCTCATGAGCATGTTCTTTAGAATCAACCATAAATCAATCATGAACAGATGGCGGAGCATCGAAAAAGGTAACGGGTATGTCGCGGCAAGATAATTTTCACTCAAACCAGAATTCAGACGGTTATTCCCCCCCCAAATTGGATACAGACACAGCCATTCACGAAATTGAAAATCTGCTTCAGCAGATTCCGGGTGGCATTGCTGCGGTGCATGGTTCTCATTATGTGCATACCCTGGTCAATCCTGTCTATCAACGCCTGTTCAGCCGGGATGGAGAGAGCTTAATCGGCAAAACCATTCGAGAAGTTTTCCCCGATGTGGAAGGGCAGCGAATCTACGATGTGTTTGAGCGGGTGGTTCGCTCTGGCAGCGCACAGGTCGCTAATGAATTTCAGGTCATTATCAAGCGCGGCCTCGATGGCGTTTTAGAACAGGGGTATTTTAACGTTGTCGCCCAACCGATTAAGGATGAGCAGGGAATTGTCAGCGGCATTCTCATCTATACCTTTGATGTGACCGATCAGGTTATCGCCCAGCAAAGGCTTGAGGAAAGCGAGGCGCGTTTTCAGGCGATTGTCAATCAGAACACGGTGGGCATGGCGCAGAGTGACCTGAACGGGAAGTACGTCTTTGTCAACAAACGCTACTGTGATATGGTGGGTTACAGCCGTGAAGAACTGCTGGAAAAAAGCATGGCGGATATTACCCATCCTGATGATCTTGCCCGTAATGAGGAACTGCTGGAACGCATCAGACGCCAGGAAGGCGATTTTGTGCTGGAAATGCGCTATATCCATAAAAATGGTTCTGATGTGTGGGTGAATAACAGCGTGTCCCTGATAAGGGATGGGTCGGGTACGCCACAATACATTCTGACCATCAGCCCGGAAATTACTGAGGCGAAGGAAATCCAGCGGTTAATTATCGAGCAGCAGCGCCAGGCGGCGATTCTGGAAGAACGGCAGCGGCTTGCCAGACAACTGCACGATTCGGTCAACCAATCGCTTTATTCATCGCTGGTTATTGCCGAGACACTGCCGCGATTGTGGAAACGCGACCCGGAAAAAGCCACGCAGCGAACTGAGCAGATTGTGATGATCACGCGAGGGGCGCTGGCTGAGATGCGTTTGCTGCTGATTGAACTGCGGCCAGAGGCGATTATCCGCTCCAAAATGCATGATCTTCTCAGGCAGCTAGGCGAGCGCGCGCAGGGACACAAATCGCTCGATCTGGTTCTGGATATCCAGGTGCGCCAGGAGATACTCCCGGCTGATGTGCAGGTGGCGCTGTACCGTATTGCCGAGGAAAGCATTAATAATATGATTAAACACAGCCAGGCTGCCCAACTGAAGCTGACCCTGCACTATGATGTGGATCAGGTGACGCTGCGGATTGAAGATAACGGTCAGGGGTTCGACCAGCAGACAACATTGGCTGGAATCGGTTGGACAACCATGCGCGAGCGCGCCGCAGCGATTGGCGCATCCCTGAGCATTGACAGCGCAGTTGGGAAGGGGACTCGTATTATCCTGGTGTGGAATGGGAGCGACCTAGGGCCCGCATAGCCACCTGGCCTATTTTCTGATTTGAATTTTGCACTCTGATACATAACTAATACTTGTAGCTTACGCTTCAGCATGTGATGACCGTGAAATCAGGTTTCAAATGGCAAAGATTATTCGTGTCATGGTGGTCGATGACCATGAACAGGTGCGCCTGGCGCTGCGTATGGCGCTGGAATTATTTGATGATGTAGAAATTGTAGCCGAAGCGCCTAATGGTCAGGAGGCAGTCGCACTCTGCCGCAGTATACGTCCGCACGTCATTCTGATGGATCTGGTGATGCCGCACATGAATGGCGTGACGGCTACCGCGATTATTCATCACACTTACCCCCAGATTAAGATCATTGTGCTGACGAGTACGGTAGAAGTCGAACTGCTGGAGAGCGCGCTCGATGCTGGTGCGGAACAGTATCTTCTCAAAAATGTGAGAATTGAAGAGCTGGTCAACGCTATCCGAAGAGTGGCGCAGAATCAGGGCGAGAGTCATCCTGCGCCACTGCCAAAAAACGATCAGGCTTCGCGCTCGATGAACTGAGCGGCAAAGTCGCCAACTGGCGGAATCGGCTGAATCACATCGATGAGCAGCCCGGCGGGGTCGGCGGTGATAAAATGGCGCTGGCCGAAATCCTCGCTGCGAAGGTTCAGATGCACAGGCAGCCCCGCCTGGGTCAGCCGCGCATATTCCGCGTCCACATCCTCCACTTCAAAATTGAGAATGACCCCCTGCGCCGGTTTACGAAAGGCTTCCGGGATGGTCGGATGGGTGTAATCCAGCACAGCCAGTTCATAGGATGGCGACTCTGACCGCGCCAGGCTGATGTACCAGTCAGCCTCAAATGTCCGCTGGAAGCCAAAATGCTGCTGATAAAAGGCGGCGGTTTCAAGGACTTTATCGGTGCAGATGACGACATAGTGGCTGGACAACTTCACAACAATCTCCTTTGTGGTATCATTTTCTGATTACACATACACGCTGTACGTATAATACATACAAACTGTATGTATGTCAATGGCGAGGGCATGATATGGCGAAGCAGACCAAAGCACAACAGCGCGACCTGATGATGGCAAACCTGATTGCTATCGGGCGGGACATTTTCGCTGAGCGGGGCTACGCGCAGACGGCGGCGGAGGATATTGTCAGCAGGGCAGGGGTGACGCGGGGGGCGCTGTATCATCATTTTGACGGTAAGGAAGGTCTGTTCGCGGCAGTGCTGGAAACGGTGCAGCGTGATGTAGCGGCCAGTGTAGCAGCAGCAGCAGCAGGTGAAGCGGATTGGTGGTCACAGCTCCAGGCGGGCTGTCAGGCTTTTTTAGCCAGCAGCCTTGAACCAGCGGTGCAGCGCATTATGCTGATTGACGGCCCGGCAGTGCTGGGGTGGGAGCGCTGGCGCGAGATGGACGCCCAGCACAGTATGCGACTGCTGGCCGATATTGTGGCGGCGTTGATGACTGAGGGCATTATCAGACGGCTGCCGGTGATGGCGCTGACGCATCTGCTGTCGGGCGCGATGAACGAAGCATCCCTGTGGATTGCCCAATCGGAAAACCCCCCGGCAGCGCTGCATGAAGCGCAGCAGGCGCTCGGCGCGGTGCTGGATGGTTTACGACTCTAGCGCGTGCTGAGGCGCGTCCGCAGGTGGCGGTAAAAGAACAGGATGTGCAGCGGCAGGCCGTCGAACATGAGGCGCGTGAGCAGCCCCGGCAAACCGGGCTTGTGTTCGATGGTGAGGCGGTCAATCAGTTCAACCCCGCCGGGGACTTCGCTCATCAGGTGGTGATGCTCCCAGTAGGCTACCGGGCCTTCGATCATCTTATCAATGAAGGAAGTGGGCGTCGGGCCGGGCTGGTGACGGGCGTGCCAGTTGATCGGAATCGGGCCAAACCACAGGCGAAACCAGATGTCGCCCTCGGTCAGTGATTGACGCTCATCCCTGAGCGCCTGAACGAAAATAGGCGGAGGGGTGAGGTTGTGCAGGGCGCGCGGGCTTTCGTGGAAGGCCATCATTTTTGCCATGGTCGTGGGCATGACGGAGCGTTTTTCAAAGGTTTTCATGGATGCTGCCAGTTGCCAGTGTCTTGAGGCTGGCGCTAATGGGCGGTTATTGAAATTCAGGATAACATGCCGTGATGAAGGTTGGATAAAGACCCGGCGAGAATTCAGTTAATGCTTCTTATAGTCATTAGGGTAGACACATGAAACCGCTGCTGCTGCAAGGGGACAAGAGCCTGCAACACCTTCAGATCACCGAACATCCGACAAGGTACATCATAACAGGCAAAATCATCCTGCTTCTCGAAGGCCAGCCCGGATTCATTGATTACCAGATACACTGCACCCGACAGTGGCAAACCCGGTTGGTCGCCATCAACCAGACCTATAACCATGACAGCCAGCGCCTCACGGTTATGCATTCCCCCACATACGGCTGGTCTGCAAACGGCCACCAGATCGCTTTTCCCGATGATGTTCAGGACATCGACCTGGAAATTTCACCGGCTACCAATACACTGCCGATCCGCCGCCTCAATCTGGAGGTGGGGCAGTCAGCCGCAGTCAACGCCGTATGGGTGCGCTTTCCATCGCTGAAGCTGGAACTGCTCCACCAGCGCTACACCCGCCTTGACACCCATCATTATCACTACGAAGCGCCTGCGCTGGATTTCACAGCGCGGCTGGAAGTGGATGACGAGGGCGTGATTGTTGATTACGAAGGGCTGTGGCGGCGGGTTACTGCTTAATCCTCGTCCAGCAGATCACTCCCGCGCTGGATGACATCTTCACCAAAACGATCACGCAGTTTATCCAGCACCGATTCAAGGCGGTGGGCTTCATCGCTGGCCGCCTGTCCCCAGAGTGATAGCTGCTGACGATCTTCGCCAAAGCCGCTGACACCCACGCCGATCAGCCGCACCGGACGACCCAACGGCCACGCCCGCTGAAACAAATCCAGCGCCGCCGCGAAAATTTCATCATCGTGGGCGGTGGCCTGTTCCAGCGTCACCTGCCGCGAGAGCGTGGTGAAATCTGCCCAGCGCAGTTTGATTTTCACGGTGGTGCCGCGCAGCCCTTTTTTGCGTAAACTGCGCCCAACGCCGTCGGCTAGTTCACGAAGCGTCCGCTGAAGCGTCACGCCATCGCGCACATCACGGGCAAAAGTCGTTTCCTTGCTGACCGATTTGGTTTCACTCTCCGGCTGTACCGCGCTGTTATCAATCCCCCACGCCCGTTCGGCCATCTCCGCGCCAAGTTTGCCAAAACGCCGCGCCAGTTCATCCGCCGGGTATGCGGCCAGATCGCCAATAGTAGTGATCCGTAATCGCGCCAGATTGTCGGCGGTTTTTGGGCCGACACCCCACAACTCGCGCACGGGCAGCGGAGCGAGGAAAGCGGCTTCTTGGCCGGGCGGAATGACCGTTACAGCATAAGGTGGAGCGTCACGGTTCGCGCCGGATTTGCCGATGTTATTGGCGATTTTGGCAATCAGCTTGTTGGATGCCACACCGAGCGACGACGGCAGCGCCAGCTCATCGCGGATAGCAGCTTGCAGGCGGCGAGCCAGCGTTTCGGCATCGTCGCGCAGCATGGTCACATCGAGAAACGCCTCATCAATCGAAATCTGCTCAACCAGCGGGGTGAGGTTGTTAAGCAGCGCCATCACCCGCTCAGAAGCGGCACGATAGGCGGCGAAATTGTGGCGAACGATGACTAAATCGGGGCAGAGATGCACTGCCCGCGACATCGGCATGGCGGAATGCACGCCGAAACGCCGCGCCGGATAGGAGCAGGAAGCGACCACGCCGCGCTGGTCGGGCCGCCCGCCGACGGCGAAAGGTCGCCCGCGCAGCGCCGGATCAATGCTTTCTTCGACAGCGCAGAAAAAGGCATCAAGATCGAGGTGCAGAATTTTGCGAATCTGGGACACGATAGCAGTACAATTGTAAATGGCGTCCTGGCTATTGTAGCACGGAAATTCGACAGCGATTGCCAATCAGTGTTTGACAATCGCCCAAAAGGCTGCTGCTCTGTTGCTCAAAATGAGATCAGTTTCATTTAAGTCATCTTTGCAGGCTCATGACCCACCTCGCCTGATGTTGCCAGGTTAGCCGGGGTTTCCAGAGCCACTGCCGTCCGCGTCGTCAACAATGATGTTGACCTGGTGCGCGAGCCGACTCGCGTCAAAGTCATGGAGGCGCTGCATAAGCTGGGCTGCGAACGCAGTGCCATCGCCGGAAGTCTGCGCTCGGAACGCACCTGTATGGTGGCGCTTTCGATACCCGGCATTATTCAACAATATAAAGACAAGGGTGAGGGATATTCAACATGACACTGCCCCCTGATTATGATGAGCGCGTCTATGCCGGGTGGCTCGGCAAATGCATCGGCGTCCGCTTCGGCGCACCGCTGGAAGGCTGGACATACGAGGAAATCCGCGACAACCTGGGCGAGGTGACGACCTACCTGCGCGAAGACAGCGGCAAAATCTTCAAGCCGGATGACGATACCGCCGTGCCGATGATTCTGATTCGTGCGCTGGAAGATTTCGGCGCATCGCCCGAACTGACCGCCGCCCAGATTGGTGAAACCTGGCTGAATTACCTCGGCGACCAGCATGGGACGCTCTGGTGGGGTGGTTATGGTGTCTCCACCGAGCATACCGCCTATCTCAATCTGACCGCTGGCATGGATGCGCCGCGTTCCGGCTCGATTGCCCAGAATGGCGCGGCAGTGGCGGAGCAGATTGGCGGGCAGATTTTCAGCGACATCTGGGGGTTGGTCGCGCCTGATAACCCGGCGCTGGCGACTGATCTGGCGGCCAGAGCATCCAGCGTTTCCCACGATGGCGCGGGCATTGACGGCGGGCGTTTCGTGGCGGCGCTGGTGAGCGCGGCATTCTCGGAAGGCGATCCGCGCCAACTGATCGAAATCGGGCTGGCGCAGATTTCAGCAAATGGCGAGTATGCCCGTGTCATCAACGCCATGCTCGACCAGCACCAGCAGCACCCCCATGACTGGCGTCAGGCTTACGCCTATCTCAAAGCCCACTTTGGCTATGACCGCTATCCCGGCATCGTGCATATCATCCCCAACGCCGGTGTGCTGGCGCTCGGTTTGCTCTATGGCGCGGGCGATTTTTCGCGTGCGATTCAGATCACCAACATGAGCGGCTGGGATACTGACTGCAACGTCGGCAATGTCGGCGCGATCATGGGCGTGGCGGTGGGGCTGGCGGGGATTGACCCACACTGGCGCGAACCGATCAATGATCTGCTGGTAGCCTCCAGCATCATCGGCACCCGCAACCTGCTGACCATTCCCCAGTGCGCTGATTTATTCACGGCGCTGGGACGGGAAATGGCGGGCGAAACCGTCACGCCGCGCCCGCGCTATCACTTCCGCTATCCCGGCTCAACGGCCAATTTTGAGGCGCGGGGCGAGAAACTCAGCCCGATTCATCAGGGTCGCCTGGCGGACAAGGCCGCGCTGCAAACCAGCATCCGCAAGCTGAACAAAAAAGGCGAGGTGCGGGTTTTCACGCGCACCTATTACCGACCCCAGGAGTTGAGCGGCAATTATTATGAAGCCTGCTTTTCGCCGCTGATTTACCCCGGCCAGACCGTGACCGCGACCATTTATCTGCCGGAAGGCGCGCCGGATACCCTCAAAGCCGCGCTCTATGTCTATGATGACAACGGCAAAACCGCCCATCAGGGCGAGGGCGAAAATCTGACCCCCGGCGCGGCGCATACCCTCACCTACCGCATTCCGCCGCTCAGGGATGCCTGCCTCTCAGAAGTGGGTGTGGTGCTGCGGAATAGCGGCGAATTGTGGGAAATTGGCTCGTTTCAACTGATCGACCTGGACTGGTCAGGCACGCCCGATTACGAGCTGACCTTCGCCCATGAACGCGCCGAGTCAGGCGGCATCAGCCAGTGGACACGGCTGCGCGGTTACTGGCGTCTGGAAGACGGCGCTTATCACGGCGGCGGGCCGGGCGTGTGCGAAAGCTATTCCGGCGACATCCGCTGGACAGATTACACGCTGGAAGCTGATCTGATTCCACTGGCGGGCCAGCATCACCTGATAAATGCGCGGGTAGGCGGGGCGCGGCGGGGTTATGCTTTTGGCCTCGCGCCCGATGGTCAAATCGCGCTCTACAAAAAAGCCGGTGATTACACGCTGGTCGCTTCAGCGCCGTTCGTCTGGTCACATGGCGAAACCTGTAGCCTGCACTTGACGGTAACAGGCGACCAGTTGAAGGCCACCGCTCATGGGCCGGATGGCGCGAAGCAAACCCTGCGCTGGCGTGATGCGTCCGCGCCCTGTCTGAGCGGGCAAATCGGGCTGTCGAGCTGGCACGGCGGCCATACTGCTTATCAGGCAGTGCGGGTGCGCGGGGTCGAAAGCTGATGGCTCGCCTGCACCAATATCAGGGCAAGGCACTCCTGCGCCAGTTCGGCATCGCCACCCCGCAGGGCGCGCGCACCGCCCGGCTCATGAAACTGGCGGCGGAAGCGGGTATCGTCGGGGAAGCGCTGGCGGCGGCTGTCGAAACGCAGATGGGGCGGGCGCTCCCGGTCAATGTCGATGGCGCAATCGGGGCACTGCTGCTGGATATAGGCATCCCGCCCGAACTTGGCAACACCTTTTTCATGATGGCGCGTATGCCGGGGCTGGTGGCGCAGGTGCATGAGGAAATGACGCGCGAACGCCCCATGCGCCACATCCACCCTACCGACCACGATTACGACGGGCCGGAATAATCTTGAAAATCCCTTCAACTAATCTATCTACAGCACAAATCTGCGGTTTGCGACCATTATAAGATTATTTATTGCATAATAGAGGTATTTATTCTATTCTGTAAGGTAACATTGTTCTTTACTCAACGAGAATAATATGGGTAATCAACCTCCATCGGGATCATCTCTACGTGAGGGCCTGATTTTAACGATAATCGCCGGTCTTTTTGTAATAATTGCGGCTTTTATTCAAAGAGGTGGCAATATTCCACCTCCGCCTATAGTCACAGATACGCCTACTCCTACATCTACAGCAACCCAGCAATCAACAAATACGCCTAGACCTCCAACAAATACGCCTAGGCCTACCTCAACTCTTCCAGCAACCAGCATCAGGGATTATGTTTTTGATTTCACTGATACTCACTTATGGAATCTAGTTAATCTTCGGCGAGCAAATGAACCTAACGCTTATCATGTCACAGGAAATGACCCATACATTGAAATGAAGAATGTAGTTAATCTCAGTTTATGTTTGGGTGATTACAGCCATATTTATCTTCAACTCAATGCTCCGGTTGGCAAGGACTTGTATATTTATTATGTTTTAGAAAATGATCGCTACACCACTTATGATGGATCGCGTTACATTAGGATTGGTTATGCACGAGGTCAACTTGAGACTATTGTATTTCCAATTTCAGCAATATACCCATTAGATGAAAAGACACGGCTGAGTAGAATACGATTGGATATTGGTGATGAAAGAACACCAGATTTGATCTACTTATTTAATTTCCGCCTAATTAGAACAGCGACAGTTACAAGCAAATGCTCTTAATTTTGTTCAGGCTTCGACTGGTGTTTTTCACGCTCATAATGCTGCTGACGACGCAGGCGCGGGGAGAGGATATGGCAGGCAGTGTCACCGTAGCTGTACGTCGCCAAAGACTTTAAGATATTTTACGAGGATAGGAGAAAATATCGTCTCTTCGCTTGATTTATCTCCTAAAATTGCTGATTTTGATGTCTCGTTTGGTCTGCCAACATGCAGTCCGTGACTAACGCACTTATATATCTTGACAGTTATATAACCTATAGGGTATATTAAGGGAGTTGATCGTTAACTCAAAAAGCGGAGAGCGTACTCACATGGGAAAAGTAGTCATTGATATCACCATGTCGCTGGATGGTTTTGTCACCGGGCCCAATGATGGCCCCGGAAATGGCCTGGGCGATAACGGGTTTGTGCTGCATGAGTGGGCCCACAACCCGACTGCCGATGATAATCTCGTGCTGTTCGAAGAACCCATGCAAACGCTGGGGTCGTGTGTCCTGGGGCGGCGCACCTTCGATATCGCCCAGGGTGTCTGGGGTGATGCACCGCCCTTTGGCCCAACGCAGGTATTTGTCCTGACCCATCGCCCCCATGAAACCCTCCAGAGAGGTATGACGACCTTCATCTTCGTCACCGACGGCATGGAAAGTGCCTTGCAGCAGGCGCAGGCCGCCGCCGCTGGCAAAAATGTCAGCCTGATGGGCGCCAATGTCAGTCAGCAGTATCTCCGGGCCGGGCTGGTGGATGAAATGGAAATTCACGTCGCCAATATCCTGCTCGGCGCGGGGCGGCCCCTCTTTGCCAACATCGGCGACAGCCAGATTAAGCTGGAACGCATCCGGGCGCTCCCCACCCCCGCCGCCACCCATCTTCGCTACCGCGTGCTGAAATAACCGCCGCCATCACCCGAACCAATCATTCATTTCAATAGCGCACATCTTCAAAGGGGGCGCACAGCCGTGTGCCTCATCAGTATCAGGTTAAGCAATTTTGAACGTCTGTAGCGCGATACACACCCGTCTGTGGATGAATTTTCTCCCCTTCCTCGTTTACGGGGAAGGGGCCGGGGGATGGGGTAAGACGACCTGAAACTCCCTTAACGTGATGCCTTTTCCCTGTCCCCTTTAACTGTCCCTTTTACCTTTTAACTTTCTACTTTTAACTTTTATCTCAAAAATCTCCCCTCAAAATCGAAACAAATGTTATGACAAATGTTTCACCTGCCCCCACATTTCCATGCTACACTGCTCTACATGACACACGCGCTTCTAGGTTGTATAGGGTACTTGAAGCGCCTGATGGCGGCGGAAAACCGAAAAAAGCTTGTCGCCGCCACCGCCGCCGCCGCCACAACAATCTGTAATTTTTGACAGTGATGATAAAAACAGACGATTCTCATTTTCACCATTTCTACCAATCGCCAGCGCGTCGATGTCATTTTTATTCTCGCGCCGAGTTCCAGGTATTCGCGCCAGCTTTCGCGGGCAGCGGCCTCCAGTGGGACAGGGATGAGCGCGTGTATAAAACCAGCCTCTTATGCTGAAAGACTCACATCCAGCATAAATGAATCCAGCGCGAATAGCAGATTCACTCTATAATTCTTTCAACCTTGTTATAGATGATGTGATAAATACTCATGCTCCGACTTTTCACGGGAAAAATCCGTCTTTTTTTGCTCACGCTGCCGCTCATGATCGCTATCACAGGCGCGCTGGCGCAGGAAGCCTGCCCCGCTATCGTTGAGCAGGCCTTAGCCGAACTCGGCCAGAACTGCGATGCGCTTGACCGTAACAGCGCCTGCTACGGCTATAATCGCGTCGGCGCGACTTTCACCGAGCCGCAGGCCGACGACTTTTTCAGCGAAGCCAGCGACCGCACCGGCCTGACACTGATTGACACCATCCAGACCGCGCCGCTGGACGAAGCAACCCAGACCTGGGGAGTGGCGGTCATGAAAGTGCAGGCCAATGTTCCCAATTCGCTGCCAGGGCAGGCGGTGACTTTTGTGCTGATGGGCGAGGCCGAATTACAAAATGCCGTCGCGCCGGAAGATGCTTTCACGCCCGCTGACCCGATTAATGTAGAAGCGCTCGGCAGTGTCAACATCCGCAGCGGCCCCAGCACGCGCAGCAATGTGCTGAGCAGCGTCAGCAGCGGAACCATACTGCCCGCCGATGGCCGCAGTGCTGATGGTGCATGGCTGCGTGTCACCTTTAATGGTGCTGCAGGCTGGATGAGCGCCGAATTCCTGCGGGCGGAGTCTGACATTGGGGTGCTGCCCGTCCTCAGCAGCGACCTGCGGACGCCCATGCAGGCCTTTTACCTGACAACAGGCATAAGCGGTTCCAACTGCAACGACGCGCCCGACGCGCTGGTGGTGCAGGGGCCACAAAATCTGAAAGTGAATTTAACGGTCAATGGCGCAGATGTGCAGATTGGCTCAACCGTCGTCTTCCGCAGCGGCCAGACCAGCTTCGGCGATCTGAGCAGCAACGAAGCCATCATCAACGCTTTTGGCGGCCTGATTCAGCAGCAGGTACTCGACCCCGAAACCCAGTGTTTCATCACCCAGGTGATGGTCATTGACGGTGGCGCGGAGATTAATGAAGGCATCATCAAACTGCCAACCGGCTTCACGGCCCAATCCGTCCAGTGTGACCCGCCCGGCGGCGGCGCCGGGGCTGAGGGCGGCTTCAGCACCCCCTGGGGCGAGGCACGCCCATTGACGGCAGAAGAATTACTTGACCTGCAAACGCTGAACAATCTACCGCCGAACATCCTCAACTATCCCATCAGCGTTCCCACACTGGCCGATATTCAGGCCATCCTGCAAAACATCGGCGGAGGTAACACGGGGCAGGGCGGCAGCAGTGCTGCTGGCCCGGTTCTGAGCGGCCCGGCAGCCGGGCAGGCCGATTGCAGCGGTTTCCGGCCCACATCGCCGCTTGGCACCATGCCCGGTTATGAAGTGCCGTTTTACTGGGATCCCGCGCCGGGCGCAACCAGCTATACGGTCCGCGTTTATGATGGAGGCGGGGCGCTGGTCGGCGAATTTTCGGTCAATGCGCCCGCGACTTCTGTCAACGCCACGCCGAGAGGAACCGGCACGCTGACATGGGAAGTTTCGGCCTATGTGAATGGCGAACTGGCCTGCGCCACTTCCCGCGCAACAACTATCCGCGATGTCACCTATGGCGACCCCACCCGTGTGCCAGCGGCAGAGCCGGGAAGAGTCAATATTTGTGTTGACCCCCAGTATTTCTGCCCGGCAGGCTGCACCGATACAGGTCTGGACTGCGGCATGTATTCGCCAATCTGTAACTGCCCGGCCTGATATTCCGGCGCTGAAGGGACATGAGCTTTCGTGTCCCTTCAGAATATGCCGATTTTTAGAAGATGGTCGTAAAAACTTGATCTTTTCTGGCATGAGAGCCTGCTGGCGCGGGCTGCGAAACGTCAACCATCGCGGTTACATTTATGTCTGGGGCAACCTGCTCTGGCTGATGCTGTCACTGCCCATCGTCACCGCCCCGGCTGCCTGGGCGGGATTAATTCGCCTCAGCCGCACCGCTCAGACTGCGCCCAGCGTCAATCTTGATGAATTCTGGCAGGGCTTCCGCGATAATTTGCGGCGGGGGTTTGTGCTGGGTGTCCTCAATCTGGTTGTAGTCGGCATCAATGTCGTCAATCTGGCAGCCTACTGGACGCAACCGGGGGTAGGGGCAACTGTGCTGCGCTGGGTGTGGCTGCTGGCACTGCTGGTCTGGTTTTCGATTCAGCTCTACCTGTGGCCGCTGTTTTACGAGATGAAAGAACCCACTCTGCGCGGGGCATTCCGCAATGCCGCTGTCATGGTCTACCTGAATCCCTTGTTCACACTTGGCCTGTGGCTGGTGATTTTGCCACTCGTTATCCTCAGTACCTTTTTATTCGCCGTCGCCTGGATACTCATCACAGGTGGCCTGCTGGCGGCTATCGCTAATGCCGCTGTACTTGACCGGCTGGAAAAGGCAGGTTTGCGCCAGCCGCAACCGCCCAGCGTGCCGGACGTTTTGGGTTACGAGGAATGACCGCTCCTTCGGGATAAGCGCCCTCGATTCTTCTCACGATCAATCAGGTTGGTATTCAGAAATTACCAGAAATGTGATCTTTATCACTACTACTGTTTTATATGATGCGCCAAAATATTAAAGAAAAACAGACTTATCAGGCATCCTGTATCTGCCGCAGTATGTCGGTGCGACAGCGAACACTGCCCGGAGATAAGCAATCTTCAGGAGAAAATAATATGTTACGTACCATTCTGGCGTTGATTATCGCCGCCCATGGCATCGGCCATGTTCTTTTTCTGATACCGCTTCTCGGTATTGCAGATTGGGGGCAATCGTCACGCTCATGGCTGCTTACGGAGGAAAGCGGAGCGCGTTTAATTGGCGGCCTGTTATGGGTGGCCGCGATTATCGCTTTTGGCGCAGTCGTGTTCGGGCTGCTGGGACAGCAAAGCTGGTGGCGTAATGCAGCCATCATCGCCGCTGTCATCTCGATCGTCGGGCTGGTGGTTTTCTGGACGACGCCGGTTACTGCTCCGGCGTTATCGGCGCTGGTATTTAACCTGCTGGTGCTGGGAGCGCTGCTTCTCGTCCACTGGCCCAGTATTGAAGCGGTAGGCGCATGACTGTATTCAAGTGATGGTTCTGGCGGGAATATGGCTCATGGCATATTCCGCCAGCGCCGTAATGGTCAGGCTTGGGTTCACGCCGGGATTTGCCGGAATAATCGAGCCATCGACCACATACAGGCCGGGATAATTGAAGACTTCGCAGTTAAGGCTCACCACACCATCGGCATCGCTCGTCCCCATCGGACAGCCGCCGATGAGGTGTGCGGTGGCTGGAATGCCGAGCAGCGTTTCGGGAATTGTATCCTGCGCGATGCCCTTCGTTTTTGCAGCGAATGTATGCGTCAGGCCGTGCGAAATATGCTCATCGGGTGAAAGGGAGACGCCATCCGGCAGTTCGGATACCAGCCCGCGCCGGAACAAGGTGAACAGATTGCGCCCAAAGCGCACACGCAGGGTACTTTCTTCAGTCTGCATAATGAGCAGGATGGTGGAGCGTTTTGCCCACTGTGATAAAAACTTTGCATAAACGAATTCCCAGGGATGGCGCAGGCCATGCCAGAAGGTTTTGTAAAAGCGTTTCAGGATTTTGTCCGCACCCTCGATCATTGGAATTGCCAGCAGGCGCATGAATGATGAACCGTGCGGGTAGCGGACGGGTTCTACCTGTGTGACCGCGTCCAGCGAAAAAATGGATGTAATCGCCACGCCTGTCGAATAATCCACACTGGAATCCCGACTGGTTGAACCCACCAGCGCCTCACTGTTGGTGCGGACATTCGCCCCCAGACAGCGCGAGAGTTTTTCCAGCGAGCGTGTCACATCACGGCAGTGGAACAGCAGGCGCATTGTACCGAGCGCGTGAGCAGCAATCACCACATTTCGTGCGCGCACCTGGTAACGGCGGCGGTCAAAGGGCAGCGCCGTCGTGCGGCGATAAACGACGTGATAGCGAGCACCATCGGCCTGATTTTCTGGCAGGGGCTGAATGTCAATCACTTCTGATTCGGCGCGGATAGCTGCGCCCTGTTTTTCGGCAAAGTAGAGATAGTTTTTGACGAGTGTGTTTTTCGCGCCATGACGGCAGCCCACCATACAGCCGCCGCACAGGGTACAGCCGGTTCGGTCTGGCCCTTGCCCACCAAAGTAAGGATCGGCAGCAGTTTTCCCGGCTTCGCCAAAGAACACGCCAACGTCCGCCGGTCGGAAGGTATGGCCCTGTCCATGTTCGTCGGCAATTGCCTTCAGGATGTGGTCTGCCGCAGTCAGATGTGGATTGGCTGTGACGCCAAGCATCCGCCGGGCTGTTGCGTAATGCGGGCGCAGCACTGTCCGCCAGTCAGCAAGATCGCGCCAGCCAGCACTATTGAATAAGCTGTCACCCGGCTCCATCAGGACATTGGCATAAACGAGGCTGCCACCGCCCACCCCGCTGCCGTGCAGCACCATAATATCGTTCATAAAGCTGATCTGCTGGATGCCAAAACAGCGGGCAGCGGGCAGCCATAAATATTTAAGGATGTTCCAGTTTGTACGCGGAAAATCTTCGTCACGAAAGCGTTTACCCCGCTCCAGCACCAGCACACTGTAGCCTTTTTCAGTCAGGCGCATAGCGGAAACGCTGCCCCCGAATCCCGAACCCACCACCACAAAATCGAATACCTGATCGTTCATGATGTCCTCGTGACGGGCAAAACCAATGCCGAAGGATGGTCGATGTCGTGGTAAATGGTCTGTTCGGCTGGGCGCGTAATCGTGTCTGTCAGCGGATGGGGTGTATTGGTGTGCCTTGCCCAGCGCGGATGGGCGCTGCTGGATAGCAGCAGTCGAATACGATGCCCCGGCAGGAAGCGATAGGCTGTCGCCCACAGGTCAATAGTGATGCGAAAACTTCCGTCCGGCTGCATCTCACCTTTGCCCGGTTCGAGGCGACATAAACCATCACAGATATTGATCGAGCGCCCATCAGGGTGAACATCGCACAGCCGGGCATAAAAATCAGTAAACTGCGAGGAAGAGCGCACGAAAAGTACCGCGCTGACTGCGCCAATCACCTCCACCGGATGCTGTAATGATTCGGTTGTAAATGTCAGGACATCAGCCCGGCGTTCCAGTCTGCGGTTATCGCGCGGGCCTGCCCAAAGTGAAAACTGTGTCCCGCCGATGATGGGTGCAGGACGCAGGGGATCGTAGCAGTAGCGGCTTGGCAGCGAGTCATCCGGCTGTAAGTTGAGTCGTTTTTCGCCGCCCAGATAATAACGCTGCGGCTGGGACGGCGGCGGATATTCGTCATATTCACGCCACTCGTCCGCGCCCATCACATACAGCCGAACCGGGGACGGCGGCAGGCGTTCCGGTTGGCCCTTCAGGTGAGCATCGAACCACTCAAGGCCAGGTTTGAGCATCGTCGGCAGCAAAAAGAAGTGGCTGTAATGCATCCAGGGGCCAATCGTGAGATAGGGTGTCTGTCCGCTGGCTTTCAGCGCTGCGTAATCGTCCAGCAGCCCACGCAGAAAAAAGTCGTACCAACCGCCGATCAGATGCACCGGCGTATGCACCTGAGCGAGGTCGATGCTGCGAATCTGCTGCGGGAAGGATGGGTCAGTCAGCGCAGCATCCATCCAGCGGCGATAATAGTCTATCGCGCCGGCCTGCATCGCTTCGCTGGCGTCGATGAGCGGCAGATGATGAAAGGCAGGCCGTACATCCCGTTCCACTTCCAGCAGCAAAGCAGCCTGAAGCGGTGAATTGCGGCGCTGCTGCTGGATACGCAGCAGCGACATCCAGCGCATAATCAGTCCCAGATCAAGCGCACCATCAGGGAAAACAATGGTGTAGAGGTTGGAAGTGGTAATGCCGGGCATCAGCGCCTTCACGGCGGGATCGTCGGCGGCAGCCCACTGCACGATGCCCAGATAGCTTGACCCCCACATCCCGACCTGTCCATCAAACCAGGGCTGCTCTGTCAGCCAGTTGAAGGTGTCACGCGCATCGTCACGCTCGTAGAAAAAGGGCTCAAACTTCCCCTCAGAATCGAAGCGGCCTCGCGTGTCCTGAAGGAGAACCTCGTATCCGCGCTCTGCGAAACGCCGGGCGCAGAACTCGATCAGCCAGCCAAAGGAGCCGGAGCGGGCATTACGTCCGTAAGGGGAGCGAATGACCAGGGTGGGGCATTGAGTCGCACTGATGGGATGATAGTGGTCAGCGCACAATCTCACCCCATCAGCCATTGGAATCATCAGCCCGCGTTCAACCTGCACC
Organism: uncultured Anaerolineaceae bacterium; assembly: GCA_964447795.1. GTDB lineage: Bacteria > Chloroflexota > Anaerolineae > Aggregatilineales > Phototrophicaceae > CFX2. Next base: position 147,546 of record CAYUTY010000001.1, read on the forward strand.
CGGCAGGATGGGCCCGGCAGCCCCAGCCAGCGGGCATACAGATTTCGCCGAAACCCATAGCCGAGGGCAGCCAAGAGCAGCGGAATTCCCAGCCAGAGTTTTTTCACTGGTCACCTGTATTTCTAGCCGACAGCCGCCAGCAGCGGCGCAGGATGCAGCCGTCCGGTATCCACAAATCGGTGGATATAAGTCCCAACCAGGTCACGATCTACCGATGTGCAGCGGATGCCTGTCCCCTCCAGCGCGTGCAGAGTCGCCTGCGTTCCCAATGCCTGATATGCAGCCTCGCTCACGCCAAACATCCGGGCGGCAAAGTCTAGATGCAGGAAAGGCAGGAGCGGCTGTAAAGGATTTGTCGCCGGGTCGCCATAATCCTCAATCGCCTCTACCCATTCATTGAAGGGCAGCTTTTTCAGCGGATACCCTAAGTCGATGGCGCTGTCCATAATGCTGCCCCAGGTGATCGGCTGTGGATTGAGCAGATGAAACACTCCCCCCAGCGATTCCTGCTGGCGCGAAAGGTGGACAATTGACCTGGCAACATAGTCTACCGGTGTCATATCCATCTGCCGCCTGATGTCGGGGCCATAACCTGCCTGAATACTGCCAATCAGAATACGGGCCACAAAATCATCGTCGTTGGAACACCCCGAATGGCTGTCGCCAACAATCAGGCCAATGCGATGAATGGTAACCGGGATTCCGCGTTTTCGTGCAATCCGTACCAGCCGTTCAGCGACATACTTGGACTGGAAGTAACCCACGGGCGGGCATTTCTCGGCATCGAGCGGGTCATTTTCTCCGCCACCCACGGGAACGCCCCCCGGCGAAACCTGATAACCAATCAGGATTCCGAGCGACGAGACAAAATGATAGGGCTTGGCTTTACACAGAGTCGCCAGCCGCAGCGTTTCGTGGGTTCCGCCGACATTAGCCGCCTCCAGGTATTCGTAAGGCGCGATGTAGCTTAACTTGCTTCCCACATGGTAGATAACGTCAACTGTCCGCGCCAGCCTGAGGAACTCGATTGGCTGAAGGCCCAGCAGCGGATATTTAAGATCACCGAGTACGGGAATCACACGCTTTTCATAACGTCCGTGCCAGAGCATATAGTAACTCATGTTCCGGCGAATGCGCGTAAACCCCTGTCGCATATCCGTCGCCCGTACCAGCGTATAAATGGTTGCATCGGTCTGTTCCAGCAGTTGCGCCAGGACATAAGCAGCCACAAAGCCGGTGGCTCCGGTCAGGAAGATATTACGTGGTTCAGCGGTGAGATCAGTGTAAGCAGGGTAGGGTTGAATTTCAGGCGCGAGAACTGCCCTCTCATCTAAACTTAACATCATCGTATGACCTTAAATTTCAATTTTATCTTTCTGAATTATCCCCTCTATGAATATCGTAAAGACTGTGCAAAATGTCACAATTTTACATGACATCCATTCCTGAACAGTAAAACATTGTCAGGCTACAATAAAATTAATTAGAATTTCTTACCAAATAAAGTGGGCTATTATGCGCCGGGAATTGCCTTTATTGCACAAAAAGCCGGGTACAGCCCTGGTTCTGAGTGGAGGCGCGTCGAAGGCGTTTTATTTTCACATCGGCGTCCTCAACGTTCTCAAGCTGCAAGATGTGACCTCGATTGTCGGCACCAGCGCTGGCTCGATTGCCGGAGCTTTTATCGCCTCCGGTGTAAACGCAGATACCCTCATCTCCTCACTATATCAGAACGAAGTCTACATCCCGCGCTTTGATACCGTCGTCAAAAGCCTGACGTCGAGCCTGGTCTTCAAACCCAAGCTTCATCATATTGCGCTTCAAGGCTTTTTTACCTCGCTCGCCAGTGTGCAGTTCTTACTCTCCTTGCCCTTCCGCTGCAAACAGGACATCGTTGCCGAGTTCCTTGACCGCCTGATTCTCAGTCAGCGCCATGCCCCCAGCTTTTTTACCGCCAGCGAGCTGGAACATCTTTTCAGGACGCTGCTGCCCTCCAACGATTTTCACGACACCGATATTGACCTCTATGTGACCGCGACCAGCCTTGACAGCCATGAACGCGCTGTCTTCAATAGCATCTACAACTTTGAAGACGGTTACAACCATTTCATGACTGATGTGCCGATTCACCGGGCGCTGCGCGCATCCCTCAGCATCCCCGGCATGTTTGAGCCAGTGAAGATCAACAACAAATATTATATTGATGGTGAAGTGCGCCAGACGCTTTCGATGGATATTGGGATGGCATTGGCTGACCGCGTCATTATCTCGCATACCTATCATCCCCTGTACCTCGCCAGCGGCAGCATCCACGATATGGGCTGGTTCAACATTACTAAACAGGCGCTGCATATCGCGCTCTACGAACGGATTGCCAGTTGGCGTGATATCTACGCTGCCCAATACCCCGACAAAGAGGTGATCTGGATTGAACCGTCGCCAGATGATGAAGAATTTTTCCTGGCTCCAGAATTTTCCTTCCGCCGTGAAGTTCAACGACAAATGGTGGAATGTGGCGAACGGGCTGCTGCCAGAGCGCTCGCAGCGGTAAGTGAGGTGTAATGATGCGGGAGTATTCGGCGATCCTTGGCCCAGTAGACAGTGCCTTTTATTATGTTGAGCGCCCTGAAACGCCAATGAATATTGGTGCGCTGACGATTTTCGACGGGCTGATTGATTTTGACGAGCTGGTGAAACATGTTGAATCACGCCTGCACCTGATTCCTCGCTATCGTGACCGGGTGATTCAGGCACCTTACAACCTCGGCCAGCCAACATGGATTGCCGACCCTGATTTTTATATCTGTAATCATGTGAAGCGTATCCAGGTCGATCATCCGGCGACTGAGGTTGAGCTGCGTAAGCGGGCTGGTGATCTGCTGTCACAGACTCTCGACAGCAGCCGCCCACTGTGGGAGTTGTATCTTATCGAAGGGCTGCACGATCAGACCGCTTTGTTTTTTAAAGTTCATCATTCTATGGTGGACGGATTAGCCGCCGTTGAACTGTTCACATTTCTGATGGATACCTGCAAAGACACCCAGCACGATTATGTCGAACGCAGGCCGTTGTATGACCCCCATCTTCTGCCTGAACCCGTTGAGTTAATCCGGGATTCGCTGGTACGCGATATTACCCATCAGTTCAACCTTCTGAAAAAACTTGGAAAAGAAACACTTCGGCTGGGCACTGTCCTGACCGACCGTGAAAAGCGGCTCAAGATGATGCTGGCCGCGGCCCATTTGCTGAACAACAATCTCCAGCCAATCAAAAAGCTGCCTATCAACGGCAAAAATAGTGGACTTCAGACGATGGTCTGGGCTGAATTCCCATTGGATGAAGTCCATGCCATCCGGGCACAGTGCGGCGCATCGGTGAATGATGTGATGCTGGCGCTGTTGACCAAAGCAGTCGAGCGTTATACCGCCGATCACGGCGGCACGGATCAACCCTTTCTGCGGATTCTGGTGCCGGTCAACATGCGTGACGATTCAGAAATGGGCGATTATGGAAATCGCATATCGGTGCTGCCTGTTGACGCTCCTTTTCATATTAACGACCCTATCGAGCATCTGAAGGCAGTGACGCGATTCTCCAAAGTGATGAAGGAGTCCTCACTGGCTTTCTCAGTGGACTTACTGCTGACGCTGCCATCACTGCTGCCCGCGCCAACCCATCAGACCGTCTGGAATCTGGCTCCGGCAGCCTTCTCGCTGCTGGCGCATACCTGGTGTACCAATGTCGCCGCTATGCCGATGCCTGTTTACCTGTTAGGCCATGAAATGCAACATGTTTATGGGTACTTCCCCTTGAATCCATCAATGGGGCTGGCGAGTGTGGTGGTGAGCTACAACGGACGTATTACAATCACGCTGGTTGCTGACCAAGCGATCATCAAAGACCCGGATGTACTGGAGCGGTATCTCCGGGAAGCTTACTATGATCTGGCAAGCGGCCTCCCGGAACGAAAGCCGCCTCAACCGGTTTCTATTGAATCCAGTATCGCGCCATCCAATGGCCTCAGCAGACAAAACGGTGTTCCCTCCAGCGTGGTGAAAATCATCTCTCCTGTCGGCGCACCTGCCCTCGAACCGCTGGAGCAGCCTGTTCAGGTGCTGACCCCTGTACGCCACAAGTTGTTCTCTGAAGGCTGGGCAAGAGCCATGCAGGAGGAGATCAACCACAGCGAAGATTATCGCAGTGCCTCCACCAGATGGACGGCAGGTTCGCTGGCCTTCATCATGGAGGCGGATGCCGATCACGGATTTGGATCGCCCGCAGCCGTCTGGTTTGATCTGTACCGGGGTGTCTGCCGTTCAGCGCGGGCCATGTCAGCGTCGGAGGCGACACGCGACTCAGCCTTCGTCATCCAGGGCGCATATCCCGCCTGGATGGATGTCCTTAGCGGCAGGGCGGCGCCGTTGATTATGCTGACAAATGGGCGGCTGAAGTTGAAGAAAGGGGCGCTGCTGGGTCTGCTGCCCCATACACGCTCTGCGGCTGAACTAGTCCACTGTGCCCAGCGTGTTCCCTATGACGAGTAATTGCCAAAGGCATATATAAGGAGTCTATGATGGCAAAGCGATCAACACTTTTAGAACCAACCGAGGGCGAAGTCCTGACTGAACCCACTCCGTTTGATGAATTCGTCGAACACGAGAAGAAGGCAGTCCAGGAGTTCGGCAAAGCGCTGGCAGCCCTGCTGCCCGAAGGTCTGCGTGAGCATGGTGACACTGCTGTCAGAGAGATGGTTGAAGGGTATCGCCGTCTCTTCAATGCAACGCTGGATGATGTGATCGAACGGGTCGAGCGGGCCAAGCTCGATGACAGGAAAACGGATAAGAAAAGCAAAGTTCCCATTCAGTAAGCGCTGGCGCACGCTTTCCATGCACTACAGTTCGGGCCGCTCCGGGTGATGCAGATAATCTGCTGCTCGCAACGGCCCGTCTGTATGCCGCCAGATGTATGTCGTCAAAGTCTTTGGGACACCAGACTCAGGGATTTTAAGCGATCAAGCAGGGGGAAGATTTGAAACCCTCCCCTACGAAAATGACCTTCAACTGCGTAAGTCCTGATTAGTAATTTGCAGCTCGTATTTGGCTTGCCGCAACTGAGCTTTCGCCGGTTCAACTTCAATGATATTTGCTTAGGCAGTAATCACAAGGCAGATTGTTGCTTGCGATCATCGATATTTCCAATCAATTTGTCCAATTACCAGATTAGAGTGAAAATAACATTGGTTATTTGTACCTAATCGCTGCCATAGAAATGGCCTAAAAGCTCATTGATAGGAGGCGCATCGACAATCATTATTTCTGTTAGCTTATTTAGCCTGAAAATGAGGAGTTTACATGCGTTCAAAAATGGTGATTTTGGGTTTTTTGTTTGTATTGCTAACCCTGACAGTAGTTCCTATAACTGCTGCACAGGATGCTCTCGGTTCGGAGAGTAATCCCATTCAGGTATTCTTTGTCCCATCGGTTGAAGCCCAGACACTTATAACGGGCGGCGAAGTAATGGCTGCTGCGCTTAAAGAGGCAACCGGGCTTACCTTTGAGGTTTCTGTCCCAACATCCTATGCCGCAACTGTAGAGGCTATGTGTGCGGCGCCGGGCAGCTCGATGGGCTTTATTCCTGCGGCGGGTTATGTCATCGCCAATAATCGCTGCGGCGTCGAGGTAGAAGCCGCTGCTGTTCGTCGGGGTTGGAATGTGTACTGGACGGCCTACATTGTACGTCGTGACAGTGACATTTACACTTATGGTGACCTCGAAGGCCGCAGTTGGGCCTATCCTGATAGCAGCTCAACCTCTGGCTATATCGTTCCAGCCGTCGAAATGCAGGCGGCGGGCATCGAGGCCGGCGAACGTGTCGAGGCAGGTGGTCACAATCAGGTAGTCCAGGCGGTATACAGTGGCGAAGCTGATTTTGGTACAACCTTCTACAGTCCGCCGCTTGTCCCAGGCGCACCCTGGGCGATTGGCGATGCGCCGGAACCTTATGATCTGACGGTTGATGAATCTCGCCTGGATGAGTCAGGGAATCTGTTTGTTGGTGATATTCGTATCCTGGATGCCCGTGCCAACATTCGTGACACCGCGCCAGATGTGGTCGATCAGGTACGAATTCTGCGTCTCAGCGCTCCAATCCCGAACGATACCCTGAGCTTTGGGCCAGACTTCCCGCCTGAGTTACGGCAGCAAATCATAGATGAGCTGTTCGCCTTCTCGCAAACTGATGGATGGGCGCAGTCCATTGGCAGTGAAGATTTCTATGGCTGGAGCGGCTTAGCCTCCATCACAGACGAAGATTATGATCCTGTCCGCCTGCAATTCGAAATTCTCGGCTTGACCGAGGCGGATGTTTTCGGCGGTTAATCGTCGTCTCGACAAAAGTGATATATATTTACGGGCAGAGTTATCCTCTGTCCGTAAATTGGGGTGTTATGCTAATTATTGAAAATCTAACCAAGGTCTACGAAAACGGTTTTAAAGCCCTGGATAACATCAGCCTGGAATTCCCGGAAGGGCAGTTTGTTGCCATTATTGGCCTGAGCGGTTCTGGTAAATCCACTTTACTTCGCTGCATCAACCGCCTCATTAATCCTACTTCTGGCCGTATCATCTGGAAAGGTCTGGACATTACTGCTGCCGGTGACGATGAATTACGCCAGATTCGCCGCCGCTTTGGTATGATTTTTCAGCAGTTCAATTTGGTCAAACGTTCCAGCGTGATTACCAATGTTCTTTCTGGTCGTCTGGGCTATATTAATCCCGTTTACAGTCTGGTTAATTATGTCCCCTATGCTGATCGACAACGGGCAATTGCGGCTATGGAGCGTGTAGGAATCGCAGACAAAGCCTATAATCGCGCCAGCGCCCTCAGCGGTGGTCAGCAGCAGCGGGTGGGAATTGCGCGGGCGCTTATGCAGCAACCAGAACTCATGCTGGCTGATGAACCAGTTGCCAGCCTTGACCCTGCAACATCACATTCTGTGATGAAATATCTGCAAGTCCTGAATGAAGAAGATGGAATCACGATCTTATGCAGTTTGCACTTTCTCAGTCTCGCACGCGCTTATGCTGACCGGGTTATTGCCTTGAAAGCGGGAAAAGTCGAATTTGACGGGCTGCCCAAAGATATTGACGAAGAGCGTTTTAAACAGATTTATGGCGAAGAAGCAGTTCAGGTAGAAATCCACTAAAACAGTTATGAAACCAAACTCGTCACAAACAGCGCTTCGCCGGTTATTGATAATCATTGCCTTTACCGTTGGGGTGGTGATTTTCTCCTATGGATGGAAAGTCACTGATATTAACCTGGATCGTCCACAAGAGGCTATCCGACAGCAAAACGCGGGAAATGCCCTGCGTGATCTGCTGTCACCGCGTGTATTTGAACAGGATTACGATATCCAGGCGGCCACCACATCATTTTTAATGAGCTGTCCCGCCGATGGCAGCGACCCCGCTTTCGAAGCGTTACCCGCACCCGCCGAAGGACAGCCCTACATCGTCATCTCGCCAGTGTGTGCCCAAAGTGGCGAGATGGTTACAGTACAGGGTTATGGCTTCTATCCAAATTCCCTGGCGCGTGTCAATTGGATTGGCACCGACGGCGAACGGCGCATCCGGCAGGTGCTGGGCAGCAGTCAAAATAATTTTGTCACCCAGGCGGATGGCACATTCACGGTGCAGGTTGAAGTTCCTCGAATTCGCGGTAGCGCGGGTGAAACCCATTCGATTGAAGCCCAGGGAACATTTCCCAGAGGTTTGCCGCGTTTCAGCGCAACTACTGCACTTGTGCTGGAAAAAATGGTTGAGACAGTTTTCCTGGCATTGATCGCAACTGCGCTTTCCATCCTGCCATCTGTCATTTTGAGTTTTTTCGCTGCCCATAATCTTATGCGCTCAGTTCGCATGATGCTCGGCAATCTCTTCGTGAGCTTGATTCTGTTTGCTATCGGTTGGGGGCTGGGTGTACGTTTTTTGAGCCAGCTTGGCCTGTTCGCCCTTAATTTGGGCAGCGGTCAGGGTATTGAATTAGTCACGACCGGCGTGCTGTCCACCCTTCTGATCGGCGCGGTTGTATCTTCTCGGATGCAGCCATCAAATATGAAGCTGTTCACCCAGCGTGTACGCACCTCCATCAACACCTTCATTGGGGTAATAATTTTTATAGTTCTTCTCGGTCTGATTGGTGGTTTCGCTATCTTATTTGGGAAGCAGTTTCAGGAGGGCATCCCTGGCTATCTTTCAAATATGATAGGTTCGTTCGGCGAACTGATTGAACTCACCCTGCCCCTGATTGCTGCTATGGTTGGCGGGTTTGCTTTGTCCTCCATTGGAACAACTCTCTCAATTGATGCGCTCAAACGCGCCGATGTGGTGACATCTCATGTCTTAGGTGCTGTTCTGGGCGCGATTTGCGGAGCGTTGTTGTTGGGTGTTATGGCTGGCATTGGCGCGCAGGCCGCCTGGCTGGGTTTGCTGACACCGCTGATTGCCGCACTGTTAGGAGGCATGATTCTTCCAGCGCTGTATACTCGATTTGTGGATCGCAGTAATCAATCCGTTCGGCAAGTACTCTCCACAATCGGCGCGGTCATTGTGTTTATTCTGACCTTTTCATTCCTTGACATTAGCCGCTCCCTGATTGAAGGCACGCTGCCGTCGCAAATCGCAGCCGTCTCCCTCCTGGGAATTGATCTTTCCACCTACATGCTTAAAGCGCTGCTGGTTGGGGCGGTCCTGGGCGGAGTTTCGGGAGCAATCGTTGGCACTAAAGCCAACTTCCCACTTGGCGAAATTCTCTATAACATCACTCGAACTATTCTCAACGCACTACGATCGATTGAACCACTTATCATGGGTCTGGTGTTTGTCATCTGGGTGGGTATTGGCCCATTCGCAGGTGTACTGGCGCTTACGTTGCATTCCATCGCCTCGCTCGGCAAGCTGTACTCAGAGCAGATCGAAAATATTGATAGTGGCCCGATTGAAGCTTTGCAAAGTACAGGTGCTAATCACCTGCAAGTGATTATGTATGCCGTCGTGCCACAGATTATCCCACCCTACATTGCTTTCACCATGTATCGCTGGGATATCAACGTGCGTATGTCCACCATCATCGGCTTCGTCGGGGGAGGCGGGGTAGGCTTCCTGTTACAACAGCAGATTAACCTGCTGCGGTATCGTGATGCCGGCGTAGCTGTGCTGGCAATAGCTATCGTGGTCTCTATTTTGGATTATGCCAGCGCCTCTATCCGCGAGCGTGTCATCTAGTCTGGGTACTTCCCTTGTGAAATCCTGACTATCGCATGTGCGCTGTACGACTTCAAAGCCTGTCCTACTGCTTGCAGGCTAAAATTAAGAAACACGTTAGTTGACTGTCATGAAAGACCTGATTCATGGCAGTCTTTTTATGGCGGATATTGTTGAACAGGACAAACCCCTATAACATCAACGCTTTCGAAAATGGCAAAGCGAGTCCCTCATGTTGAAATGGTTTGTTGTATCGATTCTGCTCCTGTTTGTGCCTGCCGTTCATGCTCAAACGGACGCTCTTGAACTTCATACCCTGATAGTAGACGATCTTGAACGCTCGTATGCGCTGCACCTGCCGCCAGAGCTGGTTGACCCCATGCCGCTGGTGCTGGTGCTGCATGGGCGCTTCGGTACGGGGATCGATATTGCCAGGTACACCGGCTTCAATGACCTGGCTGACCGCGAAAATTTTATCGTCGCTTACCCCGATGGACTGGAAGGGGAGTGGAATTACCCGCGTGGCGTTCAGGGTTATCCCGATACCCATGACGATCTGGCCTTTTTGACTGCGCTGGTTGACGACCTCGCTGCCGATTATCCCATTGATCTGACACGGGTTTACATCGCTGGTTTTTCCAACGGCGGCTTCATGGCTGAACGGGCTGCCTGCGAGAATCCGGCGCGTTTTGCCGCTTTCGCTTCAGTCGCGGCGGCTGGCTTCGGCGGGATGCTCGATGTTTGTCTGGAAGCAGGAACTGTCACAGCGCCGATTCTGATGGTTCACGGCACGGCGGATGAGAACATTCCCTGGGCTGGAACAGGGGTGACACGGGGAGAGCGCACCGTTTATGTGACCTATCCTGTGCCGGATACCCTCGGCTTCTGGGCGGGGTTCAACGGCTGCTCCGACGGACTGGATACCGTCGATCTACCGCAATCAGATGACTCGTTGGCGACCAGTATTCGCATTTTCACAGTTGATTGTCCCGAAGACGCCGCTGTTGTGCTGTATGGGCTGATTGGCGGCGTGCATGAATGGCCTCGTCCGCTCAGCGCTGACAGCACCGATATTGACACTACCGAAATCGTCTGGCAGTTTTTCGCGCCACGCACCCGCCCCCAGGAATCTTAAAGGTGTTTTCTCTCCCCTCCCGGCGTATCACAGCACTCGCATTCAGTCTGACGCTGGTCGTGCTGCTTCTTATCATCGGGCGTACCTCAGTCGATCAGCCGCTTCTGCCTGACATAAGCCTGAATGCGGTGGTCGGAATGTATGCGGCGCTGCTGGTCGGCCTGGCGCTCATCATGCCTTTCGCTTCAGCTATCCAGGCGGTGCTGACAGCCTCATTCGCCCGCCCCATCCTGATCGTGCTGGCCTGTCTCATGAGTTTCAGCATGAGCTGGCTGGCGCAGCCCACTCATGAAGCCCGCCTCGGTCAGTTTCCGCTCAGCCTGTGGCTGATTATCGTTCACGCTGTCGTTATGAGCGGCCTGATAGTTCTCTTTGTCACCTATAAGGCTGATGATTCCTATGGTCGTGAACTCCAGCGCCCGGCGCTGCTGCTGACAGGAATGCTCGTCGGCCTGCTGCTGCTGCTGTATCTGCTTTCCGTCGGCGCATTTATGACGCTTGATCTGCCAGACGAACCCTGGCTCACCAGCATGGCGACCAATTACGCCGAAAATGATGATCTCAGTCCGTCCTATATTGCCTCCCCTTATGGCCGTCCTGATCCAGTGCTGCCACGCTATTACCTGCTCATGGGGATATGGGTAAAAATCGCTGGCTCATCATTGATCGCCCTGCGCGCCTTTTCACTCGGTTTTGCTTTGCTGACGGTCGGGCTGCTGGTCTGGTTGTTGCGGCGGGTTGCAGGACTATCGTGGCTGCCAAGCCTGGGCGGGACAGCCGCCCTGCTTGGTTTCTCGGCCTTCTTACGCGCCTCGCACAGTTTGCGGATGGACATTGGTTTAGCGCTTTACGGTCTGCTGCTGTTGTGGGGTCTGCTGGCTTATTTTAATGATAATGTTCCCCGCCGTGCTGCCCTGTTGAGTGGGCGGTCCCTGCTCATCGGGTTGGAGACAGTGCCTACGGGCGCTTTTCCGCTTGGTGCAGCGGCAGGGCTGCTGATGGTGATTCACTGCCTCGTCACAGGCTGGCGTTCGCGCTGGCAGACAGTGTTGATTTATGCGACAGGCTGCACGCTGGCCGGGCTGGTCTATTTTGGGCTTCATTTTTTGCCGGATGTCAGCGCCAGCCTCGATGGATTTCAGAAATTCAACACCCTTTATGCTGACCGCACCTCACTTGGACAAATCCGCCTTCCATTCGACGCACTGTTCAATTATCACCTGCGCTTCAGTCTGTCCCTTTCTCCCATCGAAGCCGGTCTGATTATCCTGGCCGTTGGCGCTTTATGGCGTGTTGGTTCACCGGCAGAGCGCTGGACTCTGCTGGTCTTTGCTGTAGCGCTGGTTTTCTCGCTGGTGCTGGTCAGCATGACCTATGGTTACTGGGCGCTGTATGCGCCGCTGGCAGCCTATGCAGTTGGGCGCGGGCTGCAAAATCGCGGAGGGCCGCTGCTGGCGCTGGTGCTGCTGCCCGCGCTGCTGTCACTACCTGTACGCGATCTGACAACCGCGCTGGAATGGCAGCCCAATCGCCTGCAACTGGACGCTATTGAGGGGATTGCGGCAGACATTCCAAACGATGTTCGCGTCATTGGCGACCCGATTTTCTGGTTCCCGCTCCACCGAGAGCGCACCTATATGGGCTGGACAGCTATCAGCCGTTACGCACGTGCCAATGATCTGGACGGTATGGGCAGTCTGCTGGCCCTCAACCCGGACATTGCTATCTGTTCACAGGATACATTCTGCGAACTGGCTGCCCAATCCGGCTTGTATGATGACCCGCAGGAAATCATCGCCGGAGGCACACGCTATCTGATCTTCCGCCGTCCTGAAACCTGAATCAGCGCCGGTACTCGTCGCCGCAGTCGCCAATAAGCCGGAACAGATCACGCGACTGGCTGGTGACAGTTTTGATCTGCGCCACATCAGCCGCATCCAGCTCGAAAACAAAAACACGCTCATTTTCCGCGCGATGATCGGCCACGCCCAGCCGCGCTCCGACGATCACGCCCGCCACCATTGGCTGATCGAGAATATAGCGCACCGCTACATTGGCGATGCTGACCGCATGTTTGTCGGCGATAGCCTTGAGCGCCGTCAGTAATTCCTGAAATAAGGCCCAGCCGCCCCAGGCATCGATCATATTTTTGTACTTCCGCAGGCTGGCCGTGTTCAGCGCCAGCCGGTCAGGTTCCGCCGCGCCCAGGTATTTTTCCGTAAGCAGGCCGCCGCACAGCGTTCCATAGGTCAGCAGCGGCACGTGATTTTCGGCGCACCAGGCAGCCATTTTCACCGTCGGGCGCTGGTCGATGATCGAATACTGCACCTGGTTGGAGACAATGCGAATACCCTGCCGCGCGATTTGTTCCAGCCGTTCGGTATCAAAATTAGTCAGCGCCAGATGACGGATTTTTCCCATATCGCGCAGTGCCGCCAGATGCACCAGTGCATCCATATAGGCCGGGTCGCCGTAGTCCCACCAGTGGAATTGCAGCAGGTCGAGCCGTTCCGCCGCCATCCGCCGCAGTGACAGATCAACTGCGCCTTCGACCAGCGCCCGTGTCATCCGCCCCGGACGCGGCACCCACTTGGTAAAAGCCAGCATATCCTCCACACTGCCTCGTTCAGCCAGCAAACGCCCGCGAAATTCACCGATAAAATCTTCCGCCGGGCCGTAATGATCGGCTAAATCCCAGGTGGTGAATCCGGCATCGTGGTAATCAATCATATTATCCAGCGCGGCGCGGCGGTCAATCGCGCCATGCCCGCCGGATACCTGCCACAGGCCGTTGAGCAGGCGGCAGATATTCATATCCGGCGTCAGCGGGGTATAAGCGGTGTCGGGGAGGGGCATGAGGCAAATCTCCGCTCCAATCAATCGTGCCGTAATTATACCTGAGCGGACAGTTTTGCGACTCGCTGGAATCTTACGACAGAAGTAAAAAGGGGAGCGCACCTTTCAGCACGCTCCCCGAAACAGATCGCTAGGGCGCTTCCGGCGGATCACCGTCCGGCAGGGTTGGGGTCAGCGAAGGGGTTAAAGTGACTTCCGGAACAGGCGGCTCAGGTGTCACCTCTGGCGTCACTTCCGGCTCAACTCCCGGCAGCGTTGGCGGCAGGGGAAGCGGCGGCTCAATCAGCGCTGGTGTCGGCGTGGGCGGCGTCGGTGAGGGGGTCGGCGTGGCCGATGGGATCAGCGGCAGCGCTCGGCAGTACAGCCCCCAATCCTCATTCGGGCCGATGGTGTACACACTGCCGTTGGCTTCTCGCAGCCAGTTTCCACTCGCATCCTGCACTTCCAGTTGCACATCCACATGCAGTAACCAGATGCGTTGATTCGTGCTGGGGTCAATGAAGCTCGGCCAGTCTGTCACGGGCGGGTAGTTGATCGTCAGCACGAAGTCGGCTGGCCCGCTGTGATCGACAGGGTAGAAGCCGCCCGGCACCAGCGCCCGGCTGTAACGCCCGGTCTGGTATTCGGCGATCACCTGCCCCTTCAGCCGCAGATCGCCCAACCCGACTACCTGGATAGTATCGGCGGTGGGGACAGGAGAGCAGGATTGACGGGTTTCCGGCCCAACGAACTTCAAGCGGACGAGAAGCTGCACGGTGTAGTCGGTGTAACCGCCGTCCTTATCGGCGATGCGCCCGGTGGCCGTATAATTTCCAGCCAGCGGATACAGGCATGGATACTGTGGCGATAGGCTGTCCGCCACCTCGAACAGGCCATCACTGGTGCAGTCATAGCTGTAGAGGAAGCCTGCTGCTGTATCCACCGGGCTGGGGTCGGACGGATTGCTGAAACTCAGCATGGCGCTTTCCGACGCCTCGATGACCGGATTCAGGTTAGCGAAGCTTGCCACTGGCGCGACGTTGTTCACCGTCAAATCGAACGGCGACTCCTGCGGTGGGCTGATGCTGTCGGAGGCGATCAGGATAACCGTTTGTGTCTCCGCCGGGCCGTCAGTGGTGGTATAGCTCCATTCCCAGTTTCCGCCGCCCTTATCGCTAATCGTGCCGACGCTGGCGCTCAGGGTGATCGGGTCATTTTCCAGATCAGAAACCGTGCCGTTTTTCTTCACCGTCTGACCTTCATTGACCGTCACGGGCGACTGGTCGTAGGTCAGTACCGGCTGGGCATTGACGACAACCTCAAGGGTGTATTCCGTGTAGCCGCCGTCTTTATCGGTGATGCGCCCACGCGCTGTAAAGATGCCGCTCATCGGGGTAGGGCAGTCATAGATGGGGGAGGGGATGTCCGTCGCTTCAAATGTCCCATCATCAGTACAGTCAAAGCTGTAAAGGAAGCCCGTCGCCGTATCCGCGCTGCTGGCGTCAACCTGGTTGACGAACGTCAGCGTCACATCAGCGCCCGGAGCGCTCACGCCGCCGGGATTGGTCAGGTCAGCCGTTGGCGCGACGTTCGCAACCGTGAGTTCAAATGTCTCGATAGCGATGCCGCCCAAACCATCATCTGTCGTGATTGTCACCGTGGTGAAATCGCCCGGCCCATCGTCCGGCGTATATTCCCACGACCACAACCCTGTGAAGATATTGAAGCTGGTCGCACCCGGTATCGCCGTGAATGACAGTGCATCATTGTCCGGGTCAGTCCCGCTCAACGGCAGCGAGATCAGGCTGCCTTCATCGACTGTCTGATCGTCAATCGGCGTTACCGTTGGCAGGCGGTTGATTCGGGTGGCATTCAGCGTGAAGACGCCACCTGCGTCGTTATAACCGCCTACCTGAATGTAGTACTGCACGCCTGCTTCAAGGGCGACATCAATCCGGGACGACAAACCTACGCCGTTGTCGTCATCGCAGCCCAGCAATACCAGGCTGCCGGGCGAACCGCTCCATACCTCAAGTACGGTGTCAATATTCGAGCCGTTGGTATCGAAGCTCACCAGGCGTGGCTCAGTTGGCGTGAAACGATACCAGACCGTTTTTCCGACGTTGAAGCCGCAGGAAAAGCCCACATCACCGGCTGAAACCGTTGCCATGCGCGAATTATCAATGTCACCATAACTCAACGACGGGATGAACCGCGCATTGCCGATCAGATCATGCAGCGGGGGTAGCTGGGCAAACGCCAGCCGCATTTCGCCGCTGCTGTCATTATAGCCACCGACCATGATGCTGTAAGTGATGCCCGGCAGGGTATTAAATTCCACTCGCGAACTAAATCCCGCGCCACCGTCGTCATCACAATTCACTTCAGTCAGACCGGCTGCACTGCCGGTGAAGACGCCGACAACCGTGTCAAAATTAGAGCCGCTGGTATCCACTACAAAGCGCCCGATTTCGCTGGCCGTGAAACGATACCAGATTGTCCTGCGAACATTGCTGCCGCAGGTGAGGGCGGCGTCATAAATTGAACTGGTCGCGCCTCTGGTATACATGATTTCACTATCAGGCAGCGACAGGCCAATGGCGTTCTGGATCAGGTCATTAGGCGGAGTTGGTGCCAGTTGGTTCAACGCCAGATTGAGATTGATACGCCGCTGCGTCACGCCGGGCCGTCCTGTGACACTGGTGCCGGTGGTTCTCAGGGCAGTTTCGATCTCAGCAACCGTCGCGCCCGGTACAGCGCCCCTCAGCACAGCGAACGCCCCGGCCACATGAGGTGTCGCCATTGAGGTTCCCCAGAAACGGGCATAACCGCCGCCAGGAACCGACGAAGTAACATCAGAACCGGGCGCAAACATATCGACGAATGTGGCGGTATTGGCATACCCCGCGATCACATCGTTGTCTTCTGTCGCACTCACGGTAATGGCGGTTGAGATGCAGCCCGGTGCGCCAGTGGCGTTGGTCAGGCTGTCATTGCCGGACGCGATAATGGTAGCAATACCGTTCGTCCGAAGTGTATCAATAATCGCTTTGCGGCTGTCTCCATCGCAGGTTGTGGTGTTATTTCCCCCGCCCAGGCTCATGTTAGCTGCCGCGATATTGAAGTTGTTACGCTGGTTAAACACATGATTCAAACCAGAAATCTGATCTGACGGGTAGGTGAGAACACACGGCGCGGGGTCAGGACTGCAATCGGCGGCATTGTTGAAGCGCGTGAATACCTGAATCGCCATGATTAAACCCTGACGCGCCACGCCATGCCCATCAACTGCGCCGTCGCCATTGAAGTCGCCGTTCAGCCCGGCAGCAATACCCGCCACATGGGTGCCATGATCGCAGATATTGGTAGCACCATTCAGGCAGCGCGCGCCGTTGGGGGAAGCCGCGCCCGCGCCGGTCTGGGTTGTCGCACCATTGGGACACAGGCTGCGCTCGCTGGAGCCATTATCATGGGAGAAGCAGGCCTCATTGACCACGCCGCCCGCCATAAAGGGATGACCGGCATCCACGCCTGTATCCAGAATGGCAATCGTCCAGCCAGCGCCTTCATAGCCCGCCGCCCACACATTGTCAGCATGAATCACGGGAATCGTGGAATTCATCGTCGGCTGAACTGGAATATCCTCCTCAATGCTGATGACCTGCGGCGAAGCGATCAGCAGGCGCAGCCCCGTTTCATCCACTTCCATCGCGGTATATGGCACCACCCAATTGTTCGCATCAGCATGGAATGTCGCCCGAACGCCGGACAGCCTGCTGTGCAACTGGCCGCGCACATTCTGGACATTCACCGACTGGGCCGAAAGTGTTTGCCCATCTGTGATTTGCGGATTAAAACCCACATTCAGCCGGACAATAATCTTGACAGTGCCTTCCCGCCGCGCTTTCGCCAGCAGGTCAGCATAGGCAGGCGGGTCAGGCTCAGTGGGCAGGGGAGGGGGCGTAATTATCACCTCAACCCTGCCGCTGGACACAGCAGAGGCCGCGCCAACACCCTGGAAGCCACCTGCATCCATAAGTGGTATGACCGGATCAACGTTGACCCTTGCCGGATTGATCGCGTCTGACGAAAGAGGCGGCGCGATGATGGCTTCAATCGCCGTTGGCTGATCGGGAAGTTCTCTGTCTGCCGGGGAAAGCATTTTCACGATAGGTACGGCGGCTGCCTCGGACAAGACTTCCTCTGGTATCGGATCACTTCCAGCGCTGACCGATTTGGTATCCGGCGCAATTGCACCGGTTGTGTCCACTACCACCGGCTGAACCAGTGTCGGCACAATGGCAGCCGTCGGCAGCACACGAGTAGTCGATGTGCTTTTCTGCTCCACAAATGCGAGCAGCAGTCCAAAAATAACAACATTGGCAGTAATAAGCAGTAAAACGAAACGTCTTTGACTCATATGACCCCCTCAAAATCCATGTCAGGTATGGATTACCCTTGGTGAACGAAGGCGAAAGCATTTCCTTTCTTGCTGGAATGCAGCCTGGAAGCTGCTAGGACAGAGATACAGGTTGTTCATGCAAAAGCCGAAAAATCGCCGCAACCGCTGGGGGACGGGTTAAGCAGCGCCGAGGTTACAAAACTTAAACTATCAATCCGCGAGAATGGGTGAAAGTCGGGCTTATCCGACGCAGACCGCCCCATCTCACCTTAATTCTTCACCTCATTTTATTATAACCAGTTTATTATCCATGTCAATAATTGAATGAGTGTGTAATTTTTCATACTATTGTTGTCTGTCATGGGCTGTCAGATAAAGCGTGCTGGCGGAGAGGGGATATAATTTATGCAGCAGTATACCCGGCAGGATTGGGCGGGTCATCATGCTTGAAACTATGCTGCGGGCCAATAAAATTTAGGCGTGATAATGTTGCTTATCACTAAGTAATCAGTAAGTGCATTACTTGCACTGGAAAGCAAAAAACTGTGCAGATTTTTTCCGTTGTCGGGGCGCGACCGCAGTTCATTAAGGCAGCGCCGCTCTCAGCAGCACTGCGAGAGCGCCACAGCGAATTTCTGGTGCATACCGGTCAGCATTATGACGATGCCATGTCCGAGGTATTTTTTCGCCAGCTCCGCATTCCGCCGCCGGATGCCAATCTGGGGGTAGGCAGCGGCGGTCATGCTGAACAAACTGCCAGTATGCTGGTGCAGCTTGAGAAGCTGATGCTGCAACGCCAGCCCGATTGGGTGCTGGTCTATGGGGATACCAATTCAACGCTGGCCGCCGCGCTGGCCGCCGCCAAGCTGCACCTGCCCGTCGCCCATGTCGAAGCCGGTCTGCGGAGCTATAACCGCGCCATGCCGGAGGAAATCAACCGTGTATTGACCGACCATATTTCCCAACTGCTGCTGTGTCCGACCCAGGCAGCGGTTGATAACCTGGCGCAGGAAGGCATCACGCGCGGCGTCGTTTTGAGCGGCGACATCATGGTGGACAGCGTGCGCTTATACAGTGCCACAGCGCGGGAAGAATCACGCATTCACGCCCAACTTGGCCTGAATCCCACTGCTTATATCGCGGCCACCATCCACCGCCCGGCCAATACCGATCAGGCGGCGGCGTTAACCGAGATTGTGGCGGCGCTGGACAACGCTCCCCTGCCCGTTATCTTCCCGGTTCACCCGCGTGCCCGCAAAATGCTGGCTCAGTTCGGCCTCACGCCAGCCAAAAATCTGCGCCTGATTGACCCGCTCGGCTACCTCGACATGCTGGCATTGGTGGATGGCGCGGCGGTGCTGGTGACGGATTCCGGCGGCCTGCAAAAAGAGGCCTACATCCAGCAAACCCCTTGTGTCACCATCCGGCGGGAAACCGAATGGGTGGAAACGGTTGCAAGCGGCTGGAACCGGCTGGTGGAGGCGCAGCAGGATGCCATCCTGAGCGCGATTGAGATGGCACGCGGCCAGCATCCCACTACACACCCGCCCTTTTACGGCGACGGACAGACAGCCGCTCGCATCGTCGCCGCGCTGGAGGGGTAATTTGCTGCTGAAATTGAACCAATCATTGAAAGAGGTTTACCGATGCCCTTTAGCAGTCACAATCCAGGCAAACTTTATCCGCAGTATCAGAATTACAGCCACGCCATCGAGATTGCGCCCAGCTCGCGCCTGCTCATCATAAGCGGCCTCAACGGCTATCTGGCCGACGGTAAAGCCCTGCCGGAGTCATTCGAGGAACAGGGCGAACTGATCTGGCAGCATCTTGGCGTCATTCTTGAATCAGCGGGGATGACCTATCGCAATCTGGTGTCGCTGCGATTTTATCTGGCGAGTCCGGAATATGATGAGGCTAATGTCGCCCTGCGGAAAAAATACCTGGGCGATCATCAACCGGCGCTGACAGTCGTCTGTGCTCAATTGCTCGTGCCGGAGTGGAAGCTGGAAGTGGAAGCAATGGGGGCGGATTAACCCGACATTTCCTCAAACAAAGCCGCATATAACCCCACCAGCTTTTTTTCCTCCGCCTCCCAATTGAGTTCGGCACGCGCGCGGGCGGCGTTGGCGCGGAAGCGTGGGTAGTTTACCGGGTCAAACAGCGTTTTTACAGCGGCGGCTATCGAGGCCGGGTCTTTCGGGTCGCACAGCACGCCGAGATCGTAATGCTGAATCAGCCGCGCCACCTCTGGCAGCCGCGTCCCGATAACCGGAATACCCGCCGCCACTGCCTCGAAAAATTTATTCGGCAGCGCGATTTCGTAATCCGGCGAAGTCAGAACGGCGGCGGCATCGGCCTGTGCCAGCGTCGGCGTGATATTGTCCGGCGTGACCGGGTAAACCATTAGCAGCCGTTCACGCACGCCGAGTGCGACGGCTTCGGCTTCCAGCGCATTCTGCAGACCGCCGTCGCCAATCAGCGCCAGCGAAACATCATCAGGAAGCAAACTAAGCGACTGCACCAGTTCGCTCAAATGACGTCCGTGAGACAGAACACCGCTGTGTGCCAGCACCTTTCCCGGCGGCGGCTCAAATATAACGGGCGCGGTGAAGCCTCGTAAGTCTGCCGCGTTTCGCAGCACCAGCGGGCGTGGGACGTTCAGGGTTAGCGCCAGTTTGTCAGCTAATCCATCGCTGACGGTAATGAAGGCTGCCGCACGCCGGGCCAGAATTTTCTCCAACGGACGCAGCGTCCAGATCACATATTTAAGCGGGTAAGTGAACAACCCTTTGGGATAGC
The DNA here is from genome assembly GCA_964447795.1 of uncultured Anaerolineaceae bacterium. Taxonomy (GTDB): domain Bacteria; phylum Chloroflexota; class Anaerolineae; order Aggregatilineales; family Phototrophicaceae; genus CFX2. The sequence goes on from CAYUTY010000001.1 coordinate 167,980, forward strand.
GGTCAAAAAAAAGTTCGTGCGAATCATAGACCACCGGACGCCGCCAGATGCCCGCCAGCGCCATCATCACCAGACCTACAAAATCATGACCGTGATAGGCGCGGGCATCGACAGCGCGGATTTGCCGGGCAACCGCCGGGATAGCGACCAGCAGGCGCAGCAGCTTTCCCAGCGTCCCCGGCAGGCTTTTTCGCAGCAGGCGCGGGGTAACGCGGATGATGGTAAATCCCTCGACCACTTCCGTAACGGGCAGTTCCCGACCCGCCAGGCCGAGTCCCACAACCACCACTTTCCAGCCACTTGCTGCCAGGCTCGCCGCTTCGCGCAAAACGCGGCCATCCCGCGAGACATCGTTGTGAACGAACATGCAGATGTCGGTCTGGTGCAAATGCTGATTCAAGGTGCGACTCCCCTACCCCCCTGCCCTATCAGGCCCGATTCCGGCGCATCATAATAGCATAACTTTCTGGTACAATGTCGGGCGATTTGCCGTTATTCTGACCCTTCAGGACGCTAAAAACGCCGGGAAACGTTATCGCCCCGGCACATAACAGTGAGTATCCATGCGCCGATTTTCCATCAACAAAGATCAATCGATTCTCGCTGTCTTCATCATCGCATCAGCGCTGGTGACAGCGCTGCGGACGCCCCTGCTGCATGGGACCTTTGCCGGCCTGATCGTGACCGTTCTGGCCCAGCTTTATCTGCCCGGCTGGCTGCTGGCGCGGGTATTAGGAAAGCACGACCATCCTAACTGGATTGTCCGTTTCGCCTGGGTGCTGGCCTCCGGCCTGGGGTTGACCGTCCCGCTGGGAGCGGTAGCGCGTGTCCTCAACCTGCCCGTACCGGTCTATCTGGTCGGGCTGCATCTGCTGATGGCCGCGCTGGTTCTCGCAAAAAAAACCTCCCCCCCGCCCTCCGATAATAAACAACCAGCCAGTCCCATTAGTGGATTTGGCTATCTGACAGCCAGACAGTTTACTGTAGGCCGTCTTTCGCTCTACGGGCTAGTGGCCGTCTGCTGCCTGGTCGTTTTTGGCGTCAGTTACGAAAGCCGGGCACGTTTTTATGGCTTTGAAGACCAGCCGATTTTCATCTCGCTGATCGACTGGATGGTGACACACCCTGAAACACGCCCCAACGATGTGCCGCTGCGTTCACGCCAGATCGGCGTACTGAACGGCGATACAAGGCTGGACAGCGACGGCTGGAGCTATAACCATGCCGCCTGGGTCTGGGCCAGCGGTGTGTCGGCGGCGCAGCTCATCTGGTACGATCTGGGGGCACTCTTGGTGTGGGTCACGCCCCTGCTGGCTTTCGCCCTGGCCTATGAGCTGACGGGGCGCGAGTGGGCGGCAGCCTGGTGCGCGGCGGCGCTCACGCTGGCCGGTCTGGTGACGGCGGATAATATCGTCTATAACCCCACCTACACCGCTTATGGGCGTTTCGTCGTTTTTCAGATCAACACCCTGCGCCAGATGTCGATAGCCATCATGCTGCCCCTGGCGCTGCTGGCCGGGCTGAATTTTCTGCGGACGTTCAACCGGTCTGCGCTGATCGTGACACTGCTGGCCGGGCTGGCGGTCGCCTCGATGCACCCCACCCAGACCATGACGCTGGTGCTGGCGTTGGGTGTGACAGTGCTGCTGCGCTGGCTGGCCGCCCCGAACCTGAAAAATTTGCGGATGCTGCTGCCGCTGGCGGCGATTCTGGTGCTGCTGCTGGCGCTGCCCTTCGTACAGCGTTTCAACCGAGTCGGCCTGAACTCGGCGGACAGCGTGGTGACACAACAGCGCTTAGCCGAAGATGACGACAATATTATCGGCTATGATTTCCTGATTCTGCGCGACGTGCCGCTGATTGGCACCACCTTCATTCGCAATCCGGCGGCGGTTTTTTACAGCCCGATCATCATCCTGACGGTCATCATCGGGCTGCTCTATGCGCTGCGCTGGCGCACCCTGACCGGCGCTTATCTCTTCGGGACGACAGCGCTGGCACTGCTGCTGTTCTTCACGCCGGGGCTGACCGCGCTTTTCAACAGCATCGCGTCGAGCGTGGGCGTGCTGACGACCATGTTCCTGCTGCCAGTGTCGCTGGCGCTGGGGTTGGGGTTGGATGCGCTGATTGGATTTTTTGCTGCCCTCCCCTCCCGCTCTGTCGAGCGCGGTAACGGCGTATTGATTCATGTCGTGATGGCAGGTGTGGCGACAGCCTTAATGGGACTCCTGCTTTACGAACCAATCCCAATCCGGGCCAGCACGCGCGACCAGTTGATTGCCTATAACGACATGCAGGCCCAGCGCTATCTGCACTCCTCACAGGCGGCGCTGATTGAGCAGTTACAGGCGGTGATTCCGGACGACGCCATCACTGTCATGCTCACACCTTACGCCATCAGTAATCTGGTGATTGAGGATGTATCGGGAGCGCTCATCACCGGCGGGCGGCTCAATCGCAATGTTGCTTATCCCGGCAGCACCCGCTTTTTCAATGAAACGCCGCCTTTTTCGCCCTGGCTGGACGCGGCGGATGCGGCGTTTATCGAGCGCTATGGGGTAACGCACATCGTCGTCCCGGCGGATGCCACCCGCCTACCGCAGCTTCTGCTTCAGCCAGAGCGTTTTGAGCAGGTAGCGGAAGCAGCGGGTTATCGGGTATTTGCCCTTTTATCGGGTTATCAGCCGGACGCCGCCGATGCACTCTTTGAGCGCATGAATGATCTCTATAGCACCACCGCCAACCCGCGCTGGTCGCCGGAAGGTTTCACCCTGATTTTGCCGGGCGATGACCAGCTATGGCGTCCTTTAGCAGACCAATGGCAAGCCCTTCTCGCTGCTGATGCCAGTGACGAACGAGCGCGGCTGGGGTTGGCCTTCAGTCTGACGATGAGCGGCGATGATGCGGCAGCGCTGGAAGTCTGGCGCGAACTCAACCAGCAGCAGCCAGCGGTATTTCTCTACGCTGATGCTGCCGCCACACTTCAGCAGCTTGACCCGTCGGCGGATGCCCTTGTCCCATTGCTTGAACAATTGCGCGGCGATGATGCCGGGCGGCGGGTGCTGGCAGCCCGGCGTTTATTGAGCGAAACTTTCTTTTATCGCCTCAGCCCACAACTGCTGGACGAAATCATCGCCGTAACCGAATCCGATGCGGTTACATGGGATGGGCTGGCAAATCTGGGCAAGCCCGACGCGGTGCGGCGGCGTGCCGGGCTGCTGATGAACGCCGGACATTACGCGACGGCGCGGGCATGGCTGGCGACAATTCCCCGCGTGGAATGGAGTCCGGCGGATATGAATACGCTGGCAGCCCTGCGGCTGGCTGAAGGCGACCTGAGCGGATCGCTCGACCTTCTCAAACCCGCCACCGATCAAGACTGGCTGGCGGCTAACCGCTTGGTTCACCCTGATCGCTGGGAAAATAACACCGCTGCCCAGACCTACTATCTGCTGTTGGGGAGCATCGCCGCGCAGGAAGGGCGCTCGGATGAAGCGGAAACCGCATTCGAGCAGGCCATCAACGCCGGGGCGCATGTGGCTGGGCGCTATCTGCTGGCTGAAGCGCTGGCGGCGGTGGATGCGGAAAAAGCACAACAGCTTATCGACGAAGCCAGCGAACGCTGGGCGCAGGAACATGATACAACCCTGCCCGCTCTGCTCTCACCACTGGCGATCAGCGACAACCGCTCAATCGCTGTGATGCACCCCGTCATTGAACGAAGTGCGGACGAGCAGTTTGTGCGTGTAAGCGCCACCTATGGCGATTTCAGACCGCGTGGTGGTTACACAGCGCGGACATGGCGGGTTCAGGTCATCAGCCCGGACGGTGCGACCCGCTATGGCGAAGCGGAATATCCGGCGCTGTTTGTCGCTGGTGTGTTGAGCAGAGTCACAATTGATGTGCCGCTCCGGGGCGATATTCCCCCGCTCACCCCGGCGCTGATTTATATTCAGGCCGTTTATAACGAGGCCGTCACCAGCTCCCCGCTGCTCGTCCCTGTCGTATTAAATCGCCCCGATGCAGCCAGTATTCCCCCCGACGCGACGGCTGGTAATCTGCGTTTTGGCGAGTCAGTCACATTGGACGCCTACACTGTCCAGCAGTCAACTGATGCGCTGGACGTAACGCTTTACTGGCAAACCGATACCCCACTGCCGGAAGATTATCAGGTGTTCGTCCATGTGTTGAATGCGGCAGGTGAAACTGTCGCCCAGCGCGATGTAACACCACTGGACAACCGCTATCAGACTAGTCAATGGCGGGCCGGGACAGTCATTGAAGATTCACATCGTCTGGCACTGCCGCAATTATCCACAGGCAGCTATCGGGTGCTGGTTGGGCTGTACCGGCTCCCCGCCGGCGAACGCCTGTCCGTCGCTCCGGTGGACGACGAGCGGGCTGGCGACGGCAGCGCCCTGATTGCGGCCTGGGAAATACCCTGATGCGGCTTTATCCGGCAGGGCGCAGACGCACAAACAGGAGCGGCGGCATGTCGTAATTCGACCAGTGAAAGGCGCTGACAGAGGGCGTTTCAGCACTGATAGCCGGTTCTTCCAGCCGATCCATCACCAGCCCGCTGCTAAAAGCGCTGTTGAGCAGCAGATGCAGGGGACGGTGCCAGTAATACTGCTGCTGCGGCTGGGTCGATATGGCCAGCCCTTTGACGACTTCACCGGAAAGATAACGCGATACTTTAATGGCATAAGTCGGCTTCTGTTCATAATCGGGAAGTTCGGCCTGCATCGTTATCGCCTCCCCGTTAAAACAGGGATGCATCACCGTGAAAACGAAGCGTCCATCCGGTTTTAACAGTTGGGCGACAGACTGAAACAGCGGCTCAATCAGCGGCATATCCATAATCGCGTTGATGCAGACTGCCGCATCAAAACGGCGCTTCTCTGCCCCGGCCAATGCCAGCAGTTGTGTGCTGTCAGTAGCATCAGCGACGTGATATTCAATGCGCTCCGTCTGTTCATGAGTGCGCGAACGGGCCAGCTCGATCATGCGCGGGCTGAAATCCGAAGCCACGACAGACGCGCCCAGCGCGGCCAGACGGCGGCTGAAAATCCCATTGCCGCAGGCGATGTCCAGAACCTGTTCGCCCGCTTGAATATTGAGCATCTTTTCGACCAGCGGGTTGATTACGCTGGTTTGCCATCCCCCGCCCCCGCCAATGCGCTCATCCCAGGCTTCCGCATTCGCGTCCCATATGTCGCGCGATTCCGCCAGCAGATCATGAGGTTGGCTATCGTTGTTCATCAGAGTCTCAGAATTTTTCCGCCAGAATTTCACGAGCGGCGGAATCAAAGGTACGGGACTTGCCCTTCTCCCAGTTGGCTGTCACCATTGCTGAGTCCAGTTCGGATTCAAGCTTAAACAGCAGTCCTTCTGCTTCATCCTGTGTTTTTTCGTCACTCTCAGGATGATGAAGGGCCAGCGCAAACAATTCGACAGCCTTATCCCCTTTACCCAACGCCAGCAGCAGGCGGCCAAAAGCCACCATCGCGTCGAGAGCGAGAGCTGTTTCGCCATCATCAAAAGCCGATTGCAGCGCATCGCGCAGGTGTTTATCGGCATCGTCATGATTATGCGCGGCGATAGCAATGCGCCCCAGATAGTCGAGCGTCACAGCGGCGGCCCAGCGGTCATCAGCCTTACGAAAGTAATTGAGATTTTCGTGAAAGACCGACTGGGTGATAGCGTATTCTTCCGGTGATGTCGTGACACTGGATAACTTCTGAAAGGCAGTTACCAGCGGGTTACGAGCCGTTTGATTTTTCATCGCAGCAGCATAAGCCGAAATTGCCTCGCGGAAAGCAGAGCGGGCCGCCGCAAAAGCCTTCGCGCCCCCCCCACTGCCGCCGCTCATCGAGCCAGCCATGCCCCACCCACTGCCCGACTCGCGTGACAGGTTCAGGCTTTCCTGAAACAGACGGCGGGCTTCGTCTTCTGCGCCGGTTTCATAGGCGACATTGCCCAGGCTGTTGAGGGCTTTTGCGACGCCATCGCCATCCCCTAATTCTCGATAGATGGCGAGCGCATTCTGGTAGTAAGTGCGGGCTTCATCAAACTCGCTCAGGGCAACCGCCACATCACCGAGATTCACCAGCGACTCGGCCACCCCTTCGCGGTAGGCAATCGCCTTCGAGAAAACCAGATTTTCTTCATACAGTTCACGAGCGCGGCCATACTCACCTAGGCCGAGTCGCGCACCGGCGATCAGGCGTTTCAGACTGACCTGCTCGCGCTGTCGGGCTTTCAGGTCGAGGCTGGAGACAACCGCCAGCAGGTTGAGCGTCCGTTCCAGATAAGCAATCGCATCATGATAAGCGCCAGAGCGAAGCGCCTGCGTCCCCGCCAGCGCCGAATAGTGCGCTTCTTTGGTATTGTTCTCCGCCTGGGCATAATGATGCGCCAGTAGCGGATAAGTTTCAACACTATCACGGTTGAGTGCTTCAAGGGCGGCGGCGGCGCGGCTGTGCAGAATTTTGCGTTCAGTTGGCGTCAGTTCCGCCAGCACCCCATCGCGCAGTTTATCATGAGCAAAGCGCCACTCGTCGTCCAACACTTCCAGCACAGCAGCGTCCGCGCAGGTACTCAGCCAGCGTTCCAGATTCAGATTAGGTGCGACCAGACGCAGCACATCCAGATCAAGACGACGGCCATAAACGGCGGCCACCTGAAGCAGCGGATAATCTTCCGGGGGGATGCGGCTGAGGCGGCGGGCGATGATGCGCTGGATACCACCGACGAAAACCTGCGCTGGGAGCGTGGTCATACCGATGCTCTCCAGCGTACCGGCTTCTTCGGCCAGTGCGCGAACCACCTCGACCAGAAAGAAAACATTGCCCTCGGTTTCGCGGTGCAGCAGATCGACCACTTCCTGCTGTCGGCCATTTTCGCCGAGCATGGCCGCGCTCAGTTCAGCGATAGCACCCTGTGACAGCCGTTCCAGCCGCAGCACATTCATGCCCGGCAGACGCGATGGCAGTTCAGGGCGTTCGTCGTCGCGGTAGCTGCCGATGATGAGCAGCGGCAGATCAGAAACAATCTGGTTAAGCCGGTTGAGCAGTTCCAGGCTCTCATTCGACCAGTGCAGGTCTTCCAGGATGATGACCACTGGCGAACGCTCCCGCCGGAACAGGGCTTCAACCGCGTCCAGCAGCTTGCCCTGCGCCGCCTTTGGGTCAATGTCCGCTGGATCAGGGATGGCCCGCCCGACCAGCGCATCAATATCAGGAATAAGCGCCTTGAGCGTACTGAGCGCTGTATCGTCCGCATCCGAGCCGAGCGCCAGCCAGCGCAGCGCCGAACGCCACAGTTGATAAGGGCTGCCGCCTTCGCTCACACTCTGCCCACGCAGCACGAAAGCCCCCCGCACCATCGCCAGCGCCCGCAGTTCTTCGACAAAGCGCGACTTGCCAACGCCGCTTTCGCCACCGATCAGCCACGAACTGCCGCCATGTCCTTCCATCGCCCGTGACATCGCATCGGAAAGCTGCTGAAGTTCGCTGTCGCGCCCGACCAGCCGCGCTGCCTGCAAAAAGCTCTCGCGGGTAGCAGCCGTTTCCACCGGGAGCGGCTGCTCGGCGGCGGCGCTGAGTTCTTTCATGACTTCGGCGGCGCTGCTGTAACGCGCCTCGCTGGTTTTGGCGAGCAGCCGTTCCAAAACCAGCGACAGGCGGCTGTCGATGCCCAGATGAGTTGTGTCCGGGTAGGCATACAGCACATTGTTGAGCAGGACAGATATATCCTCGTCCATGTAGGGATGGCGACCAGCCAGCAGTTCATAAGCGATGATGCCAACGGCATACAGGTCTGCCGACTCGCCCGGCGTGTGTCCCATCAGGGTTTCCGGTGCCATATAGGCCAGCGTTCCGGCGGTGCTGATCTGGCCGTCATCGTTGTGATCGGAAGCAATCGACAGGCCGAAATCCAGTACCTTCACCTGCCCACCCGTGACCAGCACATTGCGCGGTTTCAGGTCACGGTGGATGATGCCGCGCCGGTGCAGATAAGCGAGCGCTTGCAGCATTTGCCCCAGCAGGCTGACCTGTTCGTGCAGGGGGCGGTCATCCCCTGCTTCGAGGATCGTCTGCGCGTTTTCGAGCAGTTCCATCGTGTAATAGGGATGGCGCTCGTCATCGAAGCCATAGTCGATGACGCTGATAATATTGGGGTGGCGCAGCGAGGCGAGAACCTTGAATTCCTGCGCTAAAGCCAGGCGGAAATCAACGCTGTCGTTGGTGGAGGCAGCCTGCTGGGCAGCGGGATCGTCTGGCTGAATGACGCGCTTGAGAGCGACGGATGTGCCGGTGAGTCGGTCAGTAGCGCGATAGACCGCACCCATGCCGCCAGCCCCCAGCGACTCGCGCAAAATATACCGCCTGCCAATGACCTGCTCTGTCGTTTGCGCCATGCCGAACCCTGCGAGAGCCGCACTGCCGCTCCCTGCATATCTTTGTTACACCATGATAATGTTTGAATTTTAAGCGCAAACCTATATAAACACAAACGTACCACAGGCCAAAAGCTATTAGTCGATAGCTGTTAGCATGAAAAGTGCATGAAATTTTTAGTTTTCAGACTTCAGCGGCCACACCAGTAGAAACGCCAGCATCACACCGATGATTCCGGCGATGGTCATCGCGCCCATCCACAGATGAATCCGCCACACAATGCCCTGCGTGAGCTGCAACACCACAAAGTAACAGCCAAAGTAACTGAACGCGCTCAGAAAGGCAAAGGTATAGAACGCGATCGGTGACTCCGCTGACGGACGCAGTAACCAGCGCAGCAGTTCGGCAGTCAGCGCCGCAGGCACGGAAAACAGCGCCAGCGTATAGGTGTCGGTGAAAACTGCCATCATCAGCGCATTGGCGATTATCAGCAGCGCCAGCGCACCGACCGGCAGCCGCCAGTGCCGCATCAATACCAGCACGGTGCCGAACAGCAGCGTCGCCGCCACCAGCACCCCCGCGATGCCCAGGCTGTCACGCAGAAAGGCCTGATACCCACTTGCCCGTTGCGCTGCATAGGGGTTAACCAGCGGGTGCAGAAATTGCGTAAAAAACATCAGCGTCGAAACAATCAGGGTAGTGTTGATGACCACCGGGCCAAGCGCGGCCCACCCAGACGCCCTTGTCTCGCCGCGATTCCAGAAAGCGCGAATCGGGCCGGTGACGATCATGAAACCGGCCAGCGCCAGCAGCAGATGTGCCGGACTGATGAGCATTTCCACGCTGACTTCCAGCCCGAACAGGCTGTGCCAGATGAAATCAACGCCGCCGCTGACCAGGAACACACCCACCCCCATCAGTGACAGCCAATAGCCCCGCGGCAGCGCCCGCCGCAGTGAATACCCTGCGTTAATATTGCGCCACTGGTTGACGAACAGCATCACCATTACTGCCGTCGCGCCACTGTAAAGGACGGCGTGCCAGGGCGTAAAAAAGCTCTCATCGACTTTGCCATGCATGTGCGCCCAGCCGTCCAGAAACAGCCCACCCACCAGCCATACACAGAGTGCCGTGTACAGCCAGTCAAAGCGCAAGCCACCTGCCGGATAACCACGTGTGTTGGCACGAACGGCTGAACCCGATACCGAATGTGCTGTCGTCATCGCCCTTTCCCCCAGTGGCTTATTATGCCCTCTTCCTGCTGCCCGGAAAGTAGACTTCCAAAGTGATTGTATCTGTTCTTACTCTGCCTCACACTCTCAATTCGCGGCGTGGAGTCAAGTCACCGTCGCCCTTTGAATGTATAAACAGGCAGCAGATTTCCTTCTGGCACTTCAACCTGTCCCGCTGATTCAAGCGAATAGGCGGAACCGAGGCTGTGCCGGGCAGCAGCGCTAAAATAGACGACATTGGCGGGAGCGGCGGCGGAAAGGCGAGCAGCGGTTGTCAGCGCCTCGCCCCATAGGTCATAAACCAGAGCGCTCCCCATCTGAATCAGTCCGCCAACTGCCTGCCCGGTATGCAGACCTGCGTGCAGGCGCAACCCTCGCCCGGCAGCGGCGGAAGCCATCTCCCCGGTCAGATCAGCCACATCGCCAGCCTGCCCCGTCAGCAGTACCCCGCCAGCGGCGATGTACGCGCCGCCACCAGTTTTGAGTCCGTAGATGCTCCGCGCTTCCGCCAGCCGCTCGAACTCAGCGAACAGGCTGTTAAATACAACCACCACCTCGCCCGGCGACAGCCCTTCATAACCGCTGACTGCTGCATGAAGGACGGTCAGTGCGCTGTAGCTGTCAGCAATATCCGCTTCCCCGGCTGCTATACGTGCAGCGATAGCGGGCGGCAGGCCATCGGGAGCGGCAGCGGCAGACGGTGCGCTGCGTGAAAAAAGCCGTTCCTGATCGCGCAGACGCTTTTTCTCCAGCGAGGCGCTGATGCGAGCCTTGAGCAGGATCGGATTGAACGGTTTGAACAGATAATCATCCGCCCCCATTTCCACACATTTGACCACACTGTCCAGGTCATCAACGGCGGAAATCATGATGATCGGAATATGACGCAAAGCAGGGTCATTTTTGGCGCTTTCCAGCACTTCATACCCGTTCATGCGTGGCATCATAATGTCCAGCAGCACCAGGTCAAACGGATGCTGCGGCAGTAGTTCAAGCGCATGAACCCCATCTTCTGCCACCATCGACTTATACCCCTGCCGCTCCAGACGGCGCGAGAGCATGTCGCGGTTCATTTCATTGTCATCCACCACCAGGATGAGCGCGCTTTCCTCGCTCATTCTGCACCACCCTCATCGCTGATGCCCAGAAAGGTGTTGATTTTGGCGATCAACTGCGGGAATTTAACCGGCTTGTTTTCATATTCGTCGCAGCCCGCTTCCAGACATTTTTCACGGTCACCGGCAATCGCGTGCGCCGTCAGGGCGATCACCGGGATAGCGCGGGTATCGGGATTGCCTTTTATACGCCGCGTTGCCTCCCAGCCATCCATCACCGGCAGGCTCATATCCATCAGAATCAGGTGAGGCTGTTCAGCGTGGGCAAGCTGCACGCCCGTCGCGCCATCGGTGGCGATCAGCACTTCGTGACCGCGCTTTTCCAGACGGCGAGAAAGCATATCCAGATTCATTTCATTGTCTTCAACCAGCAGAATTTTTGCCATGAAAAAGGTGACTCCTCTAAATCAGCGTCATCCCCTCTGAAACATGAAATCCTCTCGTCCTGAGGGAGAAGACTTAGGCAGAGGGAATTAAACCAACACCAGTAGCTAAAGTATAGCATTGCCGCGCTGGTGACGAAGGTAAGTGACGATCAGATCACGCACTTCGCGCAGCAGTTCCTCGCGGCTGTAATCCCCCTTTTGCAGCACCCGCTCCACATACCCATTGAGATGCTGACGATCAGCCAGCGTCAGCGTGCGGGCGGTGACGACGATCACCGGGATGCGCTGCCACGCCAGATTCTTACGCAGTTCGGTCATGAACTGAAAACCATCCATTTCCGGCATCGTCAGATCGAGCAGGATAGCATCCGGCGCGGCCAATTCGACCTGCATCAGCGCGGCCCGTCCATCCCCTGCTTCCTGCACCAACCAACCCTCACGTTCCAGTGAACGGCGTACCATTTCACGGGTGGGCGCATGGTCTTCTACCACCAGTACCCTGCCCTGCCCGCCGCCAACTCGATATTTTTCCAGCAGATCGACTAACCGTTTGCGTTCAATCGGTTTCGTCACATAATCGGTCGCGCCAATCGAAAAAGCATTGCTGCGGTCTTCCGCTATCGTCAGCATGATAACCGGTGTATCCGCCAGCCTTGGATTGGCTTTGATGGCCGACAGCACTGCCCAACCATCCATATCCGGCATCAGGACATCGAGGGTGATGGCGGTTGGATGAATTTTCTCGGCAAGCTGCAATCCTTCCTCACCGCTGGCTGCTGTTTCCACTACAAAACCCGATTTCCGCAGATAATGAGCAACCAGTTCTCGCGGTGCTGCTTCGTCGTCGATAACCAGCACTGTGCTGGACTGAGCCAGGGATTGAATTTCACTTGTTTCCAGCTTGATGCGCCCCCGCTGTTCCTCGCCGCGTGCTGGAACATCCGCCGGAAGCTGGACGGTGAAAACGGTACCAACACTGGGTTGGCTCTCCACCAGAATATCGCCATACATCATCTGGCAAAAGCGCCGGCTGATGGCAAGGCCCAACCCTGTCCCGCCGTATTTGCGTGTCATCGAACTGTCCGCCTGCGAAAATTCCCGAAAAAGCTGGTTAACCTGTTCCTCTGTCATGCCGATGCCGGTGTCACTGACGCGGAAGGTAATCCAGTCAGCATGGTCATAGCGTTTGCGGGCAACTTCCAGCGTCACCTTGCCATCATGGGTGAACTTGGCGGCATTGCTTAAAAGGTTCACCAGCACCTGCCGAACTTTGGTCAGATCGGCGGTCATCGAACCAATGTCGGGCGGGCAGCGCATTTCCAGCACACTCCCATTTTTGCCGATTAATGGCTTGATGGTGCTGATGACCGATTCAGCCATCGATGGAATATCAAAAGACTCGATGTAAAGTTCCATCTTGCCCGCCTCGATTTTCGACATATCGAGGATATTATTGATGAGATCAAGCAGATGGCTGCCTGCTGATTGAATTTTTTTCAGGTCAGGGACGATGCTGCTGTACCCGCTGTCAGAGGCGTCTTCGATCAGCATTTCGCTGTAGCCAATGATAGCGTTGAGCGGCGTGCGGAGTTCGTGGCTCATGTTGGCGAGGAAAACACTTTTGGCGCGGTTGGCGCTCTCGGCGCTGTCTTTGGCCCGTTGAAGCTCTTCTTCTGCCAGTTTTCGCTCAGTGATGTCCCGCGCCAGACCACGAAACCCCGTCACGCGGCCATCATCAGCATTCATGGGTGAGATCGAAATTTCGACAAAGCGCCGTTCACCACTTTTGGTGGTGATTTCGGCATCCAGTGCCAGTGCGGTTTTGCCTGATCGAAACACCTGATTGGTGAGGTGAAACATCCGGTCAGAGGTTTCAGCATCCATCACCTGATTAAGGCTGTGTTTGCCAATCATTTCCTCACGGCTGTAGCCGGTAATTTCGCTTAAAGCATCGTTACAGAAGACGAACAGGCCGTCTACATCGACCTCGTAGTACCCTTCTTTGATACTCTCCAGAATGGTGCGGTATTTCGATTCACTGGTGGTGAGCGCCCGTTCCGTACGAAATTGGTCAGTAATATCGGTTCCCATCGAGGCCAGTCCAATGACCGAGCCATCCGCGCTTACCAGCGGCGTGTTGTACCACTCACAGGTAATAATGCGCCCATCTTTGGTGATGTTATCATTCACACTGTGAACCAGGTCTTTTTGTGCCAGAAGTGCTTCCCATACAGCATGAACCTGGTCGCGGGCTGTGGGCGGAACCAGCAGCTCAATCGCCTGCTTGCCCATTGCCTCAGCTTTGCTATAGCCGAAGATTCGCTCCGCCGCTGGATTCCAGTCCAGAACGGCAAAGTTGACATCCCAGGCGATGATCGCCAGCGACGTTTGCTGGACAAGTAGCATCAGGCGCTCGTGCGAGGCTTTGAGTGCTTCGCTGGCATCCCCGGTCATTCCGGCATTCTGTGGTGGTGTTGCTTCCATTTTTATCCCCGGCGGACAAACAATCTATTACCGTATATTATCCTGATTTACGCCGCACTGCGCGTTGAGGATCAGGCTTCAAATTCGTCAGCATTAGCCAGAAAGCTGACATAAGGAGAGTCTGCCATTTCCTGCCTCCATGATTCCGCATTGGCCTGTGACGACGCTGGCGAAAGGCGAAGACTGACGCTGTCCTTGTAACAGAACAAATATTCTGATTTCAGCCAGCTAATCAGAAAGCCAGCAGGATTACGAATATTGTTACGTTTTTCCAGCACATCCAGTCCTCGCTCGACTAGCCCTGCCCCACACATTCGGACCAGCTTACGAGCAGTTTGCAGTGATAGGTTGAATACGCGCTGGTGAGCCTGGATGGCAGTCGGATCCGCTGTAGCATCGGCTAGAGGCTGTCTCTTGTGTACGTTGTTGGCGTCGTAATTCCTACGCCTGACCTGCCCCACCAGTGGTGTAGCACGGTGTGATGCATGGGGATGGCGTCTCCGCCATTCATGCTGCCACCATTGTTTGAGAGCTTCCACATCCTGCCAGATATTCTCTGCAAGTTGTTCAAATCCCCCTCCCCCACAGCGCTTACAGGTGACCGGTGCTGTGTCTGAAATCGTTGTTTTTAAGCAGGACATGCAATAAAAAAAGTGCTGTTTATAATTACTTGTTGCTATATGACTATGCGAACTTACCTGACCAGCGCTCTGATTTGTGCTGCTTTGTGGCGTCGGAATTCCGACGGGTTTGTCCTGAGCAGATTGCTCATCATAACTACCGCTGTTAGCAGTGTAGAGTAGGCGTCGGAATTCCGACGGCTTCTGTTGCTGACTCGTTGGCGTCGGAATTCCGACGGCTTCTGTTGCTGACTCGTTGGCGTCGGAATTCCGACGGGTGGCCACCATCGGGCTGTAGTGATTTGAGCTTTGCCTTTTACAGACTACCTCTATACGTGCGCTCAGCAGACGCATCGCAATCGGGCGCAGTGGCGGATAACGCTTCCCATCAGACGTTTCTAAGAACAGACCGGCTGGTGCATCATCCGCTGCGGCGGGTAGCAGCGACTCAAAATTTGTCCAGGTCACCTGAAGCTGCTGATACATCGGTTGCACCGCAATCGACTGTTCCGTTTCGTAGCGGCGGCATGACCAGCGCGACACACCCAACCGATTTGCCAGCCAGCGGCGCGGATACTGCCCCGGACGGCGTAACACCAGCTCCCGGTGAAGCGCTCCACGATAAGCTGCCGGGTTGCGGAGATCAGTCGGTTGCAGCGCATCAGAAGTGGGAGGCGTAGGAATTCCGACGCCAGCAAGCAGCACTACGCCATCCGGTACGATAAACCAGCGTGCAGGACGAACCGGACTTTTGACTAGTTAAGAACCACTAAACAAATAGCATTTGTTATCAGCATTCACATCAGAATCAGAAGCAGCGTCAGCAGTAGATTGGGGGGTGTCGGGGGGTAAACTATCGGAGGCGTCGGAATTACGACGCCAGTCAAACAGCGTTTTCCCATCTGGCAGCACGGACTTCAGCGCTGTCATGATCGAACGTCTGCCAATCCCAAAGTTGCGGAGCAGATCACAGGCGCGGCGTTCTGTGAATGTCTCACCAGCTTTCAGCCCCGCCATATACAACCCATCAAGAACACGAGCAGCAGCGGCTAACTTATGTCCCAACAGCCACTCTCGCACAGCGTTCAGCAAACCGGGCTTAGTCGTTGGCGTCGGAATTCCGACGCTTCCCACTTCTGACATATCAACCATCGGGCGCGGCGGACGGCTGTAAACGCTGGCGATAGTACGTCGCGCTTCCTGCATCCGATTATGAAGCGACTCAGCTTCTACACCATCAGCACGCTGAAGTCCATGAACTGAAACCAGCGCTTCAGCAGTCTCATCCTGTGACCATCCACGATCCCGCCCATAACATGCAGCAGCGAACAGCGCATTGTTCCGACCACAGCTCAACTTTGCCGAATATCGCGCCAGCAGCACATTGGAGGCGTCGGAATTCCGACGCCTGCCATTATCCCTATCATCAGCGTCGCCAGCATAAACTGGAATTATGCCAGAAGTGCCTTTAAAACCATTATGATGTGCCACAGGCCGAACTGCCGCCATGAATGCCAGCACACGGCGCAGATCACATCCGGTGAGCAAACGCGGCTCACGACCGTCCATCACACGCCAGACTTGCTCCCCAATCTGAGTCGGCGCTGCGACGACATAACTGCCTTCGCCACGCAGATCAATGCCGGGAACGCTGCGTGTCTGAACAACCATGCCCTGTGGAATACGGAAATAGTAATGCGGTAACTTGCGACCACCCGACTCAACGGTATAGGTTGCTGTCAGGTCAGGATGTTGGCGTCGGAATTCCGACGCCTGCGCCGCATCATCGAAGTCCAGCACAATCAGCCGCGACACACTGCCGCAGACAATCCCCAGACCTCGATAGCCTTGAACGACGAACCACTCATACAAATCATCGGGGGTAGGGAGCGTTGTCTGATAACGTCCCCAGCGAACAGCAGCCATCTTAGCACGGCCTGGATTCGCTTCACCAACCAGTGGAATTACTGAAATTTTTTTCGCCACGCACTGTTTTCCAGCAAAAAGCAGTGCATTTTGATCAGTTTGAGGGAAGAAAAACAAAAATCCGCCTCTTTTCGGGCGGATTCGTTTGATTCCGTACTTTTTTTATGCTAAAATCACTTTTGAGTAAGGGAGCGCAAGTCCTGATTTTATGTGTTAATAAGATCGTAGACCCTGCCAGGTGATATATGATTTTAGCACAGAAGTTCGGAAGATGAACCGCCCCCAGGAAATGCCCGTGTTTGTCCGACACGGGTTTCTTTTTGTCTGTGCTAGATGTTATTAAGTTTGCTGCGCTTAAAGCTTGCTTGTACTGCTTGCAAGGTTAAGTTTTAACATTATAAAACAAATCCAGCCGGAATCAAACATTTTTCAACTATTTGTGCCACGAATTTGTGCTTTTATTTGCCGCTCTAATTTCTCCAGCCATTCCCGCATCTCACTGATCTCCCGCAGATCGCGCGGTGTCGCCCGAAACTTCGGATCAGAAGCCTGCCGCGCCAGTTTTTGCACCTGCCGCAACAACTGCCTGTCCGAGTGAGTTAACAATGGCAAATCTTCTTTTGCTTCGTGTTTGAATGGCGGTGGCATTACATCAGGCGTCGGAATTCCGACGCGGTAATTTTCTTCATCGGCCCGTTCCAGCGCCAGTGCCACCAGCGCCTTATCACTACCCAGCGCATAACGATACATCGAACGGATCCGCCCCTGTGTCCAGTTCAGATCATCTGCGATCTGCCACACCACATCCGGTAAACGCAGCAGTTGCCGGTATTCGCGTACCTGGCTTTCCGACTTGAACCCAGACGCATTCATCACCGTCTCAACCTGCCCCTTTGGGATGGGGAATTTTTCGCCATCGGCGACCTGGGCATAATAAGGCCGGTCACAGCCGCCCGCTGCGGTCAGCACTTCGTAAGGCTGAAATTGATAACCTTGCTCTTTTAGTAAGTGAATTATTAATATTGCGAGTTGTCGCGCCCGGCTGATCGCGTTCAGGTTAGCGCGGGCATTATTCTCGCTAGCCTGCCGCCATACGCTCACACCCTCTTCCAGTACCCGCGCCGGAATTTTTTCCCACGACTTCCGTTCGTCGGGAAACGACACATGCAGCATATGGTAAGCCAGCCAGCGCCGCTCACCAGTTTCCAGCAGATAGCCGCTCGGCCTGCGTCCAATCGTAATCGGATTAGTCAGTCCATTGTTGCGGATGTTGCCTGCCAGTTCCAGCAGATCGAGCAGTGCCGCCTGGAGTGGGCCAATCTTTTTCGGGCGGGGCGCTTCTTCACGGGCCAGCAGATACGGTTCTACCGCGAACTCCTGACCCAGTTCCTTGATGGCAAGCTCATACCAGTGAGCGAACATTTCTGGCGTGGTATCTGGCCTGCCATCCCACACAAGCCGGACAGGCGTAGGCAGCGCACGACGAGGTTGTGCCGGGTCTGGTGCAATCTCAAAAATGCTGACCGGTTTGGCAACCTGACGCCCAACATCAATTTCGGCCAGATTGCCGAAAATGGATGCGTCAGTTTCTTCCAGCGAATAACCAGCATTCGGGCCATTGGCATCAAATATCTTGTTTAAATCGCTGCGCTGCCCACGCCTAGATGCCACTGGTGGCTGTCTCCTGTACCCGCATGACCAGCTTCCAGGCATCCTCTGCCGCTTTGCTGTCAGGCGCGAAACTGAAAACCGGACGGCGGATAGCGGCAGCCTCGGCCCAGATGGTACGCTGTGGAATCGGCTCCCATACCAGCGCGCCAAACTGCTCCTGTAGCTGGCGCAGATTTTCCGAATGTTCCAGTGTTTTGGTGCGGAACATCGTGGGCGCGATGCCCAGTACATTGATCGGCTTCAATCCCCACTGTGCGCGGTGCGCTTCCGCCGCCTGCCGGTGCTTAATACTCTCGACCAGCCCATCAAAGCTCAGATACTCGCACGTCGTCGGGTATAAAACCGAGTCGGTGGCAATATAAATCGACCCGTGCAGCAGTGAGGGTGTCGGCGATGTGTCGAAGATCACCATATCAATCGACTCTTCCAGTTCCCGGAAACGTTCACTCACGGCGAAACTGTCCGAAATCGAGTTGGCGATATTTCGTGTCTCCACATTGGAAGAAATGATGAACAACTGCCCCCGCACAACGTCGCCCGGAACTTCGTAAGCCTTCGGCGGGATGAAACGCAGCACCGATTTGAAGGCCGCGTCACGTACCAGCAGATCGTACAATCCTGGCTCTTTCGGCAGTCCAAGCGCGACGGTGGCATGACCCTGGGGATCGGCGTCCACCAGTACCACCCGCATTCCCTTGACCGCCAGACCTGCTGCGATATGGGTAGCCAGTGTTGTTTTGCCGACTCCACCTTTCTCGTTGAGCAGTGTCAGAATTTTCATCGCTATCCCTATTTCTTCAAATCGGCCACATTAGCATCCGGGCGAGCGTGATAAACCCATTCGTAACCGATGGGCGTTCCGTTCTCGCGCGATTTAATTTCGACCAGCCCCTTGTCCTGCAAGAGTTCCAGCAGGGCAATGTCGTATGGTGTCAGGCGGCGTTTGCCGATGGCGCGGGCGATGTCCTTGCGGTTCATCCACTCAATGCGGGTGTCCTTGAGGATTTCGAGCAGTTTTTGCGCCTGTTCGGTTAGCCGCGATGCCGGAGCGGTTGGAAGGTCTGCCATCGCTACTCCCTTAAGCTTGATTTACTGTTTAGATGTTAGGGTGTATCATACAACATTTAAAGCATGGTCGCAAATCTTTTTACGACGGAAAGACGCAACATTCTATGCCCTTTTGCGTATAAAACAAGCAGCAGCACTTGACGCTGTAGAATTTGCATGGAGAGGCCGAATGGCAAACATTTTCGATACTCTGATAACTATTGTGGTTGGCACAATTAGCGGCGTGGCGAACGCTGTTAGCACTGTTGTTGGTGGCTTACAGGACTTCTTCTATGTGAAGGTGTCAGGTGTCTCCTTCATTGTGCTGGGAGCGCGCCAGGCCGGTAAAACCACATTGATTGAATGGCTCAAACACAACATGAAAGATGTCGATGAGGACTATAACCCCGACCCAACAGCGGCAGGGGGTGACATCGTTCCTGATTTCACTTCGCATGTGGGCGGTGAATACATGAAGCTGCGTCCCACCCGTGACGTGGGCGGTGAGTATGCCATGTGGGAAACCGACTGGCTCGATCTCTTTCGCGCAGCGCAGCCGCGCGGGATTTTCTTCATGATCGACCATACCGATGCCAGTCTGCATAAGGACGCGCTCAACTTCGTCCTGCAAATGATCGAGGACGAACCAACTTCGGCGCGGCAGTTGAAAGCCTTTTACCTGCTCGTCAACAAATCCGATGTATGGGGCGATGACACGACCCTCGATGACATTCTCAGCCAGTACAAGAACGAACAGAAACGGCTGAGAGCGCAGTCAGCCCGCATTGGCTACAAGGTCGAAATCGCCGAAGGCAGCCTGGTCAATGGGCGCGGCGTGGCGGAGTTCATGAAGAAATTCCTGAACTCCATCCGCCCCAAACCCGCTCAATAGCTGTCAGTGCCTTTAGTATTCATCCGCAAACCGCTTTGCAAAAGGTGGTCTTGCTTTTTAGCCCCTTCGGTGGGCTTCACTCGGCAGCAGCATGGTTAACTATTAAAAGGGCAAACGCATTCTGTAGGGGCGCACCCGTGTGTGCGCCCGCGCCCATCCATTTCCCGATAGGACTTACGCAGTTGAGGGTGATTTTCGTAGGGGAGGGTTTCAAACCCTCCCCTACAGAGTCGGCAAGTGCGCAACTTCTATCCCGATTAACTTCTTAGCCGGAAACGGCGCTGGCAATTGTTTAAGAATCTAGGTGTTTATGCGCGAACTGCTGATTGAATATGTGCTGGAAGGCCGGGAACGCGGCTATAACTTCACCTCTTCTACCAGTGGCTTTCACGACGATGTGCTGAAAAGCATCTGGCGGCGGGCGATGCCGCGCGGTCAGGGGTGGGGCGCGTCGGCCTATGCCGGTGCGCGTTCCCTGAAAGCCTTTTTGCTGGACGATGGCCGCGCCGCTCTCTCTGATGTCACCGTCACCGACATGCGCGACGAATCCGGACGGGGTGGCATCCGCAGGGCAGTTGTCAGCATCATGCAGCCTGCCGAATACACCGAAGTGTTGGCTGCTCGGCTGGCAGCCTACCCGACACAGCTTGCAGCCCAGGCCGGGCGGCGGACGCTGCCCGGTGGGCGTGGCGAAAAGCAGACCATTTACACCCGTCCCTATACCAGCGCCACAGACTGGCAGCTTGTCGAAGTGCTGCTGCTGCGCCATGCCCTCAGGCAGGCTTCCGGGGGCATCCTTCGCGCTGGCCGCATCATCCCTTTTACCACTCTCGCCCTCGAATATCGTGATGAAGGTCTGCTCGTCGCCCTGCCGGAAGAAAAAGCCCGTGCTGTTAAGGACATCGCTGTCCTGCGAATCTGACAGCAGCCTGAACTTCCCCGCGTCTCAATATGTTCAATCAATCTGTCTATCAGAATATCGCTTGTTAGCCTTACCCGATTTCCCTGCTTTTACCCTTTAACTTTTACCTTTTGCCTTTCATCTTTTAACTCTCACCTGCCCATCTCCCCTCAAAATCGAAACAAATGTCATGACAAATGTTTCACCCCTCGCCCCATTTTCCTGCTAAACTGTCTCTATGACATCTGCATTTTTTTCGCTCGGCACGCAGAACTGCCGCATCCGCCATACTCGCGCAGATCGCTCCCGTGCAACCGCCAAAAAATCTTTTTCGTGTGGTGGCGGCGGCAGGGTGAGCGTCTCAAAACTGTCGCATTTATCACAGTTGTCGCAAATCAAATGGCGGTGGCAACAGGATTTATCACACAAGTCTCATTGCCGCCGCCGCAATAATTCGTAATGTTCTGGCCCTGTAGGTGCTTTTTTACCTCACCCCTCATCCAGTAAACGGAGTGAGGTCTCGCGCACGGTATCCGGGTTCATCTTGATGATCTCACGATCATAGGTCAGCATCCCATTGACCTCCGTTTCCACATCGGTTGTCTGGGTATAAATCGCCGCTGTCAAACCCTTTGTCCGCTTCAGTTCACGTAGTTGCTCTATCAGGTTCAGATATGCCTGAAGCAGCCCTTCCTGGTCGTCATAAGCCCGGTAGCCCCAGTTATCCCGGTCTATCCACAGATGGCCTTCCAGAGGCAGCCCCAGCCCGCCGAACTCGCCCAGCACCAGCGCCCGTTTGCCGTCGGCTTCCGGTGCATCCGGCCCCGGATAACGGTGAATGTCGTAGACATCGCCCACGCCGACATCGTTCCACCCGCTGACGCTGTTCACCAGCCGCGACGGTTCGTAATCTTCCAGCCAGGCCGTGATTCGCGCTGTATCATACTGCCCCCAGCCCTCATTGAAGATCACCCACATGACGATAGAAGGGTAGTTGTGCAGTGTGTCGATCATACGCTGGAGTTCATGCTCAAACTGTGCCGCCGACTGCGCCGAACGAGTGATTTCGCCCTCCCCAGGGCCGACCATCTGCTCGCCGCTGGGCATATCCTGCCACACCAGCACACCCATCTTATCAGCCCAGTAATACCACCGCGCCGGTTCAACCTTCACATGTTTGCGAATCATGTTGAAACCCAGTTGCAGCGTCACTTCAATATCGGAACGCAGTGCCTCATCGGTAGGCGCGGTATACAACCCGTCCGGCCAGAAACCCTGATCGAGTAAGCCCCAATGAAATACAGGTTCGTTGTTCAGCCACAGACGCGGGATGCCCTCTTCATCCTTTTTCATCTCAACCTTTCGCATCCCGAAGTAGCTGTCTACTGAATCGAGAGTGGTTTCGCCATCAAGCAGTGTCACCCGCAGATCATAGAGAAAGGGTGATTCTGGCGACCATAACTGCGGGTTTTCTACGGGGACTTCTATTGTCGCGCTGGCATCGCCTTCAACTGATGAGATGACTGCACCGCCCGTCAGAACCTCGGCTCTCACGCGATAACTGCCTGCCTCACCGGATAACTGTGTTTCCAGTGTCAGCAGTTGACGGTCAATATCCGGCACAAATTTCAGCCCGGCGATAGAAGCCGCCGCGACCGGCTCCAGCCATACCGTCTGCCAGATGCCGCTGGTCGGTGTATACCAGATCGCATCCGGGTTGCGAACCTGTTTGCCGCGTGGCTGTGTGCCTTCGGTGGGGTCGAAGACTTCAACCACCAGGGTTTGCTCGCCCTGCGGCGTGATCGCGTCGGTGATGTCAAACCAGAAAGGATCATAGCCACCCGTGTGGCTGCCGACCTCCTGCCCGTTCACATGGACAGTGGTGCGCCAGTCCACCGCGCCAAAATGGAGCAGCACCCGCTGTCCAGCCCAGGCCTGTGGAACGGTAAATGTGCGCCGATACCATAAGACCTTGCCATCCACCCGCTGCCCCACGCCTGACAGCACCGATTCAATCGGGAATGGCACCAGAATTTGACCCTCGAAACTGGCTGGCTGGTCAGCATTAAGCTGGCTGGTGGCATACTCCCACAGTCCGTTGAGGTTGAGCCAGTTTTCCCGAACCATCTGGGGGCGCGGATATTCTGGCAGGGCATTGTCAGGTGTCACTTCCGCCGCCCACCGGGTTACTATTTTTTGCGATTCCAAATCAGACATCTTAAATGCTCCCGTAAGAAAGAGAATTGAAAACAGGATCAGCAATTTCATAACATGGCTCTCCACCTGGATAGTCAGGCAGCATAAATCGTTATAATACTGGCTAAATCCCAACGAGAATATGACCATGCATTCGAATACATCATACCAGATCGACTCGAATATCGCCGAACTCGTCCACGCCCTTAACGCCTTTCCCGGCATCACTACCATTGGGAGCTGCGGCGGGCATGAAAATCCAACTGAAATTCAGCGCCCTCTGGGTGAGTGGTTTGTCACCTTCCGCGCGGCTCATACTGGCGGGGGCTGGCGTTCGTTGGAATACATCGCTGGGTCGATCACGCTTGACCCCTGGCGTACAACGCTGACTGTCCATACCAGCCAGCCCGGTTACGCCACTGGCCGGGCGCTTTTCTTCTCGCTGCAAGGGAGGGAATTCGCCGACCCTGATCGCATAGCGCAATATCTCAACCGTGTGCGTGAGCAGGCGGGTTAAGACCGGCTCGCCACATTGGAGATAGCCCAAAAGTCCCGTTTTGAATCAACCCCTGAAAAATAGGGGGATAAAGAAAGGAAAACAATATTATTGTGGGATAAATATTAATCGGGGGAAAATGAAATGGACGGCTATGAGTACCAGATGTGCTACCAGTGCGATGGCCGGGGTAAAGTACACTACATGGTGTTGTTCTCGCGTACATGCCCTCGCTGCAAGGGGCGTGGAAAAGTCCGCACGCCAGATTTTAACTGGCTGAAGCATAGTGAACCCACGCTTCCCCGCCGTCCTGAGGGTTTATACAGTGCGCGTTTACAGAATATGGTTTCCTCCCAGCCACCTGTGCATGCATCCTCCCCGGCTCAGCCCGATAATTCCTTGACCAGAACTTTTAAACCCGCTGCCCTCAACATCCTTACTCAACCGCACCAGACATCCAACTCAACCCATACGCAGCCGATCGTGATACAGCCGCCGCATAAGCCATTCCCCAAACACTAAGGCTGGTTGATGATGTTTTTATCGCCCGCTGCTGCCAGAAATTGCTCGAATCCGGCCTGACCAAGTGCCGGAACCCGGTAAAGCAGGAATGTCATACGGTTATGCTCGCTGATGACTTCCTGCCATTCACCGTCCGGGAACCATTCCCGCAGCAGCGCTGCACCGCGTTCATTCTGTGGCGCGGTCAGAAAAAGCATGTCCAGCGCCGGATCGTAATGATTAGGGTGGTCGCGCAGGGTAGCCAGATACAGAGCGGGCGGCAGTTCATCGACGACGTTGATGTAATTTGTCCAGCGGATAGCGCCCATCTCGGCTGCCAGGGCGCGGTAATCAACCCAGTAGGGGTAAAAAAGCAGAAAAGCGTTGCCATAACTGCCCGTTTCTTCCGAGAAATCGCGCATCATATCCCCAAGCTGGCGATAGGGAAAGGAGGCATCGTGGTAGATGGCGCGGTACTGATTGAAATACAGATCAGCATTGAAAACTGCCGCGCCAGCAATAATGCCCACAATCAACAGCCTGACCAGCCAATAATGAAGCCGCTGCGCCAGCTTCACATAAAGCCATGCCAGCCCATATCCGGCGACCAGATAGACGACGACCATCGTCCCGTTAAGTCGGGTAGCGCTGGGATTTTCATCCGGGTAGGCCAGTGCCAGCGCCGAGGGTATTATCAGGATGAAAAAGGCCAGCGCGATCAGCCAATAGCCCGTATTACGCTGGCGCATCAACCGCCTGCCAAACAGCGCCGCGCCCACCAGAAAGAGAATCCCGCTAAAGGGGTCGAGCGCCGGTTGATAGGGAACGCCATTTACCCAGGCCTGGTCGCCGCGCACGTGATAAAAGCCGAGTGCGCGGATATAATTCCCGGCAAGGAGACTTATGCTTTCCCCTGTGGAACGTCCCTGCCGTGCTGACCCCTCAAACAGGATGGTGCCTTCCGCATCCACCACAGGCGCGAAAACATCGCCACCCAGCCGCCCGGCCACCCGTGACCAGAAGCTTTCAGGATACTCCAGCATATAGCCCAGAAGCGGCACAAAAATGACGACAGCAATCGTGAATAGGCTTGCAAGATTCAGCAGCAGTTTCCGGCGCTGACCGGGTTGTTGCAGCAGCGACAGAATCGCCCCACCGATAATGACCAGCGGCAGCAGCCGAACAGTGGTGTAGGTGTATAGCCCGACGCCCAGCACCACGCCCGCCAGCACAAAATCGCGGCGCTGCTGCTGCCGGAAGGCGCGGATGAGAAAACCCAGCAGTAAAGCCGTGACCAGCGGCATCAGCGCCAGCCGCAGTCCCATCCGGCTCTGCACCAGATGCCAGCCGCTCACAGCCAGCAGCGCGGCGGCAAAAAGCGCAGCTTGATCGCGTTGTTCATGATCTTCAAAAACGATGCGCCCCAGCCAGAACAGCGCCAGCACGGTCAGCAGACCTTCCGCAATCGTGACCAGCTTGGCTGCCTCGAAAGTGAGGCCGAAAACGGCGCTGAAAATCGCTGTCAGGTAGATGTGCAGCGACTCACGTCCGGTATTGCCGGGGAGAAAAATCGGGCGGTCTCCGCGCAGAATAGCGTCGGCATCATAGAGATTGGTGGCCTGATCGAGCGTGATTTCTGGCGGGACGCCACGCAAATCCACCAGTCGCAAGACTGCCGCTATCAGCATGACTCCCAACAGCAGCAAAATTGAACGTGAAGGGAATGCGCGGGTTAAACGCGGCCTGCGTTCATCCAGCAGCAGCCACCACAGTGCTATGCTGAGTATCCATGCGATCACGCCGGGAAGTGTGAACTGATTATGCAAATTCAGGACAAGCGCCAGCAGACTGCATACGACAGCGAATAAAAATCCGAACACGCGGAGGGGGTGAATGACTGGTATGGGCGAAAGCGATGGCTGGCTCACGATTGCTGCTCCTGTTGTGGGGTGTGCCAATGCAATAGCCTACACCAAAATACGATACAATGGATGTGATGAATGTTATCAGCGAGAGGATAAATCATGAGCGATGAAACAGAATTCAGCGGCGCGGAACTGAAGCGGCGGATGACAAAAGGCTGGGATGATTTTCGGGCTTATCTCTCAACGCTGACGCCAGCACAACTGACTGAACCTACCGACGCGGCTGGCTGGACGGCCAAAGATCACATGATGCATCTGGCGGTATGGGAAGATGGCATCACCGCTTTGCTTAACCACCAGTCCCGCTATGAGGCGATGGGCATAGACCGGGAGTTATTTCTGAGCGGCGACCATGACCGGGTGAATGCCATCATCCAGCAGCGCCACCAGGACATGCCGCTGGAAGCTGTGCTGGAAACACTCACTGAGGTACACGGGCGGCTGATGGCGAAGCTGGAAACGATGAGCGACGATGAATTAAAGCTGCCGTACCAGCATTACGCGCCGGATGCTGACCGGCCTGACCCGGTTTGGCACTGGATCGGGGGCAATACCTACGACCATTACGCCGAACATCAGCCCTGGATTGCGGCGATTGTGGAGGGCGGTTAACGCCTGATCGCTGTACTCTCACGCACGATCAATTCCGGCAAAATCAGACGTTCTTCGGCGGGGGCATGTGGGTTTTCCAGGCGCTCGACCAGACAGGCGATGCCGTCGCGCCCCAGCCGGCCAAAATCCTGGCGGATCGTGGTGAGCGGCGGCTCGAAAAAAGCCGCTTCCGGCACATCGTCAAAACCAATCACGGAGACATCTTGCGGCACGCGCAAACCGAACTCATGCAAAGCGCGTATTGCCCCCAGCGCCATCGGGTCATTTCCGGCGACTAATCCAGTGAAGGTCACGCCATCAGCCAGCAAAGCCCGCGCCGCCTGGTAGCCGCTGACGGCTGACCAATCCCCTTCGATGGTCATGTGCGGTTCTAAACCAGCTTCCGCTGTTGTTTGCAGGAAAGCCTCATGTCGCGCCTGCGCTCCGAACCAGTGGAGCGGCCCGCTGATTTCAGCAATTGCCGTGTGTCCCAGGTCGAGCAAATGTTGTATCGCTAATTTTCCGCCGTATCGCTGATCGACTGAGACTGAGGCGATTCCGCCATCCGAAGGTGCGTCCATCAGCACGATGGGCAGATCGCCGTTGAAGGCTTCAACTTCTGCCTGAAGCATGGCCGGAACGGGTGTGATCAAAATCAAGCCATCGACGGCGCGGCGTTCCAGGGCATCCAGCGCGGCGGGGATGCTGTCATGCAGCGGTTCGGCCACGCTCGTGAAAATCAGATCATAACCGGCAGCACGGGCGGCCTGCTCGATATGGATGACCATCTGTGCCGGGCCATAAAAATTCAGGCCGAAAGTGATGACTGCCAGCGTATGAGAGCGCCGCGCGACCAGGCTCCTCGCGGCCAGATTGGGCTTATAATCCAGCTCGCTGATGGCCTGCAAAATCCGTTCGCGCGTTTCCGCCGCGACATAGGGATGATTGTTGATGACGCGCGATACCGTTTGATAGGACACGCCAGCGCGTTCGGCCACATCACGCAAAGTATGTCTGACACTACCCGACATAATTTTTGCCCTTTGGTTGAATGGGTGTTATTCTATATGTGAACGGTCACATATACAACTTTGTGCTTTATTTTGAGGAAAACTAAACCCTTATGTACACCATAGGTATTGATTTCGGTACCGAGTCGGGGCGGGCGCTGCTGGTGGATGTTCGTGACGGGCATGAACTAGCGACGGCTGTGCATCCGTACGGCAATGGGGTGATTGACGAACATCTGCCGGGGAGCGAAAAACCGCTGCCGCCAGACTGGGCGCTGCAAGACCCGTTGGATTATATCGAGGTCGTTAAACACACTATTCCCGCTGTTTTGAAAGAGAGCGGTATTGACCCGGCGGATGTGGTCGGCGTAGCCATTGATTTCACCGCCTGCACCATGCTTCCCACCAAGGCCGATGGTACGCCGCTGCGTTCCCTGCCGGAATGGACAAATAATCCGCACGCCTGGGTCAAGCTGTGGAAGCACCACGCCGCCCAGCCGGAAGCTGACCTGATTAACGAAACCGCCCGGCGTATGGGACAGGGGTGGCTTGATCGTTACGGCGGCAAAATTTCCTCAGAGTGGTTCTTCAGCAAAGCGCTGCAAATTTTAGACGAAGCGCCGGATGTCTACCGAGCTGCTGACCGTTTCATCGAGGCGACGGATTGGGTAATCTGGCAGATGACAGGCGTGGAAACACGCAACACCTGCACTGCCGGATATAAGGCGATGGTGCAGGATGGCGATTACCCGGCGCAGGAATATTTTGCGGCGCTGCACCCGGATTTCGCCGATGTAGTGGACACCAAATTAGGGCGCACCTTCGCACGGTTGGGTGATAAAGCCGGTGGCCTGACGAAACAGTTCGCCGACTGGACAGGATTGAGCGAGGGCATTGCGGTTGCCGTTGCTAATGTGGATGCCCACGTCACCGCGCCCGCCGTGAAGGCGGTTGGGCCGGGGCAGATGGTCATGATTATGGGGACATCCACCTGCCACATCATGAATGGCGACAGCCTGCAAACGGTGGAAGGTATGTGCGGTGTCGTGCCGGATGGTGTGATCCCTGGCCTTTACGGTTATGAAGCCGGTCAGAGCGGCGTCGGCGATATTTTTGCCTGGTTTGTCGATAACGCTGTCCCGCCGGAATATCACGAAGCGGCCAAAGCGGCGGGACTGGATTTACACGCATACCTCGAACGTGAGGCGGCTAAACAAAAACCAGGTGAACACGGCCTGATTGCGCTCGACTGGTGGAACGGCAACCGTTCGGTGCTGGTGGACGCCGACCTGACCGGCCTGCTGGTCGGTGGGACGCTGGCAACGCGCGCGCCGGATATTTACCGGGCGTTAATCGAAGCGACGGCTTTTGGCACGCGCATCATCATCGAAGCTTTTGAATCACGCGGAATCCCGGTCAAGGAACTGATTGCGGCGGGGGGTCTGCCGGAGAAAAATGCGCTGCTGCGCCAGATTTATGCCGATGTCACCGGGCGCACTTTCAAACTGGCTGGATCATCACAGGCTCCAGCGCTGGGGTCGGCTATGCACGCGGCTGTCGCGGCGGGCGTTTACCCGAATATTCAGGCAGCGGCGGAAAAGATGGGTAAGCTAAAGGATGAAGTGGTCACGCCCATCGCCGCGAACACCGCTGTTTATGACGCCCTTTATGATGAGTACAAAACACTCTATGACTATTTTGGGCGTGGCACCAACGATGTCATGAAACGGCTGAAGCACATCCGCGCGAAGGCACGCGGAGAATAAGAATTCAAAAGCAGGCTACACTAAGCCTATCTGATGAGCTTTAACAGGATAGGTGAACATGCATGGAATGATGATGCGCTTGGTGTTACTGGTAGTGTTGAGTATTGCGCTGCTGTCGGGTGTGGTGGCGGCGCAGGATGATGAAGCGCTGACTTTTGTCCAAGATGCGCTCAACGGTCTAGCCGAGCAAAGTTATCACTTCGCGCTCAAAAGCAGCACCATCTCGACAGTCACGCAGCAGGACGAAAGTGCCTTCACCACATATTCCACCTTTCAAATTGAGGGGGATGCACAGGGTGATGACCGCCGCTTCACCCAGCAAACCCAATCCGCCGATACATTTGCAGCGATGCGGGATGCTGACCCGTTTGTTGTGGAAATGGTGATCGTAGCAGGCGAGATTTACGTGAATCTGCAAACTGCGCGTACGATTTTTGAAGGGCTGTTAGGCAGTGCGCCGGGCTGGTGGCGCTACGATGATTTGCTGGCGAGCGCGGATACACCCGGCGAGCAGATCGTCTTCCAACAGTTTGGCGCAGCCACACCGATCTGGGAGCATCTCGCGCAGGAAGGTGTCATCAGCGCCGTTACCGAGTTAGAGCCGGAAGTTGTGGACGGCGCGGAAATGCGCGTGTTCGATCTGCAATTTAATGTGATCGAACTACTGCTTGTGCAAACCCCTATTGTTGAAGGTTCTATAGAGCAGTCGCGCGAAGAAATAATCGCCGAAGCCGAGGCCATACTGGTGGAAGGCAACGCGACGATCAGTTATCGCCTGTGGATTGGCGCGGATGATGGGTTGCTGTATCGTGGCACTGGAGAGCAATACACCTTTTTGCCTTATCTGACCGCTGAAATTGAAGGCGGTCCGAATGTTGATCTGGAGACGGAATTTTCCGCCGATTTTGCGATTTCACAGCACGGCCAGCCGGTCACGATTGAGCCGCCGGACGAGTCGCTGCTGAATTCAGTAGAGTAGAGGAATATGAAAGATGCTGCTGCCAAAACTGCGTGAAGAAGTCTGTACCCTGCACGCTGAACTACCGAAAAATAACCTTGTCGCCTGGACAAGCGGGAACATCAGCGCCCGCGACCCGGAAACCAATCTGGTCGTCATCAAACCGAGCGGGATTAAATTCCCTGACCTGACGCCGGAAAATATGGTTGTCGTTGATATAGATGGCAAGCTGGTTGAGGGGGATTATAAACCCTCGTCGGACACCGCTTCGCACTGCTACATCTACCGTCACAAGCCAGAGGTTTACGGCGTCGTCCACACCCACTCGCGTTATGCGACGGCGTTCGCCGTTTTAGGCCGCGAAATCCCCTGCGTCACGACGGCGATGGGCGACGAGTTTGGCGGGCCGATCCCCTGCGGCGGCTTCGCCTTGATTGGCGGCGAGGAAATCGGCGCGCTGGTGGTCGAGACGCTCAAGGACTCGCACAGCCCGTCCTGTATCCTGCAAAATCACGGCGTTTTCGCCATCGGCAAAAGCGGCGAGGCGGCAGTCAAGGCAGCCGTCATGACTGAGGACAACGCGGCGGTAGTGTGGATTGCGATGCAGATGGGCACGCCGCTGCTCATCTCGCAAAGCGACATCGACAAACTGCACCACCGTTATACGCACATTTACGGCCAGTAACTATAGGCGACAAAGCGCCTGCCAGCCGCCCACTTTCAATTAGAGATACCCCTTACAATAGGTTGGGATGGATTTTTTCCTGATAACCAATGGAGGGTGACATGTTGAAGAGCTGGAACGGACTGCTGCTGTTGATCGCGCTGCTGACAGGCGCATCAATCGTTTATGCGGGCGATGGGCGGTTGATTGAAGACAGCGGCGATGTGCCGGAACTCGTCGCCACCTATGGCGATGGAATCATCGGCTCGGCGGTCGATTGGGCGTCGGACATGCTGCTGGCAGTTGGCGGGACGCGGGGCGTCTGGCTGTACGACATCACAACGCTGGACGAATCCACGCCCACACTAGAATTACCACGCCGCTTGCTGGAACATGATGGCGGCGTGACCGATATTCGCTTCAATGCAGATCGTTCGCGCATGGCGTCGGTGGCGTGGGGGACAGCCCGCGTTTGGGACATGGCGGATGAATCGCTGATCGCCGAGTTCCCCGGTTGGGATGCTGTAGCCCTCAGCCCCGAGGGGCGCTACCTCGTGACCGGGACTGGCAGCGGCGGCTTGAACGTGTGGGATATGTCAGTCGCGCCAGATGTGCCGCTGATGACTCTGCTCATTAGCGACTTTGGGCAGTATATAGGTGATATTCAGTTCAGCGCGGATGGGCAGGTTTTAGCGGCGTCGGCCATTGACCCCGGCGGCTGTGCGACTTATGGCGCGTCCTTCGTCCAGACGTGGGATTTCGATGCGCTGGTCGAAAACGGGAATGGCGACGCGCTGGTGAGCGTGAGCAGTCTTGATGCTTTCAGTCGATTTGCCTTATCACATGATGGGCAACTGCTGGCTTATCCGCTAATTGATGAGGATTCCAATCAGGGTTTATTCGTCATTGATGCGCGAACCCGCGATGTAAAAGATGAACTGCTGCCAGATAGTCACGGTGTGCAGCCGCTCTTTTTTGATGCTAATAACCAACTCATGCTGCTGGAAATTGGCTCATCTGGTGCACAGATTTGGCGATGGGAAGCAGAGTCTCAAACGCTCGAATCTCTTGAGTCGAGCAGTTTAATCCCTGTAGTGCGCCATGTGGTACTCAGTCCGGGAGGGGAACAAGTCGCCGTTGTAAGTGTGGGAAATGCTGAAATTTATGAGTCGGCTGATTTATCGCCCCGCACAAGTTTCTTATTCTACCCTTCTATTCCCAACGAGGAATGGTCAGGCGAATCCTCCATCATCCAGTTTACCGATGGTGAGGCTATTCTTCAGCGGCTTGAGGCTTATGGAGATGCCGATTTCCTAAGCGCTGATGGCTCGACGCGTGTTTTTCAATCCACCGGGACGGAATACTACGAAAACGGCTACGAGACGATTTTCACCTTTGAGTTAGTTTCAGGCGATGTGCTTTCCAGCGTAACGGTCAGGCCGATTTTTGAGGTGAACAAGCCCACTTTAAGTGCTGATGGCTCGCTGTTCGCAGCGATGCTGGACAGCCAAATGGGGTGCGGTGACGAGGGCGGTAAGCTGCATATCTGGGATACGCAAACGGGCGAATTGTTGGTCGAAATTTATACCAGAAAGGGGGAACTGGCCTTCACTTCGGATAATGAATTGGCCTTCACTTCGGATAATCGACTGCTAGCACTTTCCGAAGGTGGGCGAATCCGGTTATTCAACCCGCGCAGTGGTGAAGTTATTGCGGATTGGCGCGCACATCTTGGAACGATTTATGGACTTGCCTTCAGTGGCGACGACGAACTGCTGCTTTCCAATAGTAATGACGGCATGATTCGCGCCTGGGATGTGGCAGAGGTGGGGCGATGAAGCGCTTTTACTTCCTGTTTCTGTCCCTCCTAATGATGTTTCCCGTTTTTGCGCAGGATGCTGACCGCACGCTGACCGACAGCGGCGATGTGCCAGAGCTGGTCGCCACTTATGGCGATGGCACACTGTTGGGCGTGGCCGATTTTCGCGACGATAACACGATGGTCGCCGGGGCGACGTTTGGCGTCTGGCTCTACGACCTGACCAGGTTGAATGAGCTGCAAGCTGGTGAAACGCTGTCGCGCCGTTTGCTGGAACACCCCGGCGGCGTGACCGACATTCGCTTCAGTGCAGACCGTTCGCGCATGGTGACAACGGCGTGGGGAACAGCGCGGTTGTGGGATATGATCGACGAGCGTTTGATCGCGGAAATCCCGGCCTATGATACGGCTACCCTGAGCGCGGACGAGAATTATCTGCTGGGGGGCGATGGTACGAACCGCGTCAATATCTGGAATCTGGATGACCTGAGTGCGCCGCTTGCGTCCGTTGAAACCGGCGGCACACGACCCGACGCGATTCAATTCAGCCCGGACGGTGAGCTGGTCACCATCACCGGGGTGCTGGCCGGGGTGTGCCCAACTGCTGATTACACCCGCATCGATGTCTATGCAGTCGATGATTTGCTGGCTGGCGGCGAACCGCTTTATCAACTGGAAACCGACCAGCATAATGCGCCGGTTGTTTTTAGCCCGGATAGCACCAGGCTGGTTTATGGGCCAGTAGTGCGCCGTGTGGCGGAAGTGGGCAAAGAAGGTATCAGTAACGATACAACCTTCACCGTAAGTTATCAGGATGTACCAGATGAAAATCCGCCTGCCGTGCAAATCCTCGACGCGCGGACGGGCGAACCGCTGCTTGGGCTGCTGCCCGAATTTACCGCGGCTGATGTGCTGCTCTACGAGCCGGACGGGTCGCTGCTGATGCACGTCACGCCGAGAAGGGGCGGCCCGCCGAGTTGGTGGCGCTGGGCTGGGCAGGGTGAACCGAGTTTTGTCGATCAGACGGGTAATTTTTTGATTGATTCATCTTTTCGCCTCAGCCCCGGTGGGACGCGCGCGGTTTATGGCAGGTTGTGGGAACTGCATTTGCTAAATGCTGCTGAGGATATGGCTGGTGTCCGAAACTTCTTTGACGAAAACGAGGTGGAAGGGGATTGGATTTTCACCCCCACACCCTTGGCAATCAGCCGCATGGATGGCGAAGCGATTTTGGCACAGGCGAACACGCTCGGTGGAAGTGATCTCGTGAGTCTGGATGGAACGGTCGCCGTCGATGAACGTCCGGGTATCACGGCGAGCGCCCAGCCCGGCAACTCCGGCCATATTTTTATATTCACTTCTGTCACAGGAGAGCTGCTTTCCACCGTCACCGTCCCCGCACCCGATCATGCAGCTTACCCGGCCATCAGCCCGGATGGACGCTATTTCGCGGCAATTGTCAACGAGCCTGGCTGCGATTATTCGACATGGCGCATCATGATCTGGGAAATAGCCAGCGGCGAGAAGATTTACGAAAGACCAGGTGTGGCTTCTAAACTCGTCTTTCATCCGACGCTGCCACTGCTGGCGGTAGTGGATGGGGTACGAGTTCGGTTGCTCGATTGGGAGCGCGATGAAATAGCAGCCGATTGGCGCGCCGGAGAAATGAGCGTGACCGAAGCGGCTTTCAGCGCCGACGGTGCGCTGCTTTTTACCTATAGTCTCGATGGCACGATTCGTGCCTGGAAAATAGAGGATTAAACTCAATTATGCCCATTAAAATTGCGATGATTGGTGCCGGGTCAATCGGCTTTACGCGGCGGCTGATGGCTGATGTGCTGGCTGTGCCGGAACTGGCCGATACGGCCTTCGCCCTGATGGATATTTCCGCGCACAATCTGGAGATGGTGACGCAGTTGTGCCAGCGCGATGTCGCCGCCAATGGTCTGCCCGCCCGCGTCGAATCGACCACTGACCAGCGGGCGGCCATCGCCGACTCCGATTACATCATCTGCATGATTCGGCAGGGTGGACTAGAAGCCTTCCAGACCGACATCGACATCCCGCTGAAGTACGGCGTCGATCAGTGTGTGGGCGATACGATCTGCGCGGGCGGCATCATGTACGGCCAGCGGACGATCCCTGCGCTGCTGAACATCTGCCGCGACATCCGCGAAGTCGCCAAACCGGGTGCATTGTTCCTGAACTACAGCAACCCGATGGCGATGAATACCTGGGCGTGTAACCACTACGGCGGAGTCCAGACCATCGGGCTGTGTCACGGTGTGCAAGGGGCGCATTGGCAGATCGTCAGCGTCATCGAACATTGGGCGAAGCGCGAAGGGCTGATCGCGCCGGAAGAAAAGCTGCATCGCCGGGATGTGGATGTGATCGCGGCGGGCATCAATCATCAGACGTGGTTCGTCAGGGCCGATTGGCGCGGGCGCGATATGCTGCCGCAGCTTCTCGATTTGTTTGAAGCCCATCCCGAATTTCCCCAGACTGAAAAGGTGCGCATCGATGTACTGCGGCGCTTCGGCTACTACAGCACCGAAAGCAACGGCCACCTGAGCGAATATCTGCCCTGGTATCGCAAGCGCCCGGACGAGATCAACCAGTGGATTGACCTGTCGAGCTGGATTAACGGCGAAACCGGCGGCTACCTGCGCGTTTGCACTGAAGGTCGCAACTGGTTCGAGACGGATTTCCCCAACTGGATGGCGGAAGAACCGCCGCGCATCACGCCGGAACGCCGCAGCGAGGAACACGGCTCGTATATCATCGAGGCGCTGGAGACCGGGCGGGTGTATCGCGGGCATTTCAACGTCATCAATCGCGGTCATATTACCAATCTGCCCGATGGCTGCGTGATCGAAATCCCCGGTTATGTCGATAAAACCGGAATCAATATGCCGGTTGTGGGTGATCTGCCGCTGGCCTGTGCTGCTACTTGCTCGGTCAGCGTGCGTGTGCAGCAGATGGGCATGGAAGCGGCGGTGCGCGCCGATGTCACGCTGCTGAAACAGGCCATGCTGCACGACCCGCTGGTGGGCGCGGTCTGCAACCCGGAAGAAGTCTGGCAGATGACCGACGAAATGCTGGTGGCGCAGGCCGAATGGCTGCCGCAGTATGCCGAGGCGATTCCGGCGGCGCGGGAACGCCTGGCTGTAGCGGAACGCAACGGCACACGGGTAATCACACGCGAATGGGCGGGGGCGGCGCGGCTGCACACCAAATCGGTTGAAGAGATGGCGCTGGCCGCCGAGCAGTCGCGGGCGAACGCGGGCGCGGCGGACAAAGGCAAGATGACGCGCGAAGCCGCACATTAGCGCGTTCGCCCTACAGCCTGAGAATTTGGTGATTATCCCATTTTTACCAGTGCCATTTTGCGACAAATGCAACACTGGCAACACCGTTTGCTGCAAAAGCTTTTCTGACCATCAGCAAAACCCTTTTTGAGCAGCCGCTGTCGGCATGGCGGTGATCGCGATGGTGGCAGAGGGTGTGCCACCACCACCGCGCGAAAAAGATTTTTTGGCGGTTGCACGGGAGCGATCTGCGCTGGCATGGCGGAAAGGCAGGTTCCGAGTTGTGCGTGAAATACAAAATGCAGATGTCATAGAGACAGTTTAGCAGGAAAAGCAGAGGAGGGGTGAAACATTTGTCATGACATTTGTTTCGATTTCTGGGCAATCTGTGACCGTTCACAGAAAATCCTTTCCTACGGGGACGGTTTGCGTTAAGCTATGGGCAAAATAGCTATATGGGGCATGAAACATCATGTCCATCGATAAATAATGAGTGGAGATTGAAAAATGGCTTTAGCACAACCACAGGTTTTACCGGCTTCCTCGATTAACCAGCGCCCGGTGACGCTGGCCGTGATCGTCGGCAACCGGGGATTTTTTCCGGCGCATCTGGCGGGCAGCGGGCGGCAGACCATCCTCGAAGTGTTGGCGAATGCGGGCATCAACGTCATCATCACCCCGGAAGGGGATACCAACGTCGGCGCGATTGAATCGCTCAATGAAGCGCGGCTGTGCGCCGAATTGTTCCGCCAGCACCGCGACGAAATTGACGGTGTGCTGGTGACGCTGCCGAACTTCGGCGACGAACGCGCCGTCGCCAATACGCTGCGCTTCGCTGATCTGAACGTGCCGGTGCTGATTCACGCCTTCCCCGATGATGCGACCAAGATGGACATCCAGTGGCGGCGGGACAGCTTCTGCGGCAAGATGAGTTCGTGCAACAACCTGCGCCAGTACAACATCCCCTACACGCTGACAACCAATCACACCATGGATCCCAGAAGCGACGCCTTCATGCGCGATTTGCAGTCGTTCGCGGCTGTCTGCCGGGTGGTACGTGGGATGCGGCGGGCGCGCGTCGGCATGATGGGGGCGCGTCCGAAAGAATTCAAGACGGTGCGCTTCAGCGAAAAAATTCTGGAAAACAACGGCATCGATGTAGAAACGCTCGACCTGTCCGAAGTTTATGGCCGCATCGAACGGCTGGCGGATGATGAAGGGGCGGTGCTGAACAAACTGGAAGCGATTCGCGGGTATGCCAATACCAAAAATGTGCCGGAACTGTCGCTCATCCGCATGGCAAAATTCGGCGTGGTGCTGGATGACTGGATGACCTCGACTCAGCTCGACGCGACCGCCGTTCAGTGCTGGACGAGCATGGAAGAATACTTTGGTGTTGTCCCCTGCACGCTGATGAGTATGAGCAGCAACAAGCTGAACCCGGCGGCCTGCGAAACCGATATTGTCGGCGCACTGGCGATGCTGGCGCTGCAACTGGCGAGCGGCAGGCCGTCGGCGCTGGTGGACTGGAATAACAACTACGGCGAAGACCCGGATAAGGCCGTCGTTTTCCACTGCTCCAACCTGCCTAAAGATGTGTTCATCGACGACATTCCGGTTATGGATTATCAGGAAATCATCGCCGGGACGGTTGGCAAGGATAACACCTGGGGCACGATCTACGGCAAGATCAAGAAGAATCCGATGACCTATCTGCGTATCTCAACCGATGATTTCAGCGGCAAGATGATCGCCTACACCGGCGAAGGCCAGTTCACCGACGACCCGATTGATACCTTCGGCGGTTACGGCGTGGTGCAGGTGCCGCGCTTCCAGGAACTGCTGGCGCACATCTGCAACAACGGCTACGAACACCACGTTTCGGTCAATCAGGCGCACGTTGGGCGGGCGATTGACGAAGCGTTCAACAAATATCTGGGCTGGGCGACCTACTGGCACAGGTAGGCCGTAGGGGAGGGTTTGAAACCCTCCCCTCCAGGAGTCGTGATCTGGGGCGTGGCCGGGTTCGGCTGCGCGCCTTTTGCTTTAAACAGCGGTAAAATAAATATACTTTTTTCAGGGTAGAACTTATGCGACTACTTATTCTGAGTCTGGTTTTGTGGGTTGTGTTCGTCGGTATTCGCTCCTCTAGTGAGATCGTCATCGCATCGGACGATGTCATGATGCAACTTGCTTTTGAGGCAAGCCTTCCGCACAACGACATCTGCGTCATCAATAGCGATGGCACGGATTTTCGCTGCCTGACAGAGACTCCCAACTTTATTGAATACAATCCTGTCTGGTCGCCGGATGGTCGATTGCTCACGTACCAATCAATGGAAGAACCAGTGGGGCTTGGTTCATCGGCAACCTATGTTTATGACTTTGAAACACAGGTTGCCCAAGCGCTCCCAATGGCTTGGCATAATTTTGGCTGGTCGCCCGATGGATCATCTTTATTGACGATGGATATGGATTCAACAGGTGACGGCGAGATTGCTATCTTTGATTTGGAATTATCTCGTCTAAAACTGTTAACCGATAACGAAGGGCACGATTCTTATCCTGCCTGGTCGCCGGATGGAGCGCAGATTGCCTACCTTTCTGGTTTTCCTGAAGCTGATCTGGTGGTTATGTCGGCAAGCGGCGAAAATCCTCGACGCTTAACAGATGGGCTTTCGATCAACACAGAATCCTCGCTGCTACAGTGGTCGCCTGACGGCAAAATAATCGCTTTCAGCGTCAAAGGTGCGTTCATTGGCACTGACCAAACCAGCGAGATTTATACGATCAACGCTGATGGAAGTAATTTGCGCCAATTAACGTATACAGGGGGCGTTAATTTGCAACCGCGTTGGTCGCCGGATGGGAGTCAACTGATCTTTTTCGGGTATGCACGCGGCGCATTTGCCGATATGAGCGACCCAATTAGCCTCCGAACAGAAGTGTTTCGTATCAACGTCGATGGCAGCGACCTTATGAATTTATCTCAAAGTTCCAGCTTGGATTATCACCCTGCCTGGTCGCCGGATGGTGAATGGATTGCGTTCGCTTCCATTCGGGAAAAGCCGGGAATTTTTATCATGCGCCCGGATGGAACCGATCTGGAAATGGTTACAAACGAACGACCCTTTGGCGAGGGTGGGCGTGAGGCCAATAATCCAGTATGGAGGCCAGTGGCGAATTAACTGGCACGCCTCAGTCTTTAGGCCGATTTGAAGTTCAATCTTTATCCGGTTCAGCAGCCTTCTCAAAACCCGTATAGTGGTGTCTATAACTGATCTGGCCTGTACGGACAGGTTCGGACAGCAAACATCGCAGACATCGTATTTGAGGAGGATATTGGTTCATGAATCGCAGTCGTTTTGCTAAACTTGGTTTGATCGTCGGGCTGATGGGTCTGACTGCTTTCGCAGCGCTGGCGCAGGATGGCGTCGAGCAGCCCTTTATTGAAAAAGGTGCGGATGGCCTGGTCGTCTCGGCGGAAATGCCGGAAGGCCCGGTTGCTATCAGCTTCAGCAACAGCACTGAAGCGCCCACTGGCCCGCTGCTGGCGCGTCTGAACGCCGACGTGACGCAGGAATCGTTCACCGAAACGCTGATGAACGAAGGCCCCATCGGCGCCATCCCGCTGGTGTCGCTGCTCCGTGGTTTTGAAATTCCGCCCGGCGCTACCCTGGAAGGCACCTTCAATCTTCAGCCCGGCACCCATGTTGTGCTGGACATCAGCGGCGAAGTGCCGGATGTCAAGTTCTTTGAAGTGGCCGACGCCGAGGGTGAACTCGCCGCCGCGCCAGAGGGTGATGTTCATGTCACGCTGATGGACTTCGCCTTCAGCCTGCCGTTGCAAATCCCCGCCGGGGAAAATGTATGGCATCTGGAAAATAAGGGCAATCAGTGGCATGAAATGGGTATGCTCAAAATTGACCCGGAAACCAGCATCGCCGAGCTTCAGGCACAGGTCGCGGCCTTCGCCAGCGGCGAGGGTGAGAGTGAACCACCGGTCTTCTTCTGGGCGCCGATGAGCCAGGGCGAAGAAGCGTGGGTGAACCTCGACCTCGAACCTGGCACGTATGTGATTGCCTGCTTCCTGCCTGACCTGATGAGCGCGGAAGGTCACGCTCATGTTCAGGAAGGTATGATCCAGATTGTGACCGTCACGGCCTAATTGCCGGGGCATTTTCACAGGGCGGCATCACCGGGGCGGTGGTGTCGCCCTTTTTTATTGTCCGTAAATAGGGTCAAAACCCCTGCCTTTAGGCAGGCTGTTTTAA
>CAYUTY010000002.1:0-141765 GCA_964447795.1 uncultured Anaerolineaceae bacterium
CCCCCCCCCCCCCCCCCCCCCCCCCCCCCCCCCCCCCCCCCCCCCCCCCCGCGGATGTGAAAGCACGCGCCTGCGCCAAGGCGACTGGTGACGGCGATGGTGCCAGCGTGCATTTCGACGATGCGTTTGACGATAGCCAACCCCAGGCCAGAACCGCCGCTGCCGGATGAGCGGGCGGCATCGGCGCGGTAAAAACGGTCAAAAATGTGGGGCATAGCCTCATCAGAAATGCCGATACCTGTATCCTGAATATCGAGGCAGACATGTTCAGCGGTGGCGAAGGTGGTGACAGTGATGAGGCCGCCTTCCGGGGTATAGCGAATGGCATTTTCGATCAGATTCATGACGAGCCGCCATAGTTCCTCAACGTTGCCATTAATCCTGGGCAGATCAGGCATGAGATCGAGCGAAAAATGCTGCTGTTTTTCTTCGGCAGCAGGGCGTATTTCATGGGCAACGTCTTCGACGATCTGATTCAGTTGAAGGGGAGCGAAATTGACGGGAATGCCGCTGTCGAGGCGAGACATGGTGAGGATGCTCTGGATGAGTTTTTCAAGCCGCTGTGCCTGCTGCTTGATGGTTTCGATCTTGGCCTTCTGGCGCAGGGGGTCGTCAAGCCGTTCAAGCAGGTAGAGGCTGGTGTTGATAGTCGTGAGCGGGGTTTTCAGATCGTGGGAGAGGTTGCTGATGAACTCGGTGAGAAACTGAAGGCGCTCGTTTTGCAGCATCAGCGCCAGACGCTCCTGCTCCGCCAGTTTGCGCTCGGTAATGTCGCGGCTGACTCCGACGAGGCCAATGATATTGCCCTGGCTGTCGCGCAGGGGGATTTTTGTAGTCAGGTAGTAAATCATCTGGCCGTTCTGGATGTTTCCGGGTTCTTCATAGTTGATGATGGGCTGCCCGGTGCGGAACATTTCCTGTTCTGCTTTCACAATGGCTTCAGCAGCTTCGGGCGGCCAGAAATCATAATCAGTCTTGCCGATCAGGTCGGCCTCAGCGGCTGCGCCGGGGACGGATTCCCAGGAGATGCGATTGACCATCAAGAGTCGGGACTGTGTATCCTTGACATAGATGCGGTCATGGAAGGTGTCAATCAGGGTGCGGAGAAGGTTACGCTCCTCCACGAGCGATTCTTCAGCACGTTTACGGGCGCAGATTTGCCCTAATGCGGCGCTGTATAAGCGGAGCAGTTCCAGATCATAATTGGTAATTGGCTGTCGCTTCAGCAGGTTATCGCAATAGAGGACGCCAATGGTCTGTTTGCCGTCCAGCAGGATGGATTTGACCGTCCAGCCCTGCCCAACAATTTTACCGGTATGGTCAGCCAGTAAGCCTTTCTCCTGAAAAATGAGGATGGGATTGTCATCGGCTATGGTGTTTGCCGGATCATCTTCCTTCAGCGGGGTGCGGAAAGTGTGTTCGTCGCGGGTTTGTCCGTTTTCATCTGTGCCATAAGTTCCTACCATCGAACGACCGCTGTCTTCCAGCAGCCATACACTGAGGCGGTCGAAATGCAGCCGCTGTCGCCCCTGTTCCACTGCTATACGGCAGGCCATATCCAGGGAGGGAGCTTTACCCATCTCCAGGGTGATTTCGTTGAGAATTTTGAGCCGTTCCTGAAATTCCCGTTCAGCCTGCTGGTTGGCGCGCAGCGATTCTTCAGCCCGCTTTTTGGTACAGAGATGACCCAGGGTTGACCCGTAGAGGCTTAAAATTTCAATGTCTTCCTCAGTAATAGGCTGGCGATGAATAAGATTATCTGTGGAGATAGTGCCGATGATGCGGTCTCCATCGCGCAGGAGTGCCATGCCTTTCCAGCCGATTGCAATCGGTTTTGCTTCATGATTAAAAAGCGGGCCATCCTCAAAAAGCTGGGCTGTTTTTGTTCGAAACGCCTCGCGGATAAGGGGGATGTCCATACCGCTGGGGAGGCGCAATCCGCGTTCATCGCGCGTATTGCCTGCTTCGTCCGTCCCGAATGAACCCCACATATAGTCGTGATCGTCATCCTGAAACCATATCCCCAGCCGGTCAAATCCCAGGCGACTGCGCCCCATCTCGACGGCCATGAGGCAGAGTTCGTCAACGGAGTCGGCTTTACTCAGCTCCAGGCTGATTTCGTTCAGAACTTTGAGCCGTTCCTGAAATTCCCGTTCGGCTTCTTCACTGGCACGCAGCGCTTCTTCGGCGCGTTTACGGGTGCAGAGATAGCCCAGCGTCGTCCCATAGAGTTTTAGAATTTCCAGGTCTGCATCCGTCGGCGGACGTTTGGTAAGCAGGTTGTCAACCGAGAGATAGCCGATAATCTGGTCGCCATCCCACAGCATAGCAGCGGCATTCCAGCCGTAACCGTGCAGGAAGTGATTAGGGCCGTCATAGAGAGGGGCATTCAGGTCAGAAATGACTATCTGTTTTTCCAGCAGCCCCTTGATGACCAGCGGCGTCGCTTCGCCTGCCCACTGTTCCCCCCGCTCATCACGTGTGTTTCCTTCTTCGTCGGTTCCGAATGACCCACTGCCGCTGGTGCCGTCTTCATTGATGAACCATAAGCCAAGCCGGTCAAATCCCAAGCGTTCCCGTCCCAGTTCAACTGCCATCCGGCATAAGTCGTCAAAAGTAGCCGCTTTATTCAGTTCCAGACCCAGGTTCAGGAGCGCCCTCATTCGCGCTTGTACCTGATCTTCCATAAAATATCTGCCTTTGTTGGTACTTTATGCTCCAGCCAGGACGAATAAGGGGGCGATGATTGCATTGACGCACAGAACCCGTTTCCCATAATCAAAATGTAATGGGGAGGCAGGTCAACAGGGCATTTTCAGCAGTGAGGAAAATTGACGGTGTAAACCATTGTTCAGGCAGGGTCATGGCAGGCGCTATAGTTCATAAGGTTAATTTTGACACTTCAGTCATTATAGACCGGTTCAGAAAATTGAAGCATAAAGCCCCGCAATGTTTTTAATAGAATGCGGGGCATAAGCGCCCGAATCTTAGAGGGTAATGCCGACGCGCATCACACCGTCTTTCGGCATTCCTTCCAGCTTGAAGCCGAGGCGCTCGGTGACGCGGAGCATGTCGGTGTTGTCGTTGAGGATGCTGCCGAAAATGCGCC
Organism: uncultured Anaerolineaceae bacterium; assembly: GCA_964447795.1. GTDB lineage: Bacteria > Chloroflexota > Anaerolineae > Aggregatilineales > Phototrophicaceae > CFX2. The sequence goes on from CAYUTY010000002.1 coordinate 3,110, forward strand.
TGATGCCTTCCTGACGACCGACATCCAGCAAACGCCGCAGCAGTTCCGTTCCCAGCCCTTTGCCCTGCTGTGCATCTGTCACCAGGATAGCGAATTCTGCATCGCCAGTGCCATAAATTTTGATGAGGCGTGCTGCCGCTATGATCTCCGAGTCGCCGGTTTCCGGGTTCCTGATTTCAGCCACCAGCGCCATCTCCCGGTCATAATCAATGAAGCTGATCCGTGACAGGCGTTCATGCTCGATACGCTGGCTGAGTTTCATCGGATAGAAATAGCGCAACTGCACACTGCGTTCGGACAGCGGCTCATGAAATTTGGCGATCAGCATTTCGTCTTCCGGGCGGATTGGGCGTATGAGGATTTCTATGCCATCTTTCATCGTCCAGCGCTCGACATACTGGGTTGGGTAGGGGCGAATCGCCAGTTTGGGTCGTTGTTCCTTCGTCACCTCCGGGCCGTACAGCACCACTCGTGCATCCAATGCCAGCAGGCGTTCTGGAGATGCCAGCAGCGGGTTGATGTCCACTTCCTTAATCCAGCGCTGCTCAACGACCAACTGGCTGAAACGCACCATAAGCTGTTCCAGTTCCGCCAGCCTGACCGGTGGACGCCCACGCACGCCCTTGAGCGCTGTGTATATCTTGGTCTGTTCCATCATGCGCCGCGCCAGCGTGGTATTGAGCGGCGGCAGTGCCAGCGCCCGATCTTTGAAGACTTCCACCAGCGTTCCCCCCATGCCGAACAGTAGTACCGGGCCGAACTGTGGGTCAGGGCTGCTGCCGATGATGATTTCGTAGCCATCCAGCTTGACCATCGGCTGTACCGACACACCCAGGAAGTCTGCCGGGTTAGCCTTTTCATGAACTGCATCGCGGATTGCGCGGAACGCCTCGCGCACTGCTTCACCATCAGCCAGATTGAGCTTTACGCCGCCGATGTCGGTCTTATGAGTGATCGTTTCAGAATGAATTTTGACCACTACCGGGTATCCGAGGTTGTCGGCGGCTGCTATGGCTTCATCTTCCGTCGCTGCGATGTGCATGGGGACAGTTGGGATGCCGTAAGCGGCCAGAATGTCTTTCGACTCGGCCTCGGTCAAAATAGTGCGCCCCGCCTGCCGCGCATCCTGGATGATCTTTTCTACCTGCACCCGCGCTGATGAATGCTCTGCGGTGGTTGGCGGCATGATGGGCGTTTCGTATATGCCGCGCAGGTTGTAGGTATAGCGCCACATGTAGTTGAACAGGCGTGTGGCGGTGTCTGGGTAGGCAAATGTTGGGATGCCGATACGGCTGAGAATCTCCTCGCCATCCGCAACCACCTCGCCACCCATCCAGCTTGCCAGCACCGGCTTTCCTTTGATCTGCGCGTATGGCTTCAGGTATTCTGCCGTCTGTGTCGGGTCGGTCATGGCCTGGGGAGTCAGGATGACCAGGAGGCCATCGCTGTTGGGGTCGCCTGCCGCTACTTCCAGTGTTTTAGCATAGCGCTCCGGCCCGGCATCACCGAGGATGTCTATCGGGTTACTATGGCTCCAGGCAGCAGGCAGAAATTCGTTCAGTTTTTCAATGGTTTCCGGCGCAATCTCCGCCAGCTCACCGCCGCCGGAAATCAGGGCATCAGTTGCCAACACCCCTGGCCCTCCGGCGTTGGTCAGAATGGTGAGGCGCTTGCCCGCTGGACGCGGCTGCTTTGCCAGCGTTTCAACGGTGTAAAAAATATCGGAAATATGGTCAACGCGCAGGACTCCCACCCGCCGGAAAGCAGCTTCCAGCACTTCATCGCTGCCGGTGAGCGTACCAGTGTGAGAAGCGGCGGCGTGGGCGGCGGCCTCAGTGCGCCCGGCTTTAATGACAATGATCGGTTTTGTCAGCGCGACTTCGCGGGCGGCAGACAGGAATGAACGTGCATCACCTACAGATTCCATGTAGATGACGATGCTCTGGGTTTGCGGGTCGTCGCCCAGGTAGCTGATGAGATCGCCCCAGCCGACATCGAGCATCGAGCCGATAGAGACAAAGGCGCTGAAGCCGACATTTTCCTTGAAGCTCCAGTCCAGCACTGAGGTCAGTAATGCCCCGCTCTGGCTGATGAAGCCGACATTTCCCGGTTTTGCCATCGCCCCGGCGAAAGTGGCATTCAGGCCATAGACTGGCATCATCACACCAAGGCAGTTCGGCCCGACGATTCGCATTTTCCCTTTGGCGATGCTCATGATTTCTGTTTCCAGCGCTACCCCCGCTGGGCCGGTTTCCTTGAATCCGGCGGAAATGATTATTGCCCCCCGGATTCCCAGGTCAACACTCTCGCGGATGAGGGCTGGCACTGTCGGGGCAGGTGTCACGATGACGACCAGATCAAGTGGGTCTGGCACAGCCGAGAGCGAGGGGTAAGCCTTCACACCCAGCACACTCCCGCGCTTGGGATTGACCGGAAATACGGTTCCGCCGAAGGGGCTGGTAATCAGATTTGACATGATCGTCCGCCCGACGCTGCCAACATTTTCAGTTGCGCCGACGACGGCCACATTTTTGGGCGCGAAGATGGCGTCCAGCGTCTGGAATTGATTTTGGATGCGCTCCGGGATAATCACCGGGGTAATGGGTTCAGGCATGGGTATTACGCTCCTGTCAAAGGTCACTTTCTGCGAAGATAACACATTTTCCTTAAATCTCCCGTGCCTTTCGTCGCATTATCATTATAGTTTTAGCAGGTGGGGTTAGACTACGATACCTGACCTGTTGGCTGTGCCAATTCGATAGAAGTTAAACACCCTCTCCATAAAAACTCCAGATTCCTCCTCCAGAATGAAAGCATGGTTATCAGCCGGGGTAATAGCTCCGGTGCTTTTGTGTTGAGGAGCGGACTATGCGGAAACTGGTCATGATGTTAGGGACAGCGCTCGTCGCTGTTGTTTTATTGTCGCTAGGCATTCACGGCGGCATACCCTCGGTTGAGGCGCAGGAAGTTGAATCGGCCACCATTGAACGTCGGACTCTGGGCGAAACAGTGGATACCACCGGCAAGATCGCCGCTGAACAAACTGTTTATTTATCCTTTGGCACATCCGGTATTGTTCGGGAAGTCGCTGTTGATGTCGGGGATCAGGTGACCGCCGGGCAGGTGCTGGCGCGGCTGGATATCGCTAATCTGGAATATCAGGTTGCGCTGAAGGAACAGGCGCTCATTGTCCAGCAGACCTCGTATGACAAACTAATCGCGCCGCCCACCGCTGAAGAAGTTGCCCAGGCACAGGCCAGTCTTGCCTCGGCACAGTCACAGTTGGAGTCGGCCCAGGCTTCGCTGGATACCGCTCCCAATCAAACCACCATTAACTGCACTGATTTAAGCTCGCAGCGGACGCAGCTTGAGGATGCACAGGATGAATGGGATGCCTACCTGAAAAATGGCTACCAGTGGGACGCGACCTTCATGCCTGACCCCAATTCATCCGCTGGAACGGCCTTGCGGAATGCGCAGAACGCTCTCGATGTAGGGCAGGCGCAGTGTAACAACACCTCTCGCCCGACGGAATATGAATTTCAGGTGACGTCGGCCCAGGCCAGCGTCAACCAGGCGCAGGCTGCGCTCGACTCGCTCATGAGCGGTGCGACGGCGGAGGACATTGCTTCCGCCGAAGCCCAGTTACGGCAGGCACAGCTTGAACTGGAAAACACCCGCGCCAGCCTGGAAGACGCGATTGTGACTGCGCCATTTGATGGGGTTGTGGCGGAAATCAATATTGTTGTCGGCCAGCTTATCAACAACGGGACGACTGCTGTCACCGTTGTGGACATCAGCCGTTTGCATGTCGATGTCAGCGTCGATGAACTGGATATTGCTCAGGTTGCTGTCGGGCAGCGGGCGCTTGTCACCCCTGACGCTCTGAACGATCAGACCATTGCCGGACAGGTGGCACACATCGCGCCAACGGGTTCGGAAACTGATGGTGTTGTGACCTATAACGTGCGGGTTGATCTGGTAGATGCGGATAGGGTGCCGGTGCGTGTTGGCATGACAACTGATGTTGAAATCAGCCTTGAAGCAGCGGGCGATTCGCTGGTTGTACCCACCGAAGCCATCCAGCGGGATGGGCAGACGGAATATGTCGAAATCCTGGAGAATGGCACCCTTACGCGCGTGGACATCACCAGCGGTCGTACCAGCGATGGTTATACCGAAATCAGCGGTGATCTGACTGAAGGCGTCCAGGTGGTCATTCCCGCTGTAACACCCACAGCCGGGAGTGGTGGCTTTGGCGGCCCACTCGGGGGAGGTTAAGGATGGAAGAGCAAGCAGTCATGATAGCGGCTGAACCTGAACCGAATGCGGCTAACGGGAACAGCCCGGCGGTGATTGAAACCAATGACCTGCGAAAGGTCTACACGATGGGTGAAACCGAAGTGCAGGCTTTGCGCGGTGTCTCCATCACCATCAACAAAGGTGAACTGGTGGCAATTGTCGGGCCGTCTGGTTCAGGCAAAAGTACGCTGATGGCAATCCTCGGTGCACTCGACAAGCCCAGCAGCGGCAGTTACCGGCTGGATGGGGTCGAAATCGGCCAGATGAGCGAAGACAGTCTTTCCGATATTCGCAACTATCGCATCGGTTTTGTCTTCCAGAAATTTAACCTGCTGGCACGCAGCAGCGCCCTGACCAATGTCGCGCTGCCGCTGGTGTATGCCGGGGTGAATGCGAAAGAGCGCGAAGCACGTGCTAAAAAGGTGCTGGAACTTGTTGACCTGGGCGAACGGATGCACCACAAACCGAATGAGTTATCGGGCGGGCAGCAGCAGCGTGTGGCGATTGCGCGGGCGCTCATCAACAACCCCGCCATCATCCTGGCGGATGAACCAACCGGCAACCTCGACTCAAAAACGGGCGAGGAAATCATGAAACTGTTTCGGCAGTTGCATCAGGAACAGGGCATTACCCTGATTATCGTCACGCATTCGCCCGAAGTGGCGGAACAGGTCGAACGGGTGATTACCATGCGCGACGGGACGGTGGTTGTATGAAGGCGCTTAAACTATCCAGCGATCTGAAATACTACAACAAGAATATTGTCGTCATCGTCTGTGCGCTGGTAATGCTTGGCGCATATTTCCTGGCGTCACCCTGGATGCAGTTCGATTTTAGCGCGATAGCGGCCTCTTTCGGCGGCAGTTTGCCGATACCGGAAGGGGTTGATCTGCCACAAGGATTCACCCCACCAGGTACCGCTAATCAATCTGGCAGCGGCTCAACCGGTACGGGGGAACCGCCAGCGGGCTTCACCGCCCCGGAAGGCTTTGAGCCACCTGCTGGTTTTACACTGCCTGAGTCGGGTGAGGCTGGTACTCAGGGCGGCTTGCAGCTAGCCGAAGGTTTTAACGCACCCGGTGGCGCGGGCGGCTTCCCTGCTGCGCCAGAAATAGCAGGGCGCGTTTTGATCCCGCTTGGCGCGGTCATTGCACTGCTCGGCGCGGTTATCAGCGCTTTCAGACCGCGTTTCAACCTATTGGCGACGGCGCTGGCAGTTCTGGCTGGATTAGCCTCACTGATTTACTACGGAGGGTTTGTCGCCCAGGATGCGCTCATCCCGATTAACTTCATTGACATGGTGACACCCGGTTTCTGGGCAGCGCTGGCCGGTGCCGTCGGCCTGATCGTGCAGGTGCTGCTCCCCCGTCCCCAGCGGATTGATGAAAACGAAATCGGGAATGTGCGGCAGCTCATCCAACAGCCGCGCCGCCGCTCTGCCATGAATCTGGGGCAGAATGTGGCCGTCTCATTTGATGCGCTGATGGCGAACAAACTGCGTTCCGCCCTGACCATGCTGGGCATTGTAATCGGCGTGGCCTCAGTCGTCTCCTTACTCTCAGTTGGGCAGGGGGCGCAGGCAGCAGTAACCGAGCAGATTGAGGGAACTGGTCTCAATCTTTTAACCATCTCTCCTGGCGCGAACAGAGGCCCTGGCGGTGGCGGCGGTGGCAACACCAACACAGTCACCTACCGGGATGCCGAAGCGATTGCCAGAGAAATCGATGGAATCACGGCGGTGCTGCCCCAATACAGCAGCAGCTTACAGGTACGTTCTGATCAGGAAAGTTATCTGGCGAGTGTGCTGGGTGCTTCCTCAGAGTACGCTGAAGTCCGTAACATCGATATCGAAATTGGTCGTTACTTCACCCAGAACGAATATCGTGATGGCGCACGTGTCGCTGTGCTGGGACAGCAGGCGGCCAAAGACCTTTTCGGCGGTCTGAATCCCATTGGCCGCGATATTCGTATCAGCGGTAAGCGCTTTGAAGTCATCGGCGTGCTGGCGCAGCAGGATGGCGGTTTTGGTAATGATCCAAACCTGCAAATTCACGTTCCCCTCACCACAGGCTACCGCAACCTGTTCGACGCCCGCGCTGTTGCCAGCAGTGATAACACGGTCAGCAGCATCGTTGTCGCCGTTGAAGACCTGGATAATGTGGATGCGGTCACGGAGGACATTGAATCACTTCTGCGGCGGCGTCACCGGCTAAAAGATGATGAGGACAATGACTTCAGCGTCACAGACCAGCAGTCCTTGCTGGATATTGCCAGCAGTATCACAGGGATTCTGACCGTGCTGCTGGGCGCGATTGCCAGTATTTCACTGCTGGTCGGTGGGATAGGCATCATGAACATTACGCTCGTGTCTGTCACCGAGCGGACGAAGGAAATCGGGCTGCGGAAGGCGATTGGCGCACGTCGATCTCATATTTTGCAGCAGTTTTTAATCGAGACGATTGTGTTGAGTTTGCTCGGCGGCATTATCGGCGTCAGCCTCGGTGTGCTGATTGCCACGCTGGTCAACAGCAGCGGCACACTCAATACGACCGTCACCTGGGACACTATTGCGCTGGGGCTGGGTTTCTCGGCGGTGGTTGGCGTGTTTTTCGGGGTTTACCCGGCAAATCAGGCTGCCTCACTTGAACCCATTGAAGCGCTCCGTTACGAATAACCATACTGCTCTGGAGGAGCAAAACATGAAACTGAAACGCATATCGCTCTATATGACTCTACTCACTTTGCTACTGGTCGGATCGCTGTCAGTGGTTTCCGCCCAGAGCCGTTCGGCGGAAACCCTCGCCATCGGTTTCATCGGCGCATCAGCGGGCCATTCTGCCGAGCGTGACCGCCAGCTTTACCAGGCGGCCGTGCTGGCTGCCGAAGAAATCAACAACGGCGATGACGATGATCTGGCCGGGATACGCGGGCCGAATAACCAGCGCTATGAATTTGAAGTCGTCTACTATGATGCTGACAGCGGCGATGATGCCGTAGATGCGCTGGCTGACGCAGTCAATGACGATGTGATTGCTGTGCTTGGCCCGCAGCAGACCAGCCTGGCCGAAGCCCTTGCTGATGAAGGTAACCCGGATGTGCCGGTGATTTTTGCTGCGCCCGACGCGCAAACCGGCACACGCCTGTTTCGCGCGGTCGCCAGTTACGACAATCAGGCGGAGGCTGCGGCGGATTATCTGGTGAATGAGCGCCACTTCACCCGCATTGGTGTGGTGGCGGCGAATATTACCACTGCTCAGGATGGCGCTGCTGTCTTTATGAAAGCTGCGGGAAGTGATCTCATCGTCGCTGATCTCAGGCATGAGGCTGATGAAGCGGATTTCAGGCAGGATGCCATCAAAATCCGTGATTCAAAAGCGCAGGCTATCTATGTCTGGACGCTTGATGCCTCGATGATTAATCTGCTGGATGCGCTGCGTAATTCGGGCTGGGATGGCGTGATCGTCTACGCCGGGCTGGATGCCGATTTTGTAGCGCTCGCTGGTGATGCCGCACATGATGTTATCGGCCCGGTGGCATGGTCGCCATCAGCTTATGACAGCGCCAGCCAGTCCTTTTTGGCAGCTTATGAGACGCGCTGGGATGAAACCCCGCTTGACGAAGCTGCTGCCTACTACGACAGCGTTTATCTGCTGGCGAAAGCTGTTGAACGTGCTGGCGACTCGGTTTCTTCGATAACCAGTCAGCTCAACGGCAGCAGCAAATACAGCGGTGTGCAGGGGGAGTACAGCGGCGTTAAAACGGATGCACTGCGGCTGATGCAGGTTATAGCTGACGGCCAGTTTATCGAAGCGGCTCGCTACACAGGTAATAAATGCGCCACCTGCCCGGATATCTGGTGGGTAGATACCATTGCTGAATCTGCGCGTAACAGCGAAACATTTAATATTGGCCTCATTACGGCTTCCAGCGGCCCAACCAAAGCGACTGCTGACCATATCGAGCAGGCTGTGCGTCTGGCTGTGCGTGACATCAATGAAGCAGGCGGCGTCCTGCGGAGCAGCACCCGCTATACGCTCAATCTGCGCGTATACACTGCCGTAACCAATGATGATGCGGCGACCGTTTTGCAGCAGGCAGTTGATGATGGAATGCAGATCATTCTGGGGCCAGATTTCAATGGTCAGGTGTTATCCAACCTGAACGCGGCGGCCAATGCTGAAATCGTGCAAATCGTTTCCGCCACCAGCCCGCAGATTACCAGCACCGAAGCGTCTGATTATGTCTTTCAGGTGCGCTCAACCGATGCCGCGATGGCTGAAGCTGCCGCCAGTTATGTGACTGATGTGCGCGAACTGACAGAGATTGCTGCGGTTGCCATTCGTGCTGATTATGGTCTGGATGCAGTGGATGCTTTTGCCGATGCGGTGGATGCTTCTGATGATGGCCGCCTCGCGCTGCGGCTGGAACACGCTGTTGACCAGACTGACATGACTGCCCAGGCGCAGCAGATCGCAGACGCAAATGTCGAAGCAGTTGCCGTCTGGTCATCCCAGCCAGCCGCCCTTGACCTGCTCACCGCGCTTGATGAACTGGGATGGGACGGCCTGTTTGTCTATGGCTACCTGACGCCGGAATTTATCGGACAGGCCGCAGCATCAGACATTGAAATCATTGGCCCGGTAAGCTGGTGGACGAATGCTGCTGATTGGGTGAGCCGTGACTTTACAGTGCGTTACAGCGAACGCTATGGTGAAGCGCCCGCCCCTCAGACTTCTGCCTACTATGACGCTGTCTACCTGGCAGCCTCTGCTCTCGAATCGTCTGGTTCGGCTTCTGGCAGCATCCGCCGCTGGTTAGCGGGTGTCGATGAATTCACCGGTGTGCAGGGTGTCTATAAAGCCGATGACTTCGATAATGGCGAACTGACACGTTCTGTCCTGGTCGTTGGCCTGCAAAACGGCGAGGCGGTTGAACTGGCGCGTTACGATGGGGCCTCATGCCTCGTCGGATGTGAATCGTAGTATCGTAAGAGAAGGTAACTGCCTTTGTACTGCCCCTCTCCTTCAATGGGGAGGGGTTTTGAGAGACGACTGATATGAGTAATGAACGAATCCTGGTTGTGGACGATGACAAAGAAATTGTCCGCGTTTTGCGTTCTTATCTTGAGCTGGCTGGTTATGATGTGCTGACGGCCTACGATGGCAATACCGCGCTTCATATGCTCGTCCGTGAGCGGCCTGATCTGGTTGTGCTGGACTTGATGCTGCCCGATAAGGATGGTCTGGACATTGCCCGGCATGTTCGCAGCGAACCCTCACTGGCGCGCATTTATGTTCTCATGCTCACGGCGCGTGTGGACGACATGGATAAAGTCGTCGGCCTCGAAATAGGCGCGGATGATTATGTGACCAAACCCTTCAACCCGCGTGAGATTGTTGCTCGCGTTCGTGCTGCCCTGCGCCGTGTACAGTTAGACGATGATCTGGCAAATCAACAGGTCTTGCGTTATGAAAATCTGGTGGTCGATCTGGCGCGGCGGCATGTCACTCTGCATGAGAAGGCCATTAGCCTGACACCGACCGAGTTCAATCTGCTGGTTACGCTGCTGCGCCGTCCCGGTGTTCCTTTCAGTCGTACTGAGCTGGTACAAAAACGTCTCGGTTACGACTATGAAAGCCTGGAGCGTACACTTGACAGCCACATCCGTAATCTGCGAAAGAAAATCGAGCCTGATGTGACCAACCCCACCTACATCCAGACGGTTTATGGCATTGGTTACCGCCTCGGAGAACCGGAATGAATCGCCTGTGGGTGCGGCTGAGTTTATCTTTCAGCCTCGTCATTCTGGTGAGTTTTGTCTTCATTGCCGTCACCAGCACACTGCTGAATCAAGCGCCATTTCTGCGAAGTTTTGTTGTAAGTCGGCTGCGGCATCCGAATGGGCTGATCGACCAATTGGGTAATTATTATCAGCGTAACAATTCCTGGGATGGCGTGGAGAATATTCTTGTGCGGCAGGATGTTTTGCTCCCCGGCGGGCCGGGAAATCAGTTAAAACTCGTACTGACGGATGCTGGCGGAAATGTCATTTATGGCCCCGAAATGGAAACCACGCCCGTTATCCCCGCTGTTCAACTGATTGACGAAGGCATACCAGTTAGCGTTAATGATCGGGTACGCGCTTATTTGCTGGTGCAGAATTTTGTGCCACCTGAGCCTCCAGATGATCTGGAAGGTCTGCTTACACAGCAGATCACGAATATTTTTTTTCAGACGGTCGGGGTGATTGCCATCATTGGCATAGTAGCTGGCATCATCGCCAGCCGGGGACTCACGCGTCCACTGAGCCAGCTTGCCCAGGCCGCCCGCGAATTCGGGCCGAAGAGCCTGAGCAAAAGGGTCGCTATTAAAGGCAGCACCGAAGTTAAGGCCGTCGCCAATGCTTTTATTGATATGGCCGACGCGCTCGAAAAAGCTGAACTCCGCCGTCGCAACCTGACCGCCGATGTTGCCCACGAACTGCGGACGCCGCTTTCCGTCCTGCGCGCTAATTTACAGGCGCTTACCGATGGGGTGTATCCCCTCACCCAGGACGAGATTGAGCGTCTGCTGGAACAGACAGAACTACTCAGTCATCTCGTCAACGATCTGCATGAATTGGCACAGGCTGATTCCAAACAGCTTTACATCGATCAACAGGCCCTTGATCTGAGTGACTTACTCACCCGCGTGACTCAGAAGTTTCAACCGGTTGCCGAGTTGCAGTCCGTCAGGCTGGTGCTGCAAGTGCCATCGGATGATGTGAAGCTGACAGCGGATTCGCGGCGTATCCAGCAGGTCTTGAATAATTTGCTCCAGAACGCCCTCGTCCATACGCCTGCCGGGGGCATAATAACACTCTCGCTGGCGCGGGACGGTGACTGCGCCCGGTTGGCCATTACTGACACGGGCAGCGGCATCCCTGCGGAGCATTTGCCACACATTTTCGAGCGTTTCTACCGCGCAGACCGTTCTCGCAGCCGGGCTACGGGCGGTACCGGTTTAGGGCTGGCGATTGCCCACGCCATTGTTGAGGCACACAGCGGTACACTGGTCGCTCATAGTGAGGGGGCAGGCAAGGGGGCGACCTTCATTATTTCCCTGCCCATCAGTTCGACACAACCTGAATGACTCCTCGATAATTTCTCCAGAATCCCACGCTAAAGTACAGGTTATGGCGGTGTGCGCTTCCGGGTTCCCCCTGACCTGGTGGAATGCACCGCTTCTTTAACTCGATTTAGTGGAAGGGAATAGCAACATGTATTTAAAAAGGCTGGGCTGGTTGCTGCTGTCTGCGCTGCTGCTCATCGCCGCCGTACCCGCGTTGGCGGACGACGAAGTGACCGTGACTTCGCGTGGTTTCACCAACATTCGCAGCGGCCCTGGCACAACTTACTCCATCGTCAATGTCCTGCTGGAAGGCGAGCAGGCGACGGCCACCGGGCGCGACAGCACCAGCAATAGCTGGCTGCGGATTGAGTACGATGGCAGTCAAGGCTGGGTGGCCGCCTCGGTAGTGAGAGTAAGTGGCGATCCCACTACACTGGACATTGTCGAGTCTTCCGGTGCTGAAAAAACGGTTGGCAACACCGGCATCACGGCCACCGCACAGGGCGAAGTCAACATCCGCCTTGGGCCGGGTTCATCTTACCGTGTTATTCGCCAGACTGAGGAAGGCGAAACCTTTGATGTGACCGGCATCAGTGGGCTGGATTATCCGCTGGTTTGCCAGCGTGGCCGCATTTTTGACACTTCCGGCGCGGATGATGTCGAAAATGTCTGGCTGCAAATCAACTTCAATGGTTTCAGCGGTTGGGTGTCATACTCGGTTGTTTCTGTCAGCGGTGATTTGTGTGATGTTGATGAGGCCGAGGCGGATGAGGTGCCGACAGTGGTTCAGGATTTCCTGAATGAGGTGGTAATCGTTACGCTCGATAATGTGAATCTTCGCGCCAGCAATTATGCGTCCTCTGAAGTTCTGGCGGTTGTGCCGTATAACACTCGCCTGGTAGCCGAAGCTCGTGACGAAAACAGCAGCCGTGTTCGTGTCACCTATCGCGGTGAAACTGGCTGGATTTCGCTTTCGCTGGCTGAAACTGTGCGCGGCAGCATCGACAATCTCCCGGTTGAAGAAGAATAAAGGAGCATCCCACCATGAAACGTTATAGCCATCTGGTTGCAGTCCTCGCCCTTGTTCTCACGGTTTTCAGCGCAGTGGCTGTCAATGCACAGGAAGCGGTGGATGCCGCTCAACTGGACACGATCATCGCCGCTTTTGAGGATACCCGCGCGGTGTCATCACTGCATCTTGAAGCGCAGTCACAAACCGAAATCAGTGGTTTGCCTGCCGCTATCGCTGCCGGGATGCAGAATGCCGAAATATTCGATCTGACTAAAGCTGGCGAAGGCTGGAATGCCACCGGGACGCGAACGATTTCGGTCACACTGCCCACTGGCGCAATCGAAATCGCCGCCGAAATGGTGCTGCTGGACGGCGCTGTTTATGCTCGTTTGAGTGATCTCCCGGCGGAGATCGGGCAAAATGTCCCGGAAGGTTGGTTCGACACGGCAGCGCTGGTGGATGATGCCGGACAGGTGCCTTTTGTTAATAGCGCTGATGCCAATCTGCTGCTTGGGTCGCTCGGTTTTCCAGTCAGTGCTGAGAGTGTCATTGCCCTGAGCGAGCTGGCAGGCGATACCATTGGTGGGCAGGCCATGCGCGTCTTTCAGTTGACCCTCGACCCTGCTGCCGTGCTGGAAAGTGATGCTGCTGGTTTGCTGAACGCTGGCATGGGTGCAGGGCTGTTCATGGGCGGCCCCGGTCAGGGAGACTTCCCCGGCGGCGACTTCCCCTTGCCCGAAGGCGTCACCCCGCCGGAAGGTGGCACACCTCCAGCAGATATGGAAGCGCCCAATCCCGAAGACTTCCAGGTGACATTCGCCGTTTATATTGGCGCGGATGATGGCCTTATCCACCGTGTTTACAGTGTGATTGCCAGCGCCCCAGCGGATGAGGCGGCCCAACCCTTTGGCCTGACCGTCACCACCATCACCAACTACTCGAAGTTTAACGAGTTAGTTATCATCACTGCCCCCGAACTCCCGACCTCGTAATACCCGGAATCGCGGAGACACTATACATTGCAGGGAAGGGTTTAAATTCTTCCCTGCTCAGGCACGCTTTCACTGAAGACGAACTGCTATGGGTTATAGACCTGGATTCGTTTGCTCGGCACCCGCTGCGAAAGGCGCTGCATGTTCGCCCGCACCTGTGTCACAATTTCCGCTTCATCCAGCGTCAATAGCTCCCGGTCACGCATGATGACCTGTCCATCGCAAATCACCGTTCGTACATCGCTTGACTGAGTGTTGTAGACCAGGCTGGTCGTGATGCTGTGCAGCGGTTGATGATGCAGTCCGTTCAAGTCCACCAGAATCACATCAGCCAGTTTGCCTGCTTCCAGCGCTCCAATCTGGTCGCTCATGCCCAGTGTGCGGGCGCTGTCCCGCGTGGCGATATGCAACGCTTCCGGTATGGTCATCATTTCCGGCGAACCGGCTTCCTGTTTCTGTGTCAGCGCCATCAGCCGCAGCGATTCCCAGATGTCGAGCGTGTTGTTGCTTACCGCGCCATCTGTCGCCAGCCCGACAGCGATACCATGTCCCCGGAACATCCGCACTGGGGCAGTTCCCATCGCCAGCTTAAGATAGGTTTTGGGCGCATGTGCCACACTAACGCTGTGTTTTGCCATCAGCGCCATGTCAACCGGCAGTGACCCAATCGCGTGTGCGATGATGGTTGGCACATCCAGTACGCCCGTTTTTTCCAGAACCTGTATCGGGGGCATCCCATGTTTTTGCAGGCTGGCTTCGGTCTGCGCCATGATTTCCGACGCATGAATATGGATGCCAACGCCCAGCCGTTTAGCCTGTTGAACACATGCCCGCAGATAATCATCATCGCAGGTATAGGGTGAATGCGGGGCCATGATGGTGCGAATACGCCCGTTTGCTGCCCCCTGCCAGTCCTGGATAAACTGCGCCGTTCGTTCCACCATCTCGTAACCGCTGCTGCCAAAAATCGCCCAGCCCAGCAGCGCCCGTGTCCCGGCTGTTTCGACGGCCTGCGCCGCCTCATCCATAAAAAAATAATGATCGGCAACGGTTGTCACACCGGCTTTAATCATCTCCGCCAGGCCAAGCTGCATCCCCCAGTAGACATCCTCCGGCTGAAGGTTGCTTTCCAGCGGCCACATATAATCGTTGAACCAGCTTTCGATGGAGACATCTTCCGCCAAACCGCGAAAGATCACCATCGGCACATGGGCATGGGTATTGACCAGTCCCGGCATTGCCAGCAGGCCGTTCGCCTCAATCACCTGTTGAAAGTGACTCGGATTGGCTTTGCCAGTCGGCTGGATAGCTTCAATGCGATTGCCCTTAATCAGTACATCGTGATCGTTCAGTACCAGCGCTCGCTGGTCTGCTGTCACGTTCAGAACTTTGCAATTACGGATGAGCAGAGTCGACAAAATGCATCTCCTTAAGGCAGATTACGCTCATGAATTCATTGTATAAGAAAACAGCCACCCTGTCCTATTGAGAGGCGGCTGTTTGCTACGTGGCTGATTGTGCTTCAGGAACGGCTGCGTTCGTACAGGCGATAACTGCCAAAAGTCGTCACCAGCCTGAAGTCAGCTTCCAGCATGTCCGCCGGATAAATACCTGTCCAGTCGCTCATTTTCCCGGCCACGAGGTAATCCGGGTCAGCTTGTAGGCCGTCATATTGCAGGTCAAAAGTTCGTCGATCATGGGAGAACTGTCGAATGGCCAGAAACAGATAGGCCTGATCGGGATGGTGATAGGCGCGGTGGCCGCTAAGCGCATCCAGTTCCCATTCCCACGTTTCGATTACCGCGTTCGCCGGAACAGCCTGCGCGATATAACCGGCCATCTGTTTCACCGGCTTCATAGTTGGCTGCTGGAATGCCGGATACAGGTTGTTGAACAATGCCAGCACAACCAGCCCGGCAATGCTGCTCGCGTAAATCCAGTTGTTCGTTTCGATCTGCGTCCATTTTTTCAGTACATCCCAGGCCAGCTTGCCGGCCAGAAGCAGCGCTATGACCAGCCCGGCATAGGCATAGCGCGGCCATCCCACTGAAAACAGCGTGAACCAGCCCGCCGATAAAATGACGAACACAGTCAGGGTTGCTTCAGCCCACTGCTGATTATGCGACAGTCTTTTCGATGCTGGGATGCGCCACCAGCGCCCTAATGCACCTGCCGCCGCGCTGCCCATCACAACGATAATCAACAGCGCCGGGAGTGTTAGTGTCCGCCCGAATAAACCCGTCAGCAGATTGGAACGAATTGCATCCATCAGCAGCGCACTGTTCATCTGGCGGATGTCCGGGCTTGTCGCCATGCTGCCGATCAGCATCCATCCGGCGAAAATAGCAACAATCAGGACAATGGGCGTGAACAGGATGACGGGCGAAAATCGGTTTCGCCACCAGCGTGCTGCTGCAATAATCATCAATGCCGGGACGAGTGCGATAGCAATCTGCGTTTTGGAGAGCAGCCCCAAACCTATTGCCACGCCTGCGAGAATGCTCAGCATAATGCTGTTGTGTTCCCAACTGCTGAACCATAACCACAGGCCCAGCGCCACCAGTGCCAGTGCCGCCGGTTCGCCCAGGATTTGCCGCCCAATCAGCAGCAGCCCGGTGTCACTGACCGTTGGGAAAGCTATCATAGCCAGCACCATGAACAGCGCGGCTGGCTGACCGTATAAATAGCCAGCAACCGAGTGCAGGCTCATGATGGCAATCATGGTGAACATCACACTAACGGCGCGGGCAGCATTGACGCTGACGCCGAACCACTGAAAATTCAGCGCCACCGGAATAACATCTGCCGGGCCGCTGGAAATGCCGGGGTCGAACGGAATATAGCCGTTGACAGTATAGGTCGCATACTGACCCTCATTTGCCAGGGTATAAGCCGCGTTCAGCTTATACCCCTCATCGAACCAGGGCGGTGGATAGGAATCCAGCCGCACCAGCAGCGACGGCAAACAGGCTATCAGGATGAGAACATAAGGGGAAAATGCTGCCAGCCACCTGAATGCGAGAGATTGAGCAGGGGCTGGCTTTGCGCGAAGGGCGATGATGTCGATTTTCAAGGCGCTGTTCGCCTCTGTTTCAATAGATAAGTTTTATGTCCCCACCTATCTTATGAGAAAACCGAACCACCAAATAGTTGAGATATTACCAAATTTTTGCGGCTCATGTTGGCAAGTATGCAGCCTTTCCTCCTGCCGCTTTCATCACGCTGGGTCTGACATTAATCCACCGGGCGCTCCATTTCGATTCCTGCTTTTTGCATCAGCAGTCGGCGGTAGGTCGCCTGGAAAGTCAGCGCGTCCGCCACATGAAATGGCTCTGGCGCTTCAATGGCCGCTCGCGCTGTCACGCCATAATCGACGAAGGCTTGCAGCAAATCACGGTAGCGCAGGTCAGCCTCATTCAGCGGCAGATGCGCTTTTTCGCCTTTCGCCCCGTAGGCGATACCGCTGATATGGAAGTGCAGATTTTTCAGCCCTTCTTCGCCCAGGGTGGTTTTTACTTTTTCCAGTGCCGCCCCGAATTCTTCGTAGCTGTTGAATGTCCCATCACCGGTTCGCGCGTGCAGGTGCGCCCAGTCGATGCAGGGCGCAACGCCCGGCACATCATGGCTCAACTGAATCACCTCTTCCAGACTGCCGAACATCGCCCCTTTGCCCATCGTTTCCGGGCGCAGATTCACCGCTACGCCTTCGTCGCGCAGAATCCCGGTGATTTCCAGCAGTTTTTCCTTCGCCCGTTCATACACCTGCTCCGGGGGCTGGCTGTGATAACTGCCGGGATGGAAGATGATGTCACTTGCACCGGCCAGATAACCCTTGCGGGCGGCGGCCAGCAGCCGTTCATCGCTTTTTGCCATCAATTCTGCTGTCTGGCTGTTGAGATTGATGTAATAGGGCGCGTGAATGCTCAGCGTGACTTTATGCTTTTCGCCCGCTGCCTTGATCTCGGCACAGGTTTCATCGCTCACACGGACGCTCTGCACCCAGGCGATTTCCAGATGGTCGAGGCCGAGCTGACGAATATTGGCAATAGCAGCGGGTGTGCCGGATTGCAGGGATGTGGAAGGTGCGCCGACAGTGCCAAAACGAATTGTCTCGTTCGCGTCCAAAATATTTCCTTTATCTGTTCAATCAGCTTCACTTAATACTAACACAGGCCGTTCTATTGCAGTAGAACAAATGTTATGGATGAGTCCGTTTGGCGCGGCTCCTGACTTGGCGGTTTAATATGCGACGTTAAACGCTCATCCTGCGTAATCCTGTCAACTGTTAATCCTGCGAGGAAACACGATGTTCCCAGACGAAAACCGCAATCACCGCCGCCGCGCTTTGCTCATCGCGCTGGTCGCCACTGTCATCATTTTCATTCTGTGGAATATGCCCCAGGTCAGTGATACAGTGCTGTACCCATTCCGGCTGTTCGTGACCTATGTGCATGAGGCGGGTCACGGTTCGGCGGCTATTCTCACCGGCGGGCGCTTCATCGGATTTGAAGTGTTTGCCAATGGCACCGGACAGGCGACCACAGCGGGCGGCAGCCGTTTCCTTATCCTTCCGGCAGGTTATCTCGGCGCGGCGCTCTTTGGCGCGGTGCTGTTTTATCTGACGAATACAGTACGCTTCAGCCGCTCTATTTCGGCAGGGCTGGGAGTCGGACTGATCGCGTTTTCCTTCATCTTCGGCAGATTTTCGCCGACTGCTTTTGTCGTCGGTATCGGCTTTGGTGCGCTGCTGATGCTGATCGGCTGGAAAGCCGGGCGCGACATTAATATCCTGACGCTCAACATGCTGGCTCTGATGACCGCCTTAAATGCCGTCCTCGACCTGTTCCTGCTGGTCGGCAACAGCAGTATCACGCTGGGACGGCTGCGGAACGACGCGGCGGCATTCTCGGCGGAAGTTTTTCCGCTTGTGCCTGCGCCTGCCTGGGCTATGCTCTGGGCAATTCTGGCGGTGCTGATGTTGGGCGTTGCGGTCTGGCTGAGCGTCATTCGACCTTTGCGGAGGCGCACTTTCTGATCGTGATTTCAGTCACCAGCAGCGCTTGCCTTTCTCACTAATGCTCAGTCAAGCTTTGCCAGCCAGTTCTGGATGATGGGCGCGGTTATATCGGGTGCGCTCATCGGGAATAAATGCCCGTGACCGGGAATTTCGGCATAGCTGGCATCCGGCAGAAGGTGTTGAAGCTGTGCCGCTGCCTCTGCTATGAAGGTATCACTTTCCCCGCCGCGAATCACCAGCAGGGGAAGGTTGAGTCGGCTTAATACATCCCATGTGCGCGTGTACAGGGTGCTGAAAATGTACGCTTCCCAGGCAGGCGACCACGCCAGTTCAACGCTGCCGTTTGCTGTTGGTCGGGTGCCGCTTTCGGCATACAGCCGCACTGTCTCGTCCGGCCAGTTCTGGAACAGGGGTCGCGTTTTAAAGTACGTGTAAGCAGCTTCTGCGCTCTCGAAGTGTGTGCGCCGCCGTAATGCCCCCTGCACCAGCGGAAATTCGCTGATGCTGCCTTCGGCCTGCATCTGTGCCATATAGTCCAGCGCCTGCGGGGGCAAAATGGTCGGATCAAGCAGGCACAATGCTCGGAAACGTGCTGGTTCGGCCAAAACTGCCAGCAGTGAGGCCACCCCACCAAACGAGTGACCAATGGCGATCACATCAGTCAGGTTGTGCGCGCGTAACCCATTCAGCAGATCATCGGCGATCATTTGCCAGTTATGGAGTTGATCTGGGGGCTGTTCTCCCGGCCAGAGTGGGCGCGGTGGCAGGCTGAGGACGCGGAAATCAGCCGTGAAGGGGCGCAGCAGCGGCTCATAAACCGCTGGTGGAAAACCATTGGCGACGGCCAGATGTATGACGGTGCCTTTGCCGCCAAATGCATACAGAGGAAAATCGCTCATGGTGAATGCTCCAGGGTGAACGCGGCGGCCTGAAAAACAGGTGGGAACAGGTGGCCAGGCTGGAAACACGGTGCGAAACCCCTGTTCCCCACTGTGTCATGCCTAACCTCATTGCGAAACCGTTACAACCAGTACCAGCGGGTGCGACTCCACCAGCATAAAATAGAGTCAGACACATCCAGTTCTTTGGAGGTGAACCCCATGAATACGCTGATGATGGAAAAACTGCTCATCATTTTGCTGGTTGTCAGCATGGCAGTCCTCGTTATCCTGAACCTGCCAGCCAATCCACAGCTTGTTGAATTAATTGTGCCAGCCATTTTTGTCGGGCTGGGGCTGATGTGGTTTGTCACATTCCGCAGGCATCACGCCTGACTTCATACGATGCCGTACCTGAGCGCCGGATTGGGTTCGCGTTCTACTTCGTCCAGGTTGCAGACAGCCAGCCGTCCATGCTGGTATAGATACTCCACGTGTGCGCCGACTTCTTCCAGCGCCAGCAGTACCTCATAGCCCGAACGTTCCGGGTACATGGCTTTTGAGATGTCACTGATGGTACAGGGCGCATTGGCTGATTGAAGCGTATCCAATACCCGTTCCAGTTTGCGCTGGTGGCTGGCGCGGATGCCATCGATACGCGCATACACATCCGTCACCGGGTCTTCGTGGCCGCCCAGCGCCAGCCGGATGCCGCCGGTGCGCTGGATTTTCTTCAGCGATTCGAGATAATGCCCCAGCCCGGTGTAATGGGTGATGCTTTCCGGCGCTTGATGCGGCGTCGTCCGCGACAGAATATGGTCGGCGCTCAACAGAACATCCCCCAGCAGAATGCCGACCTGACCGGGGCAGTGACCGGGCGTATGGATGAACTGCATCCCATCCAGTTCAATATCTTCATCCAGATCAATTTCTACGGTCACGGAGCGGACATGTTTTTTGGAAAAGCCGTACATGTCGATTAATTTCGTCAGCAGTTCCGGGCGCACACCGGCGCGCTCCATATAGACGCGCAAATCTTTGGTGGCGACGATAACCCGTTCTTCGTAAGCCGTTAATACGCGGCGGTCAAGCTGGTGGATGCCAACATGCGCGCCAGTTTGTTCGACCATAAAAGCCACGCCGCCAAAATGATCAATATGGCCGTGAGAAATGATGATGCGATCAATGTCCCTTATATCCAGCGTTTCACCGAAATCGCTTCGTACCGCTTCAATCCCTTTAAGCAGTTCCTCATTGCTGTTGCCATAGCCAGAACCCGTATCGACCAGAGTTGGTGGCCCGGCTTCCACTACCAGATAGCAATACACGATAAAACCGGGGAATGCCTCCACCGGAATGCGGTAAATGCGTGCGCCATTGCTCGACTGGAAGCGTTCAATCGGCGGAAGTGCTGACATAGTATGGAATTGCCTTTCACTATAGCTGGCGATTAGAGCATATTTGCATGGCGCAAACCAGCCCCCCAATTACTGGGGGGATAATTTTTGAAAACGAGGCGTACTATTTGACCAGATGCGTTAAATTGGTCAAAATTCCAGAAAGGCAACAATTGGCTGCTTCCGACAACCTGAAACGCGCAGATCGTATCCTCGATGCCGCCGCAAAACTCATTGTTCACTATGGTTATGACAAAACTACGGTGAATGAAATCGCCGACGCCGCACGAGTCTCCAAAGGAGCCATTTACCTCCATTGGAAAAGTAAGGAAGATCTGTTTGAAGCGCTGATTTTTCGTGAGTCGGAGCGAGTGATTGATGACCTGCTTAAACGTATCGGAAACGACCCGGATGGCGGTACGGTTTTTCATCTGTACCAGCAGGGCATTATCAGCATTATTGCGAACCCATTGATTCACGCCCTTATCACACAGGACATCCGTGTGCTGGGTGATTTCGTCCGGCGCTGGAACGATACCGGCCTGAATAACCGGTCACATTTTTTTCGTACCGAGTTTGTCCGGCAGTTGCAGGCGGCCCGTGTCTTTCGGGACGATCTGGATGCCGAGGTAGTCAGCTACATCATGGCGTTGATTCGTTATGGTTTTCTGACAGTGGGTGATGTCATTCCTTCAGATCAGACACCACCTCTGGAAACGGTAGGCAAAGTCCTGGCCGAGATGATGCAGCGAGCGCTTGCCCCGGATGATGGCGGCGACCCTGAAGCCGGGCGTCAGGTGATGGCGGGGATGATTGAGATGATGAAGAGCATGATACAGAAGAAGGGGTGATGGGATGAAAATCAGCATACTGACGGTTGGCACGCGCGGTGATGTGCAGCCGTATATCGCGCTGGCGCGGGGGTTGATGCAGGCGGGGCACCAGGTGCGGCTGGGCGCGAGTTCCAATTTTGAAAGTTTTGTCAGCGCTTATGGTGTGGAGTATGCGCCACTGCGTGCCGATTATTATGACCTGATGGACTCCCCGGAAGGCCGGGCTATCAAATCCGGCAATCCGCTGAAGATGATGCAAATGATGAAGACAACGCTGCTGCCCCTCGTTCGCCGGATGCTGGACGATGCCTGGGATGCAGCGCGGGATGCTGATGCCATCATTTTCCATCCTAAAGCGCTGGCCGGGGCGCACCTGGGCGAGAAGCTGGGCGTGCCAGTCATAACAGCAATGGCCGTACCGGCGCTGACACCGACGGGCGTTTTCCCGGTACCGGGAGTCGTCAACCGTGATTTGGGCGCCTGGCTTAACCGCAAAACTTATGGGCTGATAGCCATGTCTGCCTCGCCCTTCAACGGTGTCATCCGTGACTGGCGGCGCGAAACACTGGGACTGCCGGAAAAATCCACCGTCGTGCAGGGGTTCGCCATGAATGGCCGTTCGCTGCCTGCGCTGTATGCCTTCAGTCAGCACGTGCTGCCGCGCCCGGCGGATTGGGACAAAACGGTTCATGTCACCGGCTACTGGTTTCTTGAGGCTGAATCAGACTGGCAGCCGCCTGCTGATCTGGAAGCGTTTCTGGCATCCGGTGCAGCGCCCGTTTATGTGGGCTTTGGCAGTATGATTGCCAACAACCCCGAACGGGTGACGCGCATCGTGGTTGAGGCAGTGCAGCAGTCCGGCCAGCGGGCGGTACTGGCGACGGGCTGGGGTGGTTTGCGCGAGGCTGATCTGCCACCGACAATTTTCCGTCTGAAGGAAGCGCCGCATGACTGGCTTTTCCCGCGTATGAGTGCTGTCGTGCATCATGGCGGGGCCGGGACGACAGCGGCGGGTCTGCGGGCAGGAAAACCGGGACTGGTCGTGCCATTTATGGTCGATCAACCCTTCTGGGGAAACCGCCTGCATCAACTCGGCGTCGCGCCGCAGCCAATTCCCCAGAAAAAGCTGACGGTTGAAGGACTGGCGAGCGCTATCCGCGAGGCGGCGAATGACCCGGCCAAACGGGCACGGGCAGAGGCCCTTGGCGAAAAAATCCGCGCTGAAGATGGAGTGGCGAATGCCGTCAAAATCATTGAAAACTACCTGAGCGTGGGCGAAAAGCAGTCCGCTTACGCCGTGTAGAAAGCGCGTAACATCATGTCCAGTGATGCAGTTGAGCATATCATTGAGCGGCCTGGTTGCCAGATTCATTACTGGCTGGCCGGGGCAGAAGACCGCCCGCTGGTGGTTTTTATGCACGGCGCGACGATGGATCACCGCATGTTCGATGAACAGGTGAAAGCGCTCCTGCCCCATTATCGCGTCCTCACCTGGGATGCGCGTGGACACGGCAAATCACAACCGCTGAACGGCGAATTTTCGCTGGAAAGTTGTGCCGATGATCTGCTTGCGGTACTGGATGCCATTGGGGTAGAGAAAGCCGTCATCGGCGGGCAGTCGTTAGGCGGATACATTGCCCAGCATGTTTACCTGCGTGCACCGGCACGGGTGCAGGCGATGGTGATCATTGGCAGCACCTGCATCGCCTTTCCCTACAAGAAATGGGAGGTGCTGGCGCTCAAGGCCAGTCTGCCGCTGCTGAGTTTGTGGCCCTATGGTCATTTCACTCGGACGGTAGCCCGCACAACGGCCATCAAAGCGGAGGTGCGGCGCTATGCCCTGGAAGCCATCAGCCAGATTGCGCGAGGTGATTTTCTGACCATCTGGAAAGCGGTGACGCTGGCGGTTAACGAACACGGTCTGCCCGGCCATTATATCCGCGTGCCGCTGTTGATGGTGCATGGTGACCAGGACACTACGGGTAGCATCCGCAAGCTGGCTCCCGCCTGGGCAGCCTATGAGCCGGATGTGCGTTACGAAGTGATACCGGATGCCGGGCATAATGCCAATCAGGATAACCCTGCCTGGTTCAACCGGCTGCTGCTTGAATTTTTACGGGAAAATGTGCCTGTGTAAACAGGTCATACCAATCCCCCTCCGTCCCGACCTCCTCCCGCACAGCGGAAGAGGGCCGGGAGGGTGCGCGGATTAAGAAACCCCACCCTGTTACTGGAGATCATGGAGGGAACTAAACCGATGACAACAGCCATCATTCAGACGGAAAACCTGAGCAAGCTTTATCGAACTCGAAATGGAGGCGGCAAGGCGCTTGACCGGCTCAACCTGGAAGTGCGCCCCGGCGAAACCTTTGGTTATCTGGGGCCAAATGGCGCTGGCAAAACCACCACCATTCGCCTGCTGCTGGATTTGATACGGCCATCGGAAGGCCATGCCCTGATTTTCGGGCAGGATTCGAGCGCCAAAAGTGTTGAGCTTCACAAACGTATTGGCTATCTGCCCGGTGAGCTGAACCTGTGGAAAGGACTGACCGGGGCACAGGTGATTAGCTACATCAGCAAAATTCGCGGGCATGGCGATCTGCGTTATGCCAATGAACTCACCGAGCGGCTGGGGCTGGATACCAGCATCCGTGTGCGGAATTATTCGTCCGGCAACCGGCGCAAGCTTGGTCTGGTGATCGCCATGATGCACAAGCCGGAACTGCTGGTTCTGGACGAACCAACCAACGGCCTTGACCCGCTCATGCAGCAGATTTTTAATGAACTGATTCGGGAAACGCGGGCGGAAGGCCGCACCATCTTTCTGTCGTCGCATATCCTCAGCGAAGTGCAGGCTATCTGTGACCGGGTGGGCATCCTGCGCGGCGGGCAGTTGAAAGCCGTCGAGCGAGTGACCGAT
Organism: uncultured Anaerolineaceae bacterium; assembly: GCA_964447795.1. GTDB lineage: Bacteria > Chloroflexota > Anaerolineae > Aggregatilineales > Phototrophicaceae > CFX2. The sequence goes on from CAYUTY010000002.1 coordinate 27,571, forward strand.
TTGACCCATGCCGACTTCCGCTGGGTGACGCTGCGGCTGCGTGAACCTGTTGCCCCAACTCAGTTGGCAGATGTGCCGGGCGTGAGCGAAGTCAGCGCGGTAGATGGTGGTTTGCGGCTGCGGCTGACAGGTGATTTTGACCCGCTGCTGCGCCATATCAACGGCTTTTATATACAGGATGTACGGGTACAGGAGCCATCACTGGAAGAAATTTTCCTGGCGTACTACGGCAATAATAGTGGGCAGGCCGAAATGGTCAAGGAGGCAGCGCGATGAGCGGCGTGATTTTTACCCATACACTCCGGCAGAACTGGAAACAGATATTGTACTGGGGTATTGGCATGGGGCTGCTGGGCTATTATCTGGTCATTATCATCCCCACCGTCGATGCCCTCAAACAGTATGCCGATCTGCTTGCCACCATGCCACCCGCTATCCTTCAACTGATCGGGGCGGAAGATATGGCGGCGCTGGCAACGCCGGAAGGTTTTATCAGCAGCGGATTCTTCAGCCGTCTGCTGCTCATTCTGTCCGTTTTCGCCGTGACCGCCGGGTTGAATATAACGGCCAGTGAGGAAGATGAAGGCATTATGGATGTCTTGCTTTCACTGCCGGTAGCGCGCTGGCGTGTCATCATCGAGAAGTTTGTGGCCTACACCCTGATTTCGCTGGTGATTGTGCTGCTCGGCCTGATTGGTTTGCTGCTCGGCCTGGGTTCGTCAGAAATGCAGGTGCAGACCAGTAAACTCGTCGAAAGTTCCTTCAATGTCCTTCCCAGTCTGCTGCTGCTGATTGCTGTGGCTCTGTTTATGGGTACAGTTATCCGCCGCAGGTCAACGGCAACAGCCCTGACAGTGGCTTTCATTGTGGGCAGCTTTTTCATCGACTTCCTTGGTGTATCCGCCAGCGGCACGGTAGCGGAAAACCTGCGAGCGCTTTCCTTTTTCAGTTACTATGATAGTCAGAGTGTTATGCTCTACGGCCTGTCATGGAGCAATGTACTGATTTTGCTCGGCGTTACGGCGCTGCTGGTTGCAGGCAGCGTGGTCGCTTTCAACCGCCGCGACATTGGCGTGTAAATGCAATGCAGGGGGCAGCCTTGCCACCCCTGTTTTTATCCCTGAATAAGTGCCGGATTAATGAAGGTTGTGAACCAGGAGAAATCCACTTATCGTATAATACATACGAGTTACGCAGTTGCCATCTGTGCAGGGGAGGGTTTCAAACCCTTCCCTACGAAAATCTACCCTCAACTGCGTAAGTTATAATACAGATAACCTTCAGTTAAACCGGAGCGCCCATAATGTTTAGACGGGCTTTTGTACTTCTGCTTCTCATCAGCCTGTGCGCTGTCATATTCCCCACCAGCGCCCAGGATGAACCGCAGGCCGCCAGTTTTATCCCGGCGGATTTTGCAGGCTTTATCCAGATCAATGTCGATAATGCCAATGCCACCCTTCGCGGGCTGAATATCAGCGCCTTCGTCGCCTCGGTGTTGCAGCCCAACCGCGTGCTGTTAGGGGATAATCTGCTGCTTTACGATGACTTCATTCCGTTCAACCAGTTGTTTGATGTGGATGGCACCTCATTTGTCAATAATGTGCTGCCCTGGTTGGCGGGTGATATGGTGATCGCCTATCGCTCCTTCAACGCCGAACTGAAAACCTCGGCTGACGATGTGCTGCTGATCCTTCCAAGCGATGATATTCTGGGTTCGGCAGGTCGTCTTAGCACTATTATTGGCGCACAGGATTTACTACAGCGTGAAACCTATCTGGGTGTGACAGTCTATATTGGAGACAAGGCTTCAATTGCCTTGACTGCCCCCGCTGTTTTCATCGGCCCGACTGATCTTGTACATGCTGCGCTCGATGTGCAGGCAGGCCAGGGCGACGCCCTGATAGACGCCGCCGCTTATCAGGCGGTACGCGGGGTAAGCGCGGAAGAATCGCTGGTTTTCGCTTATGTCGGTGGTGAACACATCATTCCGGCAGTCAGCGGGTTGCTCAGCGGGCAGTCCGACTCGGAAGCACTGCTGACCGCCTTTGGTACAGCCCTGACACAAATGCGTCCCAGTATAGGTTTTGATTCGCTGTTGCTTAATCAGGGATTTGATGGTGTGGCTGTCACGCTGGGTGTCGAAGTTCTCGATGGCGTGAGTTACCTCAAGACACATGCGGTTTTCCACACGGCTCAGAATGATAATGTAGCCGCACTGGCAAAAGCCGATAATACGCTGCTCGATCTGATCCCCCGTAACGCACTTATGGCGCAGAGTGGGGCGGATTTCAGCGGTCTGATTTCCGATCTGATGACGGCCCTGCCGATGAGTAATTTCGCCCGCCAGATGTTCGGCGGCCTGCCCATTCGGACGGTTGGCACAGACAGTGAACTCATTACAGCGCCGGAATCGCGTGAAGTCGAAGATGCTGTCAGCAGTTTCGTCGCAGTGCTGGAGCAGTTTGGTGATTTTAATCTGCAAGCTGATCTGCTCGATCATCTCTCAGGGGAATATGCTTTCGCGCTCCTTCCCCGCCCGAATAACCCGCTCCCCGCGCTCAACACGCCTTTTGATGTCCTGTTGGTCGCCCGTGTGACGGATGGCGATGCCGCTGTTGATGGACTGTCGCTGCTGGCGAATCGTTTGTTTGGGTTGCAGGCGCTGGACGATGTGATGCTTGGTGACTGGACATTTAAACAATTGGGCATCGATTCCGAGTCGGTCTTCACTCTGGGAGTAAAGGATGGACTGCTCATTCTGGCTACCGGGGATGCCGCTCAGAGTGCGCTCGATGCTGAGCGTGGTGACAATCGCTTGACTGACCAGCAGCCCTGGCAGGCATTAAGCCGAGCAGAGCGCCCCGATTTATATCTGGATGCTGCCGTCTTCTACAACACCTTTTTTCCCTCGGCGGGCGGTGGGGTGCCAGCCCAGGATAATCGCACCCGCTTTGGTGTCTTCACCGATTATCTGGGTGACGGACTCTATGAACTGCGCCTGGATGCAAGCCTCCCCACTGGCGGCTGATGCACAGCGGCTTCGTACAAACAAAACTGCCGATGTGATGAGAATCGGCAGTTTTTATTATTTTAAAAATGCGTTAATATCTTCCCCTGTAAGTCCGTCTCTGTGAGCAGACCAAGCGGTGAAACACGGGAATATACTGCCTGATTGCCTCTGCCTCGGATGCGGCCTTGTTTGGTGAGTGAGTAATTTATGTTGAGGAGATTTTTTGATGAAGAAGAAGCACAATGTTTTGATGCTGATGCTGGTGCTCTTTGCGCTCTGCATTGTCCCGGCGCTGTCGGTGTCGGCACAGGACAGCCTGATTGAGTCAGTCTGCCTGGTCACCGACCTGGGTAAGGTCAACGACGGTACATTTAACCAGTTTGCTCATGAGGGTGCACTTCGCGCCACCAGCGAGTTGGGTCTGGATTACAACTACATCGAAACGCAGGCACAGACCGATTACGAAAAGAATATTCAGACCTGCCTGGACGAAGGCTACGATGCAATTGTAACAGTCGGCTTCCTGATCGCAGAGACGACTGCTGCCAGAGCGGCTGAGAACCCCGATGTCTATTTTATCGGCGTTGACCAGTTTGTCGCTGCGGGCCCACCCAACCTCGTTGGTCTCCAGTTCCGTGAGGATCAGGCTGGCTTCCTTGCTGGTGCGCTGGCGGCGCAGATGTCCGAGACTGGCACGATTGCCGGTGTTTATGGTATCGACATTCCCCCGGTCGTGAAATTCCGCAATGGCTACGAGCAGGGCGCACTGTTCGTTAACCCCGACATTAACCTGCTCGGCGTTTACATCGACAGCTTCACTGCCCCGGATCGCGGCGCGGCTGCTGCGGCGCAGTTCCTCGGCGAAGGTGCTGATGTGGTCTTTGGCGCGGGTGGCCCAACCGGCTCCGGCGGCATCATCGAAGCGGCGGGTCAGGGTGACATGGGCATCGGCGTTGACCAGGATGAATTCCTGACCACCTTCGGCAATGGCGAAACCCCCGGCGCGGATAAAATTATTTCCAGCGCGGTCAAGCGTGTGGACAATGCTGTTTTCCAGGCTATTGAAGCGCTGGTGAACGGCGGCGAAGGTTTCCCCGGCGGTGGCATCCTGCTGCTGTCAGCCAGCAATGAAGGTGTGGGTTTTGCCCCGGCGCATGATGCATCTGTGCCGGAAGAAGTGACCGCACGCATGGACGAAATTCTCGAAGGTCTGAAGGCTGGCACCGTTGTCACTGGCGTTGACCCTGTGAGCGGTGCGCTGCTGCCCACGACGGCGGAAGCCGCTGCTGCGGCTGGCAACTTCACAACCCTGCTGGCAGCGCTGGAAGCGGCTGGTATCAGCGAAATTCCGGCAGGTGTGACCATCTTTGCCCCGACTGATGATGCGTTTGCCGCGCTCCCGGAAGGCACGCTGGAAGGTCTGTTGGCCGACCCCGAAGCGCTTAGCAATATTCTGCTCTATCATGTTGTCCCCGGCGCGGCTGGTTCCGATGTCGTGGTCACGCTGGATGGCGCAGAACTCACAGCGGCTAACGGCGGCACAATCACTGTTGCGGTCACAGATAGCGGTGTCGTCCTCAACGACAGTGTGAATGTCACAGCCACCGACATCCTCACCCGTGAAGGTGTCATTCATGTCATCGACGCAGTGCTGATCCCGGCGGAATAATTCCCTCGGTCTGACGACTGGGCAGACAGGGGTGGGTGCTTGGCATCCACCCCTGTTTTTATGTCACCAGCCCCGGCGACAAATCCGGTGCTTCAGGGGTGGCTTCCGGCAGTCGGGCGCGTACTCGATCAGGCACAACCAGCACCGGGCAGAGTGCTTCGGCCAGCACTTTTTGCGTCACGCTGCCGAACAGCAATCGCTCCAGCCCACCGTGACCACTGCTGGACATAGCGATAATTTCCACCCCCAGCGCCAGCGCCGTTTCCAGAATGACTTCTGCTGCGCTGCCCTGGCGGATTTCCACACTCGCCTGATAGCCTTCTATTCGCAATCGATGTTCAATCTGGAGCAGGTGGGTATCCAGTGCGACCTGTTCCCCACTGGTCAGGGTAATGGCGGGCATGGGTTCATTATCTGGCACAACCGTCAGCAGCGTGATATTTCCGCCTGGTGGCAGAATCGTTTTCACCACATCGAGGGCATGTTCAGCCGTTTTGGAGCCATCCAGGGGCACAAGGACAGTTTTGAGCATAATGTATTCCTCCCTATCACGATGAAGATACCCACTGAAAGCCTGACTTTCAATGGCATTGAACGAAAACAACCGGCTTAAGCTGTGCTGATAAACAGGAACGCAGTCGGTACTCTGGCTTGCTTGATACACAAATCGTTCTGCTTATCAATTCACGCTATAATCGATTTATACGGACGTGTGAGCAATCAGTAGCGAGTCATGGACTGAAAGAACGACTCATTTTCAAAATGAGTCGTTACACAGTTGCTATCTGTGTAGAGGAGGGTTTCAAACACTTCCCTACGAAAACACACGCTAATCTGCGTAAGTCATAAAAATAATATGGATGAACATCTACCCATGTGCCGTTTCTACGCCAGGTATCGGAGTATAAAATGAGCCAGAAAATCCGCTGGGGAATCCTCAGCACAGCCAGCATTGGCTACCGCCGTTTTGTGCCAGCAGCCCAGGCTTCACGAAATGGCGAGGTTACCGCTGTCGCCAGCCGCGACCTGGACAAAGCAAAAACGTATGCCAGCGAGCGCGGCATTCCCAAAGCCTATGGTAGCTATGAAGAGCTGATTGCTGACCCGGATATTGATGCCATTTATATTCCGCTCCCCAATAGCGAACATGCCCCCTGGGGCATCCGCTGTGCCGAGGCAGGTAAACCTGTTCTGTGTGAAAAGCCGCTGGCCGTTAGCGCCGCCGAAGCGCAGACGATGGTGGATGCCTTTGCGGAGCGGGGCGTACTGCTGGTGGAAGGTTTCATGTACCGTTTTCATCCCCAGACCGTGAAGGTAAAGGAACTGCTTGCTGCTGGCGCGGTGGGTGAGGTGATGACGCTTCAGGCCGCTTTCACATTCCAGATTCAGGGTGAGGATAATATTCGCCTGAACAAATCGCTCTCAGGCGGTTCGCTAATGGATGTGGGCTGTTATTGTGTCAATGTGATGCGGCTTATAACCGGCGAAGAACCTGACCGCGCCACCGCCATCGCCCGTGTTGGGCTGCAATCCGGTGTCGATGAAAAGCTTTCAGGTGTATTAGGCTTCCCCTCCGGCGTTGTAGGGCATTTCGACTGTGGCCTTCGCACCTATCGCACCCATACCTACGAGGTACGCGGCACTGAAGGTCGTATCCTGGTCGAAAAAGGTTTCACCATGGAGCCGGACGATGAGCCGGTCATTCGCTGCTGGCGTGGCGATGATTACCAGGAAATCAGAATCGCGCCCGCCAATCATTTCACTCTGATGGCGGAAGATTTTGCCGATGCGCTGCTCGAAAATCGCCCGCCGCGTTTCCCGGCACAGGATGCGGTGCATAATATGCGAGCGATTGAAATGCTGCTGGACGCGGCGCGGCACACGGGCTAACCTGGTTACGCAGCCGCAGCGGTCTTAACACACGGCGGAGCTTCAAGCGGGTAAAATAATTCCAGAGTGTGTTACGAAGGAACAACAACATGGCTGCCACAGAGCAGGTGAAAACGGCTTCTGGCCCGCAGGGGCTTCAATTTCTCAGGTTGATTGCCAATTTTTATGCGGATCGGTTGCAAACCTTATCCAGCGTCGCCGCGCAGCATGGCCCGGTGGTGCGTTTTCAGTTAGGAAGTTACGCCGTCCACCAGATTTTTCATCCCGACCATATCAAATACGTTTTACAGGATAACAACCGCAACTACCGCATCAGCGGACGCTTTGACGAAACCAAGCCGGTGGTCGGGCGCGGGTTGACCACCAGCGATGGCGATGAGTGGCTGTGGGCCCGGCGTTTAATGCAGCCGCTTTTTGGCAAAGGTCAGGTCGCTGTTTTTTTACCCGCTGTACAGCAGGCAGCCGAATCGATGTTGGAGCGCTGGAGCGCACACGGTTCATCCGATCTCATGCTCTACCCGGAGATGTTGAGCCTCAATCATATTATTCTGGGAAAAATACTGTTCAATGTCCAGCTTGACGGCGCTGATTCTCCGGTTCTGCACGCGCTGCAAATTGTGCGTGAATACAGCAATCAGCGTATCAGCGCCATTGTCACAGTCCCGACCAAATGGCCGACACCCCGTAACCGTCGCTTCTGGTCAGCCGTGGAAATGCTGGATACTTTCGCTTATGACCTGATCGCTGCGGCCCGCAAAAAAGATACCCCGACTGATGATATGCTCTCGCTGCTGCTGCGCGTTCGGGATGAAAAGGGCGTCGGCATGACCGATACCCAGATTCATGATGAGCTGATGACTCTCTTCTTTGCCGCCTACGAAGACCCGGCCAATGCGCTTTTCTGGGCATTGGCGCTGCTGGGCGATCATCCGGAAGTGGTAACGAAACTTCACGCTGAAATCGAAACGGTCTTGGGTCGTCGCCAGCCCACTTTCGATGATCTGCCGAATTTGGTTTTGACCCATGCCGTTGTTGAAGAGGCGCTGCGTTTATATCCCCCAGCCTGGAGTCTCATGCGTGATCTGATTGAGGATGATACGGTCGGCGGCTATTCCATGAAGGCCGGAGGCAGTGTGCTGATTAACATCTATTTGGCGCATCGTCATCCCGATTTCTGGGAAGCGCCCGATGAATTTCGCCCGGAGCGATTTTTACCTCAACAGGCTGTCAACCGGCCTCGTTTTGCTTACCTGCCATTCGGCGGTGGCCCCCACCAGTGCATCGCGGCGGCGCTGGCGATCATGCAGGTTAAAACCATTCTGGCGATGATTATCCAGCGCTATCACATTGAGTGGGTGTCGCCTCGCCCCATCAGGCCAGTTCCTAATCATTCACTGCGCCCTGATGAACGAGTGCTGGTCAGGCTGATACCGCGATAATTTATGCGCCAGCGGGGATCAGATAGCGCGAACGGATATTGTCGTCGCTCATATTGTACGGTTCACCCTGCGAACCGATGCACAGCCAGCGTCCTTTCGGCACGACAACCGGTTCTGGGCTTTCGAGCGACTGTACATAAATATTGATCGGCAGCCGCAGCGCCCACACGCCTGCCCATTTGTAAAAGGGTTTGCAGCCATTCAGCATCAGATGGGCTTCGGCGGGGTTGGGACGCCAGTCAGGTTCATTCCAGGAGCGGTACGTTTGCCGGAACAATTCGCGCTGCACCGGCCAGTGCTCGTAGTCATCAATGCTCTTGCGCTCAACAGTGCCAGGATCGTAGCAGATCACATCGCCCGCGTCAGCCATCAGAATTTCCAGCGTGATTTCAATATTGGTTGATTGGCGGATGACCCGCGCCATGACAATGCGCTTGCGCGGTTCATAGTAATTAAAGCCAGATGCTTTGAGGGTGCTTTCCGTCCAGTGCTGCTGGCGGAGAACTTGAGTGGCTACCATATCCTGTCCTGAATCACCTGTGAGATGACGTGCGTTTGGAATTATGATGACAGAAATCCGGGCGCAGGTCTAGTTAATATCCTCAAATTATATTCAAATCTTGTCTGCCTTGCCCTCCCCTAAAAGTTGGGTAGCTTCTCCACCTTTCTCCCTGAAAATAGGCTTTGCTCATAGAACATTGCTGCACGGATGTGTTAAGCAGATATGAACTTCGTAAAAGAGAGATCCCATCACCCTTCGCTTGCTTCTGAATACAAAAGCAGGCGGCAGTTTTTTCAGTTACAATCACTGTCAAGTTGTAAGAGAATATACTTTTGAGAGGTCAACTATGGAATCCAACGGATTGGATATGCTTGCGCCCGTCTGGTCTCATCTGACAACCATTCAGCCAGAACGCGGCGAAGGCATCTACCTCTATGAAGCTGATGGCACTCGCTATACCGATTTCACCAGCGGAATTGGTGTAACCAACACGGGCCACTGTCACCCACGTATCGTTTCAGCAATTCAGGAGCAGGCCGCTAAACTTATTCATGGACAGATCAATGTCGTTATTCCTCCCTCGACGATCCGCCTGGCGGAAACCCTGAAAACTGTTATGCCTGATGAAATCGACTGTTTTTTCTTCTCCAACAGCGGCGCGGAGGCTACCGAAGGCGCGGTCAAGCTGGCGCGTATGGCAACCGGACGCACCAGTATCATCACCTTTCAGGGCAGTTTTCATGGGCGGACGGCGCAGGCGATGGCGATGACCAACTCCAAGTCCGTTTATCGTTCGCGTTACCAGCCGCTCCCGGCGGGTGTATTCGTCGCACCCTTCCCCTATGCCTATCACTATGGCTGGGATGAGGATACCGCCATTGATTTCTGTATGCGCGAACTCGACCTCATCCTGAAAACCCAGCCCGCGCCTGAAGAAACTGCCGCCATCATCATGGAACCGGTGCTGGGCGAGGGTGGTTACGTCCCTGCTCCTGCCCGTTTCATGAAGGAAGTGCGCGATCTCTGCGCCAGATACGGCATCATGTTTATCGCTGACGAAGTGCAGACCGGCTTCGGGCGCACTGGTAAATTCTGGGGCTTCCAGCACGCCGATCTGACGCCGGACATCATCGTCATGGCGAAGGGCTTGGGCAGCGGGATGCCGATTTCGGGTATCGCCGCGCCAAAAGCCATCATGGACAAATGGCCGGTGGGTTCGCATGGCGGCACTTACGGCGGCGCGGCCCTGGCGACGGCGACGGCGGTAGCGACAGTGCAGACCATCCGTGATGAAAAGCTGACAGAAAATGCTGCGCTGATGGGCGAACGGCTGATGGATGGCCTGGTTGAATTACAGGGGCGCTATCCGGTTATTGGCGATGTGCGCGGGCGCGGGTTGATGGTCGGGACAGAATTCGGGCGCGATGGCAGGCCCGATAAAGACCTGACCAAAGCAGTCCAAAAAGGCTGTATTGACCGGCATTTGCTCCTGCTCACCTGCGGCAGTTACGAAAATGTCATTCGCTGGATTCCGCCGCTGGTGGTGAACGAAACACAGATTGACGATGGCCTGACCATTTTTGAAGAAGCGCTGCGAGCGGCACTGTAAAATTATGTCTGGATGAGGGGGCGGGAATCATGACCAATGCATATTCCAACTGGCTGCGTTTGATTCGGGCGGCGCGTGGGCTGGAAGCAGGCGGGTTTTATAATGCGGCCAAACTCCTGTGGGCGGCCTTGTATGCCTCCGAAATCAAGGCGGCAGGTGGCGAGGTTATCCCCAAAGGTGAAGACCTTGACCGCGACCTGGCCGCTATTCTTGACGAATGGCGCACTACTGGCGTCAACCCGGCGCTGGTGGCCGCGCTCGAAAAAGGGCGTGCGGCTGTCCGGGAAGACCGCACCATTCCCTATGATGATATTCCGGCGGTGTCGGTCAGCCGGACGACAGGTGACATGTTTCTGGGCGATCCGCCCGAATTTACCGATAACCACGACCATCGTTTGGGGCTGCGGAGCTTCACCCCGGTCTGGTATTTGGAGCCGCTCTCCCGCCATGAAGCGCTGGCTGCCCTGGAGTATGGGCCAGCCCTCATCGAAGCTGAGATCGTCGGGTTGACCCTGGAACAGATGACCATGATTACCCCCGCGCCGGGCGAATGGACGATGCGTGAGCTGCTCAACCACCTGATGATGTCGCAGGAATTGTTTGCCGCCCGTGTTGATAAAATACTCTCAGAAACTAACCCGTCACTGGAAGGCATGGCGGTTTGGGCGATGACACAAAAGCTGCTCTCGCCTGACCAGATTGTCGAGCGCTACCGCGCATCGCGCGAACATACCGTTGCCCGGCTGAAAGCAATTTCCCCGGAAGACTGGCGGCGCGCTGGGCAGCACAGCGAGTGGGGCAGGCAGACTGTTCTTGACCAGGCAACCTATTTCGCCCGGCATGAGGCTTCCCACATGCCCCAGTTCGCCCAAATTCGGCGGGCAATTGAAAAAGCGGAGTGACCAGCCTCGCCTTGAAAGAGGTGCTTAAGCGGACTTGGTGAGTTCGGCCTGGGCGAATTTCAGATACTCGCGCAGTTCTCTCGGCTCTGCGCCGCGCTCAACTGTCTCGCTCATGTGGCGGATGGTGGACTGGCACAGCCGCGTTACCCGTTCAAGCTGCTGGTTGCGCTGCTGAAGTTCACTTTCAATTTCGTGTCGTACCTTGATCTCGGCGCGCAGTTCAATTTCGGTCATGACCGACAGGGCTAATTCGCGCACAATTTCGATTTCCGCTGCTGTCCATTTGCGCGGTTTGCCATCAATGACACAGAACGAACCCAGGCTGTAGCCGTCAGACGTTGACAGCGGAATCCCCAGATAGCCGATGACGTTCAGATCGGGGATTGCCAGATTGTCGTAGACGAGTGGGTGCTGGCGAGCGTCTTCCACAATCAGCGGTTCATTTGAAGCGACCACATGCTGGCAAAATGAATGTGAAAGTGGCGTTTCCCGTTCGCTGGCCCAGGGTTCAGGCAGGCCCACAAAACTCTTGAAAAACTGACGATCAGCATCGACCAGCGATACCAGCGACACCGGCACATTCAGGATTTTGCTGGCGAGGCGGGTTAAGCGGTCAAAAGCTTCCTCAAAAGGTGTATCGAGCAGTTCAAGCTCGTACAAAATGTTCAGGCGTTGAGGATTTTGAATAATCGGAGATGATGCGGCGGGCATGATTTGACCTTCTGAATAGATAAATAGGACTCCATCTTTTTACGGCTAAGGATTAAGGAAGTCAATTAAATTATTTATTCCTTCACGCGATATTAATTTTGAAAAACGCAGCAGTAGTAGTAATATATAGATCATAAGTTCTGAATCTTTATCGGCTGTACATGGGTTTCAGGGGAAAAATATGGCAGCAGGTCAAAGTGCCTTACCTTTACCTCATCTCGACAGGTTTGGAAATGTCGTGCCGGAAGGCTACAGCTATTATGAGAAAATCATGACCCCAGGGCATGACCTGATTTTACCGAGCGCTTATCTCAAATGGTACGACCTCTACCCCGACGACGCGCCCATCACGCCCGAACAATCCGCCGAAGCCCGCGCTTTTTTGATGGCTGAAGTCGAACATTTGAAGTTTAACGGCGACCTCGGCTTCGTCATTCTGCACCGCGCCGGTTCGGTGCTGCTGCTCCTGCTGACGACCTGGCGCAATACTAACGAGATGTGGGAAGCCGTGTACGTCAAAGAAGTGGGCAATAGCGCTGGTTATGCCGTCGTCCCGCGTGATGGACGTCATCTGCCCACCTACTGCGTCTGGGAATTAGGTGCGGTCTGGCACGAGTGCAGCGCATGGATGCACTTTCTATCCTCAAAACGAGACGTCGCCGCCAAACAGGCTTACATTGATGATCGCTTTGAAGGCCGCGTCTGATGGTCTGCCATGCATTTTAAAACAAATCCCATCCCTGAAAGGCTCAAAGCTCATGTGGAGTGCATCCGCACCGTCCATTACAGCGGCGATTCACCTTTGGCGATAAACGTCTGCCTCAACGGTCTGCCCGGAATCGTCTTTCAGCATCAGGACGGCTCTTCCCCGGTTGACCACATCGCCACTTCCGCCGGACGTGCCGCCGATATTCCCCTCCTGTTCGTCTATGGTCAGATGACTCTGCCGGGAGTCATGCACCACAAACGCGGGTCGTTCACCACCACCCAGATTGTGCTGAAGCCCCACGCCCTCAATACGCTGCTCGGAATCAACGCAGCGGAATTGACCAACAGCGTCGTAGACCTGCGCGAATTTGCCGCCCGTGATCTGACGGATCGCCTGCTCGATATGAAAGGCCAGCCGGAGCAGAGCGCCTTGCTGGTCGATTTCCTCATCCGCCAGCTTGAGCAGGCGCAGCCGTGTGACGACCTCGTGCGGGAAAGTTTGCATTTAATCGACGCCAACATCGGTGCGGTCAGCGTGCGCCATTTGCTGGAAAACCTCAGCATCTCCGAGCGCCAGTTTGAAAAACGCTTCAACCAGTCCGTCGGCCTGACGCCGCACTTTTACATCCGCGTCAAGCGCTTTAACGAAGCCCTGCGCCGGATGCCCCACTTCCAACCGCTGACCGATCTCGCCCACAGCCTGAACTTTTACGACCAGTCCCACTTCATCCGCGACATCAAAGCCTTCTCCGGCATCACCCCAAAAAACCTCACCCAAAAATTAGACGATTTCGAACCCGGTCAGCCCGTCTACGCCTACACCTAGAAGCGACGGTTTTTTACAATTCTGCCGCACTCCATCCCCTCTATACTAGGGCAACTGGTATCGATGAGGAGATATATATGCGTAAAATTGTGATGTTTAACCGGATGTCGCTCGATGGTTTTTTCGCCGGGCCGGATGGCGAAATCGACTGGTTCATCCACGACCCGGAAATTGACAAAGACTCCCACGAAAATGGCGAATCAGACATGCTCTTAATTGGCAGGCTGACCTACGAGATGTTTGCCGCCTACTGGCCGCCCATCGCCGACGACCCGGACGCGCCCGAAGGCAGCCGCCAACTCTCCAGAGAACTGAACGCGATGACGAAAGTGGTTTTTTCGACCACGCTCGATGAAGCCACGTGGGAAAATTCCCGGCTGCTGCGCGGCGGTCTGGTCGAGGAAGTGCGGCGGCTAAAAGCGGGCGAGGGCAGCGACATCCTGATTTTTGGCAGCGGCACGCTCGTCCAGCAGTTGATGGACGCTGACTTGATCGACGACTATTTTGTCATCCTGACGCCCGTCGTCGCTGGCGCGGGCAAGGCGCTTTTCAAAGCCGAACAGCAGGTGAATCTGGAACTGCTCAGCGCCAAAAGCTACTCAACCGGCAACGTCATGCTCCACTACCGCCCCAAACCCGCCAGAAATTAGCTCGGAATTGGTATCTCTTCCCCTAATGTGAAAGTTTTCCTTCCCCACCAGAGCGCCTTGTCCGAGGCGAGTCCGTCTCCCCTTTCTCCGTGTACGGGGAAAGGGGGTTGGGAGGATAGGGGTTTCTTAAAAACTCGCACATCGACTTAGCGCTAAACTTGACCTCTGCGAAAAGTGGCGATCTCGAATACAATTTGAGTCTGCCGCCTTGTCCCAGTGCATAAATGGGTTAGCCCTATGACCACGAAAAATCCCGTCCCCGCCCGACTGTTTGTGCTGCTGGCATGGAAGAGGGTTTAGCTTATGTCGCCAACGCTGCTACCGGTCACCCAGTTAATCTTCTCGATCTTTAGGCCGAATAGTGCGCCAAACAAGTAATCGGATGATTACCGCCAACCCAATGAACAAAGCAAACGCAAATATTCCAGCCTGAATGATGCCCTGGGTGGTTTTCATCATAGGTGCTGTAGCGGGTATGATGAAAAACGCCAGAAATACCATAAATGCAATTGCCAGGGCTAATTGTGTGATGCTCAGATTACTTCGAGCAGGTGTAAAATTACTGCTGCGCCAACCTTTCGTTCGATAGTCAGGATCAAAAGCCCCGCGTCTGCTGCGTCGCTTTGCCATAAAACTATTTCCTTCATAGCATATATCTTATAAACATAATCCTCACGGGTTGAGGCTCGTATAAGCACCTGTCTGTAAAACATGAGAAGGCGAGTTTTGTTTTTAGCCCCTTCGGTGGGCTTGATTTATCGGTAGCCGCACGGCTTGAGCCTGCGGCATAATTTCTAATAGATCATTGTTTTTGATCGCATATCTGGCTATGGTGTCGAGCATTTCTCCCATTCGACAAAGGTAATTGAGCAGCGTGTTGATGAGAAAAAATATCACCGCATTGTAAAGCCCACCTGCGATCAGGATCATCCCATTGGGCTGAGCTTGTGTTGACATGACCACTCCGATAAAAGAGATGATGAGTGACAATATCCACAGTATGCGAAAAATGCTGCTGATGATTTGCAGACCACTGATATGTTTATGCATCTTGCTTCGCCTGTTGATGAATGATCGATACCGATAGACTATCACATAATTTACAATTATCTTGCTTAACAGCTAAGCGATTACAGGCGAGCCAAAAATGCTTCAAAGTAAATAGGACTTACGCAGTTGAGCAGAAGAACAAGGGGTTTAAACCCCTTGTCCAAGCGAGAAATATTCTGAACTGCGTAAGTCCTAGTAAATTCTGATCTGCTTGCAGGTCATATATCAGGTGCAGTTTTTCATGTATTGTGTCAAGATATTAGCTCGAAAATAATTTCTCAGAGTAAAGTTGAAATCATGCCAACCATTAATTTAGTCACCGAACTGCCCGGCCCGAAAAGCAAGGCGCTGGTCGAGCGGCGTGAGGCCGCCACCCCGCGTGGCGCATCCAAGTTGACGCCTGTCGCCATCGTAAAAGGTGAGGGGGCTTCCGTCACCGACGCCGACGGCAACACCTTCCTCGATTTCGCCGGGGGTATCGGCGTGCTGGCCGTCGGTCACAACCCGCCCAACGTGGTCGAAGCGGTGCAGAAACAGGCCGCCGATCTCATTCACCTCTGCGCCATCGTCGGCACCTATGAACCCTATGTCAGAGTGGCCGAACTGCTCAACGAAGTCACGCCGGGGAACTTCCCCAAGAAAACCGTCCTGCTCAACAGCGGCGCGGAAGGGCTGGAAACCGCTGTCAAAATTTCGCGCAGCGCCACCGGACGCCCCGCCATCATCGTCTTTGAAGGGGCCTATCATGGCCGCACCAATCTCACCCTCTCCATGACCAGCAAGTACGGCCTGTTCAAAAAGGGCTTCGGTCCCTTCGCGCCGGAAATTTACCGCCTGCCATTCCCCAACCTCTACCGCCGCCCCGCCGGGATGAGCGAGGATGCCTTCATTGATGACTGCATCGCACGGCTGGAAAATGCGTTGGTGGCGCAGGTTGACCCTAGCGCTGTCGCCGCCATCGTCATTGAGACAGTGCAGGGCGAGGGCGGTTTCATCGCCACGCCGCCGCGTTTCTTGCAGCGCATACGCGAAATCTGCACCCAGCACGGCATCGTCTATGTGGCCGATGAAGTCCAGTGCGGTTTCGGGCGCACGGGCAAGTTGTTCGCTGTCGAGCATTACGGCCTCGAGCCGGATTTGATCGTCACCGCCAAGTCGCTAGCCGCCGGGATGCCTCTCGCTGCCGTGACTGGGCGGGCGGAATTGATGGACGCGCCCCAACCGGGCGGCCTTGGCGGGACCTACAGCGGTAATCCGTTGGCCTGTGTCGCCGCTATCGAAGCCATCAATATGATTCGCCAGCCGGAATTTCTGGCGCGGGCAGATGCCATCGGCGCACGGATACGTGAACACCTGCTGGATTTGCAGGCTGAAATTTCGTTGATCGGTGATGTGCGCGGTCTCGGCGCGATGATGCTCATGGAACTCGTGAAAGACCGTGACACCAAAACCCCCGCCAGTGACGAAACCCTGCAAGTGACGCAGGAATGTTTCAAACGCGGCCTGATCGCCATTCGTTCTGGTCTATATAGCAATGGCATTCGCTTCCTGCCGCCGCTCAACATCACCGACGAGCAGGTTGACGAAGGTATGGGCATCATCTCCGAAGCGGTACGCATCGTTGAAAGCCGCCGCCTCGAAACAGCAGGGTAATCTCATATAAGTGAAGGGACTCAGTTTCTATTGAGTCCCTAGATGATAAAGGGAATTGAGAATAGCTTGAAATTGCTTGCTGTATATTTAGACTTAGTTAATATATTATAATAGGGGTTATCTTTGATATTCAGGATAGATCATGTCTAATTCAAAAAAATATAAATACGATCACCCGTATGCGAAAGAAAAAGATGAATATATTGAAGCCAAGGGATGGGATATCGAACGTGATAAAAAAAATTTAGAAGAAATAAAAAAGGAGCTTGATAAATTTCAAGCTAGATATATAGGTATAAGACAGAGACGAACCCAAAATATTCTAATAATTGTCTTTGGCATTATTGCTTCAATGGTAATTGTGCTATTGTTTGATCGTTTTGAGGGACTTCATAGTCCTATCAATCAATTTATCTTCCATCTTATGGGAAATACATATCCTTCTGATTTTGCAATTGGATTTATCACTGAAATGCTAGGAACACTAATTACCTTTATTGGAATAGAATTGGCTTTCTTTGCAACCGAGAGGGCAATAGAAAAAGAGAAGATAATATATGGGGAAGAAATTAGAAAAGCTTTATTGCATTTTCAAATACTACAAGCAGTAATGGATGAGTATCTTTTGACATTCCATAACCGCGAAATAGAATTGGCTGAAAGTTTTGAGCAAGAAAAAATTAACCAAGAAGAATATGACAAACGAAAGCAGAAAATGACTGAGGAACACACCCAGATAGGAAAGCTCATGAGTTACGACTATGAAAATCTAAAGATATTTTGACATAGCAATTAATGGTGTGTTTAGAGAGGTACTTGTGTTATTTTGCATAGGTAGACACAAACCACTGTGTCCGTCTTATTCATTACTCATCGCTTCATAGTTATTCTGATTTTTCCCTCAAAATCGAAACAAATGTCATGACAAATGTTTCACTGTTGGGCTTTTTTTCTGCTACGATGAGATCATGTGGAGGGAGAAGGATGTTGCGGGAATACGCTGGATATGGCGGGGAGTTGGTAATTTTGTGGCGATATGGCAGCAAGATTGCAACTTCTTTTGCAAAAACTGCCGCGCCGCGCTCCCGTATTGCCGCCATTGAGATTGGTGATTGTCATGGCGGCGGTCTTCTCGCCCGTTGTCGCGGCAGTATCGCCATTGCCGCGACAGCCTCGGCTGCTGCCGCCGTTTTTTCTGGCGGAAGATTGCCACCGCCGCGCCGCCCCCGCCTGTTCCCGCCTGTCAATTCGGCGGCAGTTGTCTCAATATTCCCGTGATTTCTTATGAAGAAATAGTTATTTTGGACTCAAAAAATGAGATAAAAGCCGGTTTATCTCATTTCAGGAAGCACGAACGGTTATAAAATTCGCTTGGTGATCGTTGTGGTGAGTTTACAGCAGGCGGCGCACCTGCGGCGAACGCAGCAGGATGAAGAGACTGATGAAGCCGCCAGCCAGCGTGTAGACGGTCATCGCGTTCGGCGTGCCGAGGCCTTGCAGCGCTGCGGCAGCGCTGTTGAGCAGCGGCAGGCCGTTGGCAGCTAATCCATAAACCAGGTCGCCCTGATAACCAACCCCACCAGCGAGGAAGCCCAGCAGCAGCGCACCGAAAGGCGATACACCAAAAAAAGTCAGCGTGTACAGGCTCATGACGCGCCCGCGAAATTCGTCCGGCACTTCGCTTTGGATCAGCGTGTTGGTCGTGACAAATTGCAGGATGATGCCAAAGCCGTACAGAACCGACAGCACGGTTGCAGCTTCCAGGGATGTTACGCGGGTGAACAAAGTGGCGCAAACCGTGACGAAAGCGACCATACTGAAGACCACCCGCCCCCGCCCGAAACGTCTGCCCAGTGTAGTCATCAAAACCCCGGCGACAACCGCGCCGATGCCAATCGCGGTTGAGATGGCCGAATAACCGGCTTTGGGCGAATTCAGCACCGTATCGGCATAAGCGGGCAGCAGCGTCGAGATATTGATGGTGAAGAGGCTGGCGGTGGCCGCCATCAACAGCAGCGGCGCGATGGTCGGATGCCGCCGGGCAAAAGCCAGCCCCTCCCTGAGGCGCTGAAGGGGCGATAAACCGCCGCCGCGCTGAATTTTCTGCGTCACGCGCATGACAAACAGCATGGCGATCACTGCTACGAAGCTGAGGCCATTGAGCAGGAAACACCAGGCTGGCCCAACCTGGGTCAGCGTGATACCGGCAGCCGCCGGGCCAAAAACGCGCGAGGCGTTGAACATAATCGAGTTGAGCGCGATACCGCTGGTCAGGTCGTCATGACCGACCAGATCAGCGATGATGGTCTGGCGAGCGGGCGCGTCGATGGCATTGGTGATGCCCAGCACGAAAGCCAGCGCGACAATATGCCAGACCTGTACCACCCCGGCAAAGGTCAGCGCGGCCAGGATGAGGGACAGAATCATCTGTACCGTCTGGGAGACGATCAGAATATTCCGGCGCGGGAAACGATCAACCAGCACCCCGGCGAAGGGCGATAAAATGAGTGACGGCACACCCGCCGCACAGGCTACCACGCCCAGCCAGAGTTCTTCACGGGTGAGGTTGAAGACCAGCCAGCCCTGGGCGACAATCTGCATCCAGGTGCCGGACAGCGAGACAAGCTGGCCGATGAAATACAGGCGAAAATTCGGGTAGCGCAGCGCGGCCATTGTGCGTGTTTTGAGGGCGGGGGCGTTTGCAGCGACAGTAGCCATGAATTCAAAAAACTTTCGATTAGCGACCTTGACCCATGTTGACAGCCTCGAAACTACAAAAGACGGGGCTTATCGACTTAACAAAATCTTCACATATTGTATGCCCGGACGTTTGCCTTAAACAATATACCTGTTTACGAAATTGGTATTATGTTGATGAGGAATGGGTGAGTCTGGCGCAAGCTGCGCTGCTCTGCTACCCTTTTGCTGCTCAAAGGCGGACAGGAGCAGCTTTTTTGAATCGGACTAAAGCGTGCTGGATCAGCGGCACACGCTATGACAAACCGCTCAATCCAACCCAGGCGAAAAAGTGGGCGGCGCTGTCGGGATTGGATGCCGAGTTGTATCTCATCGGTTTCGCGGCTGGTTTACGCCCGCAGCATTTCCAGCAGGGCGCACATTTTTATCTGCTGCCGCTGCTGCCTGCCGCGCCGCTGCGGTATCTTGAGATGCTGCTGGTTGTGCCTGTCTTACTGCTGTGGTTGATTTACCGGCATGGAGTGAATGTCATCGTCGCCCAGAGCCCATTTGAAGGGGCTGCCGGGGCATTGGTTAAAAATACAGCGCGGCTGAGCGGGCGGCGGGCAGCGCTGGTCATCGAAAGTCACGGCAATTTTGAAGTAAATGTATTTGGGCAGCGGCGGGTGGCCTTACCGGGCCTGTACCGCGCCGTGATGCACGCCGTCGCCCGTTACAGCCTGCGCCATGCTGATGTACTGCGCGGGGTATCGGCCAGCACCAGCGAACAGCTTATGCGCTGGTCGCCGGGGAAGCCGGTTGAACAGTTTATGACCTGGACGGATGCGGATGCTTTTCGGGATGTGAAGCGGGAAAAACCGCTCTCGCAGAGCCGTGATTTGCTCTATGCAGGCGTGCTGACTCCGCTCAAAAATGTACATATTGTGATTGAGGCATTTGCGGCGCTTGCAGCCGACGAGCCAGATGTTCATCTGTGGATTGCCGGAAAGCCAGAGAACGTCGAATACGCGGCGGGTTTGCGCGAACAGGTGAGACAGTCAGGGCTGGACGGGCGTGTGACCTTTCTCGGCGCACAAAGTCAGCGGGAACTGGCCGCTTACATGGCACAGGCGCGAGCGCTGCTGCTGGTATCGCAATCCGAAGGGCTGCCGCGTGTGGTTGTCGAAGCGATGCTGAGCGGGCTGACTGTGATTGCCAGCCGGGTTGGCGGTATCCCCGAAATTGTGGAGGATGGCCTGACCGGCTATCTCGTCCCGCCGGGGGATGTTACCGCTTTGATGGCTGCCATGCGGCAGGTTTACGCCAATACAGAGCTTGATATGATGGGTGAACGAGCGCAAACTTTCGCACGGACGCTGTTTTCGACAGAGGCTTATGTTGAAGGTTATCACCGTGTGCTGGAGTACGCGATGAATGCTTCTCCTCAATTTCCTCCTCATGCACCGGGCAGCAACGTGAAAAGGGAGCCACATTCGTGACTTCTGAGCAAAAATTACGCCTGTTGTTGTTCAATCTGTGCACCGATACTGATGACCCGGTGCTGGGCTTTACGACAGCATGGATTAACGCGCTGGCCGCGCACTGCGACTTTATTGATGTGGTGACGATGCGGGCGGGCAGGCTGGCATTAGCTGATAATGTGCGCGTTTTCTCGGTTGGCAAAGAGCATGGCTACAGCGAAGCGCGGCGGGCGCTGAATTTTTACCGTATTGTGATTGGTTTGCTGCTGAGCCGTCGTTACGATGCCTGTTTCGCCCACATGATAACATTGTTTGCCGTGATGGCCGGGCCATTATTGTGGCTGTGGCGCATACCTATGACCCTGTGGTATGCCCATGGGGCGGTTACATCAAAGCTGAAAGCCGCTGTCTTTTTTTCGCGGCGGGTGGTTACATCTTCGCAGCAGGGATTTCGTATAGACAGCCCTAAAACCCGCGTGGTTGGGCAGGGGATTGATACGAATTTGTTTCATCCGCCGCCCATTCCGAAAGCTGGCAATTCATTCGTCATCATCACCGCCGGGCGGGTATCGCCGGTCAAAAATCTGGAAGTGCTGATCGACGCCGCCAATGGTCTGTACGGTGAACTGGGCTGGGGAGAATTACAGGTCGTGATTGTCGGCGCTGTGGCCGAAGAAGACAGCGCTTACGGCGAAAAATTGCGCGGCCTGGTGGAAGCCTTGAGTCTGGGGAAAATCATTGATTTCGCCGGGCCGGTCAATCATGAGCGCGTGGTGCGGGAATACCAGGAAGCTGATGTGATGGTGAACACCAGCAAAACCGGCAGCATCGATAAAGCGGTGCTGGAAGCGATGGCCTGTGGTTTGCCGGTGATTACCTCCAATGAAGCTTTCCGCGAGATGCTGTCGCCCTGGGCCGATTGGCTATTTATCCCGCCGGACTCACCGGGAAAATTAATCACCAGTCTGGTGCGGCTGCGGGCGATGGGGATGGATGAGCGGCAAAACCTGGGATCGGAACTGCGGGCCCTGGTAGCGCGCGAACACAGCCTGGAACAGCTCACACAGAGGCTTGTAAACGTCCTCAGCAGCGGGGAAATGGGATGAAACTGCTGTACATCGCCAACATCCGCCTGCCGACGGAAAAGGCGCATGGCCTTCAGATTATGCAGAATTGCGAGGCTTTTGCAGACGCCGGGGCAGATGTGACCCTGTGGACAGCACGGCGGGTCAATACAGC
Organism: uncultured Anaerolineaceae bacterium; assembly: GCA_964447795.1. Taxonomy (GTDB): domain Bacteria; phylum Chloroflexota; class Anaerolineae; order Aggregatilineales; family Phototrophicaceae; genus CFX2. Next base: position 49,586 of record CAYUTY010000002.1, read on the forward strand.
AGAACTGCGCGATGTCGCTGATGTCTGGGCGCATTACGGGGTGAAGCAGAATTTTTCCCACCTGCGGATTCCCTGCCTCGATCTGCTGCCGCTCGTGCCGGGGCGAAATGACCTGCCCGCCAGGCTGATTTTCTATCTCCAGCAGTGGACTTTCGTGCTGATGGCGCTGCTGCGGGTGTTGTTGGTGGGGGCTGATGTGTATTACAGCCGCGACGCAGTGGTGCTGCTGGCATTGAGCCTGATCAAACCACGCCGGACGCTGGCCTATGAGGCGCACAAGCTGGCGAAAGGCCGCGCCGGGCGCTGGGTGCAGCGTCAAACTGTCCACCGCGCCGGTACTGTCATCGCGGTGACGGCCCGCCTGAAAGCTGACCTGATGCAACAGGCCGGTTCGTCCGCCAGCGCTCGATTCATGGTCGCCCATGACGGTATCCGCCGGGAACGGTTTGCCAATGTGCCGTCACAAAAAGCGGCGCGGGCGTCACTCGGCTGGCCGGAAGCGGCCTTCATCGTCGGTTATGCGGGCAGGCTGCACACGATGGCGATGGATAAGGGCGTCGGCGCCTTAGTCGAAGCGCTGGCATCAATCGACGGTGCAGTGCTGGCGCTGGTGGGTGGCCCGGATGATATGGCCGAACAGTTACGCCAGCAGTGGAAAAAGCTCGGCCTGCCAGAGTCGCGGTTTTTATATGCCGGTCAAGTGGCTGCCGAGCGCGTGCCAACCTGTTTAAGCGCCTTCGATGTGTGCGCGATGCCGTTTCCCTGGACAGAACATTTTGCCTATTACGCCTCGCCGATGAAGCTGTTTGAATATATGGCTTCGGGGCGAGCCATTGTGGCGTCGGATTTGCCAAGTACGGCTGAAGTCGTCCAGCATGAGGTTTCGGCGCTGCTCTACCCGCCGGGGGATGTTGAAGCGCTGGCGGCGGCGATCAGGCGGCTGCGTGATGACGACGCACTGCGCGATCAAATGGCGGCGCGGGCACAGGACGCTGTACTGGCACATTACACCTGGGATGCGCGGGCGCAGGCCATTCTGAAAACAATCCTGAGTGATGGCTAATGCGTGCAGACAACTCAGCCCTCAGTCCTCAGTCCTCAGCGCTGCATGTTGGTCTGCTTGTGCCGGATCTGAGCCAGCGGCACGGATGGGCCGGTTATAGTCTGTCGCTGATTGAAGCGCTGCGGAAGGCTGGTCTGCGGCTGACTGTGATCGCGGCGCGTAATTGTCCACCGCTTGAAGGGCAGGCTGTTCACCGTCTGCTGCCAAATGTCACCCCTGCTGAACGTTTTTCGCTGGTGAAACAGTTTCGGCTGATTCCGTCGGTAAGTGCTGTTTTGCGGGACTGCGATGTGATTCACGCGACGATTGAACCTTACGCGCCGCTGGGGGCGTGGGTCGCGGGAATCCGTCCGTTGGTTATCACGGGTCATGGCAGTTATGTGCGGCTGCATGAAGAACGGCGCTGGCCGGCGAGCATGATTTACCGCCGTGCTTTCCAGCGGGCGACGCTGGTCTGCGTCAGCCAGTATACGGCAAAAGTAGCACAGCAATCCCTGCCAGGCGTGCGAACAGTGGTGGTGAACAACGGCGTTGATGTGGAACGATTTGCCCGAATACATCTGGACAGCGCTGTAGCTGCGCCTGTGCAATCTGAAGATCGTCCGCAAAAAAATCTGACCATCTTGTCGGTGGGCGCGGTGAAGAAACGCAAAGGTACGCTGGAACTGGTGCGGGCGATGGCTGAAGTTCGACAGGTTATTCCCAATGTACAGTGTATCATCATCGGCAGGCTGGACCCCGAACCCGCTTATGTCGCGCAGGTGCGGGCGGCGATTAGTGCGCTTCGTTTAGATGATTGTGTTCATCTGCTCGGTCATGTGGCGGAATCGGCACTGTTGGAGTGGTATGGAAAGGCTGATATTTTTGTTGTTCCTTCGGTAAATGATGGCCGCCGGTTTGAGGGGTATGGGCTGGTCTATCTGGAAGCCAGCGCCGCCGGACTGCCCGTGATCGGCACAACGGAAAATGGCGCTGAGGATGCGATTGACAACGGCGTGACGGGTTTACTCGTGCCGCAGAACGCGATTGCGGAAGCGCTGCCCGGCGCGATTATTCGGCTGTTAAGCGCGGCTGATGTGCGGACGCAGATGGGCGCGGCGGGACGGGTTAAGGCTGCCCGGCAGACGTGGGACGCTGCCGCTGTCCGGATGATTGCGGTGTACCAAAATGTTGTGGCACGACATGCGTGAGATGCTGTACCGCCTGACACGCCGGAAGTTTGTGCGTGACACGGCTATCTTGCAGATCAGTAAAGTGGGGATGACGCTGCTTGGACTGGTTGCCTGGGTGATCGTTCCGGTGGCGATGGGGACGGCGGCTTATGGCACCTGGACGCTGGTGCAGTCGTTTTTGACTATCTGGCTGACACTCGATCTGACCGGGCTTTCGGTCAGCATCAGCACACTGCTGGGAGCGGCAGTTGGTGCGCGAGATGAGGCCGAAATTCTGCGCCTGATGCGTGTGTATGTCAAAGCCTCGCTCGGCTGGGCAGGTTTCAGTTTGTGTATACTGGTGATTTTCGGCGGGCCACTGGCCGCGCTGGTTTATGGCGAACCATTCAGGCTGCCACCCGGCGATTTTGCCCTTTACACTGCCTTTAACTGGGCGGATAGCAGCGGACGCATCGGCGTGCTGGCCGCGCTGCTGGCGTTGAGCCTGTTTTTTGACCCGCTGTATAACCTCGCTTTGATGGCGCTGCAAAGCCGCCGTCTGATGGGTGCGGTGGCGCTGCTGCAAAATCTGAATCAACTGGTGCTGACGGCCTGCCTCATTACGGCGGCGCTGCTGCGGCCAACGCCGGAAGCGTTGGTCATTGCCCGGCTGGTTTACTCGGTTTTGACTATGCTGCTGGCGGTCATCATTTACGAGCGGCAGCGGGGGCGAACGGATACGGTTTTCCCGACTTTTTACCAGGCAATCCTGGGGGCGTGGCAGGCACCTTACCGCCGCTACTGGCGCTTTGGTCTGGCGACGGCCATCGACAAAAATATTGCTGTGTTATATACCCAGATTCCGATTCAACTGGCGGGCATTGTGGGGGGGGCGGCGGCAGCAGGCTATCTGCAACTGGCGCTGCGCGGTATCGGACAGGCCAGTATTTTTACCTCAGCCGTTTTTGACAACATGCAGGCTGTCGTGCCGCAGGCTGTCGGGCGAGGGGATTTTGCCGGGTTAAAGCGGAACTTTTTGCGTGTTTTAGTGGTGCTGGTGCTGGGCGGAGCGGTTTTTTACGGCGCTCTGGCGCTGTTTGCGCCACTTGTTCTTGTGCCAATTTTTGGGGAAGAATGGCGGCCTGTTTTACCGCTGCTGCTGATTCTGGCAATCTATGGCGTGGTGACGACGGCTGGTGGTATCTTTGGGCCGTTATATCGGGCTTTTCATTTACTGCGGTCAGCGATACTGGTCAAGCTGGTGGCGCTGGTTACCGTCGTGCCAATCGGCCTGATCTGGATGGAAAGCGCTCCGGCAGAAGGGAGCGCATGGATGGTGAACGGATTTTTTTTAGTGTCGGTCGCGCTGACGGCAGCAGTCACGCTGTCGGTGTTGTATAAGCGCGCCGCGAACGAGTGAACGAATGTCGATGACTTTAAAATCGCGCTTGCGTGAGGGCTTTTTGCGCCCGGTGTATCTGTGGCTGGCGAACCGCTATCGCGGTTTGCGGCGACTTGCGGCCTATCCGACAACAGCACGGGGGTGTGTAGTGGATTACGATGAATACTGGGATAGCAAGGCAGGTCAGGGGTTAGGGCATCTGTCCGCCTGGCGGTTAAAACGGGCGCAGGTTTTCACGGAACTGGTGAGCGCGGGTGACCGGGTGCTTGACCTGGGGGTCGGCGATGGGGCCTTGTTGAAATACATGATCGAGCAAAAAGCGGTGCAGGGGTATGGACTGGATGTGTCGCAGAAAGCAGTTGATTTTTGCCGGGCGCAGGGACTAGATGTGGAACTGGCGGACATTAATCGTCCGATTGCTGATTTCATTCCCGAACCGTTTGATTACATCATCCTCTCGGAGATCATTGAACACCTGCCTGACCCGGAAAGTCTTCTCAACAGTCTGCGCCCACATGCCCGCAAAGCGATCATTGTTTCGATTCCTAATACTGGTTTTCACCAGCACCGGCTGCGGCTGCTGCTGGGACGGTTTCCGCTGCAATGGGTGGTGACACCGGGCGAACATCTGCGCTTCTGGACGCGGGCAGATTTTCACTGGTGGGCGCGGCAGTTGGAATTTGAGATTGTGCGCGAGGTGCCTTATCAGGGGACACGCTGGCTCAAGGACATATGGCCGGGGTTGTTCGCGGCGGCATTTGTTTTTGCGCTGAAAAATCGTCAATGAATACATCCCGGTTGCAGCCGGGGATGGCTATAATACAAAGAACTATTTTAAGGGGACTTTGATGCATATCCTGATTATTGGCGGAACGCGCAATCTTGGCTATTTCCTGACGGCGGCGCTGCTGGAAGGCGGGCATCGTGTCACCGTTTTCAACCGGGGGAAAACACCCGACTCGCTGCCAGAAGCGGTTGAGCGGCTGCGGGGTGATCGTACTGAACCGGCACAGCTTGAAAGGGCGCTGGCCGGGCAATCCTTCGACGCGGTAGTAGATACTACGCTCTACAAACAGCCAGAGGCGGAAGCCATCACACGGCTGCTGAATGGCCGCACAGCGCATTACATCTTTCTCAGCAGCGGGCAGGTATATCTGGTGCGGGAAGGCATTCAGCGTCCGTTTTCCGAACAGGATTATGAAGGCAGGCTGATGCCCCCCCCCAAACCTGCCACATTTGGTTATGAAGAATGGCTTTACGGCATCGACAAACGCAAGGCAGAAGATGTGCTGGCGGCGGCCTGGGCGGAAAACAATTTCCCTTTCACAACGCTGCGCCTGCCGATGGTCAACAGCGAACGGGATCACTTTAACCGGTTTTATGGGTACATTTTGCGCCTGAAAGATGGCGGCCCGATTCTGGTGCCGGAGACACCCGACCACGCGCTGCGGCATGTGTACAGCGCGGATGTGGTGCAGGCGATTTTGCGCCTGATCGAATCCGGCGCGGGCAAAGGGCAAACCTATAACATTTCACAGGATGAAACCACTTCACTGGATGACTTTCTCGGCATCGTCGCGGAATACCTGAATACAGAGCCGCAGATCGTGCGCTTCAAGCGCAGCCTGCTGGAAGCCAACGGTTTTCTGCCGGACTGCTCACCATTCAGCGAACGCTGGATGAGCGAACTGACTAACGAGCGCAGCAAAGCCGAACTGGGGATGCAGTACACACCGCTGCGGGAATATCTAAAGCGGCTGGTCAATTATTATGAAGCCAACCCACCGCCAAAACCCGCCAGCTACCGCCGCCGTCATGCAGAGATTGACTTCGCCCAACATACTAAAGAATAAAATTGAGCAGGGGCATAACACAAATGCCCCTGGAGAAAATCAGGCGGCGGCTTCAGCCAGGGCAGGTTCTGATTCGCTGGAACTGTGATCGGGCAGGTCGGCTTCGACATTGCGGATGCTGGGGAACAGATAACCGCTGAAACAAACGACTGTCCCCAGAATGCAGGTGCCGATGAACATCAGCCCCATGCCCGCGCCTGGCCCGGTTCCCACGAGATTGCCGAACACACCTGCCAGCGTACCGCCCGGCATCATAGCGGGTTCGAGCAGTCTGTCCGCCAGCGGCCCGGCCACCAGATAGCCGACAGGCAGGGTAATCTGGCGGAACATGCTCTGTACTGAAAACACGCGCCCCTGTATGGCCGGGGGTACTTTCGACTGCCAGATGGCGCGGTCACTGCCGACGATGAAGGGCACAAACATGGTGCCAACAAATGCCCCCAGCATCCAGATGGCTGGTGTCTGCCCCACTGCCAGCAAAAAATCCCCCAGCAGAAAGGCCAGCCCGCCGTAGAGTAATACGCCATGAATGCGGCGTTTTGGCCCGCCCCAGATGCTCATGACGATTCCACCGGCTACGCCGCCGATGCCGAGCGCAGCCTGAACACTGCCCAGGGCGAGTTCGTCACCACCCGTCCGCGCCAGCACCATCGGCGCGAGGATAGCATAATAGGTGAGTGCGGCAGCCAGATTAACCCCGATAAAAATCATCAGCAGCCCGCGCAAGCCGGGACGGGCGAAAATATAGCGAAAACCGAGGCTGATTTCTCCCCACATACTGCGGTTTTTGTCCTGTTCTGGCGCGGCGGAGGGGCGGGGAATGCGGATGAACAGCAGCGGCACAATGCCCAGCAGGAAGGTCGCTATGTCGATCAGCATCACACCGCCGATACCGACTACACCGAGAATCAAACCGGCAAAGAATGGGCCGAACACCTGCGAACTGTCCAGCGCCAGCGAACGCATCCCGCTGACGCGGCCATACTGCTCTTTGGAGACAAGCATGGTGGTGGAAGCGGCATAAGCCGGAACATGAAAGGCTTCGAACGCGCCAGTGAGCGCTCCGGCAATATACAGATGCCAGATTTCCAGCCCGCCACCGCTGTAAATGAGCAGCATAATCAGCGTCATCATTGCTGCGCCCAGATCAGCGACGATCATGACAACCCGCCGATCCCAGCGGTCAACCAGCACCCCGGCTAGCGGGCTGATGAGGATGAAGAGGCTGAAGGAGAAAAAGCCGAGCAGGGCGGTGGTGGTCGCCTGACCGGTTTGCTGATAGGCCCAGATGAGCAGGGCGAAGCGGGTGGTGGCTGTTCCAAAGAGTGAGATAAGCGTGCCGAACCAGATCAATGTGAATTTCTGCATCCCGGTGAGTTGATTGAACTGCATGGATGTCTCTCCTTGATAAACAGGTGATAACAGACAAACAAAAAGCGGCTGTGGACATGAGCGTCCACAACCGCTTTCAGACAGACTTTGTTAGTGAGTTACTTACTGAAGGGCAGGCGCTCCGGTGCTATGTGCGCCTGCATCGCTCATATCAAGGTACATGTAGCACGAGCCGTAAAGATACAACGCCCCACCTTTCAGTCAACCTCTGCACAGGATAAAGGCTTTTGGGTTGGGAGTCAATCCGTCCAAAGCCATATAATTTAGGACGGGAATATGCTATACTGAGTAGCTCGTATGTTCATTTCATGAGGGGGTTGATGCCTAAGCCGCTCAAGAATATGTATGACCACCGATTTTTTGACGATGTGACAAAGGCTTTCAAACAGGTCTATTCCCCTTTTAATTCTGAGCAGTTTCTCGGCAGTATTTATGATGATGCCTGGGAAGAACGCCCACTCAAGGCGCGGATGCGGCACATCACAACGGCGCTGCGAGGTGTGCTGCCGGATGACTACCGCGCGGCGCTGGGAATCATGCGGGATGCAGCGCCGCTTCTGAGCCAGTACACTTTCCAGGTCATCTTCTTCCCGGATTTTGTGGAACTGTATGGGTTAGATGACTGGGAAGCGTCCCTTCCAGCGCTGGAAGTATTCACGCAGTATTCAAGCGCGGAATTTGCTGTTCGTCCCTTCATCCTGCGGGATGCGGCGCGGATGATGGAGCAGATGCTCACCTGGGCAGCGCATGATAATCCGCATGTGCGGCGACTCGCCAGCGAAGGCTGCCGCCCGCGTTTGCCCTGGGCAATGGCGCTGCCGGACTTCAAACGCGACCCTGCGCCCGTTTTGCCCGTGCTGGAACGTCTGCGCGATGATCCTTCGGAGTATGTTCGGCGGAGTGTTGCCAATAACCTGAATGACATTGCCAAAGACCATCCCGATGTGGTGACTGCTGTGCTGCGCCGCTGGTCAACAGAAGCGGGTGAAAATACTGACTGGATTATCCGGCGGGCGCTGCGAACGCTGATCAAGGATGGTCATCATGAGGCGCTGGGCCTGCTTGGCTATGAAGGCGGAGCAGCAGCAATTCCTGAAAATGTGACCTTAAGCGCTGAGCGTATTCAGTTTGGTGAAGGACTGACATTTACAGCAGACATCCGTTCGCTGGCGGATGCAGCGCAGCGCTTGCTGATTGACTACGTGGTGTATTTCCGTAAAGCGAATGGCACCCTCGCACCAAAAGTGTTTAAACTGACGACCTGTGACCTGGCTCCCGGCGAGAAAGTAGGGATCGAAAAACGCCATACTTTCAGGCCGATCACAACGCGGGTCTATTATCCCGGTGAACATGCCATCGCGCTGAAAATCAATGGTGTCGAACATGAAATCGGACGATTTACGCTGGTGATGTAATTCAATTTAACCGCAGGCTATTGCTTCGTTTGCACAGGCATGATACAGTCTCAACATAACATATGAGCGGTCACGCATATATTTGAGACGGAGTATCATGACCGAAAAAATCTACGGTATTGGCGGCATGGATTGTGCTGGCTGCGCCCGCGAGGTTGAAACAGGCGTCGCCCGGCTGGAGGGTGTCCGCAGCGCCCGCGTTGATTTCACCACCGAGAAGCTGCACCTCGAAGGGGACGTATCATTTGAGGCGCTGCGGGGGCGTATCGAAGCGCTGGGTAAGACGATTGAAAATAATGAGGCCGGGACACGACATGCCGCGCCCGTGCGAAACTCCGGCGGTGTAAGCGGATTTTTTCGCTACCTGCTGAGCCGGTTGGAAACGCGGCTGGCGCTGGCAGGCGGTGCGCTGATTCTGGCGACGGTTGCAGCTTCACTGGCTGGACTGTCCGATACCAGCGCCAATGCATTTTATATCGCTGCCACCCTGATCGCGCTGCTGCCTGTGGCGCGCAGCGGCATTCGCACGTTGTTCATCAACCGTGATTTCAACATTAACCTGCTGATGACCATTGCCGCGATTGGCGCTGTTCTGATCGGCGAAACACTGGAAGCAGCGACGGTTGTTTTCCTGTTCGCGGTGGGTGAGGCTCTGGAAGGATATACAGCAGACCGCGCTCGTGACAGCTTGCGGAGTCTGCTGACGCTTGCACCATCCGAGGCAATACGGCTGACCGGCGGCATGATCGAAGAAATGGTGCCCGTCGAGCAGTTGCAGGTTGGGGACACAATTCTGGTGAAACCGGGTGAACGTATCCCGATGGATGGCGATGTTCTGGCGGGAGAAAGCGGCGTCAATCAAGCGCCAATTACCGGGGAGAGTATGCCGGTGCATAAGTCGCGCGGTGCTGAAGTGTTCGCCGGAAGCGTCAACGGTGATGGTGCGCTGACGCTGCGGGTAACACGGCTGGCTGCGGATAATACCCTGAGCCGCATCATCAAGCTGGTAGAAGAAGCGCAAAGTGTGCGTGCGCCAAGTCAACGGCTGGTTGACCGGTTCGCGCGCTATTATACGCCGGGTGTGGTCGTGATGGCGGCGGTGGTGGCATTCGTTCCGCCGGTGTTGTTCAACGCTCCTTTTTATAACCCGGCGGATGGTTCGCAGGGCTGGCTGTATCGGGCACTGGAACTGCTGGTGATTGCCTGCCCCTGTTCGCTGGTCATCAGCACACCCGTAACCATCATCAGCGCGATCACAGCGGCAGCCCGTCGCGGTGTCCTCATTAAAGGTGGGGCGCATCTGGAAGCGCTGGGAGCAGTGCAGGCAGTGGCTTTTGATAAAACCGGCACGCTGACTCAGGGTGAACCAGCCGTGACTGCCGTGCGTTCGGTGGACTGTGCGACGGGCGAAACCTGTGCCTTGTGTGATGATGTGCTGGCACTGGCTTCGGCAGTTGAAGGCCGCAGCGCACATCCGCTGGCGAAGTCGGTGGTGGGCGCTGCACAGTCTCGCGGACTAAACGCGGTTTATCCCCCGGCGGAAGCGGTAGAAGCATTGGCGGGACGCGGTGTGCAGGGGCGCATCAACGGCAAGCTGGTGACAGTTGGCAGTCACAGCCTGTTCGAGGCGGAGCACCCGCACAGCCGTGACCTGTGCGCCTGGGTTGAAGCGGCTGAAGCGAATGGGCAGACGACCCTGCTGCTTTCGGACGGTGATCGCGTGCGCGGTTATATTGCGGTAGCCGACGAAGTGCGCTCTGCCAGCCGCGATGTTATTGCTGAACTGAGAAATCTGGGCATCCAGACGGTTATGCTCACCGGGGATAATGCTGCTGTCGCTGGCGCAGTTGGTAAAGCAGTAGGTGTCGATGATATTCGCGCCGGTTTGCTGCCTGCCGATAAATCGACGGCGGTAATGGCACTGGCGCGGCAGTACGGCGCGGTAGCGATGGTCGGCGATGGTGTGAACGATACGCCAGCGTTGGCGGCGGCAACGGTTGGCGTGGCGATGGGCGGGGCCGGCAGCGCCCATGCAATGGAAACAGCCGACATCGCACTCATGGCTGACGATCTGAAACAGCTTCCCTATGCAGTACGGCTGTCGCGTTTTGCACGTGGTCTGATTCGGCAGAACATTATCCTCAGCCTGGGGCTAAAACTGGTGTTTGTGCTGCTGGCGCTGGCTGGCGGCGCTTCGCTGTGGCTGGCAGTATTTGCCGATGTCGGCATGAGCCTGATTGTGACCCTTAACGGGATGCGCCCGCTGCGTTTAACCTAATCAAAATCCGTCGGCCATTCCGGGTGGCGAAGGTGGGCAAAGAAGCGGGCAATCTGGGTCGCCGTCACCCGACCGATGGATAATTCCGGCAGTGCATCCTCGTGGAAAAAGCCAACTTCAGTGATTTCGGTATTGGCCTCAATGGCTGTCCCGCCGGTCAGCTCGCACAGGAAAAACAGTTTGTAAGTGTGCCAGATGATCGGCGGATGATCATGCTTGTTCCGGTCATAGAGTGCCAGCAGCTTCACCGCCCGCGTCTCGTAGCCGGATTCCTCGAACACTTCGCGCACTACGGCTTCAGAGGGCGACTCACCAATATCAACCCACCCGCCGGGGAGCGTCCAACGGCCATCGGAGCGCTCCCGTACCAGCAGAATGGTATCATCGCGGAAGACAGCCCCACGCGCATCGATTTTCGGTGTAGCGTGACCTTTTTCTTCCGCGAACAGGTTATCAATCTTTTGTATGTCGCCTTCGCTGTGGCAGGCAGCTATTTCAGCAGCGATGGCACGCACCTGCTCAAACCGCTCAATGTCAAAGACATCTTTGCCATAGCTTAGACCAGTCTGGGCGATAGCCTGCAATCGCTGCACCCAATCCAGCCATTTGGGATAACTACTGGTCACGCTGGCATTAACTCATCACGCAGTTTCATCGCCCAGATGCGGATAGCGTTCCAGTCCCGGTAATCGTCATTGCGTGTACCGGGGAGAACTTCGCCTTCATAACGGGCCGCCAGCGTCCAGCGCTCTTCCCAGTCGATCTTATCCAGATTGAGCTTTCCAGCGAAGAACTGCACTTCACGGGTACCCAATTTTTTCACGATTGGCTGGTAAATATACTCCTGCTGTGCATATTCCAGTCCATCTTTCTCAAGGATACGAATGCACATCATCCACATATACAATGGTTTAGATGCCAGTTCCGTCTCAAAGCGTTCCAGAAATTGCGAAAATTCCGTGAGCCACATGCCGCCATAAATCGGCGACCCAATGACATAGGCATCGTATCCAGCGGCGCTTTGAACAGCGTCAACGGCGGATATGGTCACATCAAAATCATATTCTTTTAGCCGTTCGCCGATGAATTGAGCGACTTCGGCTGTTGAGCCATGCCCGCTGGCATAGGCTACGAGTACCTTCATGTTCACCGCCTGTTCGATTTTGTCAGGGAGTTCAATTGTTGTGCTGTGAGGGCAAACCAGCGGTTTACCCTGCATAAGTTGAGGGGTATTTTAGCCGATGTTCAGGACTTTGGCGATGTCATTCGCATGGTCGCGGTCATGTTGGGCGACCACGCCGAGGATACGCTCAATCGAGAGGATGTGCATCGAGCCATGCCGCCCAGTTTTCGCCAGCGTGGCCTCGTCAACTGTGTCCAGCCAGGCATCCCGCTCAGCAGCCGTTTGTTGAAGTGCCGCCCGCGCTTCCTCAATTGTTGTTTCTGCTCGTTTTTCCACTGAACGCCGATTAAAGCGCTCCAAATCGAAATCCGCCGGAATGGTTTCTTCCCCTCTGGCAATACCCATAATCATATTGTTGTGACCTTTATCTGTCACCATCAGGTGAACGAGAAGCTGTTTCACCGTCCAGGCCGCCCCCTCGGAATACACCTGTGTATCCCAACGATCACCAACCTGGTCAATCACAGCGTTCCAACGGGCGCGGCCATCTGCCAGATCACGCCTGATCGCCTCAATTTTTTCACTCATAAAAATCTCCTTTTAAATAAGCTGCCCGCTGCCAGTGAATTTCTGAAAGAAATTGGCAAAATCTCAGGTTATTTCGAGAGGGAGGGTTTCAAACCCTCCCCTACAAGGCCAATTCTTTCGATAAATGACTCAGCCTTGAAGCGGCGAGTATTGATTACATCTGCACGTAGCTATTTTCCGCCAGCACAAAACGGTGTGTAGCGGGCATTTTCTGCGCTACTGTCACCTGTGAATTGTCTGCCAGCAGACTGGAATCGATGCGTCCGTGAATGTCGCGGATGACACAGTTTTTCATCACTATACTGGCCTCGATCTCGCTGCCTTCAATCAGCACATTATCGCCCAGTGAGGTATACGGGCCGACATAGCTGTTCCGCACGATGGTGTTTTTGCCAATGATGACCGGCCCGCGAATTACACTGTCGATAATCTGGCTGTTTTCGCCCAGAATGACACGGTGTGATACCTCGGATTTGCCGATAATCTGGTCTTTTGATTCCGGCGCAGGGGTGTAAGGCAGTTCTTCCAGCACAAGCTGGTTGGCCTGAATAATCGACTCTGGTTTTCCGGCGTCGATCCACCAGCCTTTGAGAATGTAGGAATGAACCGGCTTGCCATCATCAATTACCTGCTGAATGGCATCGGTGATTTCCAGTTCATTGCGCCACGAGGGTTTGATTCGGGCAATCGCATCAAAAATCGACGGACGGAAGAGATAGACACCGGCGATTGCCAGATTCGATTTCGGCTCTTTGGGTTTTTCAACCACACGCTCAATGCGCTCTCCATCGAGTTCGGCAATGCCAAAGCGCGTCGGGTCGGTGACTTCGCCCAGCGCAATAGTCGCTTCTGACTCTGAGTCGAGGAAGTTCGCGAACATCGTTTCCATTTTATCCTGAAAAATATTATCGCCCAGGAACACACAAAATGCCTCGTCACCGATGAAATCCCGGCACAGGCTGATGGCGTGCGCCAGTCCAAGCTGCTGTTCCTGCACAATATATTCCAGGTTGACGCCCAGGCCATCACCTTTGCCCAATGTTTGCGGAATTGAAGATTCGAGGTCGTTGACGACAATGCCAATATCGGTCAAACCAGCACGTTTCAACACGTCGAAGGCGTAACCGATGAGAGTCTGGTTCGCCACTGGAACCAGCGCTTTGGGCATGGTCAGGGTAACAGGGCGTAGGCGGGTTGCTTTACCTGCGGCCAGGATAATGGCTTTCATTATCGGGTTGTGCCTCCGGGGATTGTAGAAGAATCAATCAACTGCTGGTCATGGTACAGAAAGTTGGCAGGGCTGGCAAGCGAAATGTCTGTGAAGAATGTCTGAAGAAAGTTTAAGGAGCGCCCGCAGGCACTCCTCATTTTATGAATACTGCTGCTATAGAGGGCGAAGCTACTGCCTCACACCGTATACATGATCTGAAACGCCAGGATTTTACTCCCTCATCTGCTCGTCCAGATAGGCAATTGCTGCATCCAGCACCGGGTCGCCCCCGCTAAAAGCGGTTTCTTCATCCACTGGTACGATCACTGTTGGGATAACCCCTTTGCCCTCAATGTGGATGTTGCCGTCGGGGTCTACCGCGCGGCCCAGCGTATAGCGCACCTGTGCCCCCTCCGGCATGAGGAAATCAGTGATGCTGCCACCCAGTCCGCCTGTGGGATACTGCCCGATAATCGCAGCGCGGTCGTTAAATGTCAGGTTATAGCTGAAAAATTCGCACGCGCTGACGCAGGCTGGCCCGACCAGCACAACCACCTCACCGGTATAGCGTTTGGCTTCCGGCGCGGGGAAAATTTCATCAGGCGCATCCAGATTTGTGTAAAAATCTCCGGTATCTTCATCGTAGAAGCCGGTGTAACCCGTTATCACAGGTTCATCAAAGAAGTAACCCGCCAGCCCATCGGCCAGCAGCCCGCTGCCGCCGCCGTTCTGCCGCATGTCGATGATGATGCCAGGAATACCCAGTTGGTTGACGAGATTGAGGAAATGCTCAAATAGCTGGACAGTCAGCACTTCGTTCTCGAAGAAGCTGTAAATTTTGACATAACCGTAGCCGCTGTCCTGTAGAATCTCGTAGGTGATGGGCGGCTCGAAAAACGTCAAACCTTTGTTGTAGGACGAAAAGGAGAAGCTGTCGAATTCTTCTGCTGTCGTCAATGTGGCGCTGGTTGGCTGGTCATCTCCGGGATTCTGATAAGTGAGTTCAACTTCAGTTTCAAGCGGGAAACGCATGGCATAGCGCAACTGCTGCAAGCGGCGGTCATGATCGGCGCTGAAAGGGGAGGAGAAAGGCACCGTTTCGCTGACCACTTTGCTGATCGGCGTTCCGTTGATTTCCCGAATTTCAGCACCTAATTCGATGCCTGCTTCCTGACCCGGCCCGCCGTCCAATACAAAATTGACCAGCACGCGGCCATCATTCAGTTCCACCAGCGATAAACCCAGCCCGCCGCCGATGTTGGTGTAAAACTCATTGTCCAGCGCGTCGGATGCTGCACTCATGCCTAAATGACCATCCGGTATCGACCAGATGAAATCCCGCAGGGCAAACAGATACGCATCCGAGTCATCCTCAGCTTCTGCTTCCTCGAAACGAGGGCGGAATTCAGCGATTTTCGCATCCCAGTCGATATTTTTGTATTCGCTAAAGGCATATTCGCGCCGCAGTTTTTCAATCATGGCGTCGAATGCTTCGGTGTAGCTCAGGTCTGAAAAATCTGCCGCAGCCGATTGGGTGGACTCAATGGTATCAATTCGTGCTTCACGCGAACGGTCAAAAGTGAAGGGATCACTGTTCAGATCGACGACTGTATAGCCCTGGGGCAGGCGAACCAGCGGATCATCTTCCGTGAACAGCAGGCCATCATCACCAAAACCGGCTGGGAATCCCTGCTGGTCGGCCGGTGCGTACACCAGATACTTGCCACCTTCAACTTCCAGTGTGGCTGGATCAATGATGGTAGAGGCGTAATCAGATGACCAGCCACCCCCACCCTGATCGCGCGCTTCGAGATAAGGGTCGCCAAAAACATTCGTCCAGTAGGCGATCGCGTAAACCATGACGCCGGTATCCTGTTCGTCATCATTGTCTACATCAACCAGTGTGGCTTTTGGTTCCAGCGGCAGGGTGATGCTGTAGGAGACGGGTGGTGAAAAAATATCACCTGTGAATTGACCAAGTACCTGCGATTCCTGGGGGAAAAGAAAATCGAGATCGCGTTTAACGAACCCGGCCTGATCTTCAAGGATGATAAGGGGTTCCGCAACGCCGCTGGCGAAAAGTAAATTGGTGTAATCCAACTCACCAACAATCGAAACCGTACCACCCTCATCATTTACGATTTCAGCCAGTGGAATTTCGTCCTGTGCAGCGACGATGGAAATGAGCGTGAGCAGGACAAAAAGGATCAATGGAATACGATAGCTTTTCAACGAAATCTCCGTGAATCTGTTTACTTTGAAGTTTGTACGATTAATAGCGCCGCTGTTTCGCCAGCACGAGGCGCTGAAGGTCGAAATCCAGCATCCGACGAGGATTGGTGATGGGGGGGCGCTGTGCCTGTTCCCAGACTTCGTCAGCGATGAGCCAGACCGCTTCCGGGCGGCCAATCCGGCGGGCATTTTCGGAACGCCGCTGTAACCCGGCTGTGCCTTCCGCCAGCCAGCTTCGGACGGCCTGTGTGACTTCTTCTGCACTGGGCGCATATACACCAGCGCCGTTTTCCACTACGAAGTCGATATTGCCTTCTTCCTGTCCCGGAATGGCATCATACAAAATCACCGGCAGTCCTGCGATACAGGCCTCGCTGATGGTGGCGGGGCCAGCCTTTGATACCAGAATATCGGCGGCAGCCATCAGCAGCGGCATATTGGTGACAAAGCCATAAATATGGACTGGCTGATTCCAGTGACTCGTTTCCAGATTGTGGCGCAGAACTTCATTGCGTCCGGCGATGACGACAATCTGGCAGCGCATTTTCTGGTCATTGATCGCCCGCGCTGTCTGGTACAGTGGCCCCATGCCCTCGCCGCCTCCTACCAGCAGAATCGTTGGTAAATCCGGATTCCATCCCAGTTCTGCCCGCGCTTTGTCCTTCGCTTTTAAGCGTTCGGCGAAATGGGGGTGAACCGGCAGGCCTGTCACCCGCATTTGTTCCGGCAGCATTCCCGCTTCCAGTCCGCGATCATAGGCCGCCTGGGTAGGTACAAGGCAGCGTTCAACCCGCTTGTCATACCAGAACATATGAGTCGAGACGAGATCAGTGACGACTGTCATAAAGGGG
Organism: uncultured Anaerolineaceae bacterium; assembly: GCA_964447795.1. Classification (GTDB taxonomy): domain Bacteria; phylum Chloroflexota; class Anaerolineae; order Aggregatilineales; family Phototrophicaceae; genus CFX2. The sequence continues at coordinate 66,144 of CAYUTY010000002.1, forward strand.
GGACGCTTTTCCATACGCCGGAAGGCCCGCATGGAAGGAGTCGTGAGCAGCGAATGGACACAAACGACGACATCCGCCGGATTTTCCCGCGCCATACGCTTCAGCCCGCGTTCAGTCGAGGCATACATGCTGTCAGTAATAAACTTGGCGCTCTGGCGGGTATTGGTCAGCCTGTAGCCGACTCCCCAGGAAGACTTGCTGCGGCTGATAATCCAGGGATACATCTCTGGCATGTACTTGAATGGAAACGGTGTGTAAGCGCGGAAGACATCCACCATTTGGGTTTCAACTTCGCCGGGGTGGCGAATGTGCATTGCGTCACGGATGGCTTCAGCAGCAGCGCGATGGCCGCCCCCCGTATCTGAAAAAAGTAACAGGATTCGCTTTTTCACTTTGTTTCCCCTTGTTGTTTGCCGACGACCCGTTTCAGCCGTTTGGAAAAATCAGCGCGCGGCAGCATGACCCACCGCCCACAGCCAGCACAGCGCAGGCCAATATCGGCCCCCGTTCGTTCGACAATCCATTCATCGCTGCCACAGGGATGCTGTTTCCGCAATTTTACCCGGTCACCAATCATAACGGTTTGCATCGTTTTTGGTCGAACTGCCTTGTCAGTTTGGTGCAATCCTAACACATTAAACACCAATGAGCCGTTAGAGTCACTTTTCAACTTTCTTACGCATTTCCTTTCTGCCCGGTTTCGCCCCGCTTTATGCTATACTGATGGGCGTTTATGCTGGTGACGAAGGAGTCCACCGTTGTTACTTTTTGGCGATTTTTCTCCTCAGGCGTTGATTGCGACTTTGCTGGCCGTGCTGATTGGCATGACGGTTCACGAATTTGCCCACAATTACGGCGCGTTTATCATGGGTGATACCACTCCCGAACGCCGCGCCCGTCTGACTCTCAATCCAATGGTGCATATCAATCCGCTTGGTTTTCTTATGTTCGCCCTGATCGGTTTTGGCATTCTCGGCAGCGCGCCCATTCCCCCGGCTCATCGCCTGCGTAATCCGCGCTGGGGCTTTCTGGTCACTGTCGCTGCCGGGCCGCTGTCTAACCTGCTGCTGGCGATTATTTTTGCCATCCCCATCCGGCTGTTTGGCCCGCAAATGGGGCAGTTCCTTTTTACCCTGTTTTTCTATCTGGTATTCTGGAACACGCTGCTGTTTTTCTTTAATCTGCTGCCTGTTTTTCCGATTGACGGCTGGCATATTGTGTACGCCCTGCTCCCACCTGACCTGGCGTATACCTGGCAGCGCTATGCCCAGACCACCAATTACATCCTTCTGGGGCTGATTTTGCTCAGTTTTCTGAGGATACCGGGACTGAATATCCTAAGCACAGTGGTTTATCAACCAGCCTTCTCCCTGACGCGCTTTTTGCTGGGGTGAGGGCTGATGACGGCTGTCTATCGCCTTCGTCAGGGGTTGCGTGCTGTTTTTGCATTTTCGCAGGCGGTGGATGTTGATCTGGCCGCCCGTTATCTCACGCCGGAACTTTTGGCGCTGTTCCGGCAAATGCGCCACAGTGAGCAGTTGCACAGCCTGAACGTCCTGCGCGATGTGTCAGACAATGGTGAAGAAACGCCCCGCGAACTGGCAATTGCGGCACTGCTGCATGATGTTGGTAAGGTGTGTTATCCCTTATGGGTGTGGCAAAAGACGCTGGCAGTGCTGGTTCGGGCATTTGCGCCCGGCCTGTTTCAGCGCTGGAGTGAGGGTGATCCGCTGAACCTGTGGAAGCGCCCATTTGTAGTTTATGTTCAGCACCCGGCCTGGAGCGCTGCCATGCTTCGCCAGGTGGGAGCGCCTGAAGCGGCTGTCTGGCTGGTCGAGCATCATCAGGAAGATGCGAGACAATGGGACACGCACCCTCATTATGGACTTCTACGCCGTTTGCAGGCTGCTGACGATGCCAATTGACATGCTAAAATGACTGCTAACTGACAAGCGATAAGTGGAAAACTGAATCATGGCAACTGTAACTGTAGCTGTTCTCGGAATGGGGCGTATTGGTGCATCTATTGGTCTGGCGCTCAGACGCTATAACGAGCGCAAGGATGCCCAGCATAAATTTGAAGTGACCTATGCCGATACGCGCCCCGGCGTCCGCGAAGATGCCAAGAGCATTGGCATCACGGATCGTATTGACCGCGATCCTTTTAACGCCGCTCGTGGCAAAGACATCGTGATAATGGCGCTGCCTTACGCCGATGCCCAGATCGCTTACAAAAATATTGGCCCGGAACTGCGCCCCGGTGCGGTGGTGCTGGATGCCGCCCCGCTCAAGCAGCCCTCTCTGGAATGGGCAAGCACATACCTCAGCAAAGAAGCGCATGTCGTCGGTATTACCCCGGTCATCAACCCCAAATATCTGTTTGATGGGCTGGATGATACGCTGCACGCGGCGGCTGATCTTTTTGACGATGGTGCGATGCTGCTGATGCCAAGCGTCACCTGCATCAAGGATGCGGTTGAACTGGCGGCTGATTTTTCGACGATCCTCGGCGCGAAGCCTCATTTTGCTGACCCCGCTGAACATGACAGCCTGGTTGCGCTCACCGAAGGGCTTCCGGCTTTGCTCGGCGCTGCCGCTTTTTATATGACAATCAGAGGGCAGACCTGGAATGACGCCCAGCGCGTTACCAATGCCTCTTTTGGTCGGCTGACACATCATCTGCATGACACCCACCCGGATGATCTGCGCGATGCGCTGCTGAACAACCGCGTCAGTCTGGTGCACCAGCTTGACCAGTTTATCGCAACCTTAAGCGACTTTCGTGGCATTCTTGCCCAGAATGACCGCGCCGCGCTGGAAGCCGCGCTGATTGCGTCCAGCGATGCTTATAGTGCCTGGATTAACCGCCGGCATAATGCTCGCTGGGATGAGGGGAAAGCAGATATTAACACACCATCCGTCAGCGGGATGTTGATGACAGGACTGATGGGCAATTTTCTGTCGCGACGTCTTGGCGGCAAAAACGGCGATGAGAAGAAGTAGATTACGAAATCACAATAAGGCTCATCCAGTTCTTAACAACGTCTAATATGAGATTTATGTTGATTTCATCCCGGATTCAGGCAGGCGGCCTACGTTTTAGCTGATGAATGAGTGTATCTCGCGCAAATCATCAATGATATTCCGGGAGGAGAATCATGCGAAAAAATCTCTATCGTTCACTGGTGGCTGGCATAATCGCTATGCTGGTCTTGTCTGTCTGGGGTTTTGCTGCCGCGCAGGACTCCAGTGTTCCTCCATTTCTCGGCATTGGTCTGAGTGAGGCAGAGAACGGCGTGCTGGTGGAGGAAGTTGTTTCCGGCAGTCCGGCGGATCAGGCTGGTTTACAGGTGGGGGACATTATCACCGCTATTGGCGGTGACGATGTGACTGCCGAAACCATCCGCGAAGCCCTGGCCGGGTTCAGCGCAGGTGATGCGGTTGAGCTTGGTGTGCAGCGCGGGGATGAAACCCTTTCGCTGGAAGCCATACTTGCCGAACGGCCCGCCCAACAGGATATGCCTTTCAACTTCGACTTCAATATGCCGTTTATGAGTGATCGCCCCATGCTCGGTGTATCACTGGAAGATGGCGAAGGTGGCGCGGTCATCACCGCTGTAAGGCCGGAATCGCCTGCCGCTGCGGCTGGCCTTGAGGAAGGCGATCTGATTGTCAGAATTGGGGACAGCGAGATTGCGAGTGCCCAGGAAGCTGTGGATGCAGTTCGCCAGCTTGCTGCCGGTGACACCGTGATGATTGAGGTTCAGCGTGATGGCGAAACGGTCACGGTTGAAGCCACACTGGAATCCATGCCGATGCCCAATATGCCCTTTGCAGGTGATTTCATCGCTTACAATGGCGAAGGCTGGCAAATCCTCAGCCTGACTGAAGACAGCCCGCTGGCGGCGGCTGGTTTGCAGGCAGGCGATGTCATTACTGAATTTGATGGTACGGCCTACGAACCTCAGGCTTTGAACGACTACCTGAAAGGTCTGGCTGAGGATGCCGAGGTGACGCTCACAGTTGAGCGGGATGGTGAAACCACTGAAATCACCGCTTCTGCCCCTGATCTGAGCGCCCTGAACCGTATGGGTTTCGGCATGAACTTTGGCGAGGGGATGCCCGCGTTACCTTTCGGACAGTTTGGCGGCATGATGGGTGGTCGTCTTGGCCTCAGCTTTGTGACGCTCAACGATCAGGTGGCTGAAGAACGCGGCATCGAGCAAACGGAAGGCGCGCTCGTGGCAGAAGTGGCGGCGGACAGCCCGGCAGAGGCAGCAGGTGTGCAGGTAGATGACATCATCACCGCTGTCAACGGCGAATCGGTTAATGAGGAATTCACCCTCCGCGACCGGTTAGCGGCCTATGAACCTGGAGATGTGGTCACACTCGCCATTCAGCGTGGGAGCGAAACGCTCAACCTGGATGTCACGCTGGGTGAGCCGGAAATGTCTTTCGGCAACCGCGAGTTCCGTTTCTTCGGGCCGGATGGTCTGGAACTGCCTTTTGACTTCCATAGTATTCCTGGTCATCCTGGCCGCCCGGACACCACTCAGCCTAATCTCTAGCCTCGCTTTTTGAGGCGTACCCCACCTTTCTGTACGGCTTTCCCTGCATTTGGGAGCCTACAGAAGGTGGGGTATTGTTTTGTTATTGACCCGCTGGAATTTGCTCCGCCCACGTGTTAAAATCAGTGCCTCTTACTAAATTCTGTCAAATGATTCCCCGGCCTCTCCCGGAAGATTAAACCTCATGCCTCCACGCGAACTGCCTGATCTCGAACAAACGTTGGGTGATCTGACTCTTGACCTGCTGCGCGCACGGGTTGAATACCCGGAACTGGTATTGTCTGCCCCGCTTGACGGTCATGGGAAATATTTGCCGGAAGCGGTGCGCGTCACTCAGCATTACACCATGGCGCTGCTGGCTTATGGTTACACGCCGCAGCAGATCGAACTTCAGGAAGCGGCCACCTGGTTTTCCACACCGTTTCCTAATGAGAACCTTAAACGTATTGATACGGCGGAGATGAATCGTCTGGAAGTTCTGCTCACGATTCGTCCGACTGATGCTTTTATTCTGCCCCGTCTGGAGCAGCTTTCCCTTCAGCGTACTGCTAATGATTATTTTGATATTCAATCGGGCGATCCGGTTTTTGAAACCCTATGGGCGCTTAAAGTCATGGCCCAGGCGCGGGAAATTGGCGTGCTGAATGGGGTGATGCCGGATGAAGACCTGCGCCAGCGTACCGCCAAAATCATTCAGGGCAATCACCGCGATAAAGACCTGGCACTGGCTGTCCGGCTCCGCCATGACATTGGTGGCCGGCTGACCCCTGCCCAACAGAAGCGATATCTAAACCGCCTGCTGGAAGCGGCGGCTAAGGGTGGGGGCATGTGGGGCATCAGCCAGGACATGCGCTGGCTGGTCGAAAATATGTGGCGCGGCCAGCTCACCACCGGACAGGTAGCGGATAACCGCGAAATTTTCCGCGAGATGATTCTCAGCACCTGCTACGTCATCGAAAACCTGATGCCGCTGGTGGCTTATTATCCTCAGCTTGAGACGCCCATTCAGCAGGCAATGGAATTGTGGTGGGGTGTTTTTCATGGCAGCAAATCGGTTGATCTGCTCCATGATCTGTTCCCAAATGCCTACGATTACCTGCTCATCATCTGCCGCACGCTGGTCTCGGTGCGTGCCTACATGAATACACCGCTCATTATGTGGGGATCGGCGCATATTCACCGCACACTTGCCTCGCAGCAAACCCGCCAGGTGGAAACACCCGACAACGAGAGCATCAAAAAGGCGCTGAAAAACTGGATACATGTCGATCTCGATAAGCCACCGGAACAGCTTCGTCTCGGTATGTCGGATAGCAATGTTGTCCGCATTCATCCGCGCATCATTAATCCGATGCAGCCGGAAGATGACTCGTTCCGCCTGCACATCCCTAATGCCGATTCGCTGGTGGTGAAATACGGGCCGGTTGAAGAAATTGATCTGGAACGGGAAAATTTTTCCCACCTGCCCAATGCCATCCGCGAGTGTTTTGTCAATATTCCGCAGCCCAGCTATATCGACGACCAGCGCCGGCGTGCTTTCGTCATCATGGCTGACCTGAATCGCTACCGGACACTGTCTGATGCACTGCTCAAAGTGCCGCAGATGCATGACGCGCTTGTTAACGAAATCGGCCCATTCCTGCTGCGGGTTCACCTGGGCGATGTGCGCCAGCGCCGCTCTGCCCAGGAAGGCCTGCTGTTGCAACTGTATCTCATGCCGATGCAGCAGCATGTCCGCCGTATCTTCGGCTTCATGCTGGAGAACAAATTACTGGAGGTCGATAAGCAGAAGTATGCTTATCAGCTTCAGCGGACGCTTCTGGATGTGATTGGTCATCTTGTCCGCCGCCAGCTTGAGCTGGAAGATTTCCCGATGGCCTGTATGCATGGCGATCTGCACAGCCGCAATATTATGGTGCGCCGCCTCAAACAGCGTGAAAACCCGGAGCGTGATAGTGAGATCGACTTCAAGCTCATTGACCTGGAAAAATTCCAGCGCAGCGGGGATGCTGCCCTTGATGCTGGCGAACTGCTGGTCGATCTGGAACTGCTGCGCGCGCCGCGTAATGTTTCCAGCGAACGTGACCCCATTGTTTCGCTGATGAAATCGCTGCAAAACACCTATACCGGCTTTGCTGAGGAGCGCGACGACGCGACTTTCCTGCTGCGGCTGGAATTAGGGCAGGCGCGTTCGCTCATTCGCATTGCCAAAGGCCGCACCAAACAGGGTGAATTGTCACTGCGTGAAAGCCGTCGTGGCCCGGCAGTACGAGTCGCTTTTGATGTGTTAAATGACGCTGAGACTGCGCTAAGTCATCTCGAACATGTGATGAAAGCGCTGCACTAAAGACAGCAGGAAAATGTCATAATTGATGAAGTGTTACCGTTTCCTGCCTGTTTATCAGTGAAGGTACTTCGCCTGCGTACAAAAGATGCACGCTTGAAGCGTCTTAGCTGGCAGGACTATAATGCCCGGCTGCGATGCGTCGGGCTTAGAGATTGTGAGCAAGAATGAACTACAAACAGCAGTTGCTGGATCGTCTGCAAAACCGCGAGGCCCGTGTTGGCATCGTCGGCCTGGGTTACGTAGGGCTACCGCTGGCTGTCGAGTTTGCCGAAGCCGGATTTTCGGTGATCGGCGTCGATGTGACGGCGGAAAAGGTAGCACTTCTCAATAAGGGGGAGAGCTACATTATGGACATCCCCAGCGAACGCCTTAAACCGCTGGTGGAGAGTGGAAAATTTTGCGCCACGACCGATTATGCCGATCTTCGGCAGGCCGATACCGTGAGCATTTGTGTTCCGACGCCGCTGCGAAAGACTAAAGACCCGGATATGTCATTCGTTATTCAGTCCGTCAGCGCGGTGGCTGAGGTTTGTCATGAGGGAATGCTCGTCATTCTCGAAAGCACCACTTATCCCGGCACAACAGAAGAAATTATCCTGCCGCGTTTAATGAACAATGGTTTTCGCGTCGGCGAAAATGTGTTTGTGGCTTTCTCACCGGAGCGAATTGATCCCGGCAATCCCAGGTATGGCGTCCGCAACACGCCCAAGGTGGTTGGCGGCGTGACGCCCGCCTGCACCGAAGTGACGATGGCGCTCTATGGCAGCGCTGTCGATACACTGGTTCCGGTGTCTTCACCCACTTCGGCGGAGATGGTCAAGCTGCTGGAAAATACATTTCGCGCTGTCAATATCGGTCTCGTCAATGAAATGGCGCTGATGTGTGACAAGCTCGGCATTGATGTATGGGAAGTGATACAGGGTGCTGCTTCCAAGCCCTTCGGCTTTATGCCGTTTTATCCGGGGCCAGGGTTGGGGGGGCATTGTATCCCGGTTGACCCGCATTATCTGAGCTGGAAGCTGAAAACGCTCAACTACAATGCCCGCTTCATTGAGCTTGCCAGCGAAATCAACACGTCGATGCCGCTCTATGTCATGACGAAAATCACGGATGCGCTCAATGATGATGGTAAGGCCGTTCGTGGTTCGCGGGTAGTTGTGCTGGGTGTCGCCTATAAGCGCGATGTCAATGATGTGCGTGAAAGCCCGGCGCTTGACGTGCTGGGGCTGCTGCGGGAGAAGGGGGCGGATGTTGTCTACCATGACCCGTATGTTCCTTTAGTGCATCTCGAAGGCGAAACCACGATGGAAACGGTGAACTACAGCGATGCATTGCTGGACACTGCCGATTGTGTGGTCATCATCACCGACCATAGCAACTACGACTGGCAGCACATTCTCGATCACAGCGGATTGATTGTGGATACCCGCCATGTTGTGCAGGGGCAGCCCGGCAAAGCCCGCGTCGTCGGCCTTTAAATTCCACTCGGCAGGGCGGGGACTTATCTCCGCCCTACAGGCTTAAGACGCCGCCGGTTGTATTGAAAATCGACTCCCACTATACTCAAAATATTAAACTGGTTGAATTTTATTGTCGGCGGGGGAACGCGATGGAACTGCCCTTTCACCTGAAAGCTTTACCACCTGAAGCGCTGGATGTTATTCGCTACTTTGGCGTGCTGGAAACGCCTATCGCCCATGCGGACGACATCATTGATGGCGTTGGGCTGAGTGACCGTACCTTCGGCAAGGTCATTCGCCGTCTGGTGACCAAGGGCTACCTGCAAATGGATGGCGACCAGGCTTATCGACTGTCCGACCATGGACAGAGCGCTGTGGAAGAACTCACAGCCTATGATGAATCGGGTGCGGGAACGGCAAAAACAAAGCGCGAAGTCGCGGTCGAGCAAATTCTGCGGCGGCTGCTGTTGGTCACGCCAAACACGCTGGTGGCGGGACGGCCCGCCCAGGTTCATGTCGCCTTCCAGCCCGACAGCGGCGATTCATTAGGTGACGATACAATGGATATGGCCGTGCGCTTTTCGCTCATTAACGGAGACCCCGCTCGCCCCCAGGAAGCTTCGCTCGAACTGGATGATGGAGCGGCCTCCTGCGCTTTTCAAGTAACTCCTGGCCTGTTTAAGTGTTTACGTATAAGAGTTCAGGTTTTTCAACTTGGCCCGAACCCGGATGATATTTCCGTTGCGGGTGGCATGTATGTCGATCTCGATGTGCTGCCTGCTGCTGATGGCGCTTCAAGTGGACTGTCAGCTTACGGTGCAGACATTGTACTCATTAAAACTCTGGATTAACGCTGTCTCATGACGACCCAAACCCTGTCTATTTCTTATCCGCGCAAGCCAGTTCTGCGCGGGGTGGTGCGCCTGCTGGGGCGAACTGCGATGTCCCTGTTGACACGCACTTCTGTTACCGGCATCGAAAACCTGCCGAAAAAAGGCCCACTCATTATGGTTGGCAATCATGTCGCCGTTTTTGAAGCGGCCATGATGGTGTTGTATGCCCCCTGGCTGATTGAGCTGGTAGGAACGGGTGAAATTCCGCTCGATCCACGTTACGCGCCGATTGCCAATACTTACGGTTATATACCGATTCGGCGAGGCGATATGGATAGAGGCGCACTCACCGCTGCGCTGGATGTGCTGAAGCAGGGCGGTGTGGTCGGCATGTTCCCGGAAGGGGGCATCTGGGAAAGCAGTGTCAAGCGCGGGCGTACCGGCGTCGCCTGGTTGAGTTACCAGTCCGACGCCCCGATTGTACCGGTTGGTTTTGGCGGGATTGATGGCGCGATTGCCGGTATCGCCAAACTCAAGCGTCCCCGTCTGGTGATGAATATCGGTAATGTTATTCCACCTGTTCGTATTGTCGATGACGAAAAATCGCGTAAAGCTGCGCTTCAGGAAGCAGCGGATATGATTATGGGGCGTATTGAAGCCCTTGTGCCGGAAGAAGATAAACGTCGCTGGAATCGCATCCGCGACGAACGTTTTGAATTGCGTATGGAATTATCTGCTTCGGATGGAAGTGTTGTCGAACTGCCCGAATCGCTGGCGATGACGCGCCCGGATATGCTCGCCAAATTCTTCCATCGCCCACTGCTGCTGGATGTATTCTCGCGCAATCTGAAGCTGCCCGTTCAGCCATTGCAGCAGTTACATACTGCGCCCCAGGCCAGTGAGATTGCTGCCGCCATTCAGGCAGCGCTGGATTACATGGAAACCAATCCGCATTTTCTATCCTATCGCTTTGGTTATGATGAGGGCGCAGCCATGCAAACCGGCCTGCGTCAACTTCAGACCATTGCGCGATGGGCGGATGAACATGGCTACCAGCTTTCGGTAACACCCGTTCGCCGTTATCGTCGCCGGGGCAGCGAAGAAGAAATTGTCGAAGATCGACCCGGTGGTGTGCCTGCCCTTTAGTTCAGAAGCCTGTTTGATGTAGATTGAACAGGAAAGTGCGCTAAAACTTGGACAAATCCTATTTGGCGTGCTGCTTTGGGTGGGCTATAATGCTTTTTCTCATCTAAAGGTGGGGAAATTTCCCCGCAAAGCACCTCCAGAAGGAATAAAACTGTGGTTGGCACTATCGACATTGATTTCACCAAATACAGCGCACTGGCTGTCGAAGATGACGCTGGTGGCATGGCAATCATTGGCGTGATGATGCGCCACCTCGGCATGACAGCCTATCTGAACACGACTGGCGATGGTGTGGTCGAGCTGGCGCGTGCTATGAAACCCCGCCCCAATATCATCTTTCTTGACCTCAATCTGCCCAAGACAGATGGATACGCCATTCTGCGCCAGATTCGCGCTGATGAGAAACTAAAAGGTGTGCTGGTGGTGGCCGTCACCGCCCAGGATGCCGACACCGAAATTCCGCGCTGCATGGCTGCCGGGTTTGATGGCTTCATTGGCAAGCCGATCAGTCGTACTCGTTTCCCGCGTCAGGTGCGCCGAATCCTGATAGGCGAGCCGGTCTGGGAAACTTACTAACATTTTGTCTCCGAAACGCAAAACGCGCGGTGAAGCCGAAGCTGAATTTACCCGCGCCATCATCCGCTTTGAGAAAGACTACCTCGGTCGCGGCCCCCTGGATGCGCGTACCTATTTCTTGCAGGATATGGTCGTTGTTCGGCTGCGCGGCGTTTTAACCCCTGCTGAACTCAAATTAGCTGAACGGCCTGAAGGTAAGACACTGGTAAAAGAAACCCGCCGCCAGCTTTTTGAAACCTCTCGCCCGCTGCTGGAAGTGATTATACGCGATGTGATCGACTGCAATATGATCAGTCTCCATACTGATATGAGCACCAAAACCGGTGAGCGTATCATCGTTTTTACAGTTGATATTGATCTCGCTGAAAAATTTGCCTGAATAGTACCCCCATTTTTTAGGGGTACAATCCTGCTCTGCCTTCATGCTAAAGTATAGCAAGGTAATAAACATACCTTCGACAGACGAAACAAAGCGTTCATAAAGAACGAGTTGCCAAGTAGGTCGGCATCTTCATCCCGCTAGGGACGCTTGATGTCGGCTTTTTATTTTCAGACTCTAGGATGAAGGCGGAATGGCGATCAAACAGGCGGAAGCAGCAGTACCGATTCAGAATCAGAACTGGCATACGATGGAGGCTATTGAATCGCTTCAGTTATTGGGTGTCAATTCTGATACCGGGCTGGCGGGAGATGAAGCTGAGCGACGGATAGAACAGTATGGGCCGAATGAGCTGATTGAGCGCGGCACAAAAAGCCCGCTGGCGATTCTGTGGGAACAGCTTACCAATCCTTTGGTGCTGCTGCTCATTCTGGCGGCTACCATCTCCCTCTTTCTTGGTAAAGCTGACAGTGTAATCGCGATTATGGCGATTGTTATTCTCAATGCGGTTCTGGGGCTGGTGCAGGAATATCGCGCTGAACAGGCAATGGCCGCGCTCAAACAAATGGCGGCTCCGCTGGTGCGCGCCCGACGGGCTGGCCGCTTGCTCGATATTCCCGCTCGTGACCTTGTCCCTGGCGATATTGTGCTGCTGGAAGCGGGCAGCGTGGTTCCGGCAGATGCACGTCTGTTCGAATCAGCTAATCTCAGCGTGCAGGAAGCATCACTCACGGGCGAATCGCAGCCTGTCGAAAAATCAATTGCCGCGCTCAGGGATGCTGCCGCGCCGCTCGGTGATCGTTACAATATGCTTTACATGGGGACTGCCGTCACCTATGGGCGTGGAACGGCGGTAGTGGTCGAAACTGGCATGAGAACCCAGCTTGGCCGCATCGCTGAGCTGATTCAGTCCGTCCAAAATGACCAAACTCCGCTTCAGCGCCGTATGGCTGAACTGGGTAAAGTGCTGCTGGTGGTGGCGCTGGTGGTCATGGCGGTGGCATTTGTCATTGGGCTGGCGACCGGGCATCCGCTCCAGGATGTGCTGCTGAATGCGGTTGCCATCGCGGTTGCTGTTGTTCCAGAAGGGCTTCCCGCTGTTGTCACCATTGCACTGGCGCTGGGCGCACAGCGGATGCTCAACCGGAAGGCACTCATCCGTAAACTCCCTGCCGTTGAAACGCTCGGCTCGGTCACGACCATCTGCTCCGATAAAACCGGGACGCTGACTGAAAACCGCATGACGGTCACGGTTGTGGATGTGGCGGGCAAGCGCGAACCGCTGACGGATGTGGTTAGCAAAGGCATGAGCGGGCTGATTTCGTCCAACGGAAGTTCCGCCCCGCACGCTGTGTCACAGGCATTGCTGCTGGCTGGCAGTACGCTGTGCAACGATGTCGTGCTGGAATATGATCCTGAAGACCCTCGAAAATTCCAGGCGATTGGCGACCCAACCGAGGGAGCGCTGGTTATCGCTGCTGCCAATTATGGTATCGCCAAACCTCATCTCGATCAGGTTTTCCCGCGTGTTGGTGAAGTGCCATTTTCCTCAGAGCGGAAGCGGATGACGACCGTGCATCACCGTGACGAAACTGTCCAGGCTGATGCAGGCGCGGCTTATCTGCGTGATCTGCTTCAGGCCGTCAATCGCGATTATATTGCCGTCACCAAAGGCGCGGTGGACAGCCTGCTCGATGTCTGTGACCGCGTGTATATCGATGGCGACATTAAACCCATCGATTCGTACTGGCGCAGCCGTATCGAAGAAACCAACAACCAGCTTGCTCAGGATGGCCTGCGTGTGCTGGGGCTGGCCTTCCACCGCTGGCCTGAACTGCCTACCGACTGGAAACCGGAAGTCGTGGAAAAGGAACTGGTTTTTATGGGTATGGTGGGCATCATTGACCCGCCACGCTCAGAAGTCAAACAGGCTGTTATGACCTGCCGCACCGCTGGCATCCGCCCGGTCATGATTACTGGCGATCACCCGCTCACGGCTTTCAACATCGCCAAACAGTTACACATTGCTGACGACAACGCCCGCGTGCTGACCGGGGCTGATCTCGGCAAAATGTCACAGGCTGACCTGGAAAATGTGGTCGAAAGTGTATCGGTTTATGCCCGTGTATCACCAGAGCATAAACTGAATATCGTCCAGGCACTTCAGAGCAGGGGGCATATAGTCGCCATGACCGGCGATGGGGTGAATGACGCCCCCGCGCTCAAGCGGGCCGACATTGGCGTGGCGATGGGGATTACCGGTACGGCAGTCTCCAAAGAGGCTTCAGATATGGTCATCGTCGATGACAATTTTGCCACTATCGTCAGCGCGGTTGAAGAGGGGCGCACCATTTATGACAATGTGCGCCGTTTTGTCAAATATCTGCTGGCGAGCAACACTGGCGAATTGCTCGTGCTGCTGCTGACTCAATTGGTGAGTGGCATGACCATCCCGCTCACAACGCTGCAAATCCTGTGGATGAATCTCATTACTGACGGCATCCCGGCGCTTGCGTTAGGCGTCGAAAAATCTGAACCTGGCGCGATGAGCCGTGCGCCTTATGCGCCCAACGAAAGTATCTTCGGGCGTGGTATGGCGCGGCATATCCTGATTGTTGGTTTTCTGCTGGGTCTTTCGGGCCTGCTGCTGGGTATCTGGGCCTTCAATAATCATCAGAATGGTGTGGCGACCTACGCAGCGAACACCTGGAATACAATGGTTTTCTTCTTCCTGACTATTGCCCAGATGGGACACGCACTCGCTAATCGATCCCATCGTGAGTCGATCTTTAGCATCGGTTTCTTTGGCAACCGGATGCTGGTGATTGCTATCGCGGTGACGGTTGTGCTGCAATTGATCGCGGTCTATGCGCCCTTCTTCAACCAGATTTTTAATACCACGCCGCTCACGGTGGAACAGTTGGTTATCTGCCTTGTTCTCAGCACCATTGTGTTCTGGGGTGTGGAACTGGAAAAGCTGCTCATCCGCCGGGGTGTACTGAAGTAATGGAGGTATTTCTATCCTGAATCTGATGTGATTTGACTACAGTGTAGTCGTCCGCTTTGTGTATGCTTGCGAGGAAAAGGGTTATGCGTTTCGAGGATTTGCTGGAACAGATACGCGAAAGTGACCGTAGCCGCCTGCAATATGAGCGTCGGAAAGCAGCCAGTCATCTGACAGTCATGGACGACGAGGAACTGGAAGAGGAGCCGATCCGCCTGCGTAACAAACGGCGGGGGCGCTCAATCGATTATGACAACGAATATGAGGATTATCTGCCGGGTCACAGGAAGCGTCATGAACGCCGTACCCCACAGCCCGGCTGGATGGGTTTCGACGATCAAGAGTGACATCATAGTGTTAGTTCAAGAGGAGATAGAGTAAAAGATGAATTGCCCCATTGACGGCGCTGAACTGAAAATTTCGGAGCGGCAGGGTATCGAGATTGATTATTGCCCACAGTGCCGGGGTGTCTGGCTTGACCGGGGTGAACTGGACAAAATCATCGAGCGTTCAGCGGCTCATAGCCCATCATCTGCGCCTGTTCGTATTGAGCGTGACGATGACCGGGACGACTATCGCCGCCGTGATGATTATTACGAGCCGAAGAAGAAAAAACGCGGCTCATTCCTGGATGACCTGTTCGATTTCTAACCGCCTGCTGATGTACAGGGGTGGAGCAATGTTTCCACCCCTTCTGCCTCAACTATCTGCTAATCTTCGTAGCGCGTTCGCTCTGGTGGCGGATTGAACATCGTGTATACAAATGCTGCTGCCAGCCCGGCCACAAAGCCACCAATATGGGCAAAAAAGGCCACGCCCCCGCTTCCTACGGCATCTACTCCCAGTGATGTGATGCCATTGAACAACTGAAGCACGAACCAGAAGCCCAGCACAACCAGCGCTGGAATGTTGTAAAAGCGCGGGAAAAAGCGGAAGAAGATAATCATAACCCGCACCCGCGTGCCGGGGTACAGAATGAGGTAGCTCCCCAGAATGCCCGCGATGGCTCCGCTTGCGCCAATCATCGGCGTGCAGGTTGCTGGATTCACAATGACCTGCGCGAAAGCCGCCGCGAAACCGGTCACCAGATAGAGTGCTAAAAAGTTGCGGTGGCCGAAGTAATCTTCGATATTCCGCCCGAAAATCCACAGGAACGTCATATTACCGACCAGATGCAGCCAGCTACCATGCAGGAACATACTGCGGAAAACATCCAGCAGTGTTTCGCCGGTTGTTACCTGTCCGATCTGGCATGGCACAATCGCCAGTGTGGTGTATGCCGTGTAAAGCTGACCCTGTGACAGCGTAATCTGCCACACAAAGATCAGCGCGTTGACCAGAATAAGGCCATAGGTTATATAAGCTTTATTTCGCACGGGTTGCAGCGTTTTGACGGGTATCATTGTCCCTCCCCGACAAAAGAATCAGATTGTTATGTTATACGCGCTGCTTTCAGTAGGGTTGCGGGGATTTGTATTCCCCCCGCTCATAGTTGGTAGCGAGGGGAATGAGGGGTATAACTACCGTCGTGCTGCCCGCTGATACAGGAGATTGCGCCGCTCCTCGGCTGGCGGTTGTGGGAACATTTGCATCACGACCCAGGTGATAACTGCGCCAACGACGAAGCCGCCAATATGGGCGAAGAAGGCCACGCCGCCGCCATATTCTGCGCCTGCGCCGAGCGAACCGAATCCCTGCAAAAGCTGTGTCACAAACCAGAGACCGAGTACCGCGATGGCCGGCCATTCAGCCATTGTTGAAACACGCCCCAGCGGAACAATGCCGCGCACCTTCACATTGGGGAACAGTACCAGATAGCTGCCCAGAACGCCGGCAATCGCGCCGCTTGCCCCTACCAGCGTAATCGGTGACGAAGGATCGATCAGAATTTGGGCAATTGAGGCGGCAAACCAGCTGACAAAATTCACAATCAAATAGCCGATTTTGCCCAATCTGTCTTCGACATTATCGCCAAAAAGCCATAGATAAAGCATATTACCCAGGATGTGATCCCAGCCACCATGAAAAAACATGCTCCGTATCATGTCCAGCAGTGTTTCCAGTGAAAACGGATTTTGCGAGACATTCGCTGGGACGACTGATAAATCCAGAAATATCTGTTGAAGCTGCTCTGGCGAAAAGCTGAGTTCCCAGAGGAACACCAATACATTGGCGGCAATCAACCCATAAGTCAGAATGGGAAGCCGCCGCGTCGGATTTATATCCTGCAAAGGCATCATGATAAAGTTTCCTTTCATCGACATGAAACATGAGTATCGTGGCCGAATCGTGCATAAAATATGTTAACAGAATTATAAAATTGTATTTGAAATATACCCTACAAATAAAAACGCTCTGATTGACTCAGAGCGCTTGATAAAGAAGTGACGAGGTTGTTCAGGACGGGGGAAGCGCCTCCGCCCTGATGCGGTGCTTCTATCGCTGTTCGACTGGTACCCAGGGCAGCCCCATCGGCCCGACATAATTCACATCGGGGCGAATCAGGCGGTTATTGGCATACTGCTCCATGATATGTGCCGTCCATCCTGCCACGCGGCTCATGGCGAACAGGGGCGGGAACATGTCAACATCCAGCTCAATGGTGTACAGCAGGATAGCGCTGTAGTAATCCACGTTCGGGTACAGCTTGCGCTCGATGAAGTACTCGTCGGCGCGGGCAGCATCAGCCAGATTTTTGGCGATCTGGAACCACTTCAGGTTGCCAGAGCTTTCAGCCAGTGCTTTGGTCTGTTCTTCCAGGATGGCTGCGCGTGGGTCGAGCGCCTTATAAATACGATGGCCGATGCCCATAATACGCCGGTCGCCTTCTTTGATGTTCTTCTGGAACCAGGGCTGAACATTTTCTGGTTCGCCAATTTCCAGGAACATTCGCATGGCCTCAGCATTCGCGCCGCCGTGCGCCGGGCCTTTCAGCGTGGCGATACCGCTGACAATGCCGCTGTGCATGTCTGAACCGGTAGCGACAGTCACGCGGGAGGCAAAGGTGCTGGCGTTCATACCATGTTCGGCCAGCAGCACCAGATAGGTGTTGACTGCCTTGCTGGCAGTTTCATCAGGTTCCTGGCCGGTCAGCATATAGACGAAATTCTGCGCCAGATTCAGGTCTTTACGCGGGACAAGGGGGTCACGTCCTTTACGGATACGATCCCATGCCGCGCAGATTGTCGTGATCTGGCCTGTCAGACGAATGGCTTTGCGCCGGTTGGCTTCCGCGCTGTTATCTTCGCTGTCAGTGTCATACATCGCCAGCGCCGAGACCGCCGTCCGCAGCATCGCCATCGGGTCAGCGTCTTTGGGATAGGCTTTTAACTGGCTCAAAACACCTTCTGGAAGTCCGGCTTCGTTAGCGATAGCCTGGCGCAGGTTTTCCAGTTCACTCTTGTTAGGCAATCTTTCGTTCCAGAGCAGGTAGGCTACTTCCTCGAACAGGGCGTTTTCAGCCAGGGTTTCGATGCTGTAGCCTTCATAGACCAGCTTACCTTCCTGTCCGTTGACGAGGCTGGTGCGGCTGTCAGCAACAACAACCCCTTCAAGACCTTTCTTGGTGGGTTCAGACATGGTTTAACTCCTTAGGGTGTTTTCATGAGACTCGATAAAAGCCCGAAACCGGGCTTTTGTTGGTTCATCTAAAAAACAACTGCAAACAACACGTTTCAGTCTGTGAATAAACTCACTAGAGTATATCACTGCGGGAGTGCTTATTCAATCTAAATTAATTGAGGGTTTGATTAGCTTGGGTGAAAATTAAACAGATTTAATGGCCGAAACCCTTGCAATATCACCAGAAGCGTGATAGCCTATCCCCCCATGAGCAATTTACACCTCCCCGTTTCCGTGAATAGCGTTCCCTGCTGCTGCATGTGCTGTTGTATGTGCGGCGCTTTGCGCTACCCTGGACGGGACGAGGGGCAGCGAGTGGGTTAAACCCGCCGCCTAACCACGCAGTAATCGCTAAAGAGCGAGCCGTCCAGGTTCGCTCTTTTTGTTTTAACTACAGGGATTGGACGACAGAATGCAGGTCTTTTTAAAAGGCACACTCCAGCAGGAGATTTTCCGCCAACTGGAAGCCAGTTACCCCAATGAAGGTGGTGGCTTTTTGCTCGGTGTGCTGGCAGGTGATGCGGTGCAGATCAGCGATGTGATTGGCATCGACAACGTTTTTGAAGAAGCAGAACAGTACCACCGTTATGCCATGACACCACAGGATTGGATGCGGCTGGAAGACGAAGCCGATGCGCGTGGGCTGGCGCTGGTGGGTTATTATCACAGCCACCCGGATTCACCTGCGGTTCCATCGGTTTATGACCGCGACCATGCGCTGCCACATTTCACCTATCTGATTACCCATGTACAGGATGCCAAAGCTGTTGAAATGCTGGCGTGGCGTCTGCGTGATGATCGTTCGCAGTTCGATGCCGAAGTGCTGACTCTGACAGAGTGACCTTCAACCCTCATCCATCGGCTTGAACACTGTTTTCCAACCGATGGATGAAAGCTGACGGCTTTCAAAATGCTGAAATTGGCTTTAAGCAAGAGGAGAGAAATTCCATGACAGATGCGCTGGTTACAACCCAGTGGTTAGCCGACCACCTCAATGATCCTGGCATTCGTATTGTTGAGGTCGATGTCGATACCACCCAGTACGAAACCGGTCATGCCCCCGGTGCGATTGCCTTCAACTGGCAGACCCAGCTTCAGGATCAGATCGCCCGTGACATTATCAGCCAGGAAGACCTGGAAACGCTGTTGAGCAGCGCTGGTATTTCACCAGACACCCAGATTGTCCTCTATGGCGATAACAATAACTGGTTTGCCGCCTATGCCTTCTGGATTTTGAAATATTATGGCCATGAAAAAGTCACGCTGGTCGATGGCGGACGTAAGAAGTGGCTGGCGGAAGAACGCCCCACCACCACCGATGTCCCCTCCTATGCTCCCACCGCTTACAAAGTCTCCGGCATCAATGCCGACCTCCGCGCTGACCGCGATTTCGTGAAAAATACCATCAATAATCCTGTCTACGGCCTGGTTGATGTGCGCTCACCCGCCGAATATGTTGGTGACATCATCGCCCCGCCCGGTATGCCGGAAACGGCTCAGCGTGCCGGTCATATTCCCACCGCTATCAATGTTCCCTGGGCGCAGGCTGCTAACGAAGATGGTACTTTTAAGAGCATTGATGAACTGCGCGCCCTGTACGGCGGCAAGGGAATCACCGACAGCAAGGAAGAAGTGGTCGCATACTGCCGTATTGGTGAGCGTTCTTCGCATACCTGGTTTGTGCTGAAGTATCTGCTCGGCTTCCCCAAAGTTCGCAACTATGATGGGTCATGGACGGAATGGGGCAATCTCGTCGGCAGCCCAATCAGGAAGGGCGCGGAAGCGTAAGGGATGTTAGCAGTCTGCGGCCAGCCATCTGGTTGGATGGTGGTCGCCGACTTCTCCTACAGGGTTCACATCCCGGCGTAATCGCGCTGGAACAACCGGGGAAATGAATGTCCCCACCCATTTTACAAATGACTCCCTTCTCCCCTCTTCATCACGTGGAGAGGGGAAGGCGAGCTTTATTCAGGAGAAGTAAACGATGAGCAGCAACGGGCAGGAACACAAATTTGCCTTCAACACACTCGCTTTGCACGCGGGTTATAAGGCTGATCCGACCACCGGATCGCGCGCTGTTCCGATTTATCAGACGACTTCCTACCAGTTCCGCGACACAGACCATGCGGCGGCATTGTTTGCCTTGCAGGAAGCGGGCAACATTTACACCCGCATCATGAACCCGACCACCGATGTCTTTGAACAGCGCATCGCGGCCCTTGAAGGTGGCGCGGCGGCGCTGGCGACAGCTTCCGGCCAGTTCGCCCAACTGCTGGCAATCACCTCGCTGGCGAACGCCGGTGACGAAATTATCTCGACGTCGGCTCTGTATGGCGGCACGTACACCCAGTTCTCGCAGAGCTTCCGCCGTCTCGGCATCAAGGTTCATTTTGTCGAAGGCACTAACCCGGCGGATTTCGAGCAGTATATCAACGACAAAACCCGCCTGATTTACCTCGAAACCATCGGCAATCCCAAGCTGGAAATTCCTGACTTTGAAGCCATCGCTGCCATTGCTCACGCGCATGGCCTTCCTGTCGTCGTCGATAATACTTTTGGTACGCCTTACCTGTTCCGTCCCTTCGAACATGGTGTGGACATTACCGTTCACTCCACGACAAAATGGATTGGCGGTCATGGTCTCAGCATTGGCGGCGTGATTGTTGATGGTGGTAAATTTGACTGGACAGCCAGCGGTCGCCACCCCAACCTGACTGAGCCGGAACCCGCTTATCATGGTGCGGTACTGTCAGATGTGGCCGGGGCGCTGGCCTTCATCATCCGCGCCCGCGTCGTCGGCCTCCGTGACCTCGGCGGCGCACAGGCTCCCTTCAATTCCTTCCTGAACATCATCGGACTGGAAACCCTCGCTTTGCGGATGCAGCGTCATGTCGATAATGCCCTGGCCGTTGCCACCTATCTGAAGGATCATCCGGCAGTTGAATGGGTCAATTATCCCGGCCTGCCAGAGCATCCCAGCTATGAGCGCGCCCAGAAGTACCTGCCCAAAGGCGCGGGCGCGGTTATCGGTTTTGGCATTAAGGGCGGCAAAGCCGCGGGGCGCACTTTTATCGACAATCTCCAGTTGTTCTCGCATCTGGCGAATGTCGGCGACGCGCGTTCACTGGCTATTCATCCCTCGACCACCACACACCAGCAGTTGAGCGAGGCTGAGCAGATTTCTACCGGCGTCACTGGCGACTATGTTCGCCTCGCCGTCGGTATCGAGGACATCAACGACATTCTCTGGGATTTGGATCAGGCTTTGAAAGTCGCCCAGGGCGTCACTATCCACCCCGTTGGTTAGTGATTGAACAGAAGTGGTTTAACCCTCTCTTTGTAACGATATGAGGAGAGGGTTGGGAGCAGGGTCAAGCATGTATATACTGGAGAATGTTGAACCGACTATGCTGATTGTTCAGGACGAGGTGTTTCCCATGACGGCAGATGCACAACCGACGACGCGGCCCTACCAGCGCGACTCGGTAGGAGTGGTCGAGCGGCAGTACGCTCATTTTGACCTGCCCCTACACCTGCGGAGTGGGCAAATACTGGAACGCTTCACGTTGGCTTATGAAACCTATGGGACGCTCAATGCTGATGCTTCTAATGCTATCCTGATCTGCCATGCACTGTCGGGCGATGCTCATGTCGCCGGGTATCATACTGACGATCCTGATGAAAAACCGGGCTGGTGGGATGATGCTGTTGGCCCCGGCAAAATGTTCGATACCGGGCGTTTTTTTGTCATCTGCTCCAATGTCATTGGCGGCTGCCAGGGCAGCACCGGCCCATCCTCTATCGCGCCGGATGGCAAACCGTATGGGAGCCGCTTTCCTTTCGTCACGGTTGCCGATATGGTGGCTGCTCAGCGCCATCTGCTTGATTATCTCGGCATTAATCGCCTGTTCAGTGTGGCGGGTGGCAGCATGGGCGGGATGCAGGCGCTTCAATGGGCGGTGGATTTTCCTGATCGTGTTGGTTCGGTGTTGTTCCTGGCTTCGACGGCGCGTTCATCGACACAGAATATCGCCTTCAACGAGATCGGGCGGCAGGCCATCTATTCTGATCCCAATTGGAAAAGTGGGGATTACTACGATGGCCCGTATCCTGATGCCGGGTTAGCGGTGGCCCGGATGGTCGGTCATATCACCTATATGAGCGAGTTTTCGCTGGAGCAGAAGTTTGGGCGGCGAACGCAGAGCGGCGGCCAGCTCGCCTACAGCTTTGAAACAGACTTCGCAGTTGAAAGTTATCTGAAACATCAGGGTGAGAAATTTGTCGAGCGCTTCGACGCCAACAGTTATCTCTATATCACCAAAGCGCTTGATTACTACGATGTCAGCGATGGCTATGGCACTATGCTCGATGCGCTTAGCCGTGTGACCTGTCCCTTTCTGGTCGTCAGCATATCGAGCGATTGGCTTTACACAGCCAATCAGGCACGTGAGCTGGTGGACGCGCTGACATCGCTGGGGCGCAGCGTTGATTACCATCATATTGAAGCTTCTTTCGGCCACGACTCCTTTCTGGTCGAAGTCGAAACCATGACCGGGATCGTCGGCGGCTATCTGGGCGAACAGTGGCGAGTAAATTCCCGCCGGGTTGGTTAGTTTACAGGTCGTGGTAGCCAAGTGGTAAGGCGAGGGACTGCAAATCCCTTATCGCGGGTTCAATTCCCGCCCACGACTCCTGATTGACATGAAATAGGGAGCAAACATGGCAACTATCAAGATTCCGACCCCGCTGCGGGTCTATACCGGCAATCAGGCGCAGGTCACTGTGACTGGTGTTACGGTGGGTGAGGCGCTGAATGATCTGACTGACCAATACCCGGAACTGCGCCAGCATTTGTTCAATGGCGCGGAACTGCGTAACTTCGTCAACATCTTTCTGGCTGACGAGGATGTGCGTTTTCTCGATGGCCTGAACACTGAAATCGATGCCGACTCCGGTCTGCGGATCATTCCCAGCATCGCCGGTGGCCTGAAGTAATCGAATGTAAATAACTTCCCAAACCTCCCTTTGTCCCTTCGTTCACAAACAGGGATCAGGGGAGGCGATAAGTCAAGGAGCAGCCCATGTCCACTGACCTTCGTAAAGTTGACCACACCGGTCTCAAAACCGGCATGGCCGCCACCATCCTCCTGCTGATTCTGGCTTTCGTGCTGAACAGCCCACTCATCGTCGGTTTCGTGGCATTGGCTCAGTTGCTTGGTGCTGCGGATTCGTCCTTTGCCCCTTACCGCTTGTTCTATCAGCATGTCGTCAGGCCCAGCGGCATCGTCAAGCCGCATGTCATCCCTGATAACCCGGAGCCGCATCGTTTCGCCATGCTGGTCGGCGGCCTGTTTAACACAATAGCCACACTGGCACTGCTTTCCAATGCGCCTGCTCTGGCCTGGGTGCTGGTAGCAGTGGTGGTGGTGCTGGCGAATCTCAATTTCTGGCTCAATTTCTGCCTGGGCTGCTGGATGTATTATCAGTTTAACCGGCTCGGCCTGCCCGGTTTCACGCATTCACCTGTTCGCTAGAAATGACTGCTTCAATCTGATAAAAGCTTTTCCTGTATGTGTAGCTGCTTTTTCTCCTCTGTTTAAAAACGAGGAAAGGCCGGGGAATAGGTCAACAGAGGTAACCCATGCTCGAACGTTTGCTGCTCGTTGCTGTCCTGTCTGCTGCTGGCTTTTTGGCGTATCAGGTCTTTTCCCGCTATCATCTGCGGCGGGTGACGGCCAATGCTGCGGTTGACCCGCTTTTGAGCGATCTCAAACCGGGCGTCCCGGCTATCGTCTATTTCACTACACCTGCCTGTATCCCATGCCGCACCCAGCAGCAGCCCGCGCTGGCGCGTTTGCAGGCTGATCTCGGTGATTGCATTCAGATTGTCAGAATCGATGCTACCGAAGATGCCGCCGCTGCCGAACGCTGGGGTGTTTTCTCCGCACCGACCACCTTTGTCATTGATGCGCTGCAAAAAGTGCGCGAGGTCAATTATGGTGTGGCCGACGCTGAGAAACTTCGACGGCAGGTAGAAGCGACGAGGTTTAGTCGTGAAGTCGAGCAGCCTGTATGATAAGCATCCGGTTCTGAGCAAACATCCATCATTCATCGTCCAGTCTGAAGACCCTTTCAATGGGAACGCCCCATTAGACCTCCTCTTTCAGGAGTTCATTACCGACGAAAGCCTGTTTTTCGCTCGTAATCATGGCAGTATCCCGGATGTTGATCCGGCAACCTATCGCTTGACGGTTGATGGCATGGTACAAAATCCGCTGTCGCTCTCGCTGGATGAACTGAAGGGCAGTTTTGAGCATGTCGAAGTGGTTGCAACTTTACAATGCGCGGGCAACCGCCGCGATGAATTGACTGCAATCGCCCCCATCCCCAACGAATTACCCTGGGGCGCGGGCGCGGTAGGTAATGCCCGCTGGGGTGGTGTGCGTCTGAGGGATGTGCTGGAAAAAGCAGGCGCGGAGGCTGGCGATCTTCATGCCGCTTTTGTAGGAATGGACACAGTTTCACGGTTGGGTAAAACCTTTGGCTTTGGCGGTTCGGTGCCGCTGGATAAAGCCCTGAGGCTCGAATCTTTACTCGCTTATGAGATGAATGGTGAGCCGCTGCCGTTGGGACATGGTTTCCCGCTGCGAACCATTATTCCCGGCTATATCGGCGCTCGAAGTGTCAAATGGTTGTCGCAGATTACCATACAGAAACACCCGTCGGATAATTACTTTCAGCGTCGTGCCTACCGGCTGTTTCCGCCGGATGTTAACTGGGATAATGTTCAGTGGGAAACGGGCATCATGCTCGGCGAAAACACTCTGAACTCGGTCATCTGCTATCCTTTCGATGGGGATAAAATTCCGGCGGGTTCAGCGCAGATAGTCGGTTATGCCGTTGGCGGCGAAACGCCGGTAACAGCAGTTGAGATTTCAACCGATGGTGCTACCTGGTCAGAGGCTGAATTTTTGACCAGTGATACCCACCGCTGGGCCTGGCGCTTGTGGGTAGCGCAGATTGATATACCGCCTGGCGATAGCGAGATTATGGCCCGTGCGCGTGACGCTGCTGGAAATATCCAGCCGCGCGACGCTCGTGAAATCTGGAACTTCAAAGGTTATGCAAACAACGCCTGGCATCGCGTCAAAGTGCGCGGCGTTGGTTAAACAGGAGTCAAAATGGAAGCACTGGTACACACACACGGCGACCTTTCGCATGAGGAAATCCGCCGTTACAGCCGCCACCTGATTATGCCGGAGGTCGGTATCGAAGGGCAGCGCAAGCTCAAGGCTGCCAGCGTTCTGCTGATTGGCACCGGCGGCCTCGGCAGCCCGCTCGCGCTCTATCTGGCTGCGGCTGGTATTGGACGCATCGGTCTGGTCGATTACGATATTGTGGATGAAACCAACTTGCAGCGGCAGGTCATTCACGGCCAGGGCAGCGTTGGCGAACTTAAGGTCGAAAGCGCTAAAGCGCGGATGCTCGACATCAACCCCTTCTTACAGGTTGATCTCTATAATGAGCCGCTCACCTCGGAAAATGCGCTGCGCCTGTTCGAGCCGTATGATGTCATCATTGACGGTACCGATAATTTCCCAACCCGCTACCTCGTCAACGATGCCTGCGTCAAACTCGGCAAACCCAATGTATACGGCAGCATCTTCCGCTTCGAGGGTCAGTTGAGCGTCTTTTACGCCAACGAAGGCCCGTGCTACCGCTGCATGTTTCCCACGCCTCCGCCTCCCGGCCTCGTTCCAAGCTGCGCCGAAGGTGGCGTGCTGGGTATCCTTCCGGGGACAATTGGTACACTCCAGGCGACGGAAGCTATCAAACTTATTCTCGGCATCGGCGAACCCATGATCGGCAGGATGCTGCTGTACGACGCCCTGGAAATGAGCTTTACCACCCTCAAGGTACGCAAGAATCCGGCTTGCCCGGTGTGCAGTATCCCGGCGGAGCAGGTGACACTCATCGACTACGAACAGTTCTGCGGAATGCCTGCCCACGACCACAGTGATTACAAAACCGCTCAGAATGGCAGCAGCGCCGATAAGCCGGTTGAGGAAATTACCGTCCGCGAATTGAAAACCCGTATCGATTCCGGCGAAGACCTGCTCGTTTTGGATGTGCGCGACCCGCATGAATGGGAGATCAGCGCTCTTGACGGCACACTCCGCATTCCCAAGCCGCAGATCGAAGCTGCCAAGAATGATGTGCTGGCCGGGCGCAAGCGGCTGGACGAAACCGTTTTAGCCCAGATTCCCACTGACCGTGAAATCATCGTTCACTGCCGCTCCGGCAAACGCAGCGCTGACTCGATCAAATTTCTTCGCGAAGCGGGCTATGCCAATAAGCTGGTCAATGTCGTCGGCGGTATCCTCGCCTGGGCAGACGAAATCGACCCCTCCATGCCGAAGTATTAATCACGAGGCGGGTAAATTCGCTTTTGCAACAGGGGTGGGGCACTGTCTCCACCCTTTTGATTCTCCCTGAAACCCTCACAATTTTGATACTTGGGAAAATTGTAACTTAATGTCATATAGGGGCTTTCTCTGTTAAACTACAACCATAGTCCCGCTTCTATAAAAAATTTGTGAAATAATGTTCAATTTAGCCAACTTTCGCCTACACTCATGTCTGCATGACGCACTGCAACCGGCGTGTGCATCGTACTGAAGAATAGAAGAAGTTTGAACCAATCAGAGGTTGTGAGGAGAAAGACGTGCCTGTCTTATTGTTAGCTCAGGGTGATGCCGAGTCCAAGGATATGCTGCGCCGTGCTATCGAAGCGCGTTACGGGTTGCGCCCCCCCGCTATTGAAAGCCTGCGAATTGAATGGAAAGGTCGCGTCCGCGCTAAACTCGGCCCGCTGGCGACCTGGGTTCCGGTGGAGGCAACGGCGCTTTTCTGCTTTCCCAATACCATGCGCTGGGATTTCATCGTCCGCGCTGTTGGTGTGCAGATCGGCAGCGGGGTAGAGGCTTTTGATGGTGTGACTTACCGCAGCGCACGCGGTGGCAAGTCACCAACCATCATCGAAAATGTGGAATTGATGCGCTCGATGCAGCGCCGTCTCTGGGCGATTGCGGCGGTTTTTCTCACACCCCTTGGTGAGCATTTTGTCCGTCTTAAAGCCGCTGGTGAAAATCGGCTTGAAGTCACCAATACGCAGATTGACAGTACTATCCTCCTGAGCCTTCGCCCGGATAACACGCTTGAAGAAGTGGAAGTCACCTGCCTCAACCCGGATACTGAACAGCAGCAGCGCTTCACCCTCAAACTGTCTGAGGATCAATCCCCTGTGGATGAGCTGATGCTGCCCTGCAAAATCAGTGCCTTCTGGGATGCCGAAGTCTACTATGAACTGGAACCTGTCGTCGTCGAAACCAATCCCCAGATTCCCGACTCCATGTTTTCGCTGGCGGAATAAAAACAGCGGGCTGAAAACCCGCTGCTTATCTATCCTGCACAATCAGTCTTGTCAATTTTTACGAGGCATAGCGTGAGGGCATCGGCGTGTTATGCACTTCGTAAATGCTGAAGCCGCGCTTCATGTAATTGCTCAGCGCGTGCGGCCCATCCAGGTTGCAGGTATGCACAAAAACCCGCTTGGCTCCACCAGCCCACGCCTGTTCAATGCCGTAGCTCAACAGATGCTTGCCTAACCCCTGCCCGTGAAACTCGTCGCGCAGGCCGAAATAGGCGATTTCTGTGTCGTCGCCTTCCGCCGCCAGTTCCACATACCCCGCCGGAACGCCATCCACATACAGCACATACACGCTCACACCCGGCTTGGAAATGGCCGCCCGCAGTTCCTCTTCCGAGATCACCAGCCGGTCACGCCAGCGCCACTGCCCGCCCACTTCGCTGTACAGAAAGCGATAAAATCGCACATCCGCCTTGCTCATTGGGATGATCTTGATATGCTGGTCATGTGTGTAGCTGGGACGGAAACTGGCCGGGGAATTCATTTCCAGATAAGTGGTAGTGAGGGTATCAGGGATGTTCAGCGCTGCGACCACGAGCCATTCTCCTGAAGATATCAAAAGAAGATAGGTTCTTTTGTGTAATTGTGGGTTAGATTGCCGCCTGTCTGAATGGTATAATTCAACAAAAAAGCGCAAATACTTTCCGGTAATTTGTGCTAACCAACTAGTTATCCTCTGAGGATCATCATGGATTTTTCGCTGAACGAAGAGCATCTGCAAGCGCGTAAAATGGTGCGCGATTTTGCCCATAAAGAAGTTATTCAGACTATCGGTGAGTGGGATCGTAAGCAGGAAATGAATACTGCCACGCTGCCGCGCATGGCTGAACTCGGTATTCTGGGCATCTGTATTCCGGTGCGCTATGGTGGGCAGGGTTTTGACTACATTACTCTCGGCCTGGTCTGTGAGGAACTGGAACGCGCTGACACCACACTCCGCGTCGTCATGTCGGTTCACATGGGGCTGAACAGTCTCGCCATCCTCCAGTGGGGGACAGAGGAGCAGAAACAGAAATTCCTCACTCCGCAGGCACGTGGCGAACGGTATGCTGCCTTCTGCCTGACCGAACCCGGCTTTGGCAGCGATGTGGCGAACATGGCTGCAACTGCCCGCAAGGTCGGTGATAAATATGTTCTCAATGGCGAAAAAATGTGGATTAGTCTGGCGAGCAAGGCGCATCATTTTCTTTTCTTCGCCAAGACCGATACCAGCGCCGGTGCGCGCGGCATCAGCGCCTTCATCGTCACCCGCGACATGCCCGGTGTTACGACGGGCGATATTCATGGCAAGCTGGGCGTCCGCGCGGGGTCAACTGGCTGGGTGAAGTGTGAAGATGTGGAACTGACCGCTGCTAACCGCCTCGGCGAAGAAGGCGAAGGCTTCAAAATTGCCATGTCCTGCCTCGACAATGGCCGCTACACCGTCGGCGCGGGCGCGACTGGCCTCATTCGCGCCTGGCTCGAAGACAGCGTGAAATACGCCCAGGAGCGCGAAACCTTCGGCGTGCCGATTGCCCAGCACCAGCTTATTAAGCAGAAAATCGCCTTTATGCAGCAGTGGTATGATGCTGCCTTTTTGCTGAATATGCGTGTCGGCTGGATGAAAAATCAGGGTATTCGCAACACCCGCGAGGTCAGCGTCGCCAAGTGGTACGCCACCGACCACAGTGTTCAGGCTGCCCTCGAAGCTGTCCAGCTTCACGGCGCTTATGGTTTCAGTGATGAATATGCTGTCGAACGCTACCTGCGAAACAGCAAGGGTGCCGTGATTTACGAAGGTACCAGCGAAATTCACCAGTTAATGCAGGCGGACTATGCCCTTGGCTTCCGCGACGATAAGCCGCTCCGCTGCGAACTGCCCGCTTATGATGCCGAATTCTGGCAGGCTGAGCCGGAACTGGCATAATTACCCCTGAATAGTCCGTCGTCAGGGCGACTTTCATGTCGCCCTGATCGTTATGCGGAGTAGGCAATATGACCGAATTAGCGCCAATTTTGGATGTGGCTGAAATTCCCGGCACGGTGCGAATTTCCGGAAAAATCATCGCGCGGGATGTCGCTTATGCTGAATTCCTCAACGGTTTTGAAGGGCAGCATGTCGAGTGGATTAATGGAGTGGTCATTCAGATGGCGTCAATTGATGAGCGCCACGACGCGCTGATAGGCTTTTTGCGGATGCTGCTGAGTGCCTTTCTGGAACGAACGGGGGGTGGCCGCATTCTCGGTGATCCAATGGTTATGCGTCTGGATACTGTTCCATCCTCTCGTGCGCCCGATATTCAGGTCTTGCTGCCGGATCGTTTAGGGTATCTCCGTCCGAAAGAAGTTGTTGGCCCTGCCAGCCTTGTCATTGAGATTGTTTCTGCTGGCAGTCAGCGCCAGGATCGGGTTGATAAACGCCGTGAGTATGAGCTTGGCGGCGTACCAGAATACTGGATTATCGATTGGTCAAAACGGGAGGCATTGTTTTTACAGCTTAACGAAGCCGGCTTATACGAAGAAAATTTGCCGGATGAGGCGGGAATATATCACTCGGTTGTATTGGGGAAATTTGCCCTCGCTGTCGAGTTGCTCTGGCGCGAAAGTTTACCCGGCTATACCGAAGTGGGTCAGCTTGTCGCTGCCATGCTTGCGGATTCATAGCCCATGAAACTCGTCTTTTTCGGCGACAGCCTGACTCAGGGTACATTTGGAGTCAGCTATGTCAGCAAAATCGCGGCGGCGCTCCCCGGTCATCATTTTGTCAACATGGGCATCAATGGCGATACCAGCCTCAACCTCTACCGCCGTGTTGATAAGGATGTGCTGGCTGAAAAGCCTGATGGTGTATTAATCATGGTCGGCATTAATGACGCGCTATCCGCTGTTGAACCCGGTGCGCGCCCCTATTATCGTATGGCGAAGGGTGTCCCCAAAGGGCAGCTTTCCCCGCTTGCCTTCCGCGAGAATATGCGGGCCATCCTCACCAAATGTCTCGCCGCCGGGATACAAACCTGGGTTGCCCTGCCGCCCATCGAGTACCGCCCCGAAGTCGTGATCGCTCTGCGCCAGATGAACGATTATGCGGCTGAAGTAGCTGCCGAACACCGTATTCCGGTATTGGATGTGATGGCTGTGCTAACCCCGCCCACAGTCCCGCAGCGTCCGCCGATGGGGCTTGCTCACTATCGCCTTAATCTGGAGCATGTGCTTGGTGTTAAACAATACGATAACTGGCGCGATGCGGGAAATTTCACCTATAGTTTTGATGGTATCCACCTGACGGAATCCGGCGCGGCACAAATCGCGGCGCTCCTGACTCCCTTTCTCCGCGCCAATGGCGTGAATTGAGTCCTTGATGACAACTTCAACCCCTCGTCTTGATTTTGGGCGTGTCCTACCCATTTTTGCCCTGACGTTTGTCGATGTCCTCGGCCTGACCATCATCCTGCCGCTCCTGCATCTTTACGGCGCGGCTTATGGCGCATCCCCTTTGCAGATTGGCCTGGTCGCGGCGGCTTTTCCGCTGGCGCAGTTGATCGGTGTCCCGGTTATGGGGGCGCTCTCAGACCGTTATGGCCGGAAACCGCTGCTGCTTATCAGTCAGGTTTCCACCTGTATCGGCTTCCTCATGCTGGCTTCGGCCACATCGCTGGAAATGGTCATTCTCTCCCGCTTGATCGATGGGTTGTTCGGCGCTAATCTCGCTACCGCGCAGGCTGCCATCACCGACATCACCGACTCCCGCACGCGCGCCCAGGGTCTGGGGCTGACCGGCGCGGCTTTCGGCCTGGGCTTCCTTTTTGGCCCTGCCATCTCCCTTTTTGCGCTCGAATTTTCAGACAGTCTGGCGACTCCCGCGCTTATCGCCGCTGTCTATTCCTTCATTTCTATCCTGCTCACTCTTTTTGCCTTCAGGGAAACACTCCCGCCCCATCGTCGCGGCGCTGCTGCTCGTCCTTCCATTCTGTTTACAGCTTTGCAGATGCTCCGCCGCCCACAGATCAACGGCCTGCTCTTGCTCATGTTCGCCCAGCAGATCATCTTTTTCGCCTTCGAGAGTTTGCTCGGTCTGTTTCTGCTCAGTCGTCTGGGAATGCTGGGGCAGGGCAGCGCCCTTGTCTTTATTTATGTCGGTATTATTCTTGTCTATGTCCAGGTGCGTCTGATTGGCCGCTGGAGTCGCACCTATGGTGAGCGGCGTTTGGTGATGATCGCCCTTGCTGCGCTGGCATTCGGTCTGCTGGTGGTTTCAGGGACGCCAAACCAGCCTCATCCTTTTTATGTGGAGCGCCGTGCGGCGGCTGCCCTCGCCGAACTTTCTCCCAACTCGGCTGAAGCGATCATCGGGGATATTGCCGTCACGCTGCCTGATGGTGCGGACAGCGGTTTGGGGGGCATTACCTGGTTTCTGCTGGGGCTTATTCCGCTCTCCATCGGCGCGGGCTTGATTCGGCCTGCGCTCAACAGCCTGATGACAGGCCACGTTGGTCAGGCCGAGGCGGGCGCGGTCTTAGGCGTTAGTGCTGCTGCGGTCAGCCTGGCTGATGCCGTTGCCCCGCTTCTTGGCGGCGTCATCTTTCAGCTTTACGGGCCGTCCGCGCCTTTCCTGGTCGGCGGGGTCATTATGGCGCTGCTGTTTCTGCTCGCTTTCCGCCTGCTTCGCCCTCTCCCCGCCGAAAAATCGAAACAAATGTCATGACAAATGTTTCACCCTTCGACCAGGTTCCATGCTAAACTACTCTTATGAAACCCTTTACCGGCTTTACTTCCCGCTCCGCACTTTCTACGCTGTCCTCACCGTATGGCGAAGATGGCAGCGTGCTTCTCCCTCAGCCCTGTTCAATTCATCCCTGGAATATGGCAAAGATGGCGGCGGCACACCCCTCTGTCTCAATTGCTACCATTGCCGCCGCCGCCGCCAGTGTTTCGTCTCAGATCAGCTTTGCTATTGCCCTATTCTTCGCAATACCCGGAACCATAAAATCGTGCGGCAGACAGCGGGAAACGGGTGAATCCCTGTGAAAATCACATTTATGGGTGACAGCCTGACATGGGGTAAATATGGTGGCGACTTCGTGGCACAGGTCGCTCACCTGCTGCCGGAGCATACCATCACCAACGCAGGTGTCGGCGGGTTTACGATTCTCAACCTGCTGGCTGGGCTGGATGATGTGCTGGCCGCCGCGCCTGATTTGATCTTTGTCATGGTGGGCGGCAACGACGCGCTTTCTTCTCTCTTTCCGGCGCTTCGTCCCTATTATCGACAGGTACATAAAGTAGCCGATGGCTTTGTCCCGCCAGAGGTCTTTGCCCGCGCCTATCGTGACCTGCTGACCCGTATACAGCTCGCCCATGTGCAGGCAGCGGTTGGCCTTCCCCCGGCTGAATATAACCCGGAGGTAGCTGCCATCATCGAACAGTACAACAACCTGGCTCGTGAAGCCGCTGCATCCTTCAATATCCCGCTGCTGGATGTGATGGCCCGCTTTAAGCCCGCCTATATTCCCGAACGTCCACCCTTGACGATGGCGGATATTAACCTGATCGGTGCGCGCGTCCGCGATAACTGGGACGATTACGAAACCGAACGGGAGCAGGGCGGCTACAGCTTCACTTTCGACGGTTTACATCTCACCCCTGAAGCGGCTCATCAGCTTGCCATCTGGATTGCAGAGTTTCTGGCTTTGTGATGTGCAACTGCTTCCCTTGTCCTGCGTAATAGATTACAGAACACAACACAGGCTGGAGGAAGTCAAAAATATGGGTTGTCTGCGTGCGCTGCTGTGCATCATTTTCCCGCCGCTGTCCGTCATTGATCGCGGCTGCGGTACGCTGTTGATTGTCACCATTCTGACGATTGGCGGCTTCTGGATCGCCGGGGTAGTGGCCGCCCTCATCATCAATTATGTGGCGGTACAGGAAAAGCGGAACGTCCGTCTCTCGTAGCCATTCACGGTGGGCGCGCTATTCCATTTCAGGTCACTGGCATGTCTCGATATGCTGCGCCCACAACTGCTGCTTTATACCCCTATCGGCAAATCACCGCTTCTACAACCAGATGATGTCAGTTGCTGCTGCGCCGTTCACGGGCGATAAGCTCTCCATCATCGCTCAGTTCAACCACTTCTTCCGCACCATCTTCCGCCAGATCATGCTGAAGCCGGCGTTTGGGTTTCTCGGCTTCTGCTGCTGCCCGTTCCAGAATTTCCTGCCCGACGGCGCGGGTGATGGCCTGATTCCGCATTTGTCGTTCGGCTGCGCCGCTGTCCATGAATAAGCTCATTCCATGCATGAAAATACCCGTTCCCCAGCCAATTGACAGCATCAGCATGGCTCCCAGCAGCGGTGAATCTTCCCCGGTTAACAGCGCTGAATAGTCCGGGTTTGCGAGAACCAGCGCCCACGAAATAATGAGAAACAGGACGAATATGAGGACATGAACGCCGAACATCGTCCAGCGACCAATCACCTTACGTCGTTTCACTTCCGCCTCTACCTGATCGCGGATGTTCTGATAATCCAGATTATCCATCATAGAAAACTCCAGTCAGATGGTGTGTTTGCCAGTTCATTTGGAGAATGATACCCTACACTGCAAATACGGATAATGACCTGAACCGGATGCGCTGATACAGGGTAGAAGAAAAAACTGAAGCGAGGTGTAACTATGGTGCGCGGATTGTTCGGGCCGTCGAAGCAGCGGCTGATTGAGCAGATGGGCAGTGCTGATAACCGGCTGGCACTGCAAGCCATCAAACAACTGAGAGCCAATGGCTGGTTCCGCGATGGTTCGCTGCGCGGCATCCCGCTCACCGGGGCGAATTTGCAGAACGCGGAACTGGCAAAAGCTGATCTGGCACGCGCTCTGCTTCAGCGGGCGAACCTGACCAAAGCTTATCTGGGTGAGACGATTTTGCGGGAGGCCAATTTACAGGAGGCGGTTCTGTTTGAGGCCAATATGCGGAATATCATCCTGTGGCGGGCTAATCTGAGCGGTGCCGACCTTCGCAGCGCTTATGTGCCGGACGCTGACCTGCGCGGCGCAAATTTATCCGGCGCGAATCTGTCCGGCATCAATCTGTGGAAAGCACAGTTAGGCGGTGCCAACCTTCAGGGAGCAATCATGCTGTCGGCTAATCTCTATGCCGCTTATTTCGACACGGATACCATACTGCCGGATGGGATGGGTTGGACAGCAGATACCGATATGACACGCTATATTCTTCAACTGGCTGAGTCTTCCACTCCTTCCACGAATGGTACAGGCAAACACGCCCATGATTGATGATCCGCGTGTGATTCGCAGCATCATCGCCATCATTTTTCCACCGCTGGCGGTGCTGGAGCGCGGCTGTGGCACCGCTTTGATGGTTGGTGTGCTGACGTTGTTTTTCTGGTTTCCCGGCATGATTGCCGCGCTGGTGCTGATCTGGATTGAGTCGCCTGATGCGGAAGACGATGGCCCACCGCGTCGTTACATTCACCTTGCCAAACCCAAACGTGAAGAAAAGCAAAAACGGAAAAGTGACTTCGTGCACCTGGCAGATGGCGACATCGTGGAAGTAGTCGAAGAAGACCCGCATTAATCTAATCACGATTCGGTTTTCAATTCAGAATTCGATACAATAGAATCAATGATATGCTGTCTGATGAACCCATTTTTGAAATGAGGAGGTTTTTACCTTGCATGTCGTAGTATTTACCCGCAGCACACCGGATACTGCCGCAAAAGTTGAAGTCGGCGCGAACGGTAGTGTGACCTGGGGCGACGCGGCAACCGTCGTTAATCCCTGGGATGAATATGCTTTAGAAGAAGGTATCTTACAGGCCAAAAGCGCCGGTGGAAAAGCAACCGTGATCGCTGTCGGGCCGGAGATGCATGGTGAGGCGCTTAAACACAGTCTGGCGATGGGACTGGATGAAGCGGTTCGTGTCTGGGATGATGGGCTGGAAGGCAGCGACAGCCTGGCTTATGCTGCCGCCGCTGCTGCTGCTGTTCATAAACTGGGCGATGTTGATCTGGTGATTTTTGGCAAGGAAAGTGTCGATGTTGGTACTGACCAGCATACTTACCAGACGGCTCGCAAACTCGGCTGGACGATGCTGAGCTATGTCTCAAAAATTCTGGCTGTCGATTACGATGCAAAAACCATTAAGGTTGAGCGGCTGCTGGAGCAGGGCAAACAGATTGTAACCAGCAAACTCCCTGCCGTTATCAGCGTCATGAAAGACATCAATGAACCGCGCTATCCTTCGTTCATCGGCATCCGCAAGGCATCAAAGGCCGTTATTCCGGTCTGGTCACTGGCTGATCTGGGCATAAGCGCCCCAACCGCGCAAACACGGACGCTGCAATATATGAACCTGCCCACACGCGAAGGCCAGGTTGAAATGATCGACGGTACACCAGAGGAACAGGCTGCTAAACTGGTTGACCGCCTGTTAGAGGAGAAGGTGCTATGAGCGCAGTTTATGTCTGGATTGAAACATTCACGGGCAAAGTTGTTCCAGCCTCGTGGGAAGCGCTGGGCGCTGGACGTGGGATTGCCGATAAGTTAAGTGTGCCGCTGGTAGCGCTGGTTTTCGGCGAAAATGCGGGTGCGGTAGCGAATGAAGCGGCTCAGTATGGTGCGGATAAAGCGCTGGTTTCGGAAGATGCTACCTTCAACGGATTCCGGCTTGAGCCTTATGCTGCGCTACTTTCCAGGCTGGTGGAAGAAAATAAACCGAAATTTGTGCTGGCAATTGGAACATCCCGCGCCCGCGAATTATTGGCAGCTTCGGCGGCTGATACCAATTCTGGCCTGCTGACGGAAGTCACTACTTTTGAGTTGCAGGATGATGGCGCAATTAAGGTTTCGCGTCCGACTTACG
This sequence comes from uncultured Anaerolineaceae bacterium, assembly GCA_964447795.1. Classification (GTDB taxonomy): domain Bacteria; phylum Chloroflexota; class Anaerolineae; order Aggregatilineales; family Phototrophicaceae; genus CFX2. The sequence goes on from CAYUTY010000002.1 coordinate 102,424, forward strand.
CAGGTAAAATTGTGAGTGAAGCGGCGGGCAGCGCTGCCGGGACACAGTATGTTGCCCTGCGCGGACGCGCTTTCAAAGCGCTTGATCCCAAAGCTGGGGCAAGTGCTGAAGTTGTTACCGTTTCCCCAGTTCTGAGCGAAGATCAGATTGCGACCAAGATTGAGAGCTTCGAGGAAGAAGCGGGTAAGGTTAACCTGACGGATGCGGCCATCATCGTTTCCGGCGGGCGTGCAATGGCAAATAACCCGGCGGAAGCCCCGGCAGGCACAGCAGATGCAGCCGTGTGGAAAGCGCAGGATGGTTTTGAGAATACCCTCAAGCCGCTGGCTGATGTGTTAGGCGCGGCAGTGGGCGCAAGCCGGGCGGCAGTAGACGCGGGTTACATTCCCTATGCTCATCAGGTTGGACAAACCGGTAAGACGGTTGCGCCTGATCTGTATATTGCCGCTGGTATTTCCGGCGCGATTCAACACCAGGCTGGTATGCGAACGAGCAAGGTGATTGTTGCCATTAACAAAGACCCGGAAGCGCCGATTTTCAAGGTGGCACGGTATGGACTGGTTGGTGACCTGTACAAAATTATCCCGGCCTTGACAGCGGAATTGAAAAAACGCCTGGGTAAATAACGAAGGCAGTAAATTAAACACTTAGAGCGTAAAAGGGGATTTATAACCGGTTAGTAAGTCCCCTTTTTCGTTCGTGTTTTCTAATTTTTCATAGACATTAAGGAACGCAAAGGTGAGAATCGTTTTATAACAAGTAGGGACAAAAGGTTAAAGTACGTAAGCATGAGTGAGACAATCGACGTTATCTACATTGAAGACGAAGAAACCGATGCCCTACTTTTCAAGTTGGGATTGAGTTCGCGCGGTATCAATGTCCTTCATATACCAGACAGCAATCCTGAAAGTCTGAAAGTGCTGGATACGCCCCAGTATCACAAAGCACGCACCATTTTCATTGATTTGTGGGTGGGGGTGGACAATGGGGAAGATCTGGATCAATAAATTCGCAATCGGGGTGATGAGCGCCCATTTTTCCTCATGACAGCGGGCGAAAATCCTAATCCTGAACTGCTTCGGACTCTGAATATGACGTATATGCGGAAGCCGCCGGATTTTGCCAAGCTGGCAGCGTTGATTTTATCACTGCCGTAATTGACCGCCGCGCAACTTTCCCCTGTTCAGCGCTCTTCACAAAGCTTATGATTGCCACAATAAAAAACCCCTGTGTTGTTAGCACAGGGGTTCAAAAGTCGGGGCGACGGGATTCGAACCCATGACCTCTTCGACCCGAACGAAGCGCGCTACCAGGCTGCGCTACGCCCCGAAGTACTTTTAGTGTATCCGAAACCAGCATCACTGACAAGAGTGAGTTCCATCATGACAAACCAACCCTTCATCCTGACTGAATGGGTGCGCGCGCTGATACGCAGCAGTATGAATCTGATTGGCGGCAGCCTGCATCGCCTCGGCATTCACCCGGATATGATTACGGTGGCCGGGCTGGTGCTGGTCGGCGTGGCGGCCTATTTCATCAGTCAGGGACAGTTTCAGCTTGGGGCGATTATTCTCATTCTCGGTTTGCCGCTGGACGCCGTAGATGGTGCGGTGGCGCGGGCAATGGGGCGGAAGGATAAATTTGGGGGTATTCTCGATTCGACACTCGACCGGTATGCCGACGCTTTAATTTTTGGCGGATTGAGTTATTATTTTGCGGTTGAAGATCGGTTCGACCACATGCTGCTGGCGCTGGCTGCTCTGACAGGGGGATTCCTGGTCAGTTATGTGCGTGCGCGAGCGGGGGAAGCTGGCCTGTCGGTGAAAGTTGGTCTGCTCGACCGTTTTGCGCGGGTTATTATTATTGTCGGGATGCTGCTCCTGCCTGCACTGCTGACGATTGGATTATGGGTGCTGGCAGTGGGGACCAATTTTACAGCCTTGCAGCGCATGTGGTACGTATATCGAAACACCTGAAATAGAGAGGTTTTCTCATGCAGTTTGAGCAAGAAGGTATTCGCATTTTTGAAACGTTACAAATCCGCTATTACGGCCTTATCATTGTCATTGCGATGCTGGTGGCAGCCTTTGTGGCAGCGCGATTGGCGAAGCGCGATGGCCGTGACCCGGAACATATCTGGGGCGCGCTGACATGGGCCATTATTCCCGGCATTATTCTGGCGCGGCTGTGGTTTGTTTTCACACCGCCGGTGTCGATTACGGCGGGTTGTGCGACGCCCAGCACGACCGATGTTTGCCGTGACACTGCTTACTTCCTGCAAAATTTTTTTGATCTGCAAAACGGCGCGATTGCCATCTGGAGCGGTGGTCTGAGCATTTTTGGCGCTGTGATCGGTGGTTTGATCGGCGTCTATCTGTATCTCAGCCCGCTGCATAACAGCATTGCCAATTTTTTCGGGCGCATTTTCAGTTTCTGGCGCTTTTATGCCATCATCCTTGGGGCGATTGCTATTGTCCTGGGGCTGTCCAATCAAACGACTGGACTGCTGGTGGTGGGCATCATTCTGGTGGCGATCGGTGTGTTAGCTTTCATCCCCTGGGTGCGGAAAAATATTTTCAGCGCACCGCCGGATGAGAAGGTTTTCCCGGCACAAGGGCTGCCAATTGGCCCCTGGCTTGATATTGCCGCCGTCGCACTGCCCCTGGGTCAGGCAATTGGGCGCTGGGCTAACTGGGTTAACCAGGAACTTTATGGCAGTGTAACGACGCTACCCTGGGGTATCCAGATTGATTCGGCGCATCGTGTCGCGCCATATACCAGCACGATTGATTATCCGGTGGCTACCACCCTCTTTCATCCGCTGTTTCTGTACGAATCGCTGTTGAGCATTCTGGCATTTATTCTGCTGCTCAACCTGTTTCTGCGCTTCCGTAAACGCCTGATTCCGGGTGACATTTTCCTGATTTACATCATCCAGTACGCGGCAGTTCGTTTCCTGCTGGAATTCCTGCGCGTTGATGTGGCACTGGTCGGCGGTGTGAATACGTCGCAGGCGATCACGGCGCTGGCGGGTGTGGCGGCTCTGCTGGTTTTCCTGTACCGTCATCGTCCTGGCGCGGTTATCCCGGTTCGCCAGCCTGATCCGCAGCCGGTCGAAAAACAGTCGGTCTAGCAATGTATAGGTAGGGGTGGAGTTATATTTCCACCCCATTTGAATACTGAATTTTTGTTCAGCCAATCTTAACCCCTCCCACCACAACGCCTGTGCGATAATAGAATATACCCCCTGAAGTCAGGGGGCGATGTGTCATTAATTCCTTTAGAATGAGTGAACACAGCAAATTTCCTGACTCTCGAAAACAACACAGGTACAACTGATGATCGACTCTCATGAACTGCGAAAAGATTTTGATGATTTCCGCGCAGTTGATGGTGTCTCGCTGACTATCCCTACGGGTTCAGTGCTGGCGCTGCTGGGGCCAAACGGCGCGGGAAAAACCACAACTGTGCGAATGCTGACCTCCATTCTTGCACCGACTTCCGGTTGGGCGCGTATCGCCGGATATGATGTGGTTGAGTATCCAGAACAGGTGCGCCGCCAAGTCGGTGTGCTGACCGAGCAGCACGGCTTGTACGAGCGCATGAAGGCCGTCGAATATCTGGATTTTTTTGGGCGGGTTTACAAACTCAGCGCACAGGAGCGTAAAAACCGCTCGCTGCAACTGATGGATCGCTTCGGTCTGACTTTTGCGCTGGATAAACGGCTTGGCGAATATTCCAAAGGCATGAAGCAAAAACTGGCACTGGTGCGGGCGATGCTGCACAACCCACCGGTGCTGCTGCTGGATGAGCCAACGTCCGCGATGGATCCACTCAGTGCCAAGCAGGTACGTGATGCTATTATTGAACTCCAGCGCGATGAACGCACTTTCCTCATTACCACCCATAACCTGACCGAGGCGCAGGCACTGGCAAACAAAATAGCCATCATTCGTTCCGGGCGAATTGTGGCGGATGGGACATTTGATGAGCTGGCGCGGCAGTTTGCTGGCGAACCGGTGATGGAACTGCGGGTGAACGGTATTCTTAACGGTCTGGCGAAAGACCTGTCGGATATGGTGACTATCGAAGCCAGCGGTGATGACTGGCTGCGCTACCGCGTACCGGAACCCGCGCGCACTAACCCAGCGCTGCTGCGGCGTGTTGCTGATTTGGGTATCGATGTGGTGACACTCGCGCCGGTTTCGCGCACCCTGGAAGATATTTACCTGCAAGTGGTTAAAGAAGACGAAGGGACAAACGCCAATGGCGACCAGCGTTAAGCCGCATCCGCTCACACCTGCGCCCCGCGTTGAACCCCGGTCGGGCGGTTTCCGCGAGACGATGGGTAATGCGCTCATCATCACCCGGCGCGAAGTGCGTGACAGTTTCCGTGACTGGCGTATCATTGCCCCGATTGTGGTACTGACGTTTCTGTTTCCGTTTCTGGCGCAGTTTGTGGCAGGACAGTTCGCTAATTTTGTTGAGGGTCACGGTGCACAAATCATCGGCGAACGCACCATCCCTTTCCTGCTGATGATTGTAGGCTTCTTCCCGATCTCGATTTCGCTGGTGATCGCGCTGGAAACGTTTGTCGGTGAAAAGGAACGGCGCAGCCTTGAACCGCTCCTCAGTACACCGCTGACCAATACCGAGCTTTATATCGGCAAAACACTTTCAGCGATGATTCCACCACTGCTTTCCAGCCTGGGCGGGATGGCGGTTTACCTGGGCAGCCTGGTTTTTGGCGAACTGACCTGGCGTCCAGAGCCAGTGCTGGTGGCGCAGATTGTGCTGCTGACGGCAGTGCAGGCGCTCGTCATGGTCACGGGCGCAGTGGTTGTTTCCAGCCAGACGACCAGCACCCGTGCGGCCAATTTGCTTGCCAGTTTTATCATTATCCCGATGACGATCATTATCCAGGGCGAGAGCGTGATTATGTTTCTTGCACCGGATGCAGAGTCGCCGCGCGGCATTGGCGCGTTATGGGCGATCATCGTTGGCATGATGGTCGTGGTGGTTCTGCTACTGCGTGTTGGCAACAGCATCTTTAACCGGGAAGAACTTTTAGGTCGCACGATTGACCAGCTCAACCTGCGCGGCACGTTGAAGAAAATTGTGCGCTATATTCGTGCCATCGACAAAGTTGGTACGCCCGCACGCAATCTGGAACAGTGGTATCGGGAAGGCGTTTTCCCGGCTGTTCGTCGCCTGGGGCTTGCCAGCTTCATTGCTTTCGCTGTTTTTATGGCGGCATTGGTGGGTGGTTATCTGCTGGGTCAGATGCCAGAATGGCAGCTACGACTGCCACAGCAGGCACCCCTTACCGATGTCGCTGATTTTATGGGCCGATACACCAACCTGCCGACGCAGGCCAGCGCTGCACTGCTGATCGTGTGGCAGAACGGACGCATTTTGCTGGCGGCGCTCGTCCTGTCGATTTTTAGCTTTGGCGCGGCTTCGCTGGTGTTAACCCCAGCCGTCTATTTCATCCTCGGCTATCTTTTCAGCCAGATTGTGGCTGCCGGATATAACCCCGCCTTTTTCTTCGCCGGTATTCTCACTCACGGGATTGTCGAAATTCCGGTCATCATTCTGGCGACGGCGGCGGCACTGCGGCTGGGCGCGGTTGTCACTCGTCCACCGCGTGGTATGACCGTCGGACATGCCTGGACACTGGCCTTGGGCGATACACTCAAAATCGCGCTTGGCCTGGTGCTGCCGGGTCTGCTGCTGGCCGCATTGATTGAGTCCTTCGTCACACCGGCTGTAGTAGTGGCAATACTGGCGGGTGGTTAAGAAAATCTCACCTGCATTACAGGCATAAAACGCGCATCTGGATATACTTGAAGCAGATGCGCGTTTTATTTGAGGTTTTTTTCATGGCTCGGATCATTATCCTCGGCACAGCAGCAGCAGTATCGGACGCCAATCACGAAAACACCCATTTTTTGCTGGTAGGAGATCATCACCCGATACTGGTAGACTGCGGCGCAAACCCAATGGGTAAATTGCAATCCGACGGGATTGATGATGAAGCGCTACAGGATGTGATTCTGACCCATTTTCATCCCGATCATGTCAGTGGTGTACCTAATATGCTGATGCATATGTGGCAGCTTGGGCGGCAGGCACCGCTGCGCTTTTATGGTCTGCATCACTGTATGAACCGTATGGAAGATATGATGGTCAGTTTTTCATGGCAGGAGTGGCCGAATTTTTTCCCCGTCACATTCCACCGTGTCAGCGAGCGCTACAACGCCCCTGTACTCGATAATGAGGATTTTCGTATTACGGCGTGGCCGGTGCAGCATTTCATCCCCACTGTTGGGCTGCGAATCGAAAATAAAAAGACAGGTAAAATCCTTGCTTATACCTGCGATACTCAGCCAACCGCTTCACTGGATGAGTTGTGTCGGGATGCAGATTTGCTGATTCATGAATCTGCCGGAGCGGGCTTCGGTCACAGCAGCGCCCGTCAGGCTGGGGAGACGGCGACTCGTGTGGGAGCAAAATCGCTGTACCTGATTCACTACTGGGTATGGAATACAGACCCCACGCCGCTGGTTGCAGAAGCGCAGGAGACCTTCAGCGGGCCGGTTGTCCTGTGCCAGGATTACGACGTTTTCGAATTCTGACGTTCTTCTTCCAGCGGTTTGACCGTCGCATGAAGAAACTGAAAATCGTCGCGCGGGGGGATAATTTCGTGAATTTCAGTCACCTGAAATTTACCCCGGCCAATCCGTATGATGTCACCGATTTCCGGTTTTTCCGTCTCGTTTTTGATGCCACCGGGATAATCCCCGCCGATCACTACATAACTGACTTTGTAGATCATGCCGCTTTCCTCCGCAGCTCAGAGTCCGGCTGATGAGTCAATGTTTTTGTGACGCAGTTTGAAGCTCAAATCCATCGCCATATTTCGCATCATGACATAGCCGATAGCGGTATCGGTCATGCACAGTGCCAGAAAATCATGATGGTCTATAGCGTACAGGGTGGTGTTATCTTCAATCGCGGCAACTGTCGCGGAGCGCACCCCCTGATCGAGCAGCGCCATCTCGCCAAATATCTGCCCGGAACCCAGATATAGCGCGGCGTGATGACCGCCTTTGCCATCGCTAAAGCGGATTTCCACCTGACCACTGTAAATGATATACATCCTGTCGCCCTGGCTGCCCTGGCTAAAAATTACCTCATCAGCCTGATAGGTTTCTTTATTGCTGATATTGACCAGCCGTTGAAGCTGGTCAGCATCCAGCCCTCGGAATAACTCAACTCCCCGCAGAATTTGTACGAGTTCCATAAGTTGCATCCCTATGGTAAATCACTTCACCTTAATTTTACTGCAAATAAAGCATGGCTGCATCGTGCCAACCATCCGCCTATTCTCATGATATACTTCGTAGACAATATCTAATACAACTCTTACGTGCCGGGTGTAAAGTGGCTCGCATTTGCAGCGTCAATACTTCCAGTTAATTACCCCGGCAAGACTGCCGTCAGGTTCACAGCACAACTCAGGAGGGGGTATGATCCCAAAACGCGAAGATAGCGAGCCGCTGTTCGTTCGCTCTGCCAATGAACGGCGCTGGCTCATCATGATTCAACAGGCGGCGCGTCCCTTCCATCCGCCCGCGGATGTGATCGAGCTGGAAGATCGATTGCTCGTCATCGTGGAAATTGCCGGGATGCGCAGCAGTGATTTTAATATTATGCTGGTTGACCGAACCCTGATTGTGAGCGGTTTTCGGGAACGCCCGCAGCATCCGAATCCGGCTTATCATCAGATTGAAATTGGTTTTGGGGAATTTCGCGTCGAACTGGGGCTTCCCGCGCCAGTTGAGCGCGATACCGTGACAGCCAGCTATGACGTCGGATTTTTGCAGATTGAACTCCCACGCAAGGCGGCGCGCCAGATTCAAGTCGTGGATGTAACCACCAACGCCGAATAAATAGGACAAACTCATGGCACAAAAACTCAAGCAAGACCTGCCGTCCTTTGAAGAGGAAACCCCGGACGAGGAAAGCGCTATCGAACTCGATATTCAGGTCAAGGATGGTTCTGAGGCTGAAGACGAGATCGATCTGAAAGACAAGACAAAAGTTCCGGCAGAACTGCCAATACTGCCGCTGCGGGGGCTGGTTGTTTATCCGCAGACGGCGATTCCGCTAACGGTCGGACAGCCACGCAGCGTCAAACTGGTCGATGATGTCATCGGCGGTGACCGGCTGATTGGTCTGGTGGCGGCTAAAGACCCTGAAATGGAAACACCCGGCCCGGATGATGTTTACCGTGTCGGTACGCTGGCCTCAATTCACCGGCTGTTCCGCGCCCCTGATGGCACGATACGTTTGCTGGTGCAGGGTATCGAGCGGATTGAGGTAGATGAATACAGCAGCACTGAACCCTATCTGCGGGCGAAAATTCATGCCACGCCGGAGACGATAGAGGACACGCTGGAAGTAGAAGCGCTGGTACGCAATGTGGTTGATCTGTTCAGCCGCTTGGCTGAACTGGTGCCGAGCATTCCAGGTGAATTGATTTCCTCGGCGCTGAACGTCGAAGACCCGCTGCAACTGGTGTATGCGATTGCGACCTATATCCGCATTGGCCTGGATGACGCACAGGAAATCCTCGAACTCGAAAGCACCGATGCCAAACTGCGGCGGTTAATGACCATCCTGAGTAAGGAACTGGAAGTTCTGGAACTGGGGCGCAAAATCCAGAGCGAAGCCCAATCCGAGATGGAGAAGGTGCAGCGCGAATATTACCTGCGTGAGCAGCTCAAAGCCATCCAGCGCGAACTGGGTGAGGTTGATGAGCAGGCCGTCGAAGTTGAGGAATTCCGCAAGAAAATTGCAGAAGCCGGGATGACGGAAGAGGCCGAAAAGGAAGCACTGCGGGAACTGGATCGTCTCTCAAAACTGCCCACTGCCGCTGCTGAATATGGTGTCATCCGCACTTATCTCGATTGGCTGACGAGTCTTCCATGGTCGAAGCGTACTGATGACAAACTGGACATCGCCGAAGCCCGTACTGTGCTGGATGAAGATCATTATGGGCTGAAGGACATCAAGGAGCGCATCCTTGAATTCCTGGCTGTCCGCAAACTGCGACAGGAACGGGCTGAAGAACTGGGTGAAGATGAGGTTGACTACACCATCCGCCGCGACAGGCGTGGGGCGATTTTGTGCTTCGTCGGGCCACCCGGCGTTGGCAAGACATCGCTCGGTGCCTCGATTGCCCGCGCCATGGGGCGCAAGTTCATCCGTATGAGCCTCGGCGGCGTGCGCGATGAATCAGAAATTCGCGGTTTTCGGCGCACTTATATCGGTGCGCTGCCGGGTCGCATCATCCAGACGATGCGGCGCATCGAATCGCGCAATCCGGTGATTATGCTGGACGAGATTGATAAGCTGGGACGTGATTTCCGGGGTGATCCGGCCAGCGCCCTGCTGGAGGTTCTCGACCCGGAACAGAATGCCGAGTTCCGCGATCATTACCTGGACATTGCCTACGATCTGAGTGAGGTGTTTTTTATCACCACGGCTAACGAGCTGGAACCGATTCCCGGCCCGCTGCGGGATAGGATGGAAATTATCCAGTTGAGCGGCTATACCGAGCAGGAAAAAGTCGCCATCGCGGAGGAATATCTCGTGCCGCGCCAGGTGCGGGAGAACGGCCTCCGCGCAGAGGAAATTGCGTTCACACACGAAGCGCTGCTGGACATCGTGCGCGATTACACGCGTGAAGCTGGTGTCCGAACGCTGGAACGTGAAATCGGGCGGGCAGCGCGTAAGGTGGTGACACGCATCGCTGAAGGCAAGAGCGATAAGGTCATCATTGACGAAAAACTGGTCAAAGAGCTGCTCGGTAAACCGCGTTATGGCTATCGTGAGGAAATCGAGGAGCGGACTGATTTGCCGGGTGTGGCGACCGGGCTGGCCTGGACTCCGGTGGGTGGTGATGTGCTGTTCGTGGAAGCCGCACGGATGCCGGGCAGCAAGGGTTTCCAGTATACCGGTCAGCTTGGTGAGGTGATGCAGGAGAGCGCCCGTACCGCCCTGAGCTATATTCGCTCGAAGGCAGAGGATTTTGGGCTGGAAGCATCATTCTTTGACAAGAATGACATCCATTTGCATGTCCCGGCGGGGGCAGTGCCGAAGGATGGCCCCTCTGCTGGCGTGACGATGGCGGCAGCGCTGGCCTCGATGCTCACGGGTAAACCAACGCGCAGCAACGTCGCTATGACGGGTGAAATCACGCTGCGGGGTCAGGTGCTTCCGGTTGGTGGCATCAAGGATAAAGTGCTGGCGGCGCATCGCTTTGGTGTGGACACAGTCATCATTCCAAAAAAGAATGAGAACGATCTGGACGACCTGCCGGATGATGTGCGTGGTGAACTCAAGTTTGTGCTGGCAGAAACTGTCGATGATGTGCTGAAGGCGGCCTTGGACGACGGCGGTAAGCGGAAGCGCAAAAAATAAGGTACACTATCAGGGGCAAGGCACATGTGTTTTGCCCCTTCGCATTTGAATAGGATGATAATTTGAGGGAGTGACCCTTGACGAAAGTGATGATTGTAGACGACGACCGCAACACGGTGAAGCTGTTGCAAACCCTGCTGGAACTGGATGGGTTTGAAGTGGCTGTTGCCCCACGCGGTGCTGACGTCATGCCGGTTGCGGAACAGGCACAACCTGATATTTTTTTAATGGATTACCATCTGTCCGACATGGATGGCGTCGAAATTATTCGCCTGCTTCGCGCTACAGACGCTTTCGCAAATACGCCCATCATCATGACCTCTGGCCTGGATGTCGAAGAAGAAGCCAGAGAAGCAGGGGCGTCCACCTTTCTCATCAAGCCGTTTGAACCGGGCGATTTACCCGCCCTGTTCAGCAGTCTGCTTGGTGGTAATGCCTGAGTTTATTTCTGACAAAAAGAGTTGAGTTTGTGACATCGCGCAAAAAATCCCGCAGCCAGTGGTATCGGATGGATTTACATTTGCATACCCCGGCTTCGGGTGATTATCAGGAACCTACAGTCACATTTTTAGACATCCTCCGCAAGGCTGAATTTCGCGGCCTGGATGTCGTTGCTTTCACCGACCATAACACAGTAGCCGGATATGGAGCGATGATGACCGAAATTGATCGGTTATCATTCCTCGAACGGTTGGGGCGCGCTGTGCCAGACGAGTTACGACTGCTGACGGAATATCGCCGTCTGCTTGATAAAATTCTGGTGCTGCCTGGTTTCGAGTTCACGGCGACTTTTGGATTTCATATCCTCGGTATTTTTTCCCCGGAAACACCCCTTCGTCAGCTCGAACATCTGCTGCTTAGTCTGAATGTGCCGCCGATGGCGCTCGATCAGGGTAATTCGGAAGTTGGCGCATCATCTGATGTGCTGACTGCTTACCGGATGATTGATGAAGCGGGAGGCATCTGCATCGCGGCTCATGTCAATTCCAGTCATGGAGTTGCTATGCGCGGCTTTGATTTTGGCGGGCAGACACGCATCTCCTACACTCAGGATCGCCACCTGCACGCGCTGGAAGTGACCGACTGGGGACGTAAAGACCGCAACAGCACCGAGCGCTTTTTCAACGGCACAAAACCCGGCTATCCGCGCCGAATGCGCTGTATTCAGGGTTCGGATGCGCACCGCATCAACGCCATTACTGACCGGACAGGAAAACATGTTTATCTGGGTGTCGGTGATCGGGTGACTGAAGCGCTGCTGACAGAACGGTCATTCCCGGCACTGCTGGAGTTGTTCCGGGGGACAGATTTTTCGCGCACACGGCCTTACAGCTCCAGCCGCGAACCAATGGATTATGTACAGGTGGCGCGGGAAGAAGGCCCCAGTCTGGTGCAGTCTTTCCATGAGTCGATGGCTCAAAAAGGTGGGCGGCTTTACGCGGTTGTGGCTGATGTTTGTGCTTTCGCCAATACCAATGGCGGCACGATTTATGTTGGCCTTAGCCCGGACAAAAAGAAGCTGCCGGAAGGCATTGAACAGCCACAGGAAGCCGTTGAAAAGCTGCAAACTGAAATCAGTCGGATGATTACGCCCCATCTCGCGGTGGACATTGATTTGCAGGAAACACAGGGGAAAACCATTATCCGGGTGCAGGTGCCGTCGGGTGAAGAAAGACCTTATGCCATTGAGGATAATAAAGTCTATGTGCGCGATGAGGCTGAAACCAGCCTGGCTGTTCGTGACGAGATCGTGAATCTTGTCCTACAGGGGATCGCGCTCAAGGCTGACTCAGCCAGTGAAGTACTGGCGCCAGCGACGAATACCGCTGTCCCGGAGACTCTTCCTGCTGCTTTACCCGCTGGCATTGAACCCCCTAATGCAGGGGTTGAAATTATTGGCGACGAGCAGCGTGGCGATATGCACTATTACACCATGCGCGACCTGCGAAATGGCAATATCGTTCAGAATGTGACGCGCACCTCCGCTCGCCGTCTTTGGCACTATGCCATTAAACAGCGCGAAGGTAATGCGGTTCGCCCTGAAAAAGTGCAGTGGCAGGGCGATATTGGCCTGTGGCAGCGCTATGAACGCGCCGGAGAAACACGCTACGATCTGGTGCAGCGCGACAATAGCGATCTTCGGGTGTATTACGGCGTCAGTGACAGCGGGATGCACGGCCCCTGGAGCGTCTTTCTGGACGAGGAAAGCAGCTAACCAGCGGCAACTTTTTTACGGCGGTGTGTACCACTGCCCCGCAGCACATAGCGCTCCCTAAACCACTCATCGGTCACTGTCCAGGGTTCGCCCGCTGTTCCCACACATAACCATGCACCTGCCGGAGCTAAAGTTGGTTTAGGGCTTTCGATGCTCTGTACCCACAGTGGTTCGCGCAGTCTCCTGGCCCAGACGCCTACGATTTTGTAGTATGGTTTACAACCTAACTTTATCAGATGGGCTTCCGGTGGAGTTGGTCGCCAGTCGGGTTCATCCCATCGCCGGTAGGTTTGACGGAAGATATGCGGCTCAATCGGGCGTGGCTCGTAATCATCCAGGCTTTGTTTAACCGCGCTGCCTGCATGATAGGCGATGTAATAACCTGCCTGCGCGATAATGGTATCCCAGGGCGTTCTGATGACTTTCGGCGCTTCTTCTTTGGAGAGGAGCCGTGCCATTGTGACCCGCTTTTTGCTTTGATAATGGCGGAATCCTTCCGCAGTAAGCTGGGCATCCGTCCACTTTCGTTGTTTGAAGACCCGATGTTTGCGCCCAAAAATACGTTCTAACAACCCCATACCCAGGCCTCGCTACTGTCAGATTAAACTGATTATAACGATATTATATTGAATTTACATCATATTCGTCATCTTACTTAAGGCGGATGCCGGGTTAGAAGCGCGTTAGGGCTGAATTGGCAGAGCGGCACAGTTTTCATTCAGGTTGAGCAGATCACTTCGTATCCAGGCACTTCGCCCCCGATAGTCAGCAGCCCACCAGGATGAGTCGGCATTGCGTCCCAGCAAGCTAATCGTCGTGTTAAAGGCGATGCTGCCCACTAAAGCTGATTCCGCATACGGTTCAGCACGCAGGTTGATGTTGTATATCGTAGTAGCCTCACATGACAAAACGATGGACGTTTCCCCCGCCTCCGGGGTATTGGTTGCAAAGGAAAAAGGGGTATTCGTGAGTGGGGCAGGGGAGAGCGTGGGCGTGAAAGTTGGAAAGGGGGTATTTGATGGTCGCATTGTGCCAGCGCCGGACGTTACCTCAGCAGCAAGAGCTATTGGAAGTGTCGGCGAAGGCGGAATTGAAGCATAGATATTTTCGGCAATCATTGGCACAGAGAATGCGGATAGCAGCAGCAGCATTCCAACACCGATGCCCAAGACCCCCCGCGACTGTTTAAGACGTTGTGGGCGGCGTAATTCTACTGCTATTGCGACCCCACTTGCTACGATCATGATAGCGGCTAGCAGCAGGACAATTTGCCGCGTTGTGATGCTGAGCGTGCCATCCAGATTGGCATCCGATAAGCCTGTGATGGGAAGTAAAGTCGCCAGAAAAGCCAGCAGCGTGTGCCAGAAGCCAATTTTAGGCCGCTGGCGCAGGGTTTGGGAAATCAGATTGATGATGAACAGCAGTGTGAAAACACCCCCTGCCGCAACCAGTAGTAAAGCCAATCCACGCCTCGTTGAAAATGGTTATCCACAGAGTCATTATGTCTGAAGATATACAGAGTGTCTATGGAGAAGGAATAAGGAATTGGTGAGCGAAAATCACAGACCTACGGAATTGCCAGCAGGGCATAGCCATCTGCCAGCGTGTTATTCTCCGAGTCAATCGTAGGCAGGCGTTCACCTGCTGCATTGATGTACCCTACTCGCAGCCGTAGTTCATCTCCGGTTATGTCGGGAAAAAATAAGCGGTCTGTTACGATTTCGCCGACCTTCCATTGTGAGGTTGGTTCATAACCGCCTGCTGGCAGCCGGTCCTGCTGGGCGAGAATGCTGCCGCCAGCATCGATCACATGAATAAACCAGCGATAATCACCCTCAACGGTTTCAGCGGGCTGCCATTCAATCGTGACGAGTAAACCATGCTCGTCACGTTTAAAGCCATAGCGCTCTAAAATAATCGGGCCAAAGCGCCACCCTCCGTTTTTATCAGGCACAATTGGCGCAAGATGAAACAGCAGCGCTCGGTGGTCGGCGGCGCTTTTTTCTAAGGCGAAAGCTGCGTTTTCCCACAGCCATTTTTCCTGCCAGTTGGCATTGTCCCCGGCTGGAAACCAGCTCACAAACCATAGAAACTGTGTATCAGCCTGGGCATAATGAGTGAGCTTTAGTGTCAGGGCATCATCAGAAGAGGTGGGTGCATTGGTAGAGACAACCCTCTCACTGTTTTTGAGATCGAGCAGCGACTCGCCAAAGATTGTTGAGGCCGCCAGTACATTTGCAGATGGCTGTAGTAGATTTTGCAGTCCAGCAATCCGGTCATATGCTTCACCATGCTGCTGTCGTGCAACCGTAATGTTCAGACACAGCAGTATGATCCCGACAACGCCGGCAGTCAGCCGGTAATCTGATTTTAAACGAGGTATCATGCCAATGATGATGCCCGCACCCATCAGTGCCAATGCTGCTGCAAGATGAACAGCATCCAGCCCGTTTGCTATCCAGACAGGTTCGAGCGGCCAGCCTTTCAGCAGCAGCGCCAGATGGCCGATGATGGCGCTCAGACCGGGATGAATCAGTACATCGGGGGCGAGCATGGATTTTGACAGGTCGTAATAATGTTCGTACTGGTAGCTGATAAAAGGATAAATACTGTAGAGCGCGCCAAGTGCCTGTACAGCCAGCGACAGCAGGGCAAAGGCGGTCACGCATAAAGCCAGCCAGCGGTTTTCCCAGGCTGTTTCTATCAATGGCGCAAGAGACAGTGCCAACAGAGGAATGATGGTCAGCAGGAAGCGCGGCCCCCAGGCGACGCCGCCTTCCCAACTCCACCAGGTGGCGAAACTGACAATTTGCAGAATTACCAGTGCCAGTGCCAGCCATGCCAAACGGGGCGCAGATCGTCGCAGCATCAGCCATCCCGGGATTGCCAGGAGCAGCAGCGGGTTGTACCAGAACAGGCCGCGATATGGTCTGATCGTTAACCCTAAAAATCCTTCAACAAAGTCTGCTGTGAAGCCCTCACCACTGCCAAAGTGATAGCCAGTGCTGAAAGGGCTGCCAAAACGCACGGCATTATACAATCCGATAAAGGCCAGCGCACCAATTATCGGAAGACTGTAAGTGATTGTGGCGCGAATCAGTGATTTGATCGACCATTTCGCCCCCATATCTGGCAGCAGCGCGTAAAAGCCAATAACCGGGACAATCAGCACGTAAATCATGTTTATGCCGATCAGCAGCCCGGCGCATAAACTGGAAAGCATTAAAACGCTGGTTTTTCCATACTGCCGGTACCTGTATGCCCCCATTACCGCCAGCAGCAGCAGCAGCGCCGCCAGCGGTTCACCAAAGAGCGTTTTGGTGTATACCAGCGCAAAAGTAGCGATGCCATAGAGCAGACCAGTGAGGAAGGCCGTGCGCGGGCGATACTTCAACCAGCGCAGCAGCGTGTATAAGGCCAGTGCTGTCAGAGTCGTGACCAGGGGGTTAAACAACATGGCTGTTGCCCGTGTTGTCAGCCAGGGAACGCGCTCCGCCGCGAAGACCAGCGGCAGCAGCGCAAGTGACGGTGTGACCCCTTTTTTGGAATAATAACCCCCATCCATCCCGAAAGCACCCATGCGGGCGAACTCGAACGGGATCAGCGCTTCATTCGCGCCCGTCACGGCGATGTCAGGGATGCCATGACGCATGGCAGCGGCGGCGACCGCTAGAATCGCCTCGCCATCGGCAGAATTGATGCGCGGGACGTACACCAGCAGATATAGTCCCAGCAGCAGGCAGGCTAAACTTAACCGCAGTCGATTATCGACGGAATGAATCATGCGGTTTGCCAGTTATCCAGCGCCCAGGCGAGTTCTTCTGGTGATGGGGTGTAATTACCGACGCGCCGCACCACCAGCCCGCTGGCATAATTCGACAGTGATGCCGCTTCATGGTAGGGCGCACCTGCTGCAACAGCCAGCGTCAGAACGGCGATAGTTGTATCACCTGCGCCAACTGTATCATAAACATCGCTTACCGAGGGAGCAGGGCAGTGAATGGCTGTGCCATCGCATTCGGCAACAGTTGCACCATCTGACCCGCGTGTGATTACCATTCCACCTGTCAGCTTGAGGGTTGTGCAGAGTTCCTGTGCGGCAGCGGCAAAGTCGTCATTGGTTCGCAGGTCACGGCGAAGGTAATCACGGGCTTCATCAGCATTGCATTTTACCAGCGCATAACCAGTATATTTTTCCAGCTTCCCCTGGGCGTCCGCTGTGAGCAGGACATTGGTGTTGGTCGCCAGTTTGCGAATTGTTGTGACCAGTGATGGCGTCAACAGGCCCGTGTGATAGTCAGACAAAAGCACCGCGTTCACCTGCTGAATTTGCTGGTCTATGATTGTCCGTACGCGCCGTTCGACGCCGCTGCTAACAGGCTCGCGTGAGAGGGTGTCCAGGCGGGCGACCTGCTGCGGAAAGCGCAAACCCATTTGCGCCATGATGCGCGATTTGACCGTAGTTGGCCTGCCAGAATCGGTAATCAGATAATGCGTATCAATGCCCCGCGCCTGCAAAACCTGGCGCAAATTGGTGGCGGGCGTATCTGAGCCGATTACTCCAACCTGGAGTGCCGTACTGCCCAGCGCGACGATGTTGGCAGCGGGGTTGGCCGCGCCACCGGGAATGAGCTGGCGCGACTCAAATTCCAGCACAGGAATCGGTGCTTCCCGGCTGAGGCGGGATGCCCGTCCGATCAGGTATTCGTCCAGAATAACATCGCCAATCACCAGAATGCGCTGATTAGCGAGTTTAGGTATCCACTGTTTAAGAGGCATAAATATCAATCACAGCTACGAATTCGCGCAGAAAGTATGTCACCGGGAGGTGGATTTCACCAGAGCCAAGCCGCCTAAGCGCTCCCACGAAGCAGCACCGCCAGCACAAAGCGCGGCAGCCGCATCATGCGCCGAATCCGCCAGGGCTGCAGGTATAACCGGAACAGCCATTCCAGTCCCATTCGCTGCATCCAAAGCGGCGCACGCGGGATGACGCCAGCGATGAAATCGAACGCGCCCCCCACACCCATCGCCATCGTCACTTGCAGGCGGGGTAGGTTGCGGGCGATCCATTTGTCTTGCTCTGGCGCACCATAGGCTACGAATAACAGGTCGGCATCAGCGG
The DNA here is from genome assembly GCA_964447795.1 of uncultured Anaerolineaceae bacterium. GTDB lineage: Bacteria > Chloroflexota > Anaerolineae > Aggregatilineales > Phototrophicaceae > CFX2. The sequence continues at coordinate 120,255 of CAYUTY010000002.1, forward strand.
CATTGACTCGCTCAACTATCGCATCTTCCTCTTCGGGCGCAGGGCTTCCGCTGTAAGCGCCGACGATTTGCAGACCGGGATAACGCCCATACAGCACGTCCGCCGCTTTTTCGGCTATACCGGGGGCAGCACCGAGGAAGAACAAACGCCAGCCTTTTTGCGCTGCGCGTGCGGCGATGATCGGCACACCGTCCGAGCCGGTCACACGTTCCGGCAGGGGTTTGCCCAGCCGCCGCGCCGCCCACAAGAGGCCAACACCATCCGGCACGCACAAATCCGCCCGTTTCAGGATGTTGCGGAAATTGACATCCTGCCGGGCAATCATGATAAATTCGGGGTTGATGGTGCAGACGTGCCGTGCGTGCGGGTTTTTCCGGCTGTCGTTGACCCAATTTTCGATCATCGCCAGCCATTCGGCATAGGTGATGCCATCCACCGGCAGGCCAAGAATATGGATGCGCTGTGGATGTTCGATGGGGGCGGGTTTGAAACCCTCCCCTACGGATTCACCGTCTAAGATGTCCCGCGCTGCTTGCAGCACATCATCTGGCGTGACCAGGCGCATACAGGTTCGCGCGGCGCAGCCTTCGCGCAGACCGACGGTGTGATCGACATAGCTGCACGGGCTGCACTCGACACCGCTGCGGATGACAGCCACTTTCCCGCCGGGATTCCAGGGATGCCAGGCATCAGCATTACTGGGTCCAAAAATCGCTACGATTGGCACACCCGCTGCCGCTGCCAGATGCATCACGCCGCTGTCCGCGCCGATGAATAAATCCGCATTCGCCAGAAAAGCGGCTAGGGTGTCCAGCCTGGTTTTGCCGATCATATCAATCGGTGTCGTTTTCATTGCCGATTTGACAGCCTGTCCGTCATCGTCCGGTGTGCCGACCAGCATAATCTGCGCGTCGTATTCCGCCGCCAGCGCATCGGCCACCGCCGCAAATTTCGCTGGCTCCCAACGGCGGGCCGTACTATAACCGCCGCTCCCCGCATGAATGATGATGCGCTTAGCAGCGGGTCGTGGGTCGCTGGTGTCATCCAGTGGAGATTGCCGAACGCGCGCTTTTTGTGGCGCTGAATCTGCGCCGAGCAGCCCGACTAAATCGAGCCAATACTGCGCCTGATGTTTCGCGCCGAAGCCCCCATCCGCTAGGCGTTCGGTCAGAAACCAACCGTTGCCATTGTCCAGCCCGATGCGCCGTTTGGCGCGGGTCGCCAGCGCGATCAACGCGAATTTGAGCGTCCCTAATTTCAGTGTGAAATGGTGAAAAAAGATGATCGCATCATATTGGCCGAGCGCGAACACCCGCTGCAGGTTTGCGGGGCGGAAAAAGGCGATGGAACTGTTGAAGGCTTTGCGGTCAAAGGTGATGACCTGATCGACCAGTCCGTTCGGCAAGACAGGCGCGGCGTGGCTAGTCGTCAGTAAAGCGATATGTGCTTCGGGATGGGCTTCGCGCAGGGCTGATAGGGCAGGGGTGGAGACAATCAGATCGCCGATGTCGCCCAATTGGACAACAAGAATCCGTTCAATCATCAAGCTCTTTAAAGCTGGAATGAGTTGGCTTTGATAGGCATTCAGTGATTCATGTCCGTGCGCACGAACCATAAGTTCTTTAGCTTCAACCAATGTTAAGCTGAATACCTGCCGGATAATGCGAATACGGGCTATGGGATCTGCTTCATCCGCTTCAATCTGACGGTAAATAGCTTCAGGTGTTGCCCCTGCGTCGCGCAGTGCTGTATATTTATCGAGATCATCCATCGAAAGCATTTTCCAGCGCGTCTAAAGTCTGTGCGCCTGCCTGTTCCCAAGTGAATTTCGCCGCTTGCTGATAGCCACGTTCGCGCAATTTCCGGCGCAGCGCTTGATCGTCGCTGATCTGGCTCATGGCGGCTGCGATTGCCTTAATATCCAGTGGGTTAACTAACAACCCTGCATCGCCAACGAGTTCTGGCAGGCTGGATGTTTCGCTGGCAATGACCGGCGTCCCGCAGCCCATCGCTTCGATGACAGGGAAGCCGAATCCTTCGTAAAGCGTTGGGAAAACCAGCGCCCGCGCCCCGGCGTAGAGCGCACCTTTGTCAGCGTCGTCAATATACCCCGGCAGATGAACACCGTCTACGCCAGATACCCATGCCGGGTCAAACAGCCAGCCTTTGCCGCCCGCCAGCACCAGCCCGGTTTCATCGCTGGGATGCGCGGTTTTCCAACGTTGAAAAGCCTGTACGATGCGGGCGATATTTTTGCGCGGTTGCAGGGTGCCGATGAACAGGAAATATTGATTCGGCAGGCTGTATTTTTGTCGTGCTGCTTCAATATCGCCAATGGATAACTTTTCCACGCCGGGATAGACGACACGTGTTTTCGCCGATTTTGTGCCGTAAAAGCGCGTTAAATCGGCGGCTGTCGCGGCACTGTCCGCCAGAATGACGGATGCTCGTGCTGCACTGTAACGGGTTGTCCAGTTGAGATAAAGGCGCTGGCGCATAGGGTGCGCTTGCGGGAAATAGCAGTAGCCGAGGTCATGTACCGTCACTACCGCCCGCCCCGGAAAAAAGAATGGCAGGGTATGCGCCGGAACGAATGTTACATCGGGGCGATCTCGCCACAAGGCAGTGGCAAAGCGCAGATGCGTCCAAGCCCGACGAAATGGGATGATTCGATGTTTAACGAGAAGGGAAGCAGGGAATAAATCGCTGCGCGGTGCGTCGCGGAAATACAGGGTTAGCTGATGCTCAGTATTCTGCAGGATGATGGCGCGGATGAGTTCAATCGCGTATTGTTCTGTGCCGGTTACCCGCTGGACCGTGCAGCGGCTGGCATCAATCGCAATCCGCACTAGCCGCGCCGCCTGAACAGCACAGGCAGCAGCCAGATCAACACGACGGCGATCAGCGCGGCAGGCCATAATGCTGCAGCGGTTGAGATGATTTCGCCACCGATCAGTCCCAGTGTGACGCTCAAAGCGGCTGTTCCCGCCGCCACAAAAAGGAATCCCGGCAGCGCAAGTCGCCCTTCACGCGGGGCGGCTAAAAGACCAGCTAAGATAAAGGCGAGGCCGATGGCGATCAGCAGCAGTGGCCACCCGCCTGCCAATCCCGGTGATGCTGGTTGCAGCAAATAAAACAATGACCCTGCACCCAGAAGTCCAGCCAGTGCAAAAAAGAGCGACCCACGCGCCCATCTTCCCGACGAAAACCAGCGTGCCAGCCAGATCAGCGCCAGACCGCCTGACATAATGGCTGCGATCAGCCCGGTATTGAGCGCTGTTCCGGTGGTCAGGCTGAATGTCAGCCATGCGCCTAAGCCAATCAGTACCAGTGCCGGAATCACCGAAGCCATTTGTCCTCGGTGCAAAATCTGCATAGGCGGCACCGGGAAAAACAATTCAGGGTGTTCCAGCCGCGCCCGTCGTTCTTCTGCTGCCTGTCGTTCGGCCTCTTCACGCGCTGCTTGTGCCTGTGCTGCTGCCTCTCGTTCTGCCAGCATATCGCTGAGAGTCGAAACGGCAGCCAGCGCCGCTTCAATGTCCATATCATCCGTGACAGCAGGCACGTCTTCCACTTCGAGTAAAAGTTCAGCGGCTTCAGCTTTTTCCGGCTCGGTATTGGCATCATCTGATGCTTCATCAATAGGCGGCGCAAAACGCAGATCATCGTCCGCTGCTGCTTGTGTCTCTGGTGGGGTGTTGTGTTCTTCATTCATCATAACGTTTATTCTGGCGATTTTTGCCTGAATTGGCAAGTCCATTCACGTTTTAAGGGACGGTTAAGCCTTGAAAGCTGCCTTTTTTGTCGTTATACTTGTCACTCATGGCGACGTGGCCAAGTGGCAAGGCAAGGCTCTGCAAAAGCCTGATCGCCGGTTCAAATCCGGCCGTCGCCTCAAAACAGGTATCTAACAGATGCCTGTTTTTTGTCGGTTTTGGTGCTTTACAAACGCTGAAATCGGCGTATGATCTAACTAGTCAGGTGAAAAACCTGACGTTAATTGTCCAATAAGTAGCTGAGGATCACATGACCGAGGGTAGTAGTTACCCAACGGAACAGCCGCCCTCAACCGGCGGCGATAACGCGCCCCGGCGCTGATCCCCTTTATGCAGACAAGCACCTGCCGGGGATAACGCCACACGTTATTGCCGTCCCGCATCCCTGCGGGAAACCTGGTAGCGAGAGCCACTGTTCCACAACTGAATAAGCTGTCTGTTTCAGGAGTGGACGCACACCCATAAGCCCGGTGTGTGCGCCCGTATAGAGTCTGTATATACGGAGGACATCATGTACAACGACCTGCTGCTGAACCGCATTGTTGCCGCGCCTGCCGATGATGCCGATGCCCGCATCATGGAGTTAATCGACGAAATTGAGGAGTTGAACAGCCTCCTTAGCCCAGAAGCGCAGCAGCTCATCCGCGATCTGCGCCCGCGCATCGTCACAGATGATGTGTACGAGGAAATTGAAGAACGCGCCTCATTTGGCGACCGTATGGCCGACAAGCTGGCGACCTGGGCTGGTAGCTGGCGCTTCATCATCTTTTTTGCGCTGATAATGGTCGGCTGGATTGCTTTTAATGGTTATATGGGGACAAACGCCTTCGATCCGTTCCCTTTTATTCTGCTCAACCTCACGCTCAGTACACTGGCTGCACTGCAAGCCCCTGTGATTTTGATGTCGCAGAATCGCCAGGCCACGAAAGATCGAGCGGTTGCCCAGAATGATTATCAGGTCAATCTGAAGAACGAAGTAGAGATTGCCGATCTGCATCGCAAAATGGACGGTTTGGCCGAAGGGTTAACCATGCAGACCAAAATGGTCAATGCGCTGATCGCCGCGCGGCAGAAAGAACTGAACGCTACTGTTCGCGTGATCGAGAACAACCGCAGCAGCGCTGGCGTTCATATCGAATAGGTTTGCAGGGGAGGATTTACCTCCCCTTACTTTCAATGTCCGTTCTGCGGGAAAATTTTGCCGGGGTTGAGAATGCCGTTCGGGTCAAGAACGGTTTTGATGTCGTGCATCACATCCAGCGCCGGGCCATGTTCAGCGGACAGATATTTGGATTTGCCGATGCCGACGCCATGTTCACCGGTGCAGGTGCCGCCCAGTTCCAGCGCTTTCATCACGATCAGCCCGTTAATTTCCATTGCCTTCGCATATTCAGCACTGTTCGCAAAAGGGAACTCAACATGAATATTGCCATCACCAGCGTGGCCGATCATGTAGGCTGTCACCCCCTGCTCAGCGCGAGTGCGTTCGACAAAATCGATCAGTTCCGGGTAAGCGCTGATAGGCACTGCCACATCATTGATGAAAAACTGTTTGTCCGGGTGGGTTCGCACCATGATTTCATAGGAATGATGGCGGGCGTGCCACAGGCGTTTGCGCTCTGCTGTATCGGTAGTCGTCATGATCTTTAATGCGCCCATTTCCTCGCAAATCTCTTTGACGATTTCCAGACCTGCTTCCAGAGTGGATTCCTGGGCGGCATGAAATTCCATAAAGACCACTGGCTTATCACCCAGGTCAACACCATCGACGCTGCTCAACATGACCGCATGTGCGGCGTCAATCAATTCCAGCGCTGCCGGGTCAAGACCGCTGCCGCGTACTGCCACGACGGTTTCCACTGCGATTTCGATAGACGGAAATGATGCCACTACCGCGCTCATGAACTGCGGCACGGGAACCAGTTTTAGTGTTGCTTCGGTGATGACACCCAAAGTACCTTCACTGCCGACGAACAGGTGCAGCAGATCATAACCGGCTGACTGTTTGACCGAGCGTGACCCGACATTAATCAGCCGTCCATCGGCTAATGCCACCTGCATTTTGAGAACATTGTCCTTGCTTGCGCCATATTTCACGGTGCGGATGCCTGCTGCGTTATTCGCCAGCATCCCGCCGACAGTGGCGTTTGCGCCGGGATCAGGGGGGAAAAACAGGCCATAGCGGGCAAGCTGGGCATTCAAGTCCTTATGGCCGATTCCCGGCTGTACTGTTACCTGAAAATCATCGGCATGAACTTCAATGATGCGGTTCATGCGCTCGAACGACAGCAAAATGCCGCCGTGCAGCGGAATCGAGCTGCCTTCCAGACCCGTGCCAACCCCCCAGGGCGTGACTGGAATCTGCGCCTCATTTGCCAGCCTGAGAATATCTGCTACCTGCTGCGCCTCTGTCGGCCACACCACTATCTCCGCCGGATGGGCAGCGTGCTGTGACTGGTCTTTAGCGTGCAGGTCAATATCGGCTTTGGCGCTGCTGATATTACCTGCGCCCACGATCTGCGTGAGATGCTCGATGATCGCCGCTGTCACCGGCGCGAAAGTCTGGTTTGTGGTCATAGTTCACCTGTCGATGTGGTTTTCCTGATTAGGAATAAATCATAGCGCTGATGGGGCGGTTTTTCGACCCATCTCCGTGCTATAATCTGCACTATGGCGAACATTCAATCTAAACACGCACGTACTGACATCATTCTGGCTGACTCATCCGAGCTGACCTTCAATCTGGTCGCGGCACTACCGGGTCGCGCCAGCAGCCCCCATACTCAGCGTGCTTACTACCGCTGGATTGACCAGTATCTTGTCGATATCGGTGGGTTAAAGCCCACACAGGGCGAACAGCGGGTATGGCGGATGGGGGCGCTGCCAGTGAGGCTGCTCAATGAAAGTCTGAGCGCACCACAGTTCCGCGCCTGGTTAGGGATGCTCTCCCGTGCTGGGCATGGCAGGCAGGGCATCACCCAGGCGCGCGCCGCTATTACGACACTGGCGAGTCTGCTCTCTGAAGCCGAACTGCTGGATGACTACACCAGCGCTGCCATGAGCAATGTCCGCCCGCCCAAAGCTGAAGATGGGCAGCGTCCGGGTCGCTGGCTTTCGACTGACCAGATCAAATTATTAATTGCTGCCTCGCAGCAAATCGCCACCAGTGACAATCAGGCGCTTCGTAACCATGTCATCACGGCAGTGCTGTGTACGATGGCGCTGCGACGTGAAGAACTTGCCTCCGCCCGCTGGGGTGATCTCGCGCTGCAAAATGACCGTGTGGTGCTGAAGGTGCATGGTAAAGGGCGCAAAACCGCGATGATCGATGTGCCGCGCCCGGTGATGGGATTGCTGACCCGCTGGCGCAAGCTCGCTGCGCCGCTGGAGCAGACCCCGGCGCCTTCATCCCCGCTGGTGCGTCGTATCTACAAAGGTGGTCGTGTCAGTCCGCGCCCAGTGACAGCAGATGGCATCTGGTACATTGTCACTGAAGCGGCCATGAGGGCTGATCTCGGTCATGTCGCACCCCATGATCTGCGCCGCTCGGTAGCCGGTGCGCTTCACGAATCCGGCACGCCCATCGAAAAAATCAGCCAGCTTCTACGCCATTCCAATGTCGCTGTTACCGAACGCTACCTCAGTCGCTTGCCCCAGCGTAATGAGGGCGCGGTGCTGATGAGTGATATGCTCGGCCTCGGCGCGGACGATGATGCAGACTGGTTTGAGTAAAAACGTTCGTTTATAATCCCCAGCTTCATACCCCCATCGATTTTGCTCGGAGACCCCGGATGTCATTATCCAGCCTGCCTGCCGTTCAGCCCGCTCGTCGCGCTTTCAATTTTCCACACCTGAATCGCCCGCAGCGTGCGCTGTTGTTTGGCCTTATCGCGCTGCTGACTTTTTTGCCCATTTTTTATCTGGCGGCAGATACTGTGATGTCAGTACGGGAAGAAACCTATGGGGAGACACAGCTATATTTCGCAACCAGCCACAGCCGTGTTCTTTATCCCCATCAGTGCATTGACCTGATCTGGAAGGTGGAAGGCGTAAAAACGGTTCAAATCAATACTGTTGGCCGGGTCGGGGAGGGGACACAAAAAATCTGCAATTCATTTCACCGTCCCAGCGTTCTTCGCGCAGAACTGCCTGATGGCTCAGTAAAGGAAATTAGAATCTGGGTGCAGCAGTTGTATCAGCAACCGCTGGTGCTGGCGCTTGAAATTGTTGCACTGATCGCGCTAGCGTTGATGGTTTACAACCTGATAGGTGTTCCCGGAACGCTTATCATGCTTGCGATTGTTTTCACCTGGCCGTCCATGAATTATTTTGTTTACAGCACACTCACGCAGTTTACCGACTATATCGGCCATATCAATATCACCAGAGGGATTATTGATGGCAGCCGCAGCCTGCCCCCGCATTTTCTGTATCATGTCCTCACCATTGGGCTTATTAACCTGTTTCCCGGTTTGCGGCTGGACGACGCCAATTTCCTGATTCTGGTCGCATCTAATATTGCTACCTGCTTGCTGGTATACACATTGCTGCGGGTTGTGGTCGGCACACGCGCGGATACCAACTGGAAGTGGACGCTGTTTTATCTGGCCGTGCCACTTATTCTATTTGTCGGCCCAATCAACTTTGATGCCCCTTTTGTATTGCTTTCCGCCTATGTCTATCCCAATACACCGCATAATCCGACGGTCAATTTTCTCAGGCCGTTTGCATTAGGCATTATCCTGTGTCTGATTCTGCTGCTGAATCGAATCACTAATCGGCGGGGGGTGGTTGTAGCCGCTATGGCTGTTCTGACCATTCTGGCGACACTGGCAAAACCCAGTTTCACGCTGCCATTACTGCCTGCTGCCTGTTTGATCGTTGCTTTTACATTTTTGCGTCCGCTGCTGCTCAAGCGATGGGAAATTGTTGCGGGCATTATCATTCCAGCGGTGCTGGTTTTGGGCTGGCAGTATCTTATCACCTATGGGCCAGAGCAGGCTAAACTTTATGCTTCTGATGAGAAAGCCGGTCTGGTTTTAGCGCCTTTCGATTTATATGTGACTTATTGGGAGATTCCTGCGGAGCAGCTCCTACCCCAGTTCCTCGTTTCACTGCTGTTCCCGATGGTGGTTTATGTGATCTATTTTCGGGAAGCGCTCAAGGATATTGCCTTGAACATTGCCTGGCTGGTGTTTCTAGGCGGGCAATCAATGGCCTATCTATTCATCGAAGTACCAGCGCGTCGGGATGGCAATATGACCTGGAGCGGTCGCATCACCCTGTTCATCCTGTTTGTCGTCACACTGGCCTTTTTCATCCGTCAGAATAAAGTTCTCTTTGAAAAAGGCGCATTCATTCTGCGCGACTGGCGCTTTCTGCTTGGAACGCTGCTGCTTGTACTACACATTCTGCCAAATCTGGTCGCCTTATGGGGCTAAAGAAACGGCACAAACAGCAGCACCAGATTGACGACAATCTGGCATACCCAGGCGGCGGCCAGACCGTTGCGCTGGCGCACATAGCTGTAGATGATGTTCATCATCACCAGCGCCGTCCCAATGACCACAGCTACCGCCGGGTAACGGCCTGGTTCGAGCATTGGGAAAAACAGCAGCACTGACCACACGCTGCTCAGCACCCCCATAACCCAGAAACGCTGTGTTTCCTGCAAAACTCCCCGGAAGAACAACGTTTCCGCCAGCGGCATGACAAACACCAGAAAGGCCAGTACCTCACCAACGCTCATTTGGACAAACAGACGCTGAACAGTGATGCGAAGTGTTTCCCCGCCGACCATGAGCATCGGTGCGCCGATAATCAGCCCAAAGATGATGCCCCAGCCAAGATTCTCCGGCGTTTCTGTCCCCACCCGCGCACTGCTGCCCAGCAGCCATGCCAGCACCCCGAATCCCGCCAACACTGTCCACAGGAGGACATAGCGCAGGGCGGCGTTGGCTGGTATAAGCGGAACGAGGCCGACACACAGCGCCACCGCAATCAGGTAGCCAAAAATCGGGTCGTTGGTTGCGCCACGATAGGCTACCGGTTCGCCTGCCTGTCGGGGACGGCGCGGAAAAGGCGATTCCCAGGCCTCATCTTCCTCAATTATATCCAGTGTTGCAACCGGCTCTGCTGGTGGCGGCGGGAGTGGTTCTTCCGGCAGTGGGGCGGGCCGATCAGGGTAGATGGTTGGACTCATGTCAAAATCGTTTGGATGGCCCTCAGCGTTTGCTCCACACGCTCCCGTGTAATCCAGTAATGGGTCACGGCACGGAAGGTGTGTGTGTAGCCGGGATAAGGATTCATGCGGATATTATAATCCTTTTGCAGCCGGGTGCTGAAATCACCCGGAAGTACTGGTGCGCTTTCCATCAGGTCAAAAAATACCATATTGGTTTGAACACGGCTCAGATCAATCTGGATATGTGGGATAGCGGCCAGTCCTTCCGCCAGGGCGCGGGCATTGGCGTGGTCGTGTGCCAGCCGTATCGTCATCTGCCGCAGCGAAATGAGACCTGCAGAGGCGATGATACCAGCCTGCCGCATTCCGCCGCCGAGTAGTTTTCGTGTCCGCCGCGCTTCCCTGATGAATCCCGCTGATCCAACTAATACTGAGCCAATAGGAGCGCACAACCCTTTCGACAGACAGATTGATATGCTGTCAGCAGGGGAAACTAATTCTTTCGCACTTGTACCGAGTGCAGCAGCCGCATTGAATAACCTCGCGCCATCGATATGCAGCTTCAGCCCGTGTTCACGCGCCAAATCGCTTACCTGCTGGGTATAGGCGGCTGTAATCGGTATCCCGCCAATCGTTCCCTGGGTGTTTTCCAGGCAGATGAGTTTCGTGCGTGGGAAATGTTCGTTATCACCCCGGATAGCCCGGCGAATTGCATCCAATCTGAGTGTGCCATCCGGCTGCACATCAAGGATATGTGGGTGAATACCTCCCAGGGCCGCTGAACCACCTGCTTCGTAGCGGAACATGTGCGCTTCCCGCCCTACGATCATTTCTTCACCCCGCCCACAGTGTGTCAGCGCAGCGATCAGGTTACCCATTGTACCGCTGGCGACCAGCAGCCCCGCTTCCTTGCCAAGCATAGCAGCAGCCTCGGCTTCCAGTTCGTTTACAATCGGGTCTTCACCGTACACATCATCCCCTACCGGGGTTGTTGCCATCGCCTCGCGCATTTCGGGTGTCGGCCAGGTCACGGTATCGCTGCGTAAGACAATGTAGTCCATGCAAAATCCTGTGTGTAAAAATGCCCCGATGATGGTAGTGCCAGAAGTCACAAACGGCAAGTGAAATGATGGACGTTGGTATAATCAGAAACAGGAGGAATACCATGACCACACTCTCGCTTGAACATGTTACCAAACGGTTTACACAGAGCGCCGGGCTGGAAACGCAGACCATTACTGCCATTCGTGATGTGTCGTTGAAATTATCGTCGGGTGATGTGCTGGCGATCCTCGGCCCATCCGGGTGCGGCAAAAGTACCATGCTGCGGCTTGCGGCAGGTATCCTCAAACCAGATGAAGGTCACGTCTTCTATGACGATGTTGATCTGGATAGGATTCCTTTGCGTGAGCGCGGCATAGGTATGGTGTTTCAGGAGGGTGCGCTTGTCCCGCATTGGGAAAGCCGCCGCAGTGTCAGTTTCTTCTTCTCCCTGCGCCAGCGCGAGCAGGAAGTCACTCCCCGTTTGCGCCAGATTTCCAAAATTACCGGTATTGGTCTGGATGCCCTGCTGGAACGGCGGCCAGGCCAGCTTTCCGGTGGTGAGCAGCAGCGTGTTGGCATCGCGCGGGCGCTCTCGCGTGACATGCGGGTGCTGCTGTTCGACGAGCCGTTTGCTAACCTGGATGCCAAATATCGGGCAGAAGCGCGGGTTGAACTCAAACGTCTTCTAAATGCTTTTCCCGTCACCTCGATTTATGTCACGCACGATCAGGTGGAAGCTGTTGCGCTCTCGCATCGCATCGCTGTCATGCGTGATGGGCATATTGAGCAGATCGGGACTTACCATCAGTTGTATGAAAATCCGCAAAATGTATTTGTGGCAACTTTTATTGGTACGCCGCTCATGAATCTGTTGCATGGCACGGTTTATGATGGGCTGTGGCAGGGAGAAAATTTCGGCGGCTTTCCGGTGCGGAAAGATTTGAACGAAGGCGCAAAAGTTATCGCTGGCATCCGCCCGGAGCATATCAAAATAGTTTCAGAGGGGGTTTATGGCGTGATTGAGCAGGTTACGCCCTTTTATGCCGAGCATTACTGTCTGATCGAAGTGCATCTGGGGGGCGAACACTGGTCGCTGACCGCGCCGCTGGATAGCTGCCCAGAGGTAGGTTCAACTATTCAATGTGCGCTTGATCCAGCACAAATACTCTATTTTGATAGTAAAACAGGCAAGCGTATTGGCTAACCACCCTCAAAGGAGATCAGCGGCGTAATCGCTTCCAGCAGGGCTGGCCCAATACCGGGTACGGCATCCAGGGCATCGAGATTGGCAAAAAAACCGTTCGCTTCCCGGTAGTCAATGATGCGCTGCGCCAGGCCTGTACCAATGCCAGGCAGTGCTGTCAGCTCCTCAACAGTCGCCGTGTTGATGTAAATGATTCCGCTTCCGCCCGGCGTCGGCAGGATTACTTCCTGCCCCTGCTGCGGCACATGTACCTGATCGCCATCCCGCAAAATCGCTGCTAAATTTACACGCTCAAGGTCTGCATTGTCCAGTAACCCGCCCGCCGCCTCAATTGCTGCTTCTACCCGTGTCCCCGGTGGCAGTGTTAGTAAAATTTCTGGCTGAGCGACTGCCCCGGTAATGTAAACCGTGATCGGCCCTGGTGTGAGTGTTGGCGCCGATGTTGCGGTCGGCAGCGGCGGATTGATGGTTATTTGCACGGGCTGCGGACGCGAGGCTAACAGCAGTGCCCCGCCACCCAGAATTGCGATCGCAATGATGATGAAGGCGATGATGGATGCGCGGGGCGAAGGTTCAGGCAATGGGCTGTCACTCATTGGAATGCCTGACTACACCGGTTTTGTGTCGTTGGCTTCAAGATAATTTGCCAGTCGGTCAAGGGTCGCTACCAGCCGTTCTTCAGTGGTTGGGCCAGCGGGGGCGGCAGGTTGTTCCGGCTTGCTGAAACGTTCCATCATTTTGTTAAAGGCGCGCACAATCAAAAAGACGACGAATGCCACAATTAAAAAGCTGATAAGCGCATTGATGAATAACCCAATATTCATAGCGACTTCTGGATTTTCACCTTCTGCCGCCTTTAAAACAATTTTCAGGTCTTTAAAATCAATGCCGCCGGTAGCCAGGCCAATGGGGGGCATAATGATGTCGTTTACCAGTGAATTGACGATTCCTGTAAAAGCCGCCCCGATAATGATACCAACAGCCAGATCAAGCACATTTCCCCGCATGATGAACTTGCGAAATTCAGCAAACATGTTGCCTTCTCCTTATGTCAGACTGTCCAGTACTATTAATCATTATAGCGTAAGCTATTACACCAGCCAATTTTCTGAAACGTTTTGAAGGATACGAATGCGCTTTGTTAATTAAGGAATTTGTTCGCCCCAGGGTGGGATGAAACTTTCTGGCTCAACACCAAGCGCGTCAGCAATACGATTGATGTAATTAAAGTAGCTGATAACCTGCGTCGCGTCGTGAATTCCCCGGTCATCCAGCCCTGCTTCTCGCAGTAATTCTACATCCACTGCGTCCATTGCGGCTGGTTGCAGCGTGAGCTTTTCGGCATAGGCGCAAAGGGCAGCATCCATTGGGGACAAGGCTGCTGTTCGCCAGTTGCGGGCAATGGCGTGAACGTAAGTATCTGCTTCCGCTTTAGTCTCAAACCAGTTGACCTCAGCACGGAGGTCATGAGCGTGCGCCTGCGTTCAGTATTTGCAATGATTGGCGCGGCTGACAACCACCGCCAGCATCTCCCGCTGCGCTCGTGATAAGGGCGATTCGCCGAACATCAGCGCCGAATACATGCTCATTGATGTTCGCAGGGCTTCAGCGTTAGGTGTCATAATGCGGACGATATTCCACACTCGCCCGGCGCGTTTGTAAGCATTGTCGATTTCGCGTTTGACCGCGCCTGTCGCTTCTTCATCCGAAACCTGTTTGATGTAGGGCATCGTTAATCTCAACTGAACCGCTTGCCGTTTGTCCAGAACCAGCGTAATGCGATCAAAATGAAAATGGCACTGCCAAATACCAGCCCCAGCGTATTCCAATTGGTGATGATTCGAGGATTACGGAATCCCCACAGCAGAAATGGTATGAGCGCGACCAGCGCAACTATCAGCAGGCCAATCTGAAAGATGCGCGCCCAGTTTCTCATGAAAAATAGCCCCGCCAGCGAAATCAGCAGCACCACACCCGCTGCCGCCAGCACAGGATAGATTTCACTGGGAAGCGCCCCGCCAAGTACACCATATAAACTACGGTTGATGCTGGGGGTTGCCAAAACCAGGGCGATTCCTGCCCCGCCGAGCAGGAGTATCAGAATATAAAGTGTCAGGCAGCCAGGGCGACCGGGCAGGATATCGCTGTCGGCTTGCAACAGTTCATAACGTGATGGCGGTAATTTTTGTCCAGATGCCACCATCGCATCACCGCTGAATGGGAAACCGCAGTTGATGCAGCGCGAACTGTTTTTGGGGCTTTTTGTTCTGCAAACCGCGCAGTAAACAAATCCTTCACTTGACTGCGATGCCATTTTGTCGCCTCTGTAATTCCATCAGTATGCAATAAAACAGAGGCGAGCCACTGGCCCGCCTCTAAATATTGAACTAGTATTTCCGCACCAGCGTTTTATAGACCGCAGGCTGCCGGTTCTGGATGAACTGGTACTCCTCGCGGTACTTACGCACTTCATCCAGGTCGATTCGCGCCACCGCAAAGCCTTCCAATGGTGCGCCGGTTTCCGGGTCGGTTTCGCTGGCAAGCGAGGCATGAATCTGCCCGCGTGGGCCAACGATCATGCTTTCCCCGCCGAAGTTCAGCGTCACATCCTCACCAACACGGTTAGCCGCCGCGATGAACACTGAATTTTCGTAAGCGCGGGCGCGGGTGTAGGTTTTCCATTCATCCACCGCTGCTGCTTCCCAGTTCGCCATCACGCAGATAATTTCCGCGCCATCCAGCGCCAGACTGCGCGAGACTTCCGGGAAGGCCAGATCGTAGCCGATCATGAGGCCAATGTTGCCGATTTCCGTCGGGATGACTGGTAGCTTGAAACCTTCACGGAAGGCCATGCGTTCTTCGCCGCGCAGGTGGATTTTGTTATATACATCGAGCAGCTCGCCATCCGGCCCAACCAGAATGGCTGAGTTATACAGCACGGACTCAACTTTTTCTTTTGTCACCATGCCAAAGGCGATGAATACGCCATATTCATTGGCACGCTGGGCGATCAGGTTGATCGTTGGGCCGGGGACGCGCTGGGCAATTTCGGTGAAGCGCACACCGAGTTCATAACCGCTGGTAATGAGTTCCGGGAAGACGATCAGATCAACTTTCTGTTGTGAGGCAATCTTGGAAATCGTCTCTGTCATTTTGACGAGATTTTCTTCCGCTTCGCCCAGCCGCGGCCTCATCTGAACGGTCGCAACGGTGATTTCACGCATGGGGTATTGTCCTTGTGATTTTCAGGTCGTACATGAACGATATTGTAGCCTCAGATAGTGACTGGTCGCTAGTCACTCGACGAGTAGCTATCGACTAATCACTACCAACTACTTAAACCTTAACTTCTCAAGAATATTGAGTAATCCAGCGGGCAGCGGCGATTCAAAATGCATCCGTTCGCCAGTCATAGGGTGGTCGAATGCCAATTCCGCCGCGTGCAGAAAGTGCCTCTTCAGCTTGAGGCGTTGTTTGCGGAAGCCATACACACTATCGCCAACGATAGGACAGCCGATGAAGGCCATGTGAACCCGAATCTGGTGCGTGCGGCCCGTCAGCAGGTTGACTCGCACCAGCGCTTGATTGCCATTGAAATCACTTTCAACGATTCGGTATTCGGTGATGGCGGGTTTTCCACCGCGCGAAACAGCCATGCGTTTGCGCTGGTTCTGATCGCGGGCAATCGGTGCATCGATGCGCCCGGTCTGCGTTGCTGGGGTGCGTTCCAGCAGAGCGAGGTACTGTTTTTCAACCGTTCGTGCCTGAAACTGCGCCATAATACGACGGCGAACACGGTCATTTTTGGCGATTACCATCAAACCGCTTGTGTCTTTATCCAACCGGTGAATGATGCCAGCCCGTTTTTCACTGGTGTTCATCGCCGCGATTTCCGGCCAGCGTGCCAGCAGTGCTGCCACAAGCGTGCCAGTTTCGTTACCCACACCCGGATGCACAGTCATACCGGCAGCTTTTTCGATCACGGCGATGTCGGCGTCTTCGTAAAGGACTGTGAGCGGAATGCTCTCCGGTGTGACACTGGTTGCCTCTTCCCGATGCGGGATCATCACCCTAATCCGCTCGCCACCTTTCAACTTTATGCCTGGCTTGACCTGTTCATCGTTGACTGTGACCAGACCCTCTTTGATGAGCGCTTGGATTTGCACACGTGATAGGCTGTCACCAACCTGTGCCACGATCAATTTATCCAGTCGTTCGCCCGGCGTTTCGACTGTGAATTCAACCTGCTGTTCACTCATAAAATAGCTCATCTGTGCTAATTTGAAGCGTGTATTATAGCACATCCGATGCAGAATTTGAACGGGTAAACGCAAATTTGATGGAAACCTATGCTATAATCCGCTCATGAATTCGCCACAGAGAAAATCCCAACTGCATTACACCTGCACTGGCACTGGCCCTGATATACTGCTGGTTCACGGATGGGCCAGTTCTGAACGCATGTGGACGCCGCTGGTCGCTGAACTGGCGGGTAATTTTCGCTGCTGGGCGATTGATTTGCTTGGCTTCGGCGGTTCGTCTCATCCTGTCGATGCTGCCCCGCCAGATGTTGATACCCACACACAATCCCTGATTGACTTCTGTGATGCTCACGGCATTCGCCCAAAGGCCATCATTGGACACTCTATGGGGGGCATGTTGACCCTTAAGCTGGCGCTGGCGCGTCCTGATCTGGCCGAACGACTCATTCTGATTGCGCCAGTGGTGACCGGGCGTTTTGGTCGCCCGATTGAACTGAAAGCTATTATCACTTCCAGCTTGGGTGATTATGCGCTGGCGCATTTCAAAATGGTCTGGTCAATGCTGCAATCTGATCTGATCGATGTTTTCACACCGTTGTTGACTGCGCCTGGTCTGGTGAATGAGGCGACCATGCTGCGTGTTCGTCAGGATGTCAAGCGTGCCTCGTGGCAGGCAGCGGCATCTGGCTTGCGAAGTATTGCCCACCAGAATCTGGGGCCGCATTTGAGCCACATTCATCATCCTTCGCTGGTCATTGTTGGCACCCGTGACATGACCGTACCGCCGGATGAAGCGCGTTATGCTGCCTGCCATCTCCCATCTGCTCATCTGGTGGAATTGCCGAGCATTTCACATCAGGCACTCGATGATAACCCGGCAGAGGTGATCGGAGCTGCCCGCGCTTTTCTGGGCGAAATGTAACGTTGCCCACTCGAAATCCTGTGCTACAATGCGGATAGATATAGAGTTAGCTAAGGAGGCCAATTCTGGACTCACTGGAATTTGCTAGGCACATTGTAAATGTAGTTGAAGACAAAAAGGCCGAAGACATTGTGCTGCTCGACCTTCGCCCCGATGCCATCATTGCCGACTTTTTTGTTGTTTGTAACGGCAACAGTGAACGGCAGTTAAAAGCGATAGCAGAGGCCGTGCGCGAAAGTGTCAAGGAACGTTACAGCAAGCTGCCACACTCGGTCGAAGGGCTGTCGGATAGCGGTTGGGTTTTGATGGATTATGGCGATGTGATTTTGCACATTTTTCTGGAAGAGAAACGCCGCTACTACGACCTTGAAGGTTTATGGCGCGACGCACAGGTGCTGGTCAGCATTCAGTAGAGACACAACCTGTCACAATAAACAGGTCGTGTCCCTCTGTTGCTCTTTTTATTCGAAAATCCAGCTATCCGTTGCACGCGGCCAGCTTACCAGTTCGTTTTCGGAGAAGAAGTTAGCGACTTCGATCTGGCCATTCTCCACGCTGTCCGACCCATGAACCAGATTGCGCCCAATCTCCAGCGCGAAATCACCTCGAATTGTTCCTGCTGCCGCTTCGTGCGGTTTGGTAGAACCGATCGTCTGACGGGCGGCGGCTACCGCATTGGTGCCTTCCAGCGCGATCACGACAACTGGCGATGACACGATGTATTGAACCAATCCCTCGAAGAATGGCTTTCCCCGGTGAATGTCATAATGTTTTTCCGCCAGTTCCTTCGACACCTGCATGAACTTCATGCCGATGATCCGCAGGCCGCGGGCCTCGAATCGGCGGATGATTTCGCCGGTCAGCCCACGCTGCACCGCGTCCGGTTTAGCGATAATCAGTGTGCGTTCCATATTTTCCCTCTCAGACATGATAAACGGGTCGAAAGTGACCCGTTTACGGATATACATCTGTGTAGCGAGCAAAACTGCTCGCTACAGATTGCAAATTATAGCTGATTGAGCGCCTTGCGGTAAATATCGAGGGCGGCCTGTAGTTTGCCCTGTCGCATCAAACCGTCGCCCAATACCCGATAGACAGCCGCGTTTTTCACCTTCTCCACCACTTTGGTCAGGTCATCGACCACCGCATCAAGCTGTGCGTTAGCACGGATAAGTAACTCGTAATTGCCCAGTCCGCCGTCAAGATCGTTAGCGCCAACCTGCGTTCTCGCGGCATTCAGAGTTGCTGCTACATCAATTTGTGTTGCCTGGACCGGTACTGGCGCAGGTGAATAAGTAACTGCTGGCCGCGCCGGGACAACCGCTTGTGTCTGCTGTGCTGGCTGTGGCGGTGGCTGCGCTACGACCGCTACCTGTTCTGATGTGGCTGTCCCCAGTGTTTCTGTCAGCCAGTCCGGGATTTCATCCGTGCTTTCAAGCGCAACCGAACTTATCCAGTCTGGCATCACATCTGCTGCTATGGGTGTGGCGGCCTGCACGACGGTCTCCGCAGGCGGTGCTTCCGTTTTTAACCAGTCCGGCATATCAGCAGGGATGGCAGGCGCTTCACTGGTGGTTGTCAGCCCTTGCAGCCAGTCGGGAACGGCTTCCGGTTGTCCGGCGGGTAGTTCGGTTTCTGCTTCGAATGCTGCATCCTGTAATGCTGGCGCTGCTCCTGCCTGAACTGGCTCACTGACCTTGCTGACATACCAGTCCGGTAACTGGCTGATGTCAGCCTGCCCCTGCTCAAATTCCTGGTCAAATGCTTCTACCCAGGGATCATCCACGTCAAGCGGCAGTTCTGTAATTGACGCCGCCGCAGCGGGACTTGGTGGAGGTGAAACATCCAGCAGACTCTCATCCAGCGTATTGGCAAAGATGCTGTCCAGTTCGCCGGCTGGTTCGGGGTCGTCCTTCAACCAGTCAGGCATATCCGTCACGGCGGGTGGTTCCTGGATGATGTCGATCAACGGTGGCTGCGACCCGGACTGGGGAAGCGGTGTTTCTTCAGGCGGGCCGCTTTGACCAACCTGTTCCAGGAACCAATCCGGCAATTCCGCCGGGACAGCCGGTGCATCTGGGTCATAGGCAGAAAGTTCTTCCGGCTCTGGTCGCTCCGCGCCGATCTCAAGCTGGCGGCTCATCCACGATTCCATCTGATCGTGCGGGACAACTTCGCCCCGTGCCAGAGCTGCTGAGATTTCGTCATCGCTCAACTTGTGTTCGCCCGCTGTTTCAGCAGTCTTTGGCGCTTCAAAACCCTGTCCCGAAGCCAGCGAATCAAGCCATGCTGCCGGGTCTTCAGTGGCGGCAGGTTCGAAGGCGCGCGCTGGTTCAAGTGTTTCCTGCGGCGGTGCGGCGGATTTGGTCGTGAGGCCTGGCGCATCAAATGAAATGTCAGTATATCCCGGCCCATCGTCGGCCCAGGTTTCCGGCAAGGGGACTTCCAGATTGGCGTCAGTCATCAATTCTTCACTGCGTGCGCCCTGACGTTTGGCGAGGCTTTCCAGCCAGTTCATCGGATCACCTTCGCCAGATGCCGCCGGTTCGAGTTCTTCCGGCACACCCTGATTCTGTGCCAGGTTTTCCAGCCAATCAACCGGGTTGTTTGCCGGAGCGGGCGTGCTTGCTGCCGGTGTCAGGTCAGCAGCCAGGGATGACAGATCAATGAGCGCACCCTGATCAGCCGCCAGGCTTTCCAGCCATGACATTGAACTTTCGCTGACAGCGGGTTCTGGCTGTGCCGGTGCCGCTGCAACAGGTGGCGGCGGCGGCGTTACTTCAGCAGGTGGCGGAGGTGGTGCAGCGGATGCAGCGGCTTTCTCGGCTGCCGATTTTGACGGGGGCATAATCCCTGTAATTTTTTGCCCCTTTGATTTTCCTTCCGATGGCACATACCCCGGTTCGTCAATCACGACGGTATCCGGGTCAATTTCGGGGATTTCCAGGTTCGCATCGGTCGTGAATTCCGCGCTGTTTGCCCCCTGGCGTTTGGCGAGACTTTCCATCCACGCCATGATTTCTTCAGGAGACATCGAGTCGAAATTAGGTACATTATCTGCGGGTGCCATCGCTCGTTCCTTTTACGCAGGTAAAGAACAGTTATTGCAGCCAGGGTGGCAGGTCGATATCATCTGTATCGTCGCCGCTGCTGGCGGGCTGATCGGGTTCTTCAGCCGGTTTTCGCAGCCATGCCGGTAAGCGCGAGAAGCTGAAGCGTCTACGCTTGCCACCATTGGTGACAGCGGCTATTTGTTGAGTTTCTTCCTCGACTACGTTCATCAACCAGTCGAACTCGCGCTGGTTGCGAACCGGTAAAATTTCTTCGGCTGGCCTGGGTTCAACAAATTCCTGCTCAACCGGTTCGTCTTCCTTGGCATCAAAATCAATATCCAGACCTGGAACCATCGCATTCAGCCAGTCGGGCGCATTGTTGGCTGGTGTCGGTAGTTCAGCCTCTTCTTCAAAAGTATCCAAATCGGCCATCATTGTGGGTTCTTCGACGATGGCTTCTTCATATTCGCCAGCTTCATCCCATTCCGGTTCTTCAATGTTAAAGTCCCCTGCTTCTGCTTCAGGTTCAGGGGCATTCATCTCTTCAATCCAGCTAAATTCACTGGGTGCGGCAAGTTCTGGCTCAAATTCCTCTTCTGTACGCGGCTGAATATTGCTCAACCACTCCGGCATATCACTGCTGCTTTCTTCAGCGGGTTCAGCGTCATCGCCCCAGCTAAAGCTGCTGTCTTCTGGTTCATCGGGTGTGATGGATTGCGAGGTAATAGGGCTGGCGGCACTTAGCCAGTCGGGCATGGCCGCCGCTTCAGCATCTTCTTCTGATTCTTCTGCTGGCTCGTCATTTAGATCGCTCATCCACTCAAACCCGGCATCGGCAGCAGCGGGTTCGGGGAACTGGATTTCGTCGTCGTCATGGGCAGGGGCAGGCGCGGCAGCGCTCAACCAGTCAGGCATGGCTTCAACACCGGTGTCAGCCAGACCCGCTTCGTCGTCCGATTCGGGTTCAACTTCGCTCATCCACTCAAACCCGGCATCAGCAGCAGAGGGTTCGGGGAACTGGATTTCGTCATCGTCATGGGCTGGGGCAGGCGCGGCGGCACTCAAC
>CAYUTY010000002.1:141775-190576 GCA_964447795.1 uncultured Anaerolineaceae bacterium
TTTTTGCTGTTGATGTCGCGTTTGCATTTAACCTTTCTTCTTGTGTTTCTACTTGGGCGTTACCTATACGAGCTTCGTCGTCGGCTTCGGGTTCAACTTCGCTCATCCACTCAAGGCTGTCATTTTCGACAGCGGACATGCTGGGTTCAGGCCATGTTTCCTGCGGTGGTACGTCTGGCTCTTTTCCAGCGACCAGATAATCCTGATAGGCATAAAGACCCTGCATATCGCCATCAATAATATACTGTGCCTGTTTCGGCCAGGTCGTCGTATCACTGACGAGTGAGACACCCTGTTCAATTTTTACAATGCGGAGCAGTTCTTCCGGTGAGGCTGCTGCGATTTGCTCAAAGGTCGTAATGCCGCCTTGCCGCAGTGCATCAGCAGCCACCGGGCCAATCCCTTCAAGTATCGTCAGGTCGTCTTCTGCACTTTGCACTTCGCCAGAGTCAGCCGTTGCACCCATCCATGAGAAGTCATCTTCTCCTGACTCTGTTAATGATGCTGCCGGTGCTACCTCGCTCATCCAGTCTGGTGCATCATCCTCAAATGCCAACTCAGGTTCGTCGTCCTCTGCGCTTATCCACTCAAGGCTGCTCTCTGATATACCCATCGTCTCAGCTTCCAGTGCTTCGGCAGGTGCCGCCGTCAGCCAATCAGGTATATCAGCGCTTGCATCAGCTTCGTCAGCCTCAACGACATCCATTTCGCTCATCCAGTCCAGGCTGTCAGCGCTGTCGGAAGGCGTTTGTTCGGCACGAGGTGAAGCCGCCGCCAGCCAATCAGGCACATCATCTACTTCTTCAATAAGGTCTGACTCGTCTGCTGTCTCGCTCATCCAATCCAGACTGTCAACGCCTTGTGCATCGACAGGTGCAGCGGTTGCACTGGCATCGGCCAGCCAGTCAGGGACATCCATTTCGCTTGCTGGTGTAGGTTCTGCCTCGCTTAGCCAGGCAAAAGCATCTTCATCATCTGGCATCTCTGGTTCTGGCGTTGGCTCACGGTCAATTGGCACATCAACCAGCCAGTCTGGGAGGTTTTCGTCCGTTGGCTTTTGTTCAGGTTCGTCACCTTTTAGCCAGTCCAGGTCATTATCATTATCGTCAAACATGGGTTCCTGCCGTTCTGTTGTGTCAGGCGAGGCAAGTGCTTCAGACTGCACACTGCGAAATTCAGATGTTGACAGTGGGCCTGTCGATTCCAGTAATGCTTCAACATCTAACGCTTCGTCCAACAGTGATTCATCCGTAAGCCAGTCAAGCGGGTCAGCTTCCTGTGCCTGGGCTTCAAATGATGGAATAGCGGGGGCTTCCTCAACGATTTCCACATCACTGCCTTGCAGCCATGCCAGCGGGTCAGCAGCATCTTCCGCCGCCAGTGGGAGTTCGTCATCTTCCGGGAAAAAGTTTTGAGGACTTCCCTGTTCGACGACCATATCATCGCCATAGCCTTGCAGCCATGCCAGCGGGTTGGCGCTGTCGGCATCTTTCAGAGATAGATTGTCATCGTCTGCGCCAAACAGATCAAAATTAGTGTCGCCACGCTCTGCGCCTTCGATGATTTCAACACCACTGTCTTTTAGCCATGCCAATGGGTCATTGTCACGCAGATCACCGGTCGAACGCTGCACGGCTTCAACCGGGCTGGCGGGAAGATCATCATCGGCAAACAGGTCTGGCATCTCCAGCGCTGCATTATTCATGGGATCAACCTGACCGGAGAATAATTCATCCGTGCCGGGCAGGTTATCGAGTGGGAATTCCAGTTCAGGCTCAACCGGTGCTGCTGTTAGTGACTCCGGTTCCGGGGGCAGATCGAGACTTGATAATAACCCCGTGCGCCCGGTTCGTTTACTGCTTTGCAGCGGCGGGACAGACTGCGGCGCATCGCCCAGATCAGTTAGCCAGTCATCAGGTAGACCACTGCTGAAATCATCGTCAAAGATAGCGTCACTATCATCATCCCTGGCTGGCTGACTTGGCGCGAATGAGTCGGCCCAATCGGGCAGATCATCGCCGCTTGTCGGTAGTTCGCTGGGGGGCAGGTCTTGCAGCCAATCCGGCGCTGCTGTCAGAATTTCGCGCTCAGCCACTCGTTGATAATCCAACTCTTCGAGTTTAAATGAATCGTCGGACGCGGGTTGCCCCTGCGCTAGTTCCAGCGCCAGATAGGGTGCGACGGATTGAACGCGGTTGATATAGCGCTGCGCGTCTGAAGGGCGTTCAGCCGAGAGCCACAACTGTGCCAGAATGCGATTAGCTTCCAGACAGTCGGGCAGCGTTTCCAGCACTTCCAGCGCGCTCTCACCTGCTTCAATAGTTGAACCGGCTTCCTGATAAGTTTGTGCCAGCAGCAGTCGCAGGTCAACCCGGTCTGGCGTCCGCTCCAAGGCCCCTTGCAGGGTATCGACGGCCTGTTCATACAGACCATTACGGAGATACTGCCGCGCTACAGCACCAGTTGTGAGCTGTACTTTACCCTGCTCAATACGCCGGTGACGGCGATACAACTCGCGCAGCGCTTCAATGATGGACTGGTTGTTAGGGTCTTGCTCGAAAGCCCGCTCCAGATGCCAGATCGCGTCATCCGGGCGTTTCAGCCGCAGGTAGGCTTCGCTCAGACCGGAATGGGCTGTATAGTCATCCGGGTACACACTCAAAAGACGCTGGTAAACTTCAGCCGCTTCGCCCCAGTTGGAGGCCGACGCCAGCGCCTGCCCCAGATACCGATAGGTTTCGGCATTTTTGGGAAAATATTGCAAAATGTGCCGGCAGTGGTGGACAACCTCAGTTGACGCTCCACTTTTCAGCAGCGGCTCTAAATTATTGAGGTATTCTCTTAAGCTGATGTCGGCCATTGAGTCATTCCGAAAACCAATAATATGGGTGTGAGGTGAACCCAGCGCGCTGCATCAATGAAAAGTATAACATGGAACGAAAAATCTGCCCTGCCTCACTTATCTTAATTGATTGCGCCCGATGCCGCAAACGCGCCTGCGGCTAGGCCAAAAGTCAGGAGTGGTTGTGCCTGTTTTCAAACCCGGTTTTATGCTCTGGCTAACCCTGTGCTTACTGCTTTCGCTGCCTGCTGCTGCCCAGTCACCATCGCCAACCCTGGCGGATTTCTGGGATGGTCGCGCTGAATGGGTGGTTGATATCGCTGATGTTGGTCTGCCGATTGGTGAGAGTGACACAATTTATAAAGGTGAAGATATTTACTGGTCTTATCTCCATGCCAGCTATCAGTCTGCCGGGGTTTACGACCAGTGCGGCCAACCCGTTGAATTTCCCGGCTGCCTCACCCGCTGGCAGAGCAGTGATGGCGGCCAGTCCTTCGCTCTGACAACGCCAATCTGCTCCATTCCCTGCGGCGCTTGTCCCTGCGATGATGTACGTGACCACATCACCGCGCAGCAGTATCCGCGCGTAGCAGTTGCCGCTGATGAGATGTTTTTAGTTTATGAGTGGCATGCCCAGGTCATGCTGCGGCGTTCGACGGACGGTCTCAATTGGTCGGACTGGTCATATCTCCTCACCCCCGGCGGCACCTGGCCCAGTTCCTATGCCCCCTGTACGCCGATAGAAAAAATTGGCCCACATCCCAATATTCGCGGCGAAATTTACGACTGTCTGGTTGGCGCACCTCCTGGCATTTATATCGAAAATGATACATTGTACGTCTTCGTCGCTGCTGGTTCGTCTCCCGGCCATATGCGCTGTTATAAAGGTAGTGCGGCTGCCAGCCTTGCTGCTCTACAGCCCTGCCAGACCGATCCGCTCTTTACTGGCGCAGCCGAGTACGGCCCGCTGGATATCACGGAAGGGGCGGAAATTGATCCTTATTTTGATTTTCGCTATGTCAGTTCCGCTGATGTATTGAAAGTCGATGATCGTTATTACATGGCTTATGAGGGTATACGCGGCCCTGATGTGCTGGAGCGCGGCATGGATACCCAGTTCGGCCTCGGTTTCGCTCGCTCGCTTACGGATGCAATTGACGGTGAATGGGAGAAATTCCCTGAAAACCCGATTCTCATGCCAACTGGCTTTAATTTTGGTGTCGGCCACGCGGATTTGCTGGTTGTCGATGGGGAAACCCTGATGTATACCGCCACCTCACAGGATACACGTGGGCGTTACCGCTTGCGCTGGATAGACGAAAGCCAATGAGTTCCTTTTGTGCGCTTTAACGGTTGCTGGATTTTAATAGGGCGTTAGACTCGTGCTGGTATGGAGTAATCTCTATTGGAGGCTCTTTTTATGAAACGAGTGATCGTATTAGGTGTGTTGGTCGCGGCGCTGGGTGTTCTTGCTCTGCTGCCTGCTGCCGCCCAGGATGAGTTTGTCTTCGGTATGGTGCTGGTCGGCCCTTATAATGACGGCGGCTGGAGCCAGGCCCACTATGAAGGTGGGCTTTACGTTGAGGAAAAAATCCCTGGTGCGAAGATGCTCTACATCGAAAATGTTAATGCCGCAAACCCGGATGTGGTCTTTGCTGATGCTGTTGCTAACATGGTCGATGAAGGCGCACAGGTCATTTTCACGGCTTCAGACGAATTTGAGGAAGATACCGCTGCCGTCGCCGCTAACCCGGCTTTTGAGGGCATTACCTTCATCAACATTTCTGGCGACGATGCCTACAACGGTGAAGCCCCGGCCAATCTCGGCAATCTGATGGGGACGATGGAGTGGGGTAAGCTGATGGCTGGCTGTGCTGCCGCCCTCGCCACCGAAACCGGCAGCATTGGCTACCTTGGCCCGCTGATTAACGGTGAAACCCGTCGTCTTGCTGCGTCTGCCTACCTCGGTGCGCGTTACTGCTACGAAAACTACGCCGGTGGCGACCCCGCCAGCCTGAAGTTCACCGTTACCTGGATTGGCTTCTGGTTCAATATTCCTGGTGTTACGCTCGACCCGACTGAAGAAACCAATGCCTTCTTCGACAGCGGTGCCGATGTGGTGATTTCAGGCATCGATACCACTGAAGGTATCACCGTCGCAGGGCAGCGCGCTGCTGAAGGTAAAACTGTTTTTGCTGTCCCCTATGACTTCGCTGGCGCTTGCGAAATCGCGCCGGAAGTTTGCCTCGGTGTGCCTTACTTCAACTGGGGGCCGTCTTATGTTGAAGTTGTCCAGGCAGTCAAGGATGGTACGTACACCCAATCGTGGGATTTGACCAATCCTGATTGGTCGGATTTGAGCAATGTTGATACCTCAGGCGTTGGCTTCATCAAAGGCACTGCCCTCAGTGAAGAAGATGCAGCTTCGCTCGACGCATTCATTGCTGAAGCGGCTGCCTTTGCTGCCGACCCGGCTAATGAAGACAGTGTTTTCCTGTGGCAGGGCCCCCTGGCTTATCAGGATGGGACGGAAATCGCCGCTGAAGGTGAGTCATTGCCCTATATCGCCCCGCTTGGCGAAGCGCCGAGCATCTGGTATCTGGAGCAGCTTCTTGCAGGCATGGACGGTGCCAGCGCTGCTTAATTACTAAGCTGTTGTACTTTGTAGGGGGGAGCTATGCCTCCATCCCTTTAGGCATAGTACATTTCAACAAATCGGGGGCATGATGTCCCCGATTTTTATTTAAGCGCTGGTTAAATTGAACCACTGAGCAGGTCAGGAGTTCGTCAAATTTCCTCATGCCGAATACTTGCATCGTGTTAGATTCATGCAGTTCGTTTCTCGATTTAATGAGGGGGATTGAATGACCCGAAAAATGCTGTTTGCGCTGTTGGTTTCGCTGGTACTGGTCGTGACCAGCCTGCCTGCACTTGCCCAGGATGAATTTGTCTTTGGCATTGTGCTGGTCGGCCCGAAGAATGATAACGGCTGGAGTCAGGCGCACTATGAAGCTGGTTTGCGAATGGAAGAAGCCATCCCCGGCGCGAGAATGGTGTTGTTTGAAAGCCTGAACAGCGCTGACTCGCCGGAAGTCACACTTGGCGGGGTAGTGGCTGATATGGTGTCGGAAGGTGCAAAAATTATCTTCACCACCTCCGATGAATTTGAAGAAGATACCGACAATGTTGCCGCGAGTTTTCCTGATGTTGTCTTCATCAATGCAACTGGAAGCCGCGTCCTGGAAGAACTGTCCCCGCCAAATGTAGGCAATGTCAACGGGCAGATGGAATGGGTGAAAGCCATTTCCGGCTGTGCGGCGGCGCTGGCAACCCAAACCGGCAAAATTGGTTATCTCGGTGCGCTCATCAACTTTGAAACTCGCCGCCTGGCCGCTGCTACCTATCTGGGTGCGCGCTACTGTTATGAAAAGTATGCTGGTGGCGACCCTGACGCGCTGGAATTCAGCGTCACCTGGATTGGTTTCTGGTTCAATATTCCCGGCTTTACCCTTGACCCGACCGAAGAATCCAATGCCTTTTTCGATAATGGCGCGGATGTAGTGATTTCGGGCATCGACACCACCGAAGGTCTGGTGGTGGCCGGACAGCGTGCGGCTGAGGGAGCGACAGTCTTTGCGATGGCGCAGGATAACCCGGCTGGCTGCACCCCCGCGCCGGATGTCTGCCTCGGTTCGCCCTACTACAACTGGTTTCCACCCTATAGCGATCTTGTGACACAGGTGCAGGAAGGTACCTGGGAACCGGGCTGGCTCTGGATTCCGCCCGACTGGTCAGACCTCAATAACCCTGACACTTCACCGGTTGGCTTTGCGGTTGGTGAAGGACTGACAGAAGACCAGACTGCCGATCTTCAAAGCTTTATCGATGAGATGGCCGCCTATGGCAGCGACCCCGCCAATGCCGAAAGCATGTTCCTCTGGGAAGGGCCGTTGACTCTTCAGGATGGCACAGAGCTGGCGGCTGAAGGTGAAAAAGTCCCGCTGCTGGATATCTGGTATCTGCCGCAGTTGTTCGATGGCATGATCGGTGCCAGCGAGAGCGGCGCTTAATCTGCTGTTGTTTTACAGGGGAGTGTTTCAATCGCTCCCCTGTTTCTATAGGGGTATTTTGTTGATTCAAATATTGCGCCCTTCTTCGTGGCTGTTAAAATCAACCTTGTTCAAAGGATATTTCTGAATTGCTTCACGATTCTGTATTGATTAACGATTGGCATGTGCTGGCACGCTCCGGCGATGTGCCGGAAGGTAGTATTCGCCCGGCGCGGCTGCTTGGTGAGGACATTGTTCTCTGGCGTTTGCGGGGCCGTCTCATGGCCTGGCAGGATTTATGCCTGCACCGGGGGACACGGCTTTCCCTCGGTAAAATAGAGAATGACTGCCTGATGTGTCCTTATCATGGCTGGATGTACAATACCGACGGACAGTGCGCTCATATCCCCGCTCATCCTGACCAGATTCCCCCAACCAAAGCCCGCGTCCAGACCTATCAGGTTGTTGAGCGCTACGGCTGGATCTGGGTGTCACCGGGAACGCCTGCTCATGACATCCCTGTTTTTCCTGAATGGGAAGACGACTCGTATCGCAAGATTTTCTGCGGCCCTTATGCTTATAACGCCAGCGCCCCTCGCGCCGTCGAAAATTTCCTCGATGTTGCTCATTTCCCTTTTGTCCACGAAGGCTATCTGGGAGATCGTTCCCACACCGAAATGAGCGATTATCAGGTTGTTACGGCGGACGATGGCATCACCGCCAGCGATATTCGCGTGTGGCAGCCTGACCCGGATGGAACAGGGCAGGGCAAGGAAGTCGTTTATACCTACCGTGTTTTCCGGCCATTGACGGTATATTTCGTCAAAACCTCGGCTGGCCCAAGTTTCTCGATATATTTTACCGTCACTCCGGTAGATGAAATTGGCTGTCTCGGCTGGATGTGCATGGCGATGAATTATGCCCACGACATTCCCGAAGCTGAACTCATTGCTTTTCAGGATACCGTTACCGCCCAGGACATCCCGATTGTCGAGTCACAGCGCCCGGAAAAACTCCCGCTCGATTTGCAGGCTGAACTGCACCTGCGCTCTGACCGGACGGCCATCGCCTATCGCAAATGGCTCAACGAATTGGGGCTTACTTTTGGAACGTCCTAAGCATGGAAATTGAACTCCGCCATATTCACAAACGCTTTGGCCCCGTTCATGCCAACAATGATATCAATCTGAAGTTTCCCGGTGGCCGCATCATTGGTGTTCTCGGCGAGAATGGCGCGGGTAAATCCACCCTGATGAAAATTCTCTCCGGTTTTCAGCCAGCCGACAGCGGCGAAATCTGGATGGATGGCGTGCGCGTTGATTATCGCGGGCCACAAGCTGCAATCCGGCATGGTGTTGGCATGTTGCAGCAGGACCCGCTCGATGTAGCGGCCTTTACCGTGCTGGAAAATTTTATCTATGGTCAGCCCGGCGGTATGCTCTTTTCCAATCGACAGGCCGCTGCTCAGTTGCGCCAGATCAGTGAACGTTTCGGCTTCACGCTTGATCCTGAAGCGCCGATTTCCAGCCTCAGCATTGGTGCCCGCCAGCAGTTAGAAATCGTCCGTCTGCTGGCGCTTGGCGTCAAAACGCTGATTCTCGACGAACCCACCACCGGCATTTCTGCCGAGCAAAAACAAATTCTCTTTGATGCGCTCCGCGAGCTGGCCTCCCGCGATGGCCTGACGGTTCTGCTGGTTTCGCATAAACTCGAAGACGTGATCGCCCTCTGTCATCAGGTAGCGGTTTTACGGGGTGGTCGAATTGTCGGCACCAAGGACATGCCCGCGACGACGACTCAGTTGGTCTCCATGATGTTCGGCCAGGAACTTGTGCCCGCTTCGCCCAAACCCTTTACTGGAGACGTGTCATCCCCGCCTGCGCTTTCGCTGGAAAAGCTGCATCTGCGCGGTAAGCGGGTGACAGTTGATGCCTCCCTCAAGGTTCGTCCGGGCGAAATTATCGGCCTTGCCGGGTTGGATGGCAGCGGACAGGAAATGCTGCTTCGTGCCTGTGCTGGTTTGCTCAGACCCTCTGCTGGGCATATCAAAATCGCCGGACGTGATTTGACAGGGAAGGATTACCGTCAGTTCATGGCGGCAGGGGTTTCTTTCAGTGCGGCAGGGCGTTTGGAAGAAGGACTGGTCGCCGGGCTGACACTTACCGAACACACCGCCCTCGTGACGGAAACAACACCCCTGGTCGATTGGGGACGCGCCCGCCACCACACCGAGATGCAGTTGAAGCGTTATAATGTGCGCGGCAGGCCGGACAGTCCTATTGAAACGCTCTCCGGCGGCAACCAGCAGCGTATGTTAATGGCGCTCATGCCACCGCGTCCGCTGCTGATGGCGCTCGAACAACCCACACGCGGCCTCGATGTTGATTCGTCGCGCTGGATATGGGAGCAGTTGCTGGAACGCCGCGACTCAGGCACAGCCATTCTTTTTAGCTCGCCTGAACTGGATGAAATTGTGACTTACAGTGACCGTATCCTCGTCTTTTATGCCGGGCGTGTCCACGAAATAGCTGACACCGGTCAGACCACTATTGATGAGTTAGGGCGCTTGATCGGCGGTCACTTTGACGAAAGTGCAGTATGAAAAGTCGTTCTGTCGGGCTGCAAATTGCCCTGACCATTCTGCCTGTTCTGGTTTCGCTTGGCATCACCGCTTTACTGGTAATCGCAGTCGGCGCAGACCCACGCGCTGTCTTTGAGAAAGTCTGGGAAGGGGCATTTCGTGACCTCGGCGCTTTTGCGGGTGTCGTCAACTTCTGGATTCCGCTGACGCTGGTCAGCATCGGTCTGGTTGTCACCTTCACGGCTGGCTTGTGGAACATCGGCGTTGAAGGCCAGATGACCATGGGCGCGGTCTTTGCCAGTTGGGCGGCGTTATCACTGCCCCTGCCGCCGCTCCTGCTCATTCCCATCGAGATTGTACTGGCGATGCTG
This sequence comes from uncultured Anaerolineaceae bacterium, assembly GCA_964447795.1. GTDB lineage: Bacteria > Chloroflexota > Anaerolineae > Aggregatilineales > Phototrophicaceae > CFX2. Next base: position 151,619 of record CAYUTY010000002.1, read on the forward strand.
GGCGGTGCGCTCTGGGCGGCGCTGGTGGGCTTCCTCAAGATTCGCCTCGGCGTGCATGAAATTTTTGGCGGTGTAGCCCTGAATGCGCTGGCGAGTGTCTTTTCGCTCTATCTCATCTCTGGCCCCTGGCAGCCGCCGGAAGGGGGCAGTGTCCGCTCCACGCCACCATTTCCAACCGATGCCCTGCTGCCCCCGCTTGCCGAGAATTTTCAGGTCAGCCTGCTGCTGCTCGCTATTGTCATCATTGCCATTGTCGCGGTGGTACTGGCGCTGCGCGGCACACGCTGGGGGTTGCAGTTGAAGGCTGCGGGGAAAAATGCGCGTTCGGCGCTGCTGCTCGGCGTACCGACGGAGCGCACCGCCATAAGCGCTTTTATCGTCTGCGGTTTGCTGGCAGGTGTTGCCGGTTCGTACCGGGTGCTGTTCACCTTTGGCAGCCTTCGACCGCTGGTTTCGGGAGGCATTGGCTTTCTCGGTCTGCTGGTGGTGCTGCTGGCGGCTACCCGCGCCCTCTGGGTGCCGGTTGTCACCTTTTTATTTGCCGCCATTCTCAGCGGCAGCGCCCGTTTGAAAATCGCGCTTCAGGTTGATGCCTCCTTATCAGGTGTGCTGCAAGGGGTGCTGGTGCTGACTGTGCTGTTATTCAATGGTCTGCGTGCCCGTCTGGGAGAAAGAACATCCGTAGACGAGGGACTAAAACCTGTGCCTGTCGAAGAACCTTTGAGCCAGCCGGAGGCCGCTCGTGAATGAAGAACTTATCAACACTCTGAGCAGCATCGTCGCCAACGCCACGCCGCTGGTCATCGCCAGTATTGGCGAAACCATCACTGAGCGTGCTGGTGTCGTTAACCTCTCGCTTGATGGCAGCATCATTCTTTCGGCGATGGTCGGCTTCGCGGCGGCTTTTGTTTCTGGCAGCGCCATTGTCGGCATTCTTGCTGCCATGCTGGTGGGCGCTCTTATTGCCCTTCTGATCGCCGTTGCTGGCATTGAACTGCGTCAGGATCAGGTTGCTGTCGGCTTTGTATTGACGCTGCTCTGCGCTGATCTCGCTGTATTCCTCGGCGGTTCTTATGCGCGTATCCCTGGCCCGCAGATTTTGCGGACACCTGTTCCCTTCCTGCGCGATATTCCGGTTGTTGGCGAAGTATTTTTCAACCAGAGTTTACTGGTCTACCTGAGCTATCTGCTGGTTTTTGGAACATGGCTCTGGCTCTTCCGCACCCGCTACGGGCTTGCTCATCGCGCCATCGGAGAACGCCCTGAAGCCGCTTTTGCACGGGGAACTCGCGTCAATCGTCTGCGTTATGTTTATACAATGGCGGGCGGTGCGCTGGTCGGCTTGGCGGGCGCGGCCTATTCTTTGAGTGTCAAAGCCGGTTGGCAGACGCCGCCAAGCATGGCCGGAGATGGCTGGATTGCGCTGGCGATTGTGATTTTTGGCGGCTGGCATCCGTTTCGTGTCGTCCTGGGTGCTTATATGTTCGCCGGGCTGCGTTCACTGGCATCTGTCATTCAACGCTCACCGGGCATCAGCATCAACATTGTGCTGTTGAATGGCATCCCCTGGCTGCTGATGATTATTACCCTGCTGCTGGTCAGCAGTGGGGCGCTTGAACGGCTGGTGAAGATTCTGCCGCGTTCGTTACAACGCTGGTCGCGTGGCTTTCTACGTTCTGATCCCCCTGCTGAACTCCGCACCCGCTTCCACCCGGAATAAACATGCAGGGCCGCACAGGCTGCGTCCCTGATGAGCGCTTAGCTTCGTCGAATTATTCGCTGCTATCCAGCACCGTTAGCGTGTCACGCAGTTTTCCAGCGATCACATTCAGGCAAAACAATGTGATTGTGAGCAATATCCCCGGTAGCACGGCCAGATGGGGCGCATTGTTCAGAGTCATCAATCCCCGCGAAAGCACTGCTCCCCACGAGGGAGTCGGTGGCTGTACGCCCATTCCGAGGAAGCTCAGGCTGGTTTCGAGTAAAATCATAGCGATTACTGTTGTCACCAGTGTATAAGCCACCAGTCGCATCCATCCGCTTAAGCCCATAGTCAGGCGCTGCCTCGTGGCCCGGACACCAGCGCGAATGACAGGCGCAACTATGGGCCAGCCGAAAAGGGCCAGCAGCAGAGTCAAACCCATTCCCTGTGGACGGAACAACAGGACAAGTGGCATCAGCACAAACAAAGCTGGCGCGAAGGTGGCAAAATCAATGCCAATTTGCAGCGGCAGGCTGAGAATTCTTCCGGGGACTCCGGCGGTTATGCCCGCAATTGCCCCAATCATCAGGCCGATCACCAGCGCGATGAGTGCGGCGACAAAGGCATTGTTGAGCGTCGTTTTCCCGGCGGCGAGAAGCTGCGCCTGAACGTCGCGCCCCAGGTCATCCGTGCCGAGCGGATGGCCTTCGCTGCCAGTTGGGAGAAGACGGTCTGCCGGGCTGGTTTGCAGGGGGTCTGCGTCCGTGATGATACCTGGCACATTGGAAAACAACATCACTGCCAGCAGGACGATGAGCGCGATGACAGCAGCAATCGTGCCGATGAGATGACTCCAGCGAGGCTTATCCTTCGTTTTCTCGTTTTCTCCTGCGGGCAGCCATGAAAATTCGGGAAAGGGAAGTGGCGATATAACCGGATCGTTCACATTTAAGCCTGCTGCACCACACAACAGCGCGTAGAGCATCAGGCTTAGGGCGTATACCCCGGCCAGCGATGTGGTTATGGGGACGAGGACAGCCGCCAATACCGGATAATCCATCTGCTGTGCCGCACTGACAACTAATCGTCCGACGCCGGGCCAGCTAAATATGCTTTCAATCAGCGCTGTCGTGCTGAAGATGCCTGATGCCAGCGCGGGCAGGCTGAGGAGCAGGAAACCGGCCAGACGGGCGATCTTTTTCCCCTGTGTGGTTTGTTCAGCAAAAGCGATTAAAGCGATATGCCGCACCAATAGCGCCAGCGCGCTGCCCCAGACGATGATGAGGGTTCCCAGTGGCAGGATTAAATGTTCCAACTGCCCATCACAGGCATCATCGGTTAAGGCAATGGCGCAGCGCCCGCCCACCGGGAGCAGGCGCTGTTGAATAGCGTAAATCAGTACCAGCATCAGCGCCAGCCAGAAAATTGGCAGCGCTTTCCCCAGCCAGGCAAACGGGCGCAGAAAATCAAGTGAGTAACGGCTGAGGTAGGCCATCAGTAAACCCAGCGGCAGGCCGAATATGAGGCTGAAAGCCAATGTCCCATACACCAGTTCTGTAGTGGCGGGCATTCTTTCGCTTACCAATTCGGCTGCTGGAAGGCGCTGCAAGAGAGAATTGCCGAAATCACCGCTCAAAACACCCCCGTTTTCGCCGTCACCGAGCAGCCATGCCGGAAAGGATGGGCGTTCGGGCAGTTGGGTGGTGCGTTCGGATGGGGATGGTGGGATCAGCAGGACACGCACTGAAAAAAGCAAATAGAGGACGGCAAACCATCCCGCCGCCGCTGCCAGCAGGCGAAGCAGCAGGAATGAAATCGTGTCGCGCATGATGAACTCCTGTCAATCAGAACACAATGTGTCACATTCTAGCGATTCCCCTGTAGCCTGTTATGAGGCTTTTGGCGGAGCTTGGGTTGTCTGAATGGCCTATTCCGGCAAAGCGTGCTGGCGAATGGCTGCCCATTCCGCTAACCACAGCGTTCCCCAGGTCAGCAGCGCCAGCAGGATAAGAAAGGCCAGCCAGAAGGCAACGTAAAATGCCGCGAAATGCATCTCAAATTGAGTGAAGATGATTACCGGCGCGACGAAGGGAAACAGCGCCAGCAGCATCCGCAGGCCCAGCACCAGCACGAACGCCCCGGCGCTGTCGATATTCAGCAATGGCGCGAGGACACCCAATGCTGCCGACAGCGCGGCATCGACCACCGCATAAGCCGCCAGCAGCAGCGCACCCGCCAACAGGTAGCTTGATACCACTGGCAAAAAGGGCAGAATGGGCTGGTAGAGAGCTTCGCCGCCGAGGATGCTCACCAGCCAGGCGACGATGCCGACTCGTAGGAGGGCAGCCAGCGCATGGTCGCCCCACAGCGCCCAGAGTGTTGCCCACCATTTGCCCCGCACAATATGGCGGGCGCTGACGCCGGTCAGCAGCAGGTTATCCCAGGTTTTGCCGCTTTTTTCACGGGTGATGCTGTTGGATGCCAGCGCCAGCGTAATCATGGTGAGGACGGCATAGAGGGCCAGATTCATCGCCAGCAGATGGGTGGCAGCAAGATTACCGAGCAGTGCCGCTGTGTCATCCGGCAGGATGTGTACACCACCAGCGATAAGTTGGTTGAGAACCGCGCCAATAAAAAAGGCCACCGAAGAAATCAGCGCAGGCAGCAGCAGGACATAGGCGAGGATAATCCACAGCTTACCGGCACGGCCATTTTCGATGATGTGCCATTGATAGTTGAGTTCGGCGCGAGTGACAGGGTGAGTCGTGAAGTTCCGAGTTCCGAGTTGTGCGTTCCGGGTTTGCAGGGCAGAGGTCATGGTGATGGTTTTTAATCTTCAGTTGTTTATCATGAGGTCTTCATTGTAACGGAAATATGATTTTGTAACGTAGAAATTGCCGCCGATCTGTGCGGCGGGAACAGGCGGGGGCGGCGCGGCGGTGGGAATTTTGTGCCACCAGAAACGGCGGCAGCAGCCGAGACTATCGCGGCAACAGCCGAGCAGTCCGCCGCCGTGACAATTACAGATTTCAACGGCGGCAATACGGGAACGTGTCGCGGCAGTTTTCGCAAAAGAAGTGGCAATCTTGCTGCCATATCGCCGCAAAATTACCAAACTCCCGCCATATCCAGCGCATCCCCGCAGCATCCTTCTCCCAAAACTGATAATCCACATGATCTCATCGTAGCAGAAAACAGGCCGAAAGGTGAAACATTTGTCATGACAAATGTTTCGATTTTGAGGGGAAATGGGTGCTGCGGGGTGGTGGAAGCGCACCCTGCCGAGTGGCATTTTTGACTGCACTTCGCAGTACCAGCCAGGTGAACAGCCCATAGAAAACAAGACTGACAACGATGATGATTATAATCTGATCTGTAGAAAGCAGATTATCGATTAGGTCTGACCGGTAACGCGCTGCTGATATGAGCGTGGTTGTGCCGTTATCAAGCAAGGTAATGACAGCAGCCGTGAAAAAGCTGCGCGGCTGGCTGTAATAATTTACAAAGGCAGCAAAGACAGCCGCCGCGATGGCCGTTGGCAGCGCCAGTATAATTGCTCGTATAAAAAACGCTCGCACCAGCGCGACAGCAGGGTTGTGAGAAGCGGCAGATGCCAGCACGCCGCAAGCCGCTGTAAAAAATAGATTCGCCAGCGTTAACAGGACAGCCAGCGCCAGCACCAGCGGGAAATTGACTGGGGCAGGCAGCACGAAACCGGATATGCCCGACCCAGCGTAAGCCATCATATCCTTCATGAATTCGCGGCTGAAATATGCGCCGACCCAGGCGATGAGAGCACCGCGAAGGATGCCGAGCAGCAGGTAATTGTGCCACTGCCGCTGCACTGTCGCCCACCATTTGCCGAGGATGATACGACGGGCATCGACGCCCGTTAAAATCAGCAGTTCCCACGACCCGGCCTGTTTTTCGCGGGCGATGCTGTTCGCTGAGAGAATCAGTGTTTGCAGCATCAGGCCAAAGTGCCATATGGTGGTAACAGTGACCGGAAGCAGGTTGCCAAGCGCAAGGGCTTCACTGATGAAACCAGTGTCCCACCGGAGCAGCGCTCCAATAAATTCCGCCCCAAAAAGGATTATCGCCAGTGTAAATGTCAGCCGCAGCAGCCAGCGTCCGCCATGACGCTGCCAGCGCCGCCGCCTGGGCTGGGTGTGCTGCTGGTATCGACCTTCAGCCTGGGCGATGTTGTTGCGAAAGGGTAATCGAAGCACCGTAAATCCCCATGATGAGCGCCAGGTTCATGATAGTCGAAACCAGTACACCCGCCTATGGCCCAATTGGCAGGGGTATGGAATCGCAGCAGAATGATTTTTCCTGTATGATGTTAAGCGGTTGAGAAGGTTCAGAAAGGGTAATTTATGTTTGATACACTGCCAAAATCGGCGCAGGAATTTGCAGCGTGGGGATGGCCGCAGATCGCGCCTTATTATGATGATCTGGCCGAGCGCGACCTGACAGCCAACACGATTGAAGGCTGGCTGACGGATTGGACGAAGGTGGAGAACCTGATTGATGAAGCTCGCAGTCGCTTATATGTGGCCTCGACAGTCGATACTACCGACGAGGCGGGTGTCGCTCGTTATCTGGCCTATCTGACGGAGATCATTGAACCGGTACAGTCCGCCGCGCAGCGCTTAAAAGAAAAGCTGCTCATGAGCGAACTGGAGGTCGAAGGATTTGCCATTCCTCTGCGTAATATGCAGGCCGAAGCGGCGCTGTTTCGTGAAGCGAATGTGCCGCTTTTCACCGAAGAAGACCGCCTGAATACCGAATATGACAAAATCATCGGCGCACAGACCGTGATGTGGGAAGGGGAGGAGCGGACGCTGACACAGATGAAGCCGGTTTTCCAGAGTGATGACCGGGCGCTGCGGGAAAAAGCGTGGCATTTGATGAGCGAGCGACAGCTGGCTGATCGCCCCATATTGAATGGGATGTGGGGAAAGTACATGGGGCTGCGGAAACAAATCGCCCAAAATGCGGGGTTCAGCGATTACCGCGCATGGCGGTGGCAGGATTTCAAGCGTTTTGATTACACAGCGGCAGATTGCGAAACCTTCCATGAAGCGATTGAGCGGGTTGGTGTCCCGGCGGCCACACGCGCTTATGAACGGCAGCGGGCGCGGTTGGGTGTGGAGACGCTGCGACCCTGGGATTTAGACCGTGATGATGTCTATCCGCCATCGCGCCCGCCGCTGCATCCCTTCCAGACTTCAGAAGAACTGATCGCCAAAGCTGAAGTAATTTTCCAGCAGGTTGACCCGGAGTTAGGCGAGTATTTCAGCATTATGCGGCGGGAAAACCTGCTCGACCTGGATAACCGAAAAGGAAAAGCGCCGGGCGGCTACCAGATTGACCTGCGACTGGTCAAACGGCCGTTCATTTTCATGAACGCAGTCGGCATCCACGACGATGTGCAAACGCTGCTGCATGAGGGCGGTCACGCTTTTCATTCCTTCGAGAGTTCACGGCTGCCTTATGCCCAGCAAAAAGACTTCAGCTCGGAAATCGCGGAAGTGGCGTCAATGTCGATGGAACTGCTGGCCGCGCCCTATCTGACTCAGGCAAAGGGTGGCTACTACAGTGAGGCTGACGCGGCACGCGCCAGGATCGAACATCTGGAAGGGATGCTGATGTTCTGGCCGTACATGGCGGTGGTTGATGCCTTCCAGCACTGGGTTTACACCCATGATGAAGTGGCCGTTGACCCGGCTGCCTGCGACGACAAATGGAGCGAATTGTGGAATCGCTTCATCCCCGGTGTGGACTGGAGCGGTCTGGATGACGCAAGGGCGACAGGGTGGCATCGCAAACTGCACATCTTTCAGGATCCGTTTTACTATGTGGATTACGGACTGGCGCAGATGGGGGCGGTACAGGTGTGGCGCAACTCGCTGAGCGATCAGGCGGGAGCAGTGCAGCGTTATCGGGAGGCGCTGTCGCTGGGCGGTACACGCGCCCTGCCGGAATTGTTCGCCGCTGCCGGGGCAAAATTCGCCTTTGATGCACAAACACTGGGGGAAGTGGTCGGATTGATTGAAGAGACGATTGAGGATTTGAGCCGGTAAAGCGATTGCAGGGGCAGACCTGTGTGTCTGCCCGCGTGGGTGCATACGGGGCGACACGCAGGTCACCCCGTACAATCGGCTTTTACCCGCTGCTCGTCCCACTGGCAGCAGCCATCAGGCGGTCACGGGCTTCCTGCGCCGGGGTGAAGTTACTGTTGATATTGAGTGCTTCGGCATAGTTGGAAAGGGCGCGGTCAACTTCGCCTAAGCCTTCGCGGGCGATACCGGCGTAGTAGTAGGTTTCCTCGATGAACTGCGATGTGCCGCTTTCGTTCAACTGTGTTCGCGCAATTTCGACAACATCCTCGTAACGGCCTACCGCGTTATAGGCTTCATACATGCCAAACTGATACCAGGGCATCCGCCAGGGAAGTTTCAGTTTACGGGACTGGTCATAGGCAGCGGCGGCATACTCGAAGGCTTTGGCATCGTAATCCTTCAGCAGCACATAATTCGAGCCAAGGTTGAACCAGGCAAAAGGATTTTCCGGGTCGGCCAGGGCGCGCTGGCGGTTAATTTCGAGCGCATTGAGGGCATTTTGTGTGATGTCCGCGTTGGTACCAAGCAGTGTCAGCAGTTCTTCTTCGCGCTCGAATTTGTACAGCACGATATAGGTATTGTTGAAGTGGGACCAGAATTTCTCGACGTGTTCATAGGTGTAAGCCTTATTGGGGCCGAGGTAGCTGTCATGAGTCATGATATTCTGCGTGCTGTCGTCGTAACCGGTGACAAGCAGATAATGCCCCATCCAGCCTAAGCGGTCGGGTTCAGGGTCGTAGCCCGCCTCAATAATGACTGGAAAATTGTTGGAAATCAGCGTCTTGAGCAGCGCCAGATCGCCCCCAACACGGTTGAGTGCGCGTGTGGTTCCGGCAAGCTGGGTATTGACGTAATCGACCATCTGCCAGGGACTCACATTTCCATCTTCAGAAGTTGGTTTCAGCCAGGTAGCTGCCGGGTCCTGGTCGGCAGCGAAACCGAAATATGTCAAGCCCATTGTCAGTGTGGCCGGGCCGCAGTTATTCCAGTGTTTGGGAATTTGGCTCAGGCCGGTGTGCTGATAGGAAGGTGGTATTGGGGTCGCATCCTGCGCGGCGACCAGCGCGGTAGGTATTAACAACAGCAAAGCGATTATCATTCTGAACATACACGGTATCCTTTTCTCTCAACATTCATCATTATATAACCCGTTTCGCTTTGCAACCCTATCTCTGGACTACGCCTGCCCGCCGTTCAATATACATAAAATTTCAACAATCTTTACAGGGGAAAAATTAATGAATTCGTATGGCGGGACGCGGGTGAATAGCCTATACTTAACATAACGCCACGTAACAAAAATGCAACCCCGCTGGCGTTTGAACAGGGGAATCCTAAATTATGCCTTTTGATAATCTGATCGGCAAAAAAATTGACGATTTTATGATTGAGGAACGCCTCGGCCAGGGTGCAATGGCTGTAGTGTATAAGGCTTTCCAGTCCTCAATCAATCGCCACGTCGCCCTTAAGGTCATCCGGCTGGATGAAGGGCAGGGCTTACAGGAGGAGTTCCGGCGGCGCTTTGCACGCGAGGCGGAAGTCATCGCCCGGCTGGAGCATATCCACATTTTGCCGATTTACGCTTACGGCATTAACGAGGAAATGGCTTATCTGGCGATGCGCTGGCTGCGCGGCGGCTCGCTCAGCGAACTGCTGCGCCGGGAACCAATGCCGCTGGAACGCAGCGCTGACCTGTTCAAACAAATCGCGCAGGGGTTGTCCTATGCCCATAGCAAAGGGATCATCCACCGTGATCTGAAGCCCAGCAACATCATGCTGGACGATGCCGGTAATGCTTATCTGACCGATTTTGGTCTGGCGAAGCTCACAGAGAGTTCGGGTGAAATCACAAAAAGCGGCACCATTGTTGGTACACCGGCTTATATGTCACCAGAACAGTTACGTGGCGATCCGCTCGACAACCGCAGCGACATCTACAGCCTCGGCGTTATCCTGTATAACATGGTGGCTGGCCGACTGCCTTTTGATACCTCTACCAGTGACCTGGTTTCAATTATTTACCAGCATCTGGAAAAGCCGCCGACTCCGCCCAGCGAATTCAACCCGGATATTCCGCCGGAAGTCGAAGAAGTTATCCTGCGCGCGCTGCAAAAGAGCCGTGATGACCGTTTTAAGACCGCTGATGAGATGTCACGTGCGCTTAATCATGCGCTTGGTCGTCCCGGCAGCACCGACAGCCTGCCCGCTCTCCATGCAATACCACGCTCGCGCACACAGCAGCGCCCCCAAATCAGGTCGCAGTGGGAACGTTCGCGCTGGAAGGTGATTGGCGGGGGACTGGCTGTAGTGGTGATTGTGGGCGTGGCAGCACTCCTGCTTATCCAAAATATCAGCGCTAACAATCAACTCATTGCCTTGCAGACGGCGGAGGCACAAACACTGGTCGCTATGCAGGCTTTTGAAACTGCTACAGCAGATGCCGCCAATCAGACTCCTTCGCCTGCACCCAAGGCGACTGTGCTAGAAGATCAGCGCAGCCCATCTTCCGAAGCCATCCCAACGACTCAGGAAATTGCGGATGCAAAGGCTAAATTGGGTGATAATGGCTTCATCGCCTATATTGCCTGCAATCAGGATAGCGAATTTCACGCAGCGCTGGCGCGTGAGATGAGCGATCAAGCCGCCCGTTATGATCTGAATTTTCGTATTTATGATGGGGAAACTGATCCTTACCGCCAGATCACGCTGATCGAACGTGCGCGCTCTGACGGGGCGAAGGCCATTATCGTTTGCCCACTGGATGCCCGCTTATTGTCTGGCAGCCTGAGTTCTGTTGAAGCTGCTGGTCTGCCTTTAGTCTTTTTCGCTGATGATATTCCCAATTATGGTGGTGTCCTGGTCGGCGGGGATAATTACCTGTTAGGGCTTGAGCCGGGGCGGTTGGCCGGGCAGATCATCGCCGAAGAAAAAAATGGACGGGCCAATGTTGTCATTCTGGATTTCCCTGACCGGTCTGATATTGTTGCGCGCGCTAATGGTCTGGAAGATGGCGTGCTGGAATATGCGCCGGATGCCACTATCGTCGGACGCTATCGGGGGGCAACCCGCGAATTCGGCAGAGAATCAATCGCTCAACTTATTGCTGATGGCGTCGAGTTTGATGCGATTGTCAGCATTAATGACGCGGGTGCGTTCGGCGCGATTGAAGCCATGCAAACGGCAGGAATTGATCCGGAATCAGTGTTCATTACCAGCATTGATGCCGAAGGTCTGGCGCAGCAATACATTCGGGATGATTTTTATATGCGCGGCTCGGTGATGTCTGCCCGACAGGAAACGGCTCAGACACTGGTCGATGCTGCGACCAAAATGCTGGCAGGCGGGACGTTGACAGAATATCTGCTCGTGCCTCCGGGGCAGATGGTCACAAAAGAGACACTGGAAGCTGCTGACAATTAGTAACTATGCTGGATGAGATAGGTAAGTGATTGTTACTGCTGTCCGAAGAAATAATAGAGCAGGATGTCGCGCACAATAGGGGCAGCCACGCCGGAACCTTCGCCAGAATTTTCGACAAGCACAGCAATTGCCACTTCTGGATTATCCATCGGTGCATAAGCCGCGAACCAGGCGTGGGAAATACTATCCGGGCGGCTGCCATCCTGCGCGGTGCCGGTTTTGCCGCAGACGCCAATGCTCTGTAACCGCGTATTCCTGAACTGATACTCCGCCGTACCGGATTGTGATTGCGTCACGGCGCAAAGTCCTGAGCGCAGCGTATCCAGCACTTCCGGGCGAATGTTGATATTAGTCACCGGTTCGGGTGCATTGACGAAGCTTGGTGCTTCCCCCAGGATGCCTACTTTCTGCACCAGATTGGGGCGATAGAGCGTGCCGCCATTAGCGAAAGCGGCGAACATCCGCGTGACTTGCAGCGGCGTCACCTGGACTTCACCCTGACCAATTGCCATATTTACCGCGTCAGAAAATGTCCATTCGTAGCCCAGATTTCGCAGTTTCCAGTCTGGGTCGATGATGAGGCCGGATGCTTCGGTGATGTCGGTCAACCCGGTTGGCGTCCCCATCCCCAGCCGTTTGGCATAAGTGGGGAGCGCGAAGGGATCATACTGGTTAATCTGGTAGCCGACCTCATAGTAATAGGGGTTGCAACTCTGTGTGATGGACTGTGGCAGAGTCAGGGTGCCATGTCCCCCAGCCAGCCAGTCGTAACGGTTAATATCCCGACTCCAGATGCCGCCGCAGGTGTATCGCTGATCGAGGGTGTAAACACCAGTATCCGCAACGGCGATCGCTGAAATTGTTTTAAAGACCGAACCAAGCGGGTACAAACCCTGCGCGGCGCGGTTAATCAGGGGGCGGCGAATGTCAGTCTGCAATTGGGCGACGATGCGGGCGGCCTCTATGCGCCCCACCGCCGGGTATGGCGCAAAAACATTGGCGTCATAGGTCGGATAACTGACCATCGCCAGGATGTCACCGGTATGTACATCCATGACGACTGCCGCAGCGCCCTTTGATTGGGCATAACCATTTTTTTCGTAGGCTTCAGCGAAGATGCGGGTGATGGCTGTTTGTAAATCTGAATCAAGCGTCAGCCAGACACTTTCCGCCGGACTGGATGTCGCCCGCGCGATCTCGCGCAGTATTCCGCCGCCCGGTGTAACAATTACCAGCCGCCCGCCGGGATGCCCGCGCAACTGCTCGTCCCAGCTTTTTTCGATGCCGCTCTTGCCAACAATCGTATCGCTGTTGAAGCCTTCTGCCTCTACGGCGGGCAGCTCGGCTTCATCCGGGAAGCCAACTGTGCCGACGACATTGGGCGCAATTGTGCCATTCGGATAACGTCGGGCAGGGCGACTGCTGAACTGTGCTGCGCAGGTTGCTGTGAGTTGTGCGTTATTCGCTTCATAGCGTGAGGCTTCCAGCGTGCCGAGTTCGATCAGCCAGTCGGCGGCAGACTCATCGTAGGTGCGCTGTACTGTTTCTGGCTGTTTCTCCACCAGTGGGGCAACCAGCGCCAGACAGGCGGGCCAGTCAGCGATTTCCTGTTTGACAGCCCGCACCACCACGACACGCCCATTCTGGTCAGCCAGCACCAGGTCATCACGATCATAGATATTGGCGCGGCTTGGCGGACTGATCTCCAGCCGCAGCCGCCCGCCCCCGATCATTTCGGGGAAAATGTCGGCGGCTGACCAGGCTACTCGCCAGTCAGCGGCCCGCGCATCAACCACCAGTTGGAGATTGCGTCCCCGGTCGCTGAATTCACCCAGCAGCCGTGTTTTAAAGGTGAGGTCGTAATTAAAGGTGACGACATCATAGCGTGAAGAATCAGGCGAGAGCGCGTTGCCGGTATAGTCCAGTCCTTCCAGTGTCATCTCATCAGCAGTGGACTGGTAAAGTCTGACAAAGGCATCCAGGGTTGTCGATTCCTGGCTGGCAAATGAAATCATTCCATAGAGTTTGGTGTAATCGTCTGCGGCCCATGCCGCCATAAATTCCCGCGCAACACGCTCTGCGCCTTCCAGCGGCAGCGCCGGTGGGGTTTCCATCACCGCCAGTGTGGGCAGCGTTTGTACCCGTACTTCAGCCGCAGGGCCACAGGCAGCAGCCAGCAGAATCATGCAATAAAGAATCAAGAAGCGCTTCAATGTGGACGACCTCGCACCTGATTTCACATCTGCAATTGTAATCCGCTTAAGGGGTTAGCGCGAATGAAGAATAAATCTGCTGTCGCGCAGATTAAAGCACTTATCATTACGCGCCGGGATGAAACTTCATCAGGAGAAATCGAACTTTGATGCAAGCGTTCCCGTGATAGCTGAAGTGGCGGTGCTGGGTGTGCCAGATCGAAACCATACCGCTCAACCCGGCGGGAAAAGTCCTGAAGGGTGAGCTTGTTAACTCAATTTACCCCGGCAGGCGAGGCGTGGTGTGTTTGGCACGCATGGTTGCGAGTTGTGCTTCCAGTTCGGCCTGACGCGCCGCGCTGGCCCGTCGTGCTTCTGCCATTGTTTCCTGCCAGCCGCGCTTCAGGTTAGCTGTTACCTGTTCCCCGGAGACGGGTGAGAAGAGCATCACCAGTGCTGCGCCAGCCACAGTCCCCAAACCAAATCCCATTGCCAGACTTAAAATTTTTCGCATCAGTTGCTCCCTTACAGTCTCCTTGACCGCTTATTGTAGCAGTTTCACCATTATAATAAAACAAAAATTCAACAGTTATTTGACAGCCGAACTCATGTTCGGTTATACTGTAGAACAATCATTCGCGTTAGAATTAAGAAGTGAGTCAAAAAATGAAGGACTTTAATAAACTCTCAGAGCGACAGCGGAATATTCTCCGCTATATCGAAAAGTATGTAGTCGATCATGGCTACCCTCCTACCATCCGGCAGATTGGTGAAGCCACCGGTATCAACTCGACTTCGGTGGTTAACTATAACCTGAACAAGCTGGTGACAGCGGGTTATCTGGCGCGTTCGTCGCATGTTTCACGTGGTCTGCGCCTGACTGTGCCGGTTCCCGGTTCGGAAAAGAAAGCGGGCAAGACCGTTCAGGCTGCCGCACGGCAAACGGGCATCTACAAAATTGGCTATATTTATGCGAGCCAGCCGATGCCTGTGCCAGATGACTACTACTACGACGAAGATGATCTGATCGAAGTGACCACCTCTATGCTGGGCGGCGCTGACCCGCAGGAAGTTTATGCGCTGGAAGTCAAAGGCGACTCGATGATCGATGCCATGATCCGCGAAGGCGACATCGTGATTTTCCGCAAGCAGGAAACCGCCAAAAATGGCGATATGGTGGCCGTCTGGCTGGAAGACCGCAGCGAAACCACGCTGAAGTATTTCTTCCGTGAAGGCGAACGTGTCCGGCTCCAGCCTGCTCATCCGACGATGGAACCGATTTATGTTAATCCCGATAACTGCCGTATTGAGGGCAAGGTTCTGACGGTCATTCGCCACGTCTAAAACGTCGATTATCTGCTGAGGGCGCGCCAGAAAGTGCGCCCTTTTGACTCCTCGCAGTTTCATCCTCCCTGCTGACCATGCTATAATCCGCTTCCTTAAATGACCTGGACAGGACAAGTTGACTCATGCACAACTCATTCGACTGGGGAAGCCAGCGCATCATCGTCACCGGGGGAGCCGGTTTTCTGGGTTCACACCTGGTAGCACATCTGCGTGAGCGGGGCGCGGGTGAGATCATCGTGCCGCGCAAACGCGATTATGACCTGCGTCATGAAGAAGCCGTCATGCGCCTGTATGGTGATAATCCCAGCGCGACAATGGTGATTCATCTGGCAGCCACAGTCGGCGGTATTGGCATCAACCGGGAACACCCCGGCAGTTTTTTTTATGACAGCCTGATGATGGGAACGCTGGTGCTGGAACATGCCCGCCGGGCCGGGATAGCCAAATTCGTCGGCGTTGGTACGATTTGCAGCTATCCTAAAGTTCCGCCACATATTCCCTTTGTCGAAGATGACCTGTGGAGCGGCTACCCGGAAGAAACCAACGCACCATATGGCCTCGCCAAGAAGATGCTGCTGGTACAGAGCCAGGCATATCGCGCTGAATATGGCTACAATGCCATTCACCTAATGCCGACCAACCTCTACGGCACTGGTGATAATTTTGACCCGACCAGCTCACATGTCATCCCAGATTTGATTCGCAAAATGATCGACGCGGTGGAAGCTGGGCGCGATGAAGTGACGCTGTGGGGCGACGGTTCTCCTACCCGCGAATTTTTGTATGTTAAGGATGCGGCACAGGGCATCGCACTGGCGGCGGCGCACTACGACAGCCCCGAACCCGTCAACCTGGGCAGCAGTTTTGAGATCAGCATCCGCGATCTGGCGACGGTGATTGCCGAAGAAGTGGGCTTCACCGGGACGATTCGCTGGGACACCAGCAAGCCCAACGGCCAGCCGCGCCGTAAGCTGGATGTCAGCCGCGCCGAACGCGAATTCGGCTTCCGCGCAACGACTTCCTTCCGGGATGGCTTACGCGAGAGCATCGCCTGGTATCGGGCGCATCTGGTGAAGGCTGTGCCTCTGACTGACTGAAAATTTCTTAGGGCGTACAGCCTTGTGCGTCCAGAGAGAATCAACTTATGACCACTGTTAGTCTTCACCAAATCACGGTTGAAAACTGGAAAGAATGCGCTGGCTTGACTCTCCATGAGAACCAGCGTAATTTTGTCCCCGGCAATTTGTATTCCATTGCCGAAGCGCAGTTTTACCCGGAGGCCCCAACTCGCGCGATCTACAATGAAAGCGATGAGATGGTGGGGTTTTTGTTATATGGGCGCGATGTTCTCAGCGGAAAATGGAAAATCTTTCGGTGATGATTGATGCTGCCCAGCAGCGGCAGGGGTATGGCCGGGCAGCGATGGAGGCTGCCATCGCCGAAATTGTCAGCCAAGCGAATGCAGACAGTATCCTCATCTGCTATCAGGATGCTAATCAGGCCGCGCGTCAACTTTATGCGAGCTTCGGTTTCCGTGAACAATCCATTGATGATCGTGGTAAAGTCACGGCAGTGCTGAAATTATCTGTTTAAGTTCTGATGCAAACAGCAGGGCAGGCTTGCTAACCTGCCCGTTTTTACTAATGCAGCCCGCCCCACAGGGCATTGAGAAAGTTAACCTTCTCGACCGTGTGATACGCGCCGCCGCCTTCATGATGGTTGTAGGGGTAGACACGGATGTCTTTTTCGCCCGCATAATGATTGTAGGCAGCATAGACTGTTGAGGGCGGGCAGATTTCGTCCATGAGTCCGACGGAAAACAGCGCCGCCGCTCGGCCCCGCGTCGCAAAGTTCACGCCATCAAAGTAACTTAGGGTGCGGAAAACAGTTTCCACTTTATCGCGGTGAACGAGCAGGTAACGCGCGATTTCCTGGTAGGGGTAGCCATCAGTAATTTCGGTTGCCCGGCGATATCCGCAGAGAAACGGTACGTCTGGCATCAGCACTTCTACATCTGGCATCAACCCCGCTGCCGCGATAGAAATTCCGCCGCCCTGACTGCCGCCTGTGACGGCGATATGTGCCGGATCAACCGCCGGATGGCTGCACGCCGCTTCAATTGCCCGTGCCGCATCGGTGAAAACACGGCGGTAATAATAGGTTTTGGGATCGAGGATTCCCTGCGTCATAAAGCCGGGATGGAAGGGGTTTGCCACTTCATCGGGAATATACGGCGTATCCCCGCGTGACCATGAGCTACCCTGGACGCGTGTGTCCATGATAAGATGGGCATAGCCCGCGTTCGGCCAGAGCAGCCAATCGGTTGGAAAGCCACGTCCGCCACCATAGCCCAGGTATTCCACCACGCACGGCAGCTTTTTGTCCCGCGCACGCGGCAGTGTCAGCCATGCTTTTACCGGTTGTCCGTTGTACCCGGCGAAGGTTACATCAAAAGACTCCACCAGTCGCAGGCCGTTTTCGACCGGCTCGAAAGCTGCGTTAAGGGCATGTCCCCGCGCCTGTTCCAGAGTTTGTCTCCAGAAAGCATCAAAATCCGCCGGTTCTTCCCGTGTTGGGGCATAAACTTCCAACTGTTCCAGCGGCATGTCAAAAAACGCCATTACAAACTCTCTTTCGAATAGCGCAAAACAGATAAAATTATGTCGAGGTCAGGTTAACCTGTTTCCCGCTCCACGCGAACGCTTCCATCGTTCAGGCCGCGCCGCATTTCCTCAGTATCGAGGTCAACGATTCCATTTCCTGCGATGCTAATGGTGCGGTGGTCGGCGGCGATTACTCGCCCACGCGCAATCAGGCGTTCATGCTGGTAAACCCTGACCTGTTCACCCGGACGAGGCAGACGGTTACGTTCCAGTCGTCTCAGCAGGCTCATTCGCCTTGCACCCCCATACTCCTCAGCCGGAAATGATTACAACTTCATTATAACGAAAATCAGATGGTTTCAAACGACTGTCCCCAAAGCATCATCGTGTCGGCAATGATGGACTGCGTACCCACAATCAATATTGTCCCATCATTCCCGGCACGAATTTTTGCCGCTTCAACGGCTTCTGCCAGTGTGCTGATAAAACTTACCTCACCATTGTAAGGACGGGCGGCGGCTACCGCATCATTGGCATCGGGGAAACGCAGACCAGGGTTGCGGTTTGTCTCGGTCAAAATCAGTGTATCACTGATTAACCCCAGCGCTGAATAGACGCCACGAAAATCTTTATCTGCTGGCACGCTGACGATGGAGATTACCGGGCGTGTCAGGCGGTCATGCAGGCTTTCCACCAGCGAGGCCGCTGACTCGGCATTGATCGCGCCATCCACGAATACCTGTGGATTGCTTTGTAACTGCTGGCAGCGCCCCGGCCAGCGGACATCTGCCAGTCCGGCGCGGATACGTTCAATGTAGCGTTCTGAAGCATGAGGCGCACCGCCCAGTCGCGCGTGCATATTGCCTGCCGCTACTACTGCCAGCGAAGCATTGGCGATCTGGTAACGCCCCAGCAGTGAGAGCGTAACTTCACCATAGCGCCCCATCTCTATGCGGATACCCTCATCACTTGTGCCAAGATATTGGCCCATATCTTTCGGCGCAATCCAGCTAAATTCCGCATTGACAGCATCTGCTTCCGCCTGCAACACATCCAGGACTTCCTGCGGCTGTGATACGCTGTAGGCATAGCCCAGGGGCTTGATGATGCCTGCCTTGTGCCAGGCGATACGCTCCAGGGTGCCGCCAAGCTGTTCCGGGTGTTCCAGCATAATGGGCGAAAACAGCGCCAGCTTATTTGGCACAACGGCGATATCATCAAACCGGCCACCCCGCCCGACCTCCAGCACCGCCGCTGTCACATCCTGTTCGTCGAACCAGCGGAGCGCAATCGCCAAAAAAATTCCCTGTGGGCTGAAATACTGCCGTTCGTTCAACTGCGCCTCAATTGCGTCGATGTCCGGCTGAAGGTCGCTGAGGATGCGGAGCAGGTCGGCCTCCGGGATGGCGTGACCCCGGATGCGGATGCGCTCGCGCCAGCTAATGAGGTGCGGGCTGGTGATAGTGCCAACTTTATGACCCAAATATTGCAGCAGTTTGGCGGTGATGACTGTGGTCGAACCTTTGCCTTTGCTTCCGGTCACGACGGCATATTCGCGGAGTTTTGCTGGCAAGCCCTGCGCTTGCAGCAGGCGTCGCGTCGGTGTTACATCGCGGGTGTATTCATCCAAACCACGCTCATGACCACGCAGTTTTCGCATCGAGCGGAAAATATAGGTAATGGCGTCGGTTTCATTCTGGAAAAGTGTCATGGCCCGTCAGTTTCCGTCTATAATCGGCACATCAAAATTGTGCGGATTCTGGCATGAGATTACCATATCCAGTTTGCTGCTGCCTGTTCCTGCTGCTGTTATTTGCGCCCACTGTCGCTCAGGATGCGCTGGGGTTGGTTATCGCATGGGTCGATGATGGCGACCTGTGGCGCTGGTCAGGCGGGGAAGCGGAACGTATTGCCGAATTTGCCATTCGACCCATTGTCTCGCCTGACGGCACAAAAATCGCCTTCACACTGTCAAACAGCAATGAGAACAGGTCGCCGTATTCGCTGTGGATATGGGACAGTGAAACACGGGAGGAAAAACCCATATTTTCGATTGGTGATTTATCCGCTGAGGATGAAGCTCCAACCCGGTGGATTGATAAAATAGCATGGCTGGACAGCGCCCGACTGCTTGTCAATACTGCCCACGATAACCCGATGATGTTTGACTCCCTCAATGATTTATGGCTGGTCAACATCGAAACGGGCGACGTTCGCCAACTGCGGTCTTCTGGTTTCGGTGGTGACTTCACCATCAGCCCGGATGGAAAGTATGTCGCTCTTATGACATCTGGCACTTATGATGGCAGCAGCAGTCAGATCAGCATCGTGAACAGCAAAACTTTTGAAGAGGTTGCGGCGCTCACCTTTCCCACCGTCAGCATGGCTAGCGAGATGCGATTTTACCCTGAAATTTTTTGGGAAGCGGATGGGCAAGGGCTGCGCGTCGCCATTCCCGACGCCGACGCCATTTACACCGATGATGGCAGCCTGCCGGTTGCGTTGTGGCGCGTGACTATCAACGGTGAAACAGAAAAAATCGGGGAAGTCCCCGCCAGCTTCTTTGGTCTGCCACGCTGGTCGTTCGACGGACAGCATCTGCTCTACATGCAGCGTGTCGGTGGGGCAACCAGCAACACGTTTGAGATGATGCTGGCGGCAGGCGATGGCACAAATCCGCTTGTTTATGCCCGTGGAGAGGCAGGTACTATCGGGTCACCGCGCTGGCTGACGGACGCGCCAGAGTTTGTGTTTAACCAGGGGGAGGCTGGAGCGTACTGGCTCGGCGCATCAGACAAGCCACCTGCGCGACTAGCGGGTATGCTTTACCGTCCGCTGTTTCTCGAAAATGGGTGGTATGTCTACCAGGAAGCGGGCGAACTGCGTTATGCCCGCCTCGGCGATGACCAGGTGGTGACTATTGCGCGGCTGAAATTCTCTGCGATAACCGATGCGAAATTTCCCGAAAATTCTTAACCTTTCAACAGCTTACGTTAGGTTGGATTTAGGTTATTTCTGCATTATAATAAGAAATTGTTATGCTGCGTAACAATTTCTTTGCTATTTTCCCGCGCACGATGTGGGCCGCCGGGGGTATTAAAGTTCATGCCAAGCACGACTGACGCCATTAAACGAATCCGTAAACTGACGGGTCACGACGATACTATTAATCAAATTGCCTGGTCACCCGATCAAAAGACCCTGGCATCCGCTTCTTACGATAACACCATAAAACTGTGGGATCTGACGACAGGGGGTGTGCCGCGCACCCTGTACGGCCATCGTGACTGGGTGAGTTCGGTGAGCTGGTCGCCCGATGGCAAATATCTTGCCTCGGCTTCGGGCGATAACACCATCCGTATCTGGGATGTGGAAAAACAGCAGATGGTTGGGGAGCCAATGTCCGGCCACCGCCGCACGATCTTCGCGGTTGCCTGGTCGCCGGATGGCCGCTGGCTGGCAACCGCCTCTGGCGATAATTATGTTGGCTTGTGGGATGTCGAGGGACGACGGCTCGTAAGCGTGTTCAAAGGCCATGCCGCTGGCGTCACCTGTGTCGCCTGGTCGCCCAACGGCAAGTATATTGCATCTGGATCGATTGACCATCTGGTTCGCATCTGGGATGCTTCCAACGGGCGCACCGTTCGTCTGTTTGAAGGCCACGCCGGGACAGTAACAGGCGTCGCCTGGTCGCCTGATGGCATCATGCTGGCTTCATCTTCCCACGATATGACGGTGCGGCTGTGGGGCAAGCAAACTGGCATCCTTGAAGGTCATACCGATATTGTGACCAGCGTGTCTTTCTCGGCGGATAATTCATTTATCGCCTCCAAATCGCTCGATGGCACTGTGCGCGTCTGGCAATGCAATAACTGGCAAACAGTGCAGGAAATCACCGAGCTGGCTTCGGTGTACTGGACAGCTCAACTTGCTTTCCATCCTCGTCAGCCTTTTCTGGCGACGCTCGGCGACGAAGACCGCGCGATTCGTATCTGGAAGTTCAACTCTGATGTCCTGCGCGACACAACGCCCACGATGGGTTCCGTGCGCTACACCAATGCCAAAGTTGTCCTCCTCGGTGACAGCGGCGTCGGCAAATCCAGCCTGGCCGATGTGCTGCGCGGCAAACCATTCCAGCCAACTGAATCGACACATGGACGGCATGTTTTCCGGCTCGAATCGAATGAGTCCTTTGATACAAACGGCAGCCGGGAAATTCACGAAATTCTGCTGTGGGACATGGCCGGTCAGCCGAGCTACCGACTGCTGCACCAGCTTCATCTCAACGAAATCGTGGTTGCGCTGGTGGTGTTCGATCAGCGCAGTGATACGGACCCGTTCGCTGGTGTGCGCCACTGGGATCGGGCGCTTCGTAACTCGCGCCATATTCGTGGTGAACATCTGCCACTGACCAAATATCTTGTTTCTGCCCGCACTGATCGAGGTGGGGTTGGCGTCAGCAAAGGTCGCATTGAAAACATCATCAAAGACCTTGCTTTTGATGGTTACTTTGAAACCAGCGCGCGTGAAGGCTGGGCAATCGCTGAGCTGAGCGCTGCCATTCGCAAATCAGTCAACTGGGAAAATCTGCCGAAAGTCAGTTCGACGATTCTGTTTCAGAGTATCAAGAATTTTCTCAACCGTGTCCGTGAAAAAGGCCGGGAAGAAAATAAGCTGCTTTACACCATCGACCAACTATATGACTCCTTCCTGCTCGACCGTAAAAATATGCAGCATACATCGGAACTGCGGCTTCAGTTCGAGACCTGTATTGGGCTGGTCGAGTCACAGGGGCTTATTCGCCATTTCAACTTCAGCAACCAGGTTTTGCTCCAGCCGGAAATGCTCGACGCATATGCTTCCGCTATCATTGCTCAGGCGAAAGATGAAGCTGATGGACTGGGCGTCATGGCGGAAGAAGATGCGCTCAATGGCAAATTTCGGATGCCAGAAGATGAACGTCTGGCCGACCCCGATCAGGAAAAATCGCTGCTTATTGCCACTGTCGCCGACCTGCTGCGGCACGAAATTGCGCTGCGCGATGAAGATGATGGCGTGAATTTTCTGGTGTTCCCGTCGCAGTCTACGCGGGCCTTCCCCGACAGACCTGACCCGGATGATAAAACCGTCATTTACGGCTTTGAAGGGCCAGTGCTGAATATCTATACTACGCTGGCGGTACGCCTGTGGCACACGGGCCTGTTCGAGAGCCGGGAAATGTACGAAAATGCGGTCTTTTTCACGGTGAAGGACAAGGCGCAGTGCCGCGTCTTTTTGCAACCGCTGGAAGAGGGACGCGCCGAAATGCAGCTTCACTTTGAAGGTAATGTCGGTCAGAAGGTACGGCTTCAGGTGGAGGAATATACACACGCTCATCTGGTTCGCCGCGCTCTGCCGGATTCCGTCAAACCACGTCATATTTTTGTCTGCCAACGATGCCATACTGCAATTACTCAGGCACAGGTTGATAAACGTCGTGAGTATGGACATGACTGGATGAATTGTCCCGCCTGCGAAATGCGTGTATCGCTGCGGGTGATGAGCGATAAAGTCTCCGCCAGTCGTTCGCTGGTGCGCCAGGGTATGATCCTCGAACTGGAAAAGGCCGCCGACAGCGAACGCGAACGCCAACTGGCACTGTCGGTCTTGCAGGCCAAGGAGAAGGCCGAAGCTTTCGACATTTTCCTGTGCCATAACAACCGCGACAAGGAGGAAGTGCGCCGTCTTTGCACCCAACTGCGCGAACACGGGATTCTTCCCTGGCTGGATGAGACGGAACTGATTGGTGGCGAGGACTGGCAGGAACGCATTGAAGACCAGATCGAAAAGTGCAAGACGCTGGCCTTTTTCGTTGGGAAAAATGGTCCTGGCGAGTGGCAGCGCAAGGAACTGGCCTTTGCGATGGATCGGGAAGTGCGGATCATCCCGGTCATCCTGCCAGAAGCGCCGCGTAAGCTCAAGCTGCCGATGTCGATTGCCAACATGCACCGGGTTGATCTGAGTAAGAACCCACCGGACACGCTCAAACATCTCATACGCGCTATCACCGGCAAACAGTCCTCCGGTGGGGGTGGCGAGACGGCTTAACATCTGCTAAGCGCTTGATAAAAGGTTGCTGAAACCGCCCCATTTTTCGCTGAGAGCAGCGTAAAATGATGGCGGTTTTCTTTTGTATCGAGGTGTTTCTCCATGCGGAAAATTGCACGCCGCTGGTGGTGGGTGCTGCCACTGGTGTTAATTGTTACTCTGGGTGGATTTGTCGTCTGGGCCAGTAGGCCTCTTTCCCCCATGCCGGAGGCATTGGCGGCGCTTCAGTCTGATGCAGCGGTTGATGTGACCAGCGACAATGGGTGGTATGTTTTCCGGCCAACTGGTGTTGAGCCAACCACAGGCTTCATTTTTTATCCCGGTGGGCGTGTCGATTCGCGCGCTTATGCTCCGATTATGCGACAAATTGCCGCGCAGGGCTATTTGACTGTCATCGTGCCTATGCCGCTTAATCTGGCAATCTTCAATCTCAACGCGGCTGAATCAGTCATGAAGGCCTATCCTGACATTGAGCATTGGGCGATTGGCGGTCATTCTCTCGGCGGTTCAATGGCGGCGCGGTTTGTCCAGTCCAACCCGGTGGCAGTAGAAGGATTGGTTTTCTGGGCCTCTTACCCGGATATTGATTTGTCTGGCAGTGGACTGGATGTGGTATCTGTTTACGGCACACTTGATGCGGTGGCGCAGGGTGAGCGCATTGAATCGTCTCGTGAACTGCTTCCCCCGGATACTGCTTTTGTGCCGGTTGAGGGTGGTAATCACAGTCAATTTGGCTGGTATGGCCTGCAAGCGGGCGACAATGAAGCGACTGTCAGCCGCGATAATCAGCAGACGCAGGTGGTCGATGCCACTATTACTGTCCTTACCCAAATATCCGGCGAATGATAGACCCCTAAATTTTAGGGGACAGATTTACTAAAAGGCGCTATCATAATAGCGAGTCGGGAAGAAACCCAAACTGTTATAGTACCCGACCGGGAGTGATGGAATGACAGATTGGTTTGGCTCAGGACAGAGTGGTGTGATTGTAAATGGTGCGTCGGCGGTGGAGACGCGCCCGCTGATGCGATTTGTCTACATGTGGATGACCCTGGGCTTGCTGGTGACGGCTGCTGTTGCCTGGGTCGTCCCGAATACGCCAGCGCTGCTGGAACTGGTGATGAATCGGGCAGTCTTTTTCGGCGCGATCATCGTCGAACTGGCGCTGGTTATCGGTTTAAGCTGGGGCTTGAACCGCATGTCGGCCAACCTTGCCGGTATGCTCTTTTTTGTCTATGCGGCGGTTAACGGTTTTACACTGTCGGTAATTTTCCTGGTGTATGACATTGGCTCGATTGCTGAGGCCTTTCTGATTACAGCGGGCATGTTTGGCGTCATGACGGTGTTCGCGTTTACCACTAAACTTGACCTGTCGCGCTATGGTTCGATTTTGATGATGGCGCTTATCGGGCTGGTCATTGCCATGCTGGTCAATACTTTCCTCGGCAGCAGCGGCCTGAATTTTAT
Organism: uncultured Anaerolineaceae bacterium; assembly: GCA_964447795.1. GTDB lineage: Bacteria > Chloroflexota > Anaerolineae > Aggregatilineales > Phototrophicaceae > CFX2. The sequence goes on from CAYUTY010000002.1 coordinate 176,562, forward strand.
CATCAGCCTGGGCGGTGTTGTGCTGTTCAGTGCGCTGACGGACTATGATACGCAGAAGATCAAGAACATGGCAGCTATGACTTCCATGAGCGATGATGGTTCCCTGACTGCCAAACTTGGCATCATGGGTGCCCTCACTCTTTATCTGGATTTCATCAACCTGTTCCTGTTCCTGCTGCGACTACTTGGCCGCCGTGACTGAACGGATAGCGATACTGCTGCATCTCTACAGTCTATAAAGCCTGCACTTCGCAGGCTTTACACGGTGGTTGGTTTTGCAGGGGTATGCTGCCCCTGCTTTTTATTGCCCGCTCAATATAGGCTGCACATCCGGCCCGACGATCACGGCTATATCGGCTGTTGTCAGTCCATCCGCGCCCGGCTCGATGCTGGTTTCAGGCAGGCCCATCAACGCCGCTAAATAGCGCGCCGTCCACATCTTGCCAGTGTAAACATGAATTACGGTGTTGCTGTTGCCCGGCGTTGGGACATTGCCCACCTGCTCAATGCTGACCCCTTTGCCCGCCAGCCAGTCACGGGTGAGTCCGGCCAGTCCTGCTACATCAGTGTTGTTGAAGACCACAATAGACGCACTCTCAGCTTCCGCCCGTGTTCGTAAATCTGATAATTCGAGCGTTGTCTGGGGGTTGAATACCTGTTGAATCAGCAACCGGATGGCGTTCACACGCGGAATAAGCACCTGATCGCCGCTGCTGGTTGTGGCAAAATCGACGTAGAGATTGTCGATTACACCGAATTGAATCGAGTCGCGTGGGATGTCCTGTGCCAGTGTGCCGAGCCGCAGAATTTCGTCCAGCGTCAGGTTAGTTTTGATGTTGCTGCTCAACTGCTCCCACAGCGCCGGTGCCTGTCCAATGAAAGTGGTTACGCCGCCGACACTCAGCACTTTTTCCTGCATGGCACGCATCACTTCCTGCTGGCGCTGCGCCCGGTCAAAATCCGCTCCCTGGGTGGCGCGTGTGCGGGCATACTGAAGCAGTTTTTCAGCGTTCAAATTCTGGCAGCCGGGATCGAAATGAACTGGAATTGTGCCGAATCCGGCATCGGGATAATCCGGGTCATCGATGACTTCTCGCACGCAGATTTCGACTCCATCCGGCGCGACCGTATCGACCAGCGTCAGGAAGACATCGAAGTTAATCAGGATGTATTTATCGACGCGGATGCCGAGCAACTGGCGCACGGTTTCCGCCGCCAGGGCTGGCCCGCCGCCGGGGTAAGCATTCGAATCACCAAGCGAGTTGGCCGTGTTCACCCGCCCCGGCTGAAAACCGGGAATCGGCACCCACAGATCGCGCGGAATGGAGAGGACACCTGCTGTCTTCTGCACCGGATCAACACTGACGACAATCATGGTATCGCTGCGATAAGGGCCGGGTTCTTCGACACTGCTGCGCTGGTCAATACCGAGCAGCAGAATGGTGATGCGGCGTGGGTCATCCCAGGTATAAGCGGCTGCCGGGTCAAGGGTGGCTGTAGCGGGTGGCGGGACAACTTCGGTAGCCGCGCCGCCGCTGCCAACCGTCTGCGCTTCGCTGGTTGGTGCGGGCGAGGGCGTTGGTGGAAGGGGAGTCGCACTCGGCTGCGCCCGCAGGACTTCTTCAAATGACAGCCCCTGTGTAAAGACTTCTCCTGAATCAATCGCCACCTGTCTCGCTACCGAAAAGGCTGCGAAGGACAGCAGCGCCGTCACGCCGACGAACAGGATTGTCCCTGCGATGAATAACCAGGCTGGAATTCGCATCATTAACTTGCCTCAACGCTAACCGTCATCCTTATGGGGTGGAGGAAGTGATCCACCTTTACAGATGATTTCCAGTATCGAGGCAGCATTATAGCGCACAGGTTTATGGTGTATACCCTGCGCTTGCCCTACGCTGGCGGCGCTTGCTTGTCCAGCATGAAGACAGAGTTGCCAGACAGCGCGTAAACAATCTGCTGATTCGAGTCTGCTACGACGCCGGAAAGCGCGGCAAAATTATCTTCATCAAAGGCACGGTAGCTGTTACTGAACGTTCCCGCCAGCGAGGTTTCATAAATTGAAAGTGCGCTGCGGCTGACGATGTAAATGGCGCGGCCAATCGGGTTGTTGTCCAGGAACATGGCGTCGGCGCTGGCGATTTGCTGTCCTTCCGGGAATCCGGCGAAAGTGAAGGGATTCTGCTGGCCGGAGACCCATTTGGTCAGATCACCGTTACCGGTCAGGATGTAGACACTGCCGTTGTCGTCAATGCCAAAATCGACTGCGTTGCGAATGTCTGGCCGGTTGTCGCCGCTGAAATACTCAATCGGCGTATTAAGGAAGGTGCCACCGCTGCTATCGTAGCGCCATATCTGGTTTGCGCCGGGGTCGAGCAAATACATTCGCCCCTGCCAGATCACCATATTGCGCGGGGAAACCCAGCGCTCGGCGGCTAAAAGCTGTTGTGCCTCGCACGATTGCAGAAAGCGCGGCGAACATTGAATCAGAATACCCTTATCATCCAGCGCCATGATTTGGGCAGTTGTTTCTGACCAGGCCATGTCGATCAGGTTATTAATGCGATACTGCCCGACTGCCGCGCCAAAACGCATGGCCGGGATAATGATGCGTGAATTGGGTACCGTACTGCGCCCATTTTCGGTCAGTGTCACTCTGTAAATCTGCTGCCCCTGCGAGTCCAGCACATAGAGGTCTAAGCCCTGCACCACAATCTGATTCAGAACAGCATTTGGCAGCGAGAGAATCGCGTTGGCTTCTCGCCGCTCTACATCGGATAGGCTGTCGATCACGATTTGTGCCTCACGGGTGAGCGCATTCATGTCCCCATCACCGGGACGTATATCATTACAACGGCGTACCACCGCGATGACCGCATTCCAGGCGGCTGTGGTGCTGCTGACATCACTTGATGAAATGCTGCGTGCGGTTTCGGCGGCATTTTTCGCTTCATTCACGCACAGCTCAAACTCGCTGTTGCCCACCTCGCCTAAACTGATGAACATCACCAGTAAAACTATTCCTACTGGAATCATCACGGTAATGCCGGTCATTGTGGAGGCTTTAATCCAGGGGCGCTGGCCTTCCGCCGGGAGTGGCATAATCCGGTCGAAGAGGCGGCTTAGTCCGCCAAACATCCGCGAGAGTCTTAGCGCTATCCTGCCGCTGCCCTGTTGTACAACAGAAGGCCCGCGTTCCCGTTTGGGTGGTGCAATGGTTTCTTCGGGCAGCGGTGTGGATGCCGGGGTAAAAGTGTCATTGGTTGTTGCTACTGCTGGTATGGTCTGACTTTCTGTTTTTGGCGGCGTTTTGGCAGTCGAACGGCCTTCTTTCACAGGAACGGGCGAGGGTGCTTCCGGCGGCACAAATTCTGCCACCAGCAGCATGGCCTGACTGCCGACCAGCGTCTTGAAGACATTGATCGCTTCGTTGATGTCTGCGGCAGCCAACGCATTAGCCGTTTTATCAGACTCGATGTCCGCCAGTCGCGCATCGCTGATGACCAGCCGACTGCCTGTACCAACCGGAAAGCGGCTCATTTTAATATCCGGGACGGGATGCACTCCCAGCGGCGGGCCGAACAGTGTTTCATCATTGCTGAACTCTGTGGGGAAGGGTTTGCCCTCTCCGCCATGCATCACGACCGCCACGCTGGAACCCGCCCGTGCCAGGATAATTTCGTCTTCGCGCAAGACGGCACAGAGCATACTGGCTTCGTAACGGCGCTTGCCGCTGGCGTTGTGGTCGGTCAAATCCTGATTAATCGAGTTGAAGACGCTGCGTATCGCAGCGGTGACGCTGCCGGAATTATTGAAGTACCGTTCCGCGCTTAGCTGCGCCATCTGGTCATAGAAAGCCGCCGGGGCAGTCACATCATCGGTAGGCGTCACAAGGACGAAAAAAGTATCCGGTTCACGTCCCCGCGCGGCGCGGCGCGGCGCAACTTCCACCAGCAATCCCGGTGGCGCTGCGCTGATGGAACGGCCACCCACAACATGCAGATGACCGACAAGTGCTTCTAACTCAAATGCCATGACGAATCCGTCTGTTAGAAATGTAGTCTTTTTTCATTCTACCCGATTAGCCGGGACGTTCAAAAGTTTGAATTTGCGATGAAATCTAAACCAATGTGGTTTTATATGGTATTATGGGAGGAAGTTGACAATGATACAGTCAGTTCGTTGGCGCGCCAGCGCCATACCGTACCAAAGACCCAGCGGGGAATATTCATGTTAAATCCTTCTCACCTCGGCATCTCCCTTGACAGGGATGGCGAAGAACCGATCTATAGGCAGCTTATCCGCCATATTAAGGCTCAGATTGAAAGCGGTAATCTGCCTGCCGGGACCCGGCTACCGGCCAGCCGTGATCTCGCCCAGCAGTTAAATATCAGCCGCATCAGTGTCGTCAACGCCTATGCCGAGCTGCGTGCGGAAGGTTTTTTGAGCGCACACGCTGGGCGCGGCACTTTCATCGCCGGGGAAAATGGCAACGGTAGTGGCGGGCACAGTTCGAACGGGAATGGCTCATCATCCACTAATGCGCTTGAAGCCCCTACCACGCCGGATCGCTCCATTCGTGAGATGATGCGGATGGCACGCAAGGCCGGCGTCATCAGCTTTGCCCAGGGATCACCTCCGGCGGAGTTTTTTCCGGTTCAGCACTTGCGTGATGCGCTGAACACTATCCTTGAGCGCGATGGTGCACGTGCGCTGGGATACGAGATTGCCGAGGGGTATATGCCGCTGCGTCAGGCAGTGCGCGATTACGTCAGTGCGCTTGGGATTCGTTGCAGCGCCGATCAGGTCTTGATTACGGGCGGCACGCAGCAGGCGCTTGATCTGGTGGTGCAGGCACTCCTTTCCGAGGGCGACCAGCTTGTGACCGAAAGCCCGACCTACCTGGGCATGATCGACATCGCCCGTACCCGTCGGGTACAAATTCAGGGCATTGCGATGGACGATGACGGTATACGGCTGGATATGCTGGAAAATTTCATCCTCGATAATCATCCTAAACTGATTTATGTCACGCCCTCATTCCATAATCCAACCGGTATGGTCATGCCACTGCATCGGCGGCGGCAGCTTTTGAATCTGGCGAATCAATATCATATTCCGGTGCTGGAAGACGGCGTTTACCATGAACTGCGTTTTGAAGGTGAAGCCGTTCCGCCGCTGAAGGCCTTGGACGAAACCGGTATCGTTATCCATGCCAGCGGTTTTACCAAGATGCTGCTGCCTGGTGTGCGTGTTGGCTACCTCATCACCGACAGCAACCATTATGAACGGCTGGTGCGTGTTAAACAGGCGGCGGATATTTCGACCTCCAGCCTGAACCAGCGCGCGATTCATCTGCTGCTGGAACGCGGCGTACTGGCACAGCAGCTTGAGCGCAATAACCGCGAATTAAAACGCCGCCGGGATGCCGCGCTGACTGCTGCGGTTCAACATTTGCCACCGGGTACAAAGTGGAATATTCCTCAGGGTGGCCTGTATTTGTGGGCGCAACTGCCAAAGACGGGACCAACCGCTGCCGAACTGTATATCACGGCAGTTCAGACGGGCGCGGCTTATGCGATTGGTACCGTGTTTTACACCAATGGCTGCGGCAGCCACCGCATTCGTCTGAATTATGGGGCGCAGCGTCCGGCGGAAATCGAGGAAGGCTTCAAAAGGTTGGGTCGGGCGTGGCGGGAACTGGCCTGCGATTACGCCGCGATTGAAAAATCACCCTTACTGTAAGAGCAGCGCTGTTGACCACACCCTATAACAACTATCTGTTTCCAGTCGTCATCATCGGAGCCGGTTTAGCCGGGCTGACGGCGGCAGCCCATCTGGCTGAAGGCGGTATCGCACCGCTGGTGCTGGATGCAGACGCACTCTGGACGGGTGGGCGGCTGGCGGGTGGCGAATCGGACAGGCTGGAATACAAGGGTAAAAGCTGGCTATTCCCCTCTGAACATGGCGTTCATGCCCTGTGGGGCGGCTATGCCAATATGCGAGCGACTCTGGAACGATTTGCGCCGGAGACGCTGGCCGGGTTACAGGAATCATCAGGCGAAGAATGGGTCAACCGCTGGCGACGTGAAGTGCGGATGGTGGAGGCGGGGCGGGTGGTGCGCTTTGGCTGGCTGCCCGCGCCTTTTCATTATCTGAGTCTGCTGTTTTACCCGCGTTTCTGGACAACCATTACCCCGCTCGATTTCCTGTCTGTACCGGGTTTTTTATTCAGCATTCTGTGGACGGTGGGACTTGACCCCATCGGCGAAAAAATCGCGCTCGATGGCCTGATGATGAACGAGTATTTTCGCGGATGGACGCCCAATCTGCGTGCGACCATTACCGGTCTGGGCGTGAATCTGCTGGCTGCACCGGCTGAGGATATTTCGCTGACCGGGCTGATCGCGGCGCTGCGCTTTTATACCATGCTCAGGCGGCAGGACTGGCAGCCGTATTTTCTCCCTGATAATCCCCATAAAACAGTCATTGAGCCGCTCGTTGAGCAGATTGAGGCAAAGGGTGGGAAAGTGCTGCGCGGCGTCGAGGCACAACGTCTCGAACACACGTCCGAAGGCTGGCGCATTGTCGTTGATGACCGGGGTAAAAGCGGCCTGCGTTCGCTGCGGGCGGGGCAGGTGATTGTGGCAGTTAATGCGCCGGGAGCGGGGCGGCTTTTCCTCAACAGCCCGGATACGGCGCATGAGGCGGAAAAATTACGCTTCCCGAAAACCGTTCGCAACGCGACGGTGCGCCTGTGGTACGATGCCGTGCCGCGTGATGGGACGCCGGGAGGGATGTTCACCGGCGATTTTTTGCCGGACAATTATTTCTGGCTGCACCGGTTGTACGATGATTTCCGGCAGTGGAGCGCGGAAACAGGCGGGAGCGCGGTTGAACTGCATCTGTACGCCGGGGACAGCGTGCTGGAGCAGGCTGATAATGTGCTGCTCATTCGCTGTGTGGACGAAATGCAGCGGGCCTTCCCGGAGTTAAAAAGCCACTTTTTGCATGGCGTGGTTCGCCGCAACAGCCGGGTGCATACCGCTTTTCGCGTCCCGACGGCGGACAGCCTGCATCTGGAAACCCCCTGGCCGGAGATTACGGCCTGTGGTGACTGGATTGGCTACCCGTCACCGGCGCTGTGGATGGAACGCGCCTGCACCACTGGCATCGCGGCGGCCAACCGGGTGCTGGCGGCTAATGGGCTGGATGAGTACCCGATCCTGTCCCCGGCAAAGCCAGAAGCACTAGCGCGAGGGATGGCCTTTATCGTCCGGCTGTTCCGGCGGACGATTGGGCGGGCGCTGCTGGGGCTTGCGAGAGTGATTCGGCGTCTGCGACCCTGAATAGTGTTGAGTTAAGCTGCCTGCTCATTTGCGGGCAGCGTAGACGCGCTGGGTGACACGACCAACGCCCTGGGTGAAGGCGTAGTTGACGGCGAAACTAAGGGCAGCGCCAACGAACGGCACCAGCTTGGAAAATGATTTGCCGATGACGCGGACGAGAAAGCCTGTGGCCGCGCCGGTTGCGCTCTGTGTCAGACGGCTGCCACCGGCCATGATGAGCTGGTTACGAAGCTGGGCTTCCATATCGTCATTGGTGTGGCCGTAGGTATGGGCGATGAAATTGACCAGCCCGGCCTGCAAGCGCAGCGAGAGCAGCACATCAACCGGTAAGGCTATCGGGAGGGTGATGAAGCCGCCGAGTCCGGTAATCGCACCGACGATGCCGCTGCGAAAAGCCTGTCCCTGAATGATGCGCCCGATCAACTGCTCGGTAGGGGCGTTGGGGTGGGCAGCGCGGAGTTCGGCAAAGCGCTTATGGAGGCGTTCCGTATCCGGGTTGAGCAGGTCGTCGAGCGGTTTACGGCCATAACGGAAGGCCAGAAACGTCACCACCAGCACGATGACCAGCGGCAGCGCGCAGAGCAGAATGGCCGCGCCCAGTAAAATCTGCGGTATATCTTCAAACATTAGTCCCATCCAAAGCTGTAGTTGCCGTCAAAGTTAATGCGCTCAATCAGGATTTCGTAAGTTCCGGCCTGCGTGATCTCGAATTCGACGCGGCTTTTTTCGGTGATGGTGAAGGTCTTTTGCCAGAGGATACCCGGCGGCCCCTGAAATGTCAGGTCGATTGTGCCAGTGAGAACAGTGATGTCATAGTTGAGGCCGAGCTTTCGCCCTGCACGTGCCTGCACTTCGTAGCGGTCATCAGCACCGGCAGCGGGCAGAGTGGCCGCGCCCGTGCTGAGCGGCGTGACGAGCAGGAGCGGTGTTGTGGTTATGCCTGGCTGCCCGATGACTGGCGGCGGTGGCATGAGGGTTGGGCGGTTGGTGGCGGCAGGTTGTGAGTCGTTCACTGGCGCTGCTTCGGTTGGCAAACCCTCGCCAATGGGCGTTTGAGTTGGCGCGGTAGTGGGCGTGGCGGGTGTGGTGCTGAGGTTACAGGCGGCCAGCAGGCAGAGCGCCATTGTGAGCAATGCATGGTAGATGATGAGTCTGGGTTTATGTGCCAAGTTCGAATTTCCCAGGGTTAAAGTTCAGGCAGAGTACAAGCATAGCGTGTTCAAACTAGAAAGACGTTAATTTTCGTCCAGCGCACTATTTTATGCTGAAGTTCGCCTCATCTTTTGCAGTGAAAGCGTGGTTGCAAACAGGCGACGCGATTGCAGTTGTGGCCATGTTGGCGGATATGACAGCGGGTCTGCCGCCGCCATATTTGCCATAGGGCGAGGGAGGCGGAACGCTTAATAAGCGATGCATAAGACGCTGTGGTCTGCCATATCTGCCATGCAGCCAGTCATCAGTGAAAAGGAAACAATAAGGTGTCATGAGGGGAGTGTAGCATAGAACTAAGGCGAGGGGTGAAACAAATATCATAACATTTGTTTCGATTTTTGCCTAGCAGCCAAAAGGTGTGGTGATATTGGGCGGCGTACCGATGTCGTAGAGGTCGTAGCGGAGGATGACCTGGCCGGTGACGGGCAGTTGGCGGTCAAAAATGATGGCGTTGTCAACATTGAGATTGACATAAAAACGCACCACTGAATTGACAGCAGGGGCAAGCCAGAGTTCGCCGCCGGTGGCTTCGACATAACCGTTATCGGAAAAGCGGATGGCAGGCAAATTGAGATCAGTGGTATTGAAGGCATACTGCCAGGCATCCTGTCCGTTGATGGTAGCCCGCTGACCGGTAGGCGCAGCGCGGGTGACGCCGCCGACGAGCGAACCAGCGCGCAGATCGGCAGCGGTTTCAGCGTCGGGGATGCCCGTTACGCAGGTGTTATCGCGGACAAGGAAGGCGGATGGGCCGAGGCGAACAGCCTCGAAAGCGTCATTTTCCTTTTTGCCAATGAGTTCACCAGCGGTATTGACGACGACGCGGCGGGCGCTGCCGAGCTGGGCGAACCAGACTTCGGCGGTGGTATTGGCGCTGGTTTCACGCGGGGTGCGGGCGAAGACACCGTTAAACTCCAACTGGACGATATAACGCCAGCCGGAGAGGGTATTCAGGTTGGCATCCACCTGGGGAAAGGCCACATCGCCGCGATAGCCTTCCGGCGGGGCATTCTGCGTCATAAAGACATCAGTGGCAAAGGTATCCACCGAGGCCGGGGTGGGCAGGTCTTCGAGGCGCTGGCCGCGCTGGCCGGTGCAGGCGGTGAGCAGGAAGATGCCCAAGACAAAGACACAAAGGAGCAAAGGAGCAAAGGGAAATTTCATCATAAAGAGGATTGTAGCGGGGTGAACGGTGTATTGACAAGGGGAGGGGCGTCGGCTACAATGCCTTTCGCTGGTTGAGCAAAAGCGTCTTGAAGGCGCTGCCTCAGTCGTGATATAATTTGACCAGTGGCATATTAACAAATCATAGCTGCATGAACCGATCAGAAGCAGGCAAAAAAGGGTACGAGAAGACCAAACTTCTACACGAAGAGCGACGAAAAGAGCAGTCGCAACAAGTGCGAAGTGAATATGAAGCGAACCCAAAGCTTTGCCCTTACTGCGGAAATCAAATTCCTTATGAAAAGCGGGCATCAAAGTTCTGCAATCAATCTTGCAGTGCGTCTTTTAACAATCGAGGCGTAACTCGTCACATCAAGCGTTCCAGAGTATGTGTTTGTGGCAATCCCAAAAAGCTTGCAAATAAGTATTGTTCTGAGTGTGGCGATAATCATGTTTACAACAAGGTCACAAAATTAGAAGATGCCAAAAGTGACCGCATACGCAAACAGATTATTATCAAAGAGCGTCCCTATCAGTGTGAGGTATGTGGAATCTCCGAATGGATGGGGAAACCGATAAACCTGGAATTAGATCATATTGATGGGAATGCAGACAATAATTCTGCTGACAATCTCAGGTTAATTTGCCCGAACTGCCATGCACAGACAGAAACTTATAAAGGTGCAAATGCCGGGAAAAACAGTTCACGGCAAAAAATGAGAAGAAAACGATATGCAGATGGGCAGACTTATTAAGTAATTTTTTAATAGCTTGATATGCGCCGCAGTAGCTCAGTTGGCAGAGCGACTGTCTTGTAAACAGTAGGTTCGTGGGTTCGATCCCCACCTGCGGCTTTATGATTTAATAATAAGATAAATCAGAACACGGGTCGGTGTCCCGAGTGGCAAAGGGGGGGGACTGTAAATCCCCTGGCGGAAGCCTTCGCAGGTTCGAGTCCTGCCCGGCCCACTTCAGGCTTAGAAGCCTGACAACGTTAAGCGCCTTCGTAGCTCAGTTGGCAGAGCACACCCTTGGTAAGGGTGAGGTCATGGGTTCAAATCCCATCGAAGGCTATAATATACCTAGTTATAAAGACGGAGAGAAAAATGGCGAAAAAAGGCAATCGTGTGCTGGTCAAGATGCGTAGCAGCGAGAGCGGCCACATGTACTATACAGAGAAGAACCGTCGTAATGATACGGCGCGGCTGGAACTGAAGAAGTTCGACCCGCTGGTACGCCGCCACGTCATTTACCGGGAAGCCAAGTAGTTTTCCATAGGGGTGTAGCTCAACTGGCAGAGCAACGGCCTCCAAATCCGTAGGTTGAGGGTTCAAGTCCTTCCGCCCCTGCTTCACCAAGACACCGCGCCTTCAGCGGTGTCTTGCATATTCGGACAAATTGCGAGTTGAAAGTTAAAAGTTAAAAGATTACAGTTGAACTCCAATTTTAGAAAGTGCGAATGAGGAGAAAAGCATGTCTGCCGAAGACACCGTGAATGAACAATCCAGGCGTCGCCGGGGACTTCGGCGTCAGGCTGAAGAAAAGGCGATAGAGACCGTTGAGTTAGAAGACGAACTCGACGACGAAGAAGATGACAGCGAGGCTTCCAGCCGGGGCATCACCGCCAAGAAGGGGTATGCCACACGGGGGCGGCGCAATCTGGAAGTCGAGGAAGCACAGGCGGAGGGCAACGTTGTCACGCGGCCTTTGCGCGGATTGGGCGATTACATCGAAGGTGTACGCTCCGAAGTGCAGAAAGTCGTGTGGCCGACGCGGGAAGAAGTGCGCCGGTTGACCATTATCGTGTTGGTGACGACCATAGTGGCATCACTGGTGCTGGGTTTAATCAGCCTGATGTTCAACCAGTTATTTGCCTTTGGTATTCGGACGCCAGTGATTTTTGGCGCGGTATTTGTGGTTGTGCTGGGGGCGTTTCTGTATTATCTGCGAAGCAGTAACCGTCGCAGCAGCACGTATTAAGACTGCCAGCATACGCGAAGGAGACAGGCATGTTCGACGACCCGGAAGATCGGGACGAGCTGGATTACGACGACGAACCGGTTTACGTGGAGACACGGCGGCCTGTTGTTGTTGAGGATATGGGCAGCGATGATGATTTGCCCCCTCTGCTCGACCTGGACAATGAAAAGCCAGATGGCGGCAAACAGTGGTACGTCGTTCACTGCTACTCCGGCTATGAAAACAAGGTGCGTCACGCGATTGAACAGCGCATTGAAACGATGGGAATGCGCGACAAAATTTTCGATGTGATCGTGCCAACGCAGGAAGAAGTTGAGGTGAAGGACGGCAAGCGGCGGAATGTTGAGCGGCGCGTCTTCCCCGGCTACATCCTGGTACAGATGAAGATGGACGAAGACTCGTGGTATGTTGTCCGCAACACGCCAGGGGTGACGGGTTTCGTGGGCATGGGCAATGACCCGACGCCGCTGCGTCAGGAAGAAGTGCGGGCGATCCTTGATCGGATGGAAGCGGGCAGCGTCGTCTATACAGTGAAGTTCAAGGTAGGCGATAAGGTTCGCATCATCGACGGGCCGTTTAACGACTTCATCGGCATTGTAGCGGCTATCGACTCGGACAAACAAAAGGTTCGGGTGATGGTGAATTTCTTCGGGCGGGATACGCCCGTCGAACTGGATTTCATGGAAGTCGAAAAAGTGTAGCAGAAGTCGTCAGTTATCAGTTTACAGCCAACTGAGAACTGACCACCGATAACTGATAACTGAGGATAAGCACATGGCGAAGAAAATCAAAGCAATCGTTACGCTGCAAATTAATGCAGGAAAAGCGAACCCAGCACCGCCAATTGGCCCGGCGCTGGCGCAGCATGGCATCAACCTGATGGCGTTCTGCAAAGAGTATAATGCCCGCACCAGCAACCGCATGGGCGAGGTCATTCCGGCGGAAATCACTGTTTTCAGCGATGGCTCATTCAAGTTCATCCTGAAAAGCCCGCCGACCGCCTTCCTCATCAAGAAGGCGGTGGGGATTGACAAGGGTTCTGCCACCCCTAATACAGTCAAGAATGGCAAACTGACGCAGAAGCAGCTTCAGGAAATTGCCGAAATCAAGCGTGCCGATATGAATACCAAGGATATGGATGCGATCATCAAGCAGATCGCCGGTACGGCACGCCAGATGGGCGTGGAAGTAGAGAGTTAGCGGCTAGTTGTCCGTTCACATCAGACCGTTCACAGAAAATGGCGGATGAGACAGGCCGTCAACTGGAAATTGCCTGCTGAAAACCAATCATTCGTGGGAGGGCGATAAACGCCCACTCGGACCACAGGAGTTATCGACATGGGTAAACGTTACGAAAATTCGCTGAAGCAGATTGACCAGGAACGGGTCTATCCGCTGGGCGAGGCCGTTTCGCTGGCGAAAAAGCTGGCGACAGCCAAATTCGATGAGACGATTGAACTGCATTTCCGGCTAGGGATTGACCCGCGCCACAGCGACCAACAGGTACGCAGCACGGTACTGCTGCCGCATGGGTTGGGTAAAACTGTCCGGGTGCTGGTATTCGCAGAAGGCGAAGACGCCCGCGCTGCTGAAGCCGCTGGCGCTGACATCATTGGCGATGACGCGCTGATTGAGCGGAGTCAAAAAGATGGGTGGATGGACTTTGATGCAGCACTGGCGGTGCCGTCGATGATGGCACGGGTAGGCCGCGTGGCGCGTATCCTCGGCCCGCGTGGTTTGATGCCAAATCCCAAAGCTGGCACGGTAGTACAGTCGGATGATCTGCCGCGCGCGATTGAGGAACTCAAGGCTGGTCGTGTGGAGTTCCGTAACGACAAGACCGGCAATCTGCATGTCCCGGCGGGTAAGGCCAGCTTTGACGAGCAGAAACTGCTGGAAAATGCCCAGGCAATCATCGAGGCGGTGAATCGCAACCGTCCGTCGTCGGTGAAGGGTGCATTTGTGCGCCGCATTGTGATCGCCTCAACCATGGGGCCGGGCCTACGCACGGAAGTCACCGGCGGGGCATAAAATCCCATTGTGGTGTGCTTTTCGGAGGCGGCTGTTGGGTCGCCTCTTTTGATTCAAGGGGGAAGCTCATGCCAGTTATTTATGTTGTGGGCGATCCGCTGCTGACACGGGCGCAAACGCTGGCTTTCGGCCACAATGCCAAAGGGCGTACCGAACTGGGTGCGCTGGAAACGCGGCTCATGCACGCTTATCCGGCAGCCTTCGCCACCTACGGGAAACAGTGTCGTGGAGGGCAGAATACGCCGGGCGGGTTGTGGTTATGGCGGGAGTCGCAGACGC
>CAYUTY010000002.1:190586-194043 GCA_964447795.1 uncultured Anaerolineaceae bacterium
GCCTTTCTGACGGTGCGGGAAACGGCGGTGGGTGCGACACGGGCGCGATTTGTCGAGGCGGGCATCATGACGCTGGCGCGGGATTACCGGTTGTACGGGCTGACGAGTCTGGCAATCACACCGATGGGAGAGGCGCAGGATTGGCTGCTGTTTCGCCGATTAGTCGATTACTGGTTGAATCCCAGCCCGCTGCATGTATTGGTGTATGAACAGGTGATTGCAGGACAGCAGGCGGCAGAGGAACTCGCGGATGGGTGAACAAGGGGTTTTTTATGCCCCTTGTTCGGCTATTTATTGGCCTGATGTATCAGATGCCAGATGAGGTGGGTGGGCCGCCAAAAGCGCCGGAACTGTAGACGTAAACCGGGCTGACGATACTGCCATCAGCCTGTGGTTTGCCCCCTTCCGTCCACTCAAATACCCAGCGGGCATCGCTGATGCTGAGGTTAACGCAGCCGTGACTGCGGCGGTAGCCAAACAGATCGTGCCAGTAAGTACCGTGCAGGCTGATGCTGTCGTCGAAATACATCACCCAGGGAACAGTTTGCAGATCATAGGCATCGGGCGCACCAGTCGCGCCGGACATGCGATCATTGGGCAGTCTGGCCCAGATGTTGAAGATACCTTCGTTGGTGCTCCAGGCGGGCAGTCCGCTGGAGATCAGCGTGGCGAAGACCGGTTTGTCATCTTCGTAGGCGATGAGTGTTTGTTCGTAGAGATCAACGGATACCCAACGGTCTTTGGCATCTGCCGGGCGGGCTTCGACAGGCTTGATCTTTGACACGAAGGTCTGCTTAATCCACTGATTGGGGCCGATGAGATACCAGCGCCAGCCTTCGCTATCATAGGCTTCGGCAAAAATATTCACAATATCGTAGCGTTTGGTGAGATAGCCGCTCTCACTGGATGAGGGGCCGCCGGGTTCAAGCGAGGCGTAAATCTGGGTGGTATCCAGCACCCAGGCGAAAGGCATTGACCAGTCTTCCGGAAGCAGCACGCCAGTGAAATAAGAGGGCTGGACGTATCTGGCGACGCTGGTAGAAACCCACTCGCCACCCTGAATCTTCAGCCAACCTTCCACGCTGGTGTCGATGGCGGTGACAAAATTAAAACCCGCCGGAATCTGACTGGTGACATTACCATTAGGGGCGTCATATTTATTGACGGGATCAGGGCCGACACGCCAGAAACTGTAGAGGCTGAGCGTGGAACGATCCTGCTCAATGTTCTGCAAATCCGGTTTAGGATTTGCTGCCATGAAGTCCAGGCAGTCCTGAGTATGCGGCTGGCCGGGCGTATAGGCGCAGACATCAGGCGGGGCGACCTGCGGCACAGCACTGTCCGGGGCGAAGGTGACAGTCGGTTCGACGGTCGCTTCCTGCGCGAGGACTGGTACAGCGGCTACGAACAGCAGGAACAGCAGGAAGTATTGAGGAAAGGCTTTCAGACGGTACATCGCGTTCTTTGCACTCCGATAGAACGTAAGACGGTTTTTGGGAACGTCGGACATGATACCATAGATTGAACGAGATTCGAGCGGCGTTTGGGCAACGATTGACCGACGGCACAGGACTTGACAGGCAGACAGGCGAGGGTTACAACGGTAGCGACATTGGGTAAGCGAAAACCTTTCAGAACTGCATGGTCAAGTGGGTGAACAGCATTCGCCCCTACAACAATAAAGAGGAAAACATGGCGAACTTTGAATTAATTAGCCGTCTGGCGAACGAAGGCGGCGGGAAAATCGTGCTGCTGGTGATGGACGGCCTCGGCGGTCTGCCACGCACGGCTGATGGTCTGACTGAGCTGGAAACGGCGCATACGCCCAATATGGACGCGCTGGCGAAAGCGGGCAGCACCGGGTTGAGTATTCCGGTGGCGCGGGGTATCGCCCCCGGCAGCGGCCCGGCGCATCTGGCGCTGTTTGGTTATGACCCGATTGAGTACGAAATCGGGCGCGGCGTGCTGGAAGCGACCGGCATTGGCATCGAAGTGAAACCCGGTGATGTGGCGATTCGTGGCAATTTCTGTACGGTTGACGCGGCGGGCAACATCACCGACCGGCGGGCGGGGCGCATCCCGACGGAAGAGGGCGCAAAACGGGTTGAACTGCTGAAACAGATCACCCTGCCGGGAGTGGATATCACGATTGAGGCGGTACAGGATTATCGCTTCGCGGTGCTGCTGCGCGGCGCAGGCCTGAACGGCCACATCGCTGACACTGACCCGCAGGCTACTGGTGTGCCGACTCTGCCCGCGAAAGCCCTTTCGCCGGAAGCTGAACCCACCGCTAAATTGGTCAATCAGTGGCTGGCGGAAGCCGCGAAAGTCCTGAAAGGGCACGAACCGGCCAACATGGTGACACTGCGCGGATTTGCGATGGAGCCGGGACTGCCGAAATATCAGGATGTCTACAAACTGAAAGCGGCCTGCGTGGCGGTTTACCCAATGTACAAGGGCGTGGCGCGGCTGGTCGGCATGGACGTGATTCAGACCGATTCGCACGACAGCGCCGCCGATGAATTCCGTCATGTGGGGCGCATCTGGAATGAGTATGACTTCGTGTTTTGCCACATCAAGTACACCGACAGCCGCGGTGAAGACGGCAACTTCGATGCCAAGGTGAAGGTTATCGAGGAAGTGGACGCCGCGCTGCCGATTCTGCTCGACCTCAAGCCGGATGTGCTGATTATCACGGGCGATCATTCGACCCCCGCAACTTACAAAGCGCATAGCTGGCATCCTGTGCCGACGCTGCTGCACGCGCCGGGGACAGCTATGCCCGACCGGGCGCAGGCTTACGGCGAACGCGAGTGCATGACCGGTGCGCTCGGCCAGTTCCCGGCGGCAGATTTGATGCCGCTGGCGTTAGCACACGCGAATCGCTTGGCGAAGTACGGTGCTTAAGCGAGTAATGAGTAACGAGTAATGAGGTATGAGTGAAGCTGTCAGCAGTCAGTGAATTGTGGTATCGCTGACAGTTTTCGTAGGGGAGGTTTCAAACCCTTCTGTATACAACCTAAACGATCAGCTAGAAAAAGGGCGGATGCCATCTCGCGCATCCGCCCTTTTTTATGGTTACGGGAAGGGCAGTGGGGTATCGGTGATGGGCGGGAACGTCGGCGGCGGAATGTCCGTCGGCGGTGGCACCGGTGTACTGGTCGGAATCTCGATGAAGGTTGGCGTGGGCGACAGGAAGCGCGTCGGCGTCAGGCTGGGCGGCGGGCCAAAGGTGGGCAGGGGCGTAATATCATCAACCGTGATGGGCAAAGGCGTAATGCTGGGTATAAAGCCGTCCGGCGTGCGTGTCGGGATGGTTGGCGAGGGCGACACCAGCGGATTAACCGTCGCCGTTGGCACGATCTGATTACGCGGCGGGGCAGTTCCCCACAGGAAAATGCCAACGCAGTAAAACGGGATGGTAATCATGATGATGGTGACGAGGATGAGCCGCCAG
>CAYUTY010000002.1:194053-199528 GCA_964447795.1 uncultured Anaerolineaceae bacterium
GGTGCAGTCTAGCTTACTGGTTAAACTATACGTCTTGATACGATATCTACACTGGATGGAGCGGCAGGGTATTAGCCAGATGGTTGATGTCTTCAGCCAGGATAGCGCGCGCTTCTTCCAGCGACCCAGCAAAGGTGAAATCCTGTTCGCGGGAGAAAAGGGCATAGACACGCACAAAGACGCGCCACAGGCTGAGGAAAAGCGGGCTGACTCCGACCATCACTGTTAAGCCGGTGCGGGGATGTTGCTTACCCATCATATTGCGGGCATGGGTGATGGCGTTGCTGGGAATGCCCTGCGATGCCGAGAAGTCAATCAGCGAACAGACACGATGCGGCACTGCGTCGAGCATTTTGTAGCCTTCATGTGAGGCCTGGTACATTTCGTCCCACGTCCAGCGGCCAATCACATCCATACGAAGAACTGTTTTATCGGGATTGTCCCATTCGAGGTTGATAGGCAAGTGTTAACCTGCGACTTTCTGCTCGTAACTGACACAATATAGTTACATTTTATAACACAAAGCGATTTTGTGTCGATCAGGAAGGTCTGAAAATTAAAATTCAGATCAGCGAGCGCACCTGATAGAGTGTGCCATCCTCAAAGCCGCGCTTACGATAGTATTCGCGCGTGCCAATGGCGGAAATGACAGCCAGACGTTCATAACCCTGCTGGCGGGCGATTTCGGCGGCACGTTCGATTAGCTGCTTGCCGAGGCCAAGATGCTGGGTGCGGCCATCGGCGGCTTCCCCAAGTTCGAGCGATTGGCCGTACACATGCACTTCGCGGATCATGGCTGCATCTGCCAGTTCATCGCTCAGCGGTGGCTCGGACGGCAGCGAAAGGCGCAGGAAACCGGCGATGTCGCGTTCCTGGGTGATGTATTGCAGGAAAATTTCATCACCCCAGGCTGACTCATAACGCAGTTCATCCAGCCTCAGATCGCCCGCGCCGACGGATTTGAAGCGCACTTCACGGGCGCGGATGTCGCGGCTGCGTTCGCCCTGCCGGGCCAGTTCATCTTCAGCCACCTGGCGGAAATTGGTCATGTGGTTGCCGACGACAATATCCGTCGAGGGAATATCACGCACAACGCGGGTGAGGCGGCAGTATTCTGGTGTGAGTCGAAAAACTTCGGTCAGGACATGCAGCAGTTCTTCATGGGTGTAGGGTCGCCACGAGCCGTCCTCATAACGCTCCATCAGCTCAGCACTTTCGATGAGCGAACAGGGATAAATTTTCAGCTCATCAGGCCGGAAATCCGGGTCATCGAACATGCGGCGATAATCTTCAATATCGGCTTCAGGTGATGAGCCGTAAAGATTGGGCATCCAGTGAGCATGGATTTTGAAGCCCGCGCCGCGCAGCAGTTTGACCGCCCGGCGGGTGGCGGCGACAGTGTGACCGCGCTTGTTGAGGCGCAGAACGCTGTCATTCAGGCTCTGGAAGCCGATCTGAACTTTGGTGCAGCCGAGGCGTCGGACGCGCAGCACTTCTTCGGCGCTGATGTGGTCGGGGCGAGTTTCGATGACGAGGCCGACACAGCGGCAGGCGGCAGTTTCATTGTGACGATGGACAGCTTCGAGTTCGTCCCAGGTGGCATATTCGTCAATTGGAGAGCGAGGGCGTTCGCCAAGCAGGATAGCGTCAGCAATATCACGCGAGCGCGTCATTTCGTCGCGGTAGACCTGCTGAACGACCTGATTGTAGCGCTGTTCGATATGTCTGCCGTCGATTGTGGCGGTAATCAGGTTGTTATCGGGATGAAGCTGCGAGGCATTCTTCAGCGCTGCCTCAACTTCGGTGCGGCGGTCAAGGCCATCGCCGAAATCATGCATGGCGTCGAAGATGCGTTTGATGAACCAGATCTGGTAGCTTTCCGGGTAAAACGACCAGGTGCCGCCGAGAATAATTACTTCGATTTTGTCGGTCGGGTGGCCGGTATTGTGATAGCTTTGCAACCGACTATAGGTTTGCAGATAGGGGTCAAAACTGTTCTGCTCTGCTCGCTGTGCGCCGGGTTCGTCGGATAGATAGCTCTTGGGCATCCGTACATCGTTGGGGCAGAAGATACACTCGCCGGGGCAAGGGAAAGGCTTGGTCAGGACGGTGACTGGTGTGACGCCGGAACTGGTGCGAACCGGTTTGCGCCGCAGCCGCTCAATGATGGTTGTATCGTAGGGCGGCAGGCTGCCGTCAGCCGTGAAAGCACGGTAGGCCGTAATCAATTCATCGCGGCTGAACATCCCGTCGCGGCCTTTGGTGTACTGCCGCAGAAGCTGGTCAATCAGCTTGCGGGGGGCATCTGGCGCGGCGATGATGGCACGCAGAAAACCTGTGAGGGCAGCGCGGTGTTGTTCGAGATCGAGCGTTTGGTTCGGGGGCATGAGATTCCAGTTCACTCCATTCCACCTGATTGTAGCAGAAGGACGAGCGGGAATACAGCTATATTACAAGCAGAGGTGTAATAATGGGCGAAATATTACCTGTTCTCACCTGTTTATCAGCAGAATGATTTTACCGGGCTGCGCTGTCTCAAAAGCGGAATTCGTCGCCGGGATCGAGGCGTTTCGGTTTTTCAAGCTGAGGCGGCACATCAAGTTCAATACGGAGGCCACCAGCCCAGTTGGCAATCAGATTGTAGAAGAAAGCATAGACAGCGCCGATAATCGCACCAGCGAGAGCCGAGAAGACGATACCGATAACGTAGGTTATCAGACAGCCCGCCAATCCAGCGACAGCAAAAGCCGAACTGTTGAAGGAACCACCGCCGCCTGAAGTGCTGACTGAGGAAGTGATGGTACTGATGAGCCAGCTTTGCAGGAGGAGAAAGATAATGCCAAAGACGGTGAAGCCCAGCGCATTGAGGAGTGCACCGACTTTCATGGCTGAGGTAACATCGACTCGTTTGATAGTGACCATTGGTGTTTCCTTTCGGGAGATGCCAGTTTTCAGTTCACAGTAGTCCGTGAACTTTTTGACACTATAGCATGAGTAGGGGTTTTGCGCGGAGTCAGGGCGAGCCAGTGTAGCGAACGCGCCAGATGTGACCGTAGATGAAGTCGGCGACAACCAGCGACCCATCGGGCGCAAGGGCGATGTCAATTGGACGAATAAGGCCAGTGATAAACGGTTCGGGTGTGTAGTCTTCGGCAGCTAAGCGAGGGTCATGCGGGGCGATGCGGACAACACGCTGGGCATCAGGCGTTCCATTCCAGAGGACAACAAAGAGGTCATCAAAGCGATTGGATGGGAACGCAGTCCCGGTATAAGCGACGATGCCGCGCGGGAGGGTGAAGTCCGGGAATGTCAGCAGGTCAGGCTGAACACCAGCGCTGCTGCCGGGCGGACAAGCTTCGCAGCCACGGGTACGCCAGTTGGGCCAGCCGTAACTGCCGCCGGGATTGATCGCCAGCAGCCGGTCACCCGGCCCGGCCAGGACACCGGTGTCCGTGGCGTAAAACTGGCCGGAGGCATCAAAGGTCAGGTCGTAGGGGTTGCGGAGGCCAGTGGCGAAGGTTTCTACCGCGCCAGTGTGGGGGTTAATCCGCAGGATAGCGGCTTCATTCGGCAGAATATCGGCATAGCGTTTAGTCTGCGGTGAAGGCGATTCAGCATGGTCGGTGAGCGCGCCAATGCCCATATAGAGATAGCCATCCGGGCCGAAAACGAGGCCGTTTGGCTGGTTATCCAGCAGCGAAAAACAGCAGGGCAAGTCCGTGATGATGGCTTCTGGCGCACCGCCGCCCGATGGAACACGCCAGAGTCCGCCGCCCTGAAACAGCGTCACACGGGCGCTGACATAGAGGATGTCCGTTCCTGGTTGAAAGGCCAGGCCAAGCGGTGAAATGAAATCGCCGCTGTAGCGAACAGCCGAACCATCGGCGTTAAGGGCATACACCGCACCGCTTCGTGTGCCGTTTTCCAGCACTGTCGCATATAGTCGCTCATCCGGGCCGTAGGTGATTTGCAGCGGTGCGCCGGGAAATTGCCCGACATGTTCAACTGTATACCCTGCCGGGACGCGGATGCGTTCAAGAAAACCGTCAATGTCGTCTTCACAGGGAAAGTCAACACAACTCCAGCCAGCGGTTGGCGCAAAGCTGGCCGGGGCATTTTCAAAGGCTGGCGGCGCTCCCGTGCTGGATACAGGTGTGAGTGTTAATAGAGGAAGTGTTGGCGCAGGCGGCGGGGTTTCGGTGATGGTCGGTGTCAAGGTTGGTGTTGGCGAGAGAGTCGCTGTCGCAGATGGGGGTAGGGTTGGGACAGGCGTCGGTGACAGGGTGAAAGTAGGGGTGGGTGAATAAATGGGAGCATTGGCGCTGGCAAGGGGCGGCAGGGTGGCCTGGAATGCAGCGGGAGCGTCGGGAGTAGCGCAGGCTGCCAGCAAGCAAAAACACAGCGCAGCGAAATAAAACAATGGGGGAACAGCGATTTTGAATTTCATCAACAGTGTTCAATAAACCAGATAAGCCGGGCAAAAGTGTGAGGATTATACACAGGTGGCGCAGCTTGGGGAGTGCCAAGACGGGATAGGAGGATTGTCCCATATTTGTAACATTGGAGGGCCATCAACGCTTTATTGATTGAACATAATTAACAGCCAGGAGTTTTTACCATGAAGTGGTTGACGAAATGGATGATGGTGGCGGCGCTGGTTTTGTCGGCATCGCTGATGCTGACAGCTTTTGCCCAGGATGCAACACCGGTCGCAGTGGAAGGTAATCTGACCATTGTGACTGGCGCTGTGAGTTTCGCGGCGGATGGGAGTATCGTCGTGGCGGGTGTTACCATCGCTCCGGCAGGTGGATTCAACCCCTCAACTTTACAAACAGGCGATATTGTGATTGTGACAGGGGTACTGCTGCCCAGCGGCACGCTCCAGGCAATCAGTCTGGAACTTTTTGACGATGAGCCGGAACAACCAGAGGTAACACCAGAAGCGACGGCGGAAATGACGCCAGAGGCGACGGCAGAATTCACGCCTGAACCGACAGCCGAAGTGACACCAGAGGCTACCCCGGAAGCGACGGCTGAACCCACCGCAGCACCGACCTGTGGCAACCCGAATCATCCGGTGGCACAGTCGATTGCTGCTACCTTTGGCGTGAGCTACGAAGAAGTGATGGCGCTGCACTGCGCTGGTAATGGCTTCGGCGAAATTGTGCGGGCGTACACACTGGCCGAACTAAGCGAAGGTGGCACAACAGCAGAAGATTTGCTGGAACGGCACAAGAATGGCGAGGGATGGGGCAAAATTATCCGCGAGAGCGGCGTCCATCCGGCTGAACTGGCACCAGGCCGCGTATTGAAGCGCACCAATGACGCCGAACCAACACCAGAAGCTTCCAGTGGAGGTGGCAACGGTGGTGGTAATGGGAATGGCAATGGTAATGGCGGTGGCAACGGGAGAGGGAATGGTACAGGCGGATGAGGGAATGGTAGAGCAGGAAGCGGGGTTGGAGAGAGAGGGAC
>CAYUTY010000003.1:0-133461 GCA_964447795.1 uncultured Anaerolineaceae bacterium
AAATTCCATGTCGCTGGGGCAAATTCATAGCTGTTGAGGATAGTCCAAAAGGGTCGTCCTCCCGGACGACCAACGGGAGCAAGATGCCAGTAAGGAGCTTCTCGTAGTACGTACCGTCCCTCGAAAAAACCCGGCCAGTCACTTTGTACTACAGGGGTGTCGAAAGCAGAAGTCATCGCAGCAGCCTGGGCGCGTGGATTTTGATCCGTCCAGAGCGCCATACCGCAGAGCGCCCGCTGATACTGGGCATTCGCCTGCAAACTTTCGTAATGCCGACGATATTCCATCAACAGTGTCGCCCGCTGAACCTCAGTCGTTTTTTGTGCGGCTTGGATAACAGTGTCGATTTTGTCGTCGAGCGTCGTCGGCATTTGCCAGCAGACAAAACGGGATGGGCTGTTAAGGGTTCTAAGCCATGTCGCAAAACGCGATTGCAGGGTTTGAACACCTTCCTCAGTCGCGTGCATGGTCATATCAAAGGGTTCGATCAGAAAGGTATGGACATTATCACTCACGGCTGCACCTCCAGCGGTGTGTCAAGGAAGACCAGACCTTCATCACGGTCAGCTTCCTGCGCATGGGCAAATGTCACCCATTCGCGCATATCCACCTCAACCGCGCCGCGCAGTGGCGCGAAAACTTGAAGGGCATCCAACTTCACCAAATCAACCGGCAGTTCCAACGCCCGTGCGGTTCGGGCGATGAGACTGTCTGTATCACGGGCTGCTAGCAGCAGCACCATCCCGCGCAGCCGATAAATCCACCGCTGCCATAGGGGAAGTCCGCCGCGTATGCCAGTGAAGATCAATAGTAGAAGTCCAAAGACCGCGCCAGCAGGAACGGCAACATCAGGCGCGGCGAAGCGAGCAATGGCATAAACCATTCCGCCGCTTGTCCCGGCGAGCAGCAGTCGCTTAAACGGAATACCCATGAACCCTTTCTCATCGCGGAGCAGGACATGGGACTTGAAATCCGCCGACATCTAACCTCCTTTTCAACCATAAAGTCACGAAGCGATGGAAGCGCGACCCGCGACCCTCTCCCATCGCTATGCATATGGGGAAACGATTAGGGGAACGTGATGAGGGTGGTGACGCTGCTCGCAAAAATCACGAACAGCAGACCGATGACGACCTGGTTGGCGGCCTTTGGGTTGTCACGCTTCCAATCAGCGATGAAAGGCCAACTTGAACCCATGTACATGATTCCAAGTCCAAGGAAGCCGATGACCGCTGCCAGTGGCGCGATGACCTGGGCGACGGCCTGAATATCACCGAAAAGTTGTTCAATCGCCTGGGCTAGATCCACTCGCCTGCTCCTGTAAATATCTGCCTGAAATGGATTGGGAGCCGGGCGAAGTGCGTGCGCCATGACGCGGGTCGCGCAACGGGTGAGATCATCTGGCACGGAACAGCCCCACCCGGCTTGATACCAGCGTACCAAAACCGACTTGTGTAATGTGCCGAGAATTACAGTGAGAGGTTGGTAGTTCTACAGGAATTGAGAGGCAAAATTACAGCGATTTTTCAATGCACAGTTCAAATTGTCAAAACAAGTTGATACAATAAATTACGAACATACGTGCGATAAAGAAGTGAGTTAAAATGACACAGATGTTGAGAATTGATGATATTGAGGAATTTGAATTTACTCGGCGTATTCCACGTTCAGCAATCGCGGAAGATATTCTTGTAGGGATACGCGAGCTTGACGAGCGCAATGAAATCGAAATCTTTTTGAGACAAATACTCTCTGATCCTACTTTGACACCGCATACGGCGACTGAAATTGCAGACATCTTATGTCCTTTAACCTATCAAGGAAAAACGCTGTTTACGGCGTTTATCAATAAAGGGAGAGCATCTCAGAAAGTCACTGCCAGAACCACCTCACACCAAATTTCCAAAGCCAGACGACTGCCAGGCGTTAATCTCATTGTTCTTCTTGCAGTTGGCAATATTCAGGATGATATAAAGGCTGATCTCATTCAGGCAGCCCATGATGCCGATGCGGATTATATGATCGTCGATGCAGTAGATATAGCTCGTCTATTCGTTGCCCATCACAAAATTTGCCCTAAAGATGGTAGGTCTTATGTAAACGGGAATTGTAGGCAATGTAATTCTCCGATTAACGAGCCAATCATTCTTACAATCAAAGTTTACGAGTCCCCACGCCATAATATTCTAGTCCAACAGGAAAATAGTCATGGCAACACGAAGCGATACTCTGCGGACATATTAACAGATTCCCATTACTCAAAGGCTACACTACGAGAAATTATTAAAAAAGTTATATGGGAAATTCGGGTTAGTCGATATTATGGCTCAAAATTTACAGAACAACGTTTTGGTGATAGAGATGCGGATGTAGTGTGGGTATTTGTATATTTTGATGAACTAGATCGGCAAACTACAAATTGGATTTGCCGCGCAAGATGGGTTAATTCTGCTCATTTGCCAAATAATCCATTCGTGCCGTTTAGAGATGAATGGCTGGGAGATATCGAAATTGAATGGCGTAAAAATTACGACTCTCAGCGTAGCTTTTGGTTGGAAAACCAGGGGACTAAGGAGGGTTGGATACAAAAGATTGAGGAAATTTTACCTGAAATGGAGCGGCTAGTAACGATTGCTGCACATCTGATGGTTCAACACGATACTGGGCAAATTGATGTCGCAACTGTTCAAAGTCAGTTTGAATCGCTTGAGCCTAATGCGATGAATGTTTCCAGCATAGCTGGGAACGGTAAGCTCCCGCCTTTAGATTGTAAAGAATGCGATCAAAAGTTTCAGAACATGGCCGCTCAGTGTCATAACATATTTATTCCATTTGCCAGATGGGGAAAGCAAGTTGAGCGAACTTGGCATCAAAAGTTATTGATGATTCGAAATGGACTACAATTGTATGCAGCACAGAAACAAGAATTCGAGTATGAATGGCGCAAATTGAGACGATAATTGAGATCATAACCAGAAGAAATATCCAGTCCTCTCTAATGAATGATCTGTATCGCAAAACGATAATCCCCTACGCCCAAACTGGCATAAGGTTCACCTGCCCAATACCATACGAGCGTCAAATCAACGGCCTGTTCCGGCAACAGGTCGAAAGGTGTCAGCCCTTCAGCAGGGTTGCGAGGACCCGGTGGTTGTGGCGCGTAGCCAAATGCCAGCCAAATGTCATCCTGGGTGATGTGCAGAGTTTCGGACTGACCATTGTAAATCCGTAGCAATGTCGTCACCTGCCCCGTTTGATGGGTGAAACTGACGACACGGACATCAATGCCGTTATAACGCACTTCAAGCGGTGGACTTTGCATTTCCAGTGTAAAACGGAAGGCTACGTTGTTATCCACCAAGTCCGTAAGCAACCATCGACCACCAACAAAACTGCGTGGTACAAGATAACCAACCGTTACAGGAAAGGATGCCAGCGCCGGAATGTCGATTGGCAGCGGTGCATAATCTCCACTTGCAGGAAGGGGCGTATAAAGCTGCCCGATTTCGTCCAGCAATTCAATCTGCCAGGTGCTTGTATCGAGTGGCTCACTCCCTGCCGCAACATCGAAATCCATGCGGATCATTTGCTGATCGGCGGGGACATCAAGCGTATCGGAAGGCATCGAGACACGCCGCAGTGTAATGCTCGCTTCGCCAATCATGAGCGTATCACCGACCTCGCCCGTCTGTAAGCTGGCAGTCAAGCCGATTAACTCCCCGCTGCGCGACAGTTCCTGTTCCGGCGGATACGTGGCCGTCACGAGTGTACGTGTGGCTGTTGGCAATCCATCTTCATCGGTTTCGCCAATGAGCAGCAGTACAAGACCCGGCCCAACCTGGCGGAAAATATGGGTATCGCTCCGCCGCACCTCCGTTTTTGCCGCGAAATCATATTGCAATACCGCTCCAGTGTTCATCTGGAGCGAAAACGTGGTATCTGTCCCCATCATTTCAAACCATGCTGCATTTTCTTCTGACCAGGGGATGCCAATCACCGGACGAACCGACATGCCGTACAGAAATGAAGCGGTATCCGGGTTGAGATCGTAATTCCACTCTGAGGTCTGAATGACGCGGCGCTGGACGACCCAGACCCGCGGTGTATCCTCTCCGTTATCGATTTGAAGGTTGATGGGATAGGCGACTGCACGCGAGTCGTCGCCGCCCTCAATCACCTCGTCTTGGGCTTCTAAGGCCAGCGGCGTGGGTGTGGGACTAACCAGTGGCGTTGGGGTCGTGGACACTTCCTCTGTCACGTCCAGTTCACTGCCTGAATTCCCTCGTCCCAACATCCCCGCGATAACGAACCCGATAACAACCAGAAATGCCAGTCCTCCGACCAGCATGACTTTTTGTGAAGGCCTACCGGCTGTTTGAGCGTCTTGCGTATCGGGTGATACTAGCAAATCCCCTTCACGCACAGCCTGTTGGACGCGGGCTGGCGTTTTTGCCCAGCGCGTTCCCACTGGCACGAGGGCCGCTTCTTCATACCGCCGGATCAATTCAGCAGCGATGCGCTGCTCCAAGACATCAGAACCAGCCGCATCCGCAGTTCGCAGTTCACGATCATAGGCTTGTTTGTACTTGCGCTGGCGATCTGTGGGGACAACTTCCCACAGAGCTTGCAATTCCTGAACCGACAATGACCGGAGTTCATCAACACTGTGATAGCGATAGCTTTCGCTCATCCCTCGCCTCCGGTCATACGCTGGTTGCCAGCGAGACCCGCTTGCGCCTTTGCGGTTTCATCATAAGATGCGGTTTGAGGGGACTCCACCTGAACATCAATGTGAGGCTCAACCGTTACCTCCGGCTTGACCTCGACAGCGACTTCGGGCATGGGAATAGCTATCATCCCAAACGTCGTGATTTCGTTGGGCAGCACCCGCGCCGTGTGTTCCAGCCGGTTGACCTCTTCCTGAGCGGTGTCATAGGATACATTGCGTTCGGCACGGACCTGCTCGACCAGAATGGTTCGCGTGTTATCGGTGATTTGGCCCTCTGGTGTAGACTTCACTTCACGGATGACTTGTTCAGCTTGCGAACCAGAAATCCCCAGTTTGAGCGCTTGATCTGTGAATAGTCCAAATCGCGCTAAATCATTCTGAACAGGCGGATTGGCACTTCCATCGGGTTTGACACCGACGACTCGCGCTATCGCATCGGCTACCGTCAGATGATCGACTCCGCCCGCCGCATCACGCCCCTGCTGGACACGTTCAGTTTGTGTCAGACGCACGACATCCCCCAGAACGCTGGCGACATCGCCACCGCCCGTCACTTTTAACTGTCCGAGCATCATCTGTTCCCGTGCGGCACGGGTGATGGCTTCGGCACTTTGTTCCAATCGTGCTGCGACCTGCTCAAAGCGGCTCATGTCACCGCCCATAGCCGGGCGATTGGCCCGAAGCTGCTCGGAGATATGTTGTTCCATTTCTTCGCTGTTCATCTCAGCGCTATAGTCGCTGCGCTGACGCGCTTGCTCGGTGCGACGTTCAGCATTGGCATCTATTGTGGATTCAACAGGTGTGACAGGTGTAAACATCCCCACGCGGCGGGGCGTAACCGGCCGAAACGTCGAAGTAAGATTACCCTCGTCATCCTCAAACCAATCCACATCATCCGCTGCCCCCGTCCCACGTTTGCGTTTTTGACCTCGTAGGGGGGTTGTCCAGCCTTCCAACGCCTCGCCCACTGCCGGGACAAGCATCGGACGTGAGATCACGCGCCCATACTCGTCATATCGGGCGTTCTCAGGATCGCGGTCCGTCAAGAGCATCCCACCCACCATCGGTCCGGCAATCCGCCCAACCATCGGGATGTGACGGGCAACTTGGCGTGTGGCCGCGCCTTCAGCAAACTGTTCAGATGCTTCACCTAACGCGGTGCCTCGCAATCCGGGCATGTGTGCCAGAGTCCGGGTGACACCGCTCAAGACCTGTGAACCACCAAAGGCTAAACCGGCGGCCTGTGCCGGGGTTGCGCCGCTGTAAAGGGCGTTCATGCCCGCTAGACTGTTTGACCCCGCGCTGAGCGCTAGGGATGCACCGCCGGTGGCAACTGCCGCCGCGCCCGTCGTTGCTGCCGATGTGATCGCACCGGGAGAAACGAAAACACCACCGGCCACCTGTCCCATTGCATTGAACAGGCGGTTGAAACTGTTCCATACTGCTTTAACACCTGACCACATGGTAATCAGGATGAAAACAACACAGATTAACCCAATACCAATAATTGCTGGGGCGCTGCCTGTTGCCGCCCCCGCCAGGAAGAAACCAATGACGAGGGCTTGTATTAAGGAAATAGCCGTCGTTTGGACGATCAGTTCAATCCACTGGTTAATCAGGCTGTGGGCGATGCTCTCGGTGCGCTTGAAAAAAGCAAAGAGGATTGCCATACCAAAAGAGATAAAAGTAATGCCCATCGCAATCGTAATCAGTAGATGAACGATTTGCTCGATTAGCCCAAACAGGAGCAGCGGCCACGCGGTTAACGCCCGCTGCTGCGATGCGCCTGCCATCGACACCGCGCCATCTCGTACTGTCTCCTCCACATCATCCCAGGTAATCGGCGCAACCGAACCGTCAAAATAGCCACCTTCCATATTCCAGTCCATCGGGACAACCGATGTGCCACCTATACCTGCCCAGGTCGAGGGGTTCGGGTTCTGTAAATAGACGGGACAACCCGGCGAATACATCGGCTGCGGATAGCCCATGATGTCTTGGGCGTGACCGCGTAGGTAAGCTAGAGCGATGTCCAACCCATCAATGGTCCCGGGACCTGTCGCGCCCGGCAGATACACATCGAGATAATCACACAATTCACCCAGTCCGAGGTCGGGCGATGTCACTTGTGCAAGGGATGAAAAATCGCCTGCGTTGGAGTCCAATCCATCCAGGACACTCAAATACATCACTTCAGCGATGTTAAGCCGGAATTCATTCATGCCCTGATAGAAACTCGGCCCGATGGTAAAAAATAATGCCCCTGCGACATACCACATGATCGCATTGCGTGGGCTGACCACATCTAATCGGATGAAGGCAGCCAGCAAATAGGTGATTCCTAGGATAACCAGTGCAACGACGAAGACATATCCGACAGCCACACGCAGGCTGTCATTGGTCTGCGCGATAATCGGGACGAAGGCGTTTTCAATGAGCCAATTATTGATTAATTTGATCGTATAGCCACACATAACGAGGGCCTTTTGCAGCCCCCAATGTAAGCCAGCAATCATCACGATGATGCTGTATTGCAACTCATCAATCATCCGCGCAAAATCTGGCATACGACTTCCCTTCTAGCGTTAATCCGCTATATCGCCGGAGCAATAAGGATTGGCTTGATTGACCCAGGTGATCCGGTTGTTACTCTCAGCGTCCAGCACGAATGTCAAACGACGTACACTTCCAACAGGTGCATAAGCTGCCATCCGGTAAATCCGCGTCGCGCCCGGTGTAATCGCATCATAGGTTTGCCCGATAATCCCGGCAGCTTGCATCGCTGCTTCCGATGTGCGCCATTCTCCTGCTACATCAGCATTCGTGGCACGAATGAGGCTAAGATACATCTGGGCAATCGGTATTGTTTCGTAATTGCTCGTGCCGAGGTTTTTGATCTCCAATGACCAAATATAGAGGTTGCGTGCGTTGCCTCCACTGGGTGCAGCGGGTCGTGTTTGCACACTCTGAAATCGGAAGCGCAGGCGCGTCGCTGCCCCTGGCTGGCCGACGAAGACCGCATCACCGCGATAAAAGTCCTGCGGGGGTTCGATGCGATACGGTGTCGGTGGAGGTGGGATTGGTGTCGCAGTTGGAATCGGCGTTCCTGGCAAATAGGTCGGCTGCGGCCCTGCCGTTGGTGGGATACGGGTGGGACAAATATAAGATGCCAACTCCGTGACTGCCGTTCCACACGCTAACGCTGCGAAAAACAGCATCACAGGCATAACCAGTACATAGATTGAGCGGAGCAGCATTATGCGCCTTGTTTGAGCGAAGGTGTATTTTTCTGACATAGAAGCCTCATCTAAGGAATCAGTCCAGGTTGGTTGCCAGGGGTCAGTAGGAGTGTGAAACGAACATCACCACCAGCGCGACCAGCAGGCACATCCCAGGTCTGTCCAAAATAGGGGACGACAACCCGGGACTGCGCGGAGGTGACGACTTGTAGTTGGGCATACCCCGAATTATCGGTAAAAGCCTGCGTGATAACGCGATTGGTTCCAATTTCAACCACACGGACTGAGATGCCATTGACACCCTCAGCCGGATCGACTTCATCGTTGCCGTTCTCGTCGTAAGCAATGATGATAGAGATCGTAATGACGCTGGGTGGGATCGGGGTTACAGTCGCTTGAATCGTTGGTGGCGCAGCGATAAGCTCAATACCTGCCGCAGGCTGAGGACTGGGTGATGGTATGAGTGTTTCAATCGTTGGTGGCAGGATGAGCATATTCGTCTCACCCTGGAACACATGAATCGCGTCCAACGCAATCGCATAGCCATCACTCGCGGGATTTTTGCGACCCGTGTGTCGCATCTCTAACAGGTGTGTACCGCGTTCCAGCGTGTAAATACGGGTCGCCGGGAAGATCAGGTCAGAGTTATGGGCATCAATGGTGTCAATCACCTGACCATCCACCACGAGATCAAAGATGCCCATGTTCTGGGCAGCGACATAGCGCACCCGTAGTGCTTCCCCTTCAAACGGAATGGAAGCAACCCCATTCACATCCTCGGTCCGGTGATATTGTCCCCGACTGGCTTCTACCACCTGACGGGGTGTCCAGGGTGGGCTATAGCGCACAGTTGGATAGTCCGATTCGAAGCTGTACCAGCCTATGAATGGCGGAAATTCACGAGTCGCATCCGGCAGCGGTTCGATGGGTTGAGGTGGTGCAGGGAGCAGCACGGTCCCATAAGGGAAAGGCGATGGGGTTGGGGCAACATACACACCCGGCATCACTGCACTGACCACAGCCACGCGGGTTGAGAGTGTGGGTGTCAGAGTCGGGGTTGGCGTAGCCGTTGCGGAGGGTGTCCAGGTCGGCGAAGATGTGATGGTGAAGGTTGCCGTCGCTGTTGGTGTGATGGGTGTTGCTGTATTCGATGGTGTGAGCGAGGGCAGCACCAACAAGGTCGGAAGTTGAGCAACCGCCGCGTGATTGGTATTACGGGTGACAAACAGTAGCGCCAGGCTCCAGGCGATCAGCGCCAGCAGCGTCAACCGACGCAGTAGGCGGTTGCGTTTCCGTTGATTCAATGCGCTGCTCCCTCCATGCTCTGCACTGTTCTCAGAGTAACAGAGGCGGCAGGCGCAACCCCTGAAAAATTACCGGGGCGGGGTTAGTAGTTCTACAGGTTTTGGATGCAGTTTTTCAGTCGAAAAGATAAGTCAAAATCGGAGCAAACCTTCAGCGGCAGCTTTTGAAATCATGTGTTCGTTGGTCTTTGCGCCGAAGCGATGGCGCAGCTTCTCTCGAATCCAATACACCCGCCGCCGCGAGATGCCCATTGTTGCAGCCACTTGATTGACGTGCTGCCCCTGTGCCAGCAATCGCAGAACTTGGAGCGACTCCGGGTCGATCTGCCAATCGCGTGACGCGGATTGTACGGCGATCAGATATTCGGTGTTGATGGTCGGCGACAAATACAGTCGATTTTGCATGACCAGTTCTAGCGCCAGCGGTAGACACACTTTCAATTCATCGCATTTATAAAGGTAGCTGTGCGCTCCAAAAGCAAATAAATCACGGGCGTAGTACCCATCCGTTTGCCCGCCCATGACAATCATTTTGCTTTCAGGGGAAATCCGCCTCAGACGTTCCAGAACCGTCAGTATTTCGAGATCGGGATCTATTTCGTCCTCAATCAGGAGGATGTCGGGATGCAAGTCTTTTGCCAGGACAAATAATTCGATTGTGTTTTGCGTTGTTGCTATAACATCTAACTGCTGGTTTTCCTGAAGAAGATATTTTGCACCGAGGATCACTAAATCAGTACCAACAGCGATTAAAATGCGAGTAATCGTTTTCTGATAGTTCATCATCTTGGCTCGAATGTCTATCAATAAAATAGATATTTCATCAATAAAAATGATACCACAGTTTTGAGAAGGATTTCAGGGAAGTTTTCTGTTCACAGAGATACCTACGCAATTCGAGTAAATATTTCTGTTTGAGGCTATTAGGCAAAAGGCAAGCAATTGCTTGCCTTCGGTTTTCGAGTCCTTAGCTGATTTATTCGATTGGGGTCTCCCATCCCCAATCGAAGATCGGTAAAGCAAATCCCCGAAACATCATGTAGATGCGTTCTTTGTTCGCATCGAGCATTGCCATTTCTAACAATGCCAATTCGTGTTGGGGCTTTCCAACCACAAATACCAGAAATCCGTAGATGGATTCGCTCTCATCCGCTGGATGGTAGGGGAACGAAATCTCCGCCCATTTTCCCCATCGCACATCATCCTGCTCTTTTGGTGTCGCCTGCTGGTACGGTTTCAGATCGTAGCTACCTTCAGCAGATACCCACATTAACAGGCGTACTTCTACCATCGGTCTCTCACTCATGTTATTTCCTTTATCTAATTGATCGAGCATTGCCACACATGAACCTAAGCCTCGGTTGTTTCGCTCATTTCGCTTGCTGTGATGGATTCTCTACATATTTCCGACACTGATAAAAACCCTTCACAACCGTACATACCCTGCATTTTTCTCGCTCAAATATGAAGGGTATGTAGGGTTTGCACGGTTTTTTAGCCGTTCAATTCATCAATCGGTTGCACCTCATAACGGCGCATCATGTCCAACACTTCTTCCGGCTCAATGGCATAACTCATGCCATCGGTGCTGCGTTTGCGTCGTCCCTCATCGGCGAGGTGTAACCGTTTGAGGATGTGACCGATCCACTGAGAATCACCCATACGCTCGATAGGTTGCCCCAACAAAGCAGCGACACGTTCTCGCAAGTCAGCCGCCCGTAACCAGATCAAACTGCTGCCACGTCCGCGTGTGAGTAATTCGAGGGCTTGTAACACTGCTTCTTCACGATCAGAGAGTGCCTTCCCTTCACTTAACTGTTCATCCCAGGATGCTGCCTCTGAGATCGCCCCTAACAAGCCGGTAATGCCACCTTCCTCCTCAAAAAACGCAGCCAGCGCGACCAGCGGCGACCATAATTCACCCGAGCGGTTATGTAGTGTGTGGAGTTCGGGGCGCTCGAAATAGTTGCGGTAAATGGCGTGAAAATGGGTGAGTGCCAATGTATATAGTTGATGCCGGACGCCTGCACCATCGTAGTCTGCCGGGAAGGTCGGCATCTTGCGATCCGTGCGGCGCATCGGCACAGCGATGCAGCGGCTGGCGAGGATGTCTTCCAAACCCGCAATCGCCGCGAGGATTTTGGGCGAATACACATCAAATGCCTGCGGTTTCATATCATCGCCGGTGATCCGGATGGCAGGCATCCCCTGCTTGTAACCGCTGTTGAGAAGTTGGCGAATCTGTTGCATTCCGGGGTCTTTGGGATTGTGAAAGCGTTCGGCTTCATCAATGCCCACCGTGCAACTGGTCGTGTGGATGAGGCGGAACATGCTGGGTCCCGTCGGGTCTGAGGTATTGACCATGTTAAAGGCCAGCGGTTGTGCCACCCGCAGCACCGTGCTTTTGCCGCTGTTTTTCGGCCCGTTAAGCGCCAGATAGGGATAAGCTGGGAACATCGTGTAGAAATAAGTGCCGATAATCCAGAGCGTCAGCACACGGCTTTCGACAGGTGACTTGAAGTCGAGGTAGGTGGTGAACAAATCGTGAATGGTGTGGAATACAGCACTTGGCGAGATCGTTTCGCCGCTCAGAAAACGCTGGATGTCGCTGAAACGCCAGCGCATCAGGAATTCGGAACCTTCAGGGATCACGCGCAGGGCAACTTCATGCCCGTTTAATTGAATAATCTGCTCATCGGTCAAACGGCGCAGCTCACGCGAACCTGTAACCAGATACGGTTGTGTGTTGAGGCGGTTGTCTTTGGTGCGCTCAATCACTGCGACCGTGACAAGCGCAACGTCACTTTGAAAGCCCAGCGCTGGCGAAAGGAGTGGCACATCGTCACCGAGGATTTGCGGCAACTCGTTTTCATCTTGTTCCTGCTTGTCACTTTTTGCTTTAGCTGCTTTAAGCATGTCACTAAAAACACGCCCCTTGATCCCAACTTTCGCCATGAACGTCTTGAATTCAGCTAATGCGAATTCATCCAAATTGACCGCATATTTGAATAAATCTCGTAGCCCATCCTGGCGTGCCAAGCCTTCTCGGTTGGCAGTGTAGATGATTTCTGTCTCTAGCCAGTTGCGGGCTTTATTGAGCAAATCGGCAGCATCTTCAGCCGTCGCCCGGTTTTGGGCCAGCCATTCATTGGCATCTTTCACCCCATTCGGCAATGTCGGGATATAAGTTTCGGCATGGAGGGTTCGGGCAATCTCTAACGCTTTCTGCATCGCTTGAGGCGTGTTGTCCAATCCAACAAACAACCGTCGATGTCCACGCAGTCTTTTGAGCAGATCATCATTGACCGCCATGCCGCCAATAGCAACTGCTTGAACACCCCATTCGCCAAACGTTATCGCATCGGCCTGCCCTTCAACCACAATGACCTGATCTGCATCATCAGTGTAGACATAGTTATAGAAGGGGCGACGCTCGCCGATAATCTCAGTCGGTGGGTTGTAGTGCCGCTTACCTTCGATAGAACGCCCGCTCAGGTAAACCAGCCGTCCTTTCTCAAAATGGGGATAGACGATCATCTCTGGTGGAAATTTGTTGATGACTGCTCGCCACGCATCACTAAGGGTGAGATCGGCCAGTAGCTTCCGCCGATCTTGCGGCATGAATCCCAGGCGGGCAGCACGAATGGTCGTGAGATGCCAACCACGTTTGTCGGTAACGTAATCGAGGGCTGGCTTATGCGTCATCAACGTCTCGTGCAGTCGAGTGACAAGCTGCCGTTCTGCCCAAGTTACCGAGCGTTTCAAGTCGGTATGGGTCTCCAGCGTAATTCCGGCACGTTGGGCGAGATAGCGCACGGTTTCGAGAAACATCCCGGTATCACGGTTGTTCCATGCCGTTCCATAATTCAACAAATGGCGACCCGTAAAGTCGAACACATCACCAAACTCACCCTGCGAGTTCCAAAAGTAGAAGCTGGTTCGGGGTGTCACCACCAAGCTGTCATGTTCAACCCCTACAAAGCGATTGCCGCTTTTTCGCAGTGAAAACTTCTCATTCACGACATCCTCAATCGGGTTGCGACTGCGGATATGTTCCAAATCAATGCTCATTGTCTTGTCTCCAGGCAGTGTTTAAGAAAAGTCATGTTTTTAACATGACCAAAATTGGCGAAATTCACTTGCGCGGAGATTCGGGACGTGATACATTGTTGGGTAACCAGCCTCAACAATGTGATTGTCAGCCGCGCTCCCGCGCCCGCCCACCTGAGCATTTGCCGGTGGGTTTTTGGCTTTTATTGGGCAAGTGGTGGACTGCGCGTATTGTATTTCAATATAGTTCTCCTGAAAGTTTGTAACCACGTGGTTACAATTTCATTCATCACGTAAATGTTGTTCTGCTTCGTCTAAGATACGACGCATGGTTTCAATACGGGCGCGTGCAAGATGCACATTCTGATCCTGTTGTAAAAGCGCTCGTGCCAAATCTTGACCTGACGTAGCTGCACTGTTTCGAGCGAACTTCGCCATCTGTAAGGCGGGTTTTGGGATCGTCTCGGTAATCTGCGCGTCACTCTCTTCCTGAACGCCGCCTGTTTCACAGATTTCCTTAATTTGCTTGCTGGTCAGGTTCAAATCGACGATTTGGCGCACTAACTCCACATGATATTCTGGGGCAAGGGTAACGATATAACGAAGTTTTCCTTCTTCTATGTTGTATCGATCCGCCATATCCATTGCTTCATCACTCAATTTGAGTAATGCCTTATAACGACTTAAATGCATCCGACTGATTCCTCCCATCGCACTGAGAATATCGCCCGTAAATTCTTGCCTACTTCGCAGGTCAAGTTCTAGGGCTTGGCGGTAAAAGTCGTTGGTGACAGCAGCATAGGGGATTTCATACCCATGAACAGTAAGCAGCAGTAGTGCTGCCTGACGAGCCATTGCAACTGCCGTCAGCCCAGAACGTGCGGTGTTCTCTTTCGCCTGTCGAAAAGGGGATGCCTGCTGTGCTGGGATGATGATGCATGGGAGCATTCCATCGCCTGTGTATCCCGGAATGAAGTCCCGCAGCAACCACGATGCCCAGTAACGGCGTTCGCCCGTTTCGATGCGATAAAGCCGGGTCACGCCTTCAGTGGCATCTACCACCGTTATCGGATTAACTTGCCCATCGTCTCGGATTGTCACCGCGAGATTAACTAAATCGCGCAGCAATGTTTCCTCTGGTGAGGGTGCTGTTTTTACTTCCTCATCGCTTTCGTCATGCGCATTGGGCAGGAGATCAAGCAAGCCATCGAATGGGCGACCCCGCTGCCGGGCGGCGATTTGCGCGGCTTGAACGAGTTCACGTAAAGCCTGTGTTGGTGTCGTGCGATTGTTATGGAAGGCAAAGTGCAACCGCTCAGGTAGAACCCGGCGCGGCTGCACTGGGTCGGGTCGCACCAGTTCGAGCAGGATCCGCTCGACGCGCAATCCATACTCTTGAAACTGATCAAGGACTTCGCTACCAAACATGTCATCGGTGACGGAAGCGAGCAGGGCATCCAGCTTGGCCGTGTTATCGCGTTTGCCGCTCATGCCGCGCCGCCTTTTGCCAATCGGCGCATGAGTGTACCGACGAGATGGGCGTATGCTTTGCTGGCTGGGGCTTTCGGATCGTAGTTAAACACACTCTGATGGTCGCGGTGAGCATATGAGACAGCTTCATTGGCTGGGATCACACCACAGAGCATCTTTCCGAGAATGTTATGGGTTTTAAGTTCATCCAGCAGATGGTTATGTCCTTTCACGCGAGTATCCATCTTCGTCACCAGAATGCCGCCAACACGCAGTTCAGGTCGCCGCCAGCCTTCCCGGATGTCGTTGATTTTGCTCAACACACTCAGCAGACCGACTGTTTCCAGATAACGCGGCTCGACCGGAATAATGGCATCCGTTGCCGCTACCAGTGCCATTTCGGTCATGAGTGAAAACGAAGGACGGGTGTCGATGATGATGGCTGCGTAGTGTCCAGCCACTTTGCTGAGGGGGTCAGCCAACCGGTAGGGCGCACCGGCAACCCCCATCATTTCGCGCTCTGCGCCTTCCAACAGCGGTGAAGCTGGAAGCACATGCAGGTCAGCATCCCAATGACTCTGGACAATTACACTCGATAGCACTTGTGGTGCTGTCTGGCGATCTGCCATCAGAACCGAATACAAACTGTCATCCGTGCCAAAATCGTTGCGACCAGTCGTGACAAGTGTGGCATGTCCCTGGCTGTCAGTATCAATGAGCAGCACACGAGTGTTGGGCGCTCCGGCGCGGCGTAACATGCCAGCCAGACCGAAGGCGATGTTGGTTGCGGATGTCGATTTGCCGACACCCCCTTTATGATTGGTCAGTGCGAAAACGCGGGTCATGAAACAAAACCTCCTACACCTAATGTCGATAGTTCGCCGAGAGGTCGCTGACCTGCGCTACACTAGAACGCAGAGTCGCGCTGACCGCGCCAGCGAGACTTTATGGGAGTGGGGGAGGAATAAGCTCCCTCATTTCCCGCAAAGCACGAACTTTATTCGGTGTCGGTAAAGAGGAGTTGTTCCAGAATGGAACGCTGGGGGAATTGAGTTTGTTCTATAAACTGGAGAAAATTCGAGGCTTCAAGGGAAGAAATTGGTTCATCTTGGGTAGACTTGGCTTCACTTAACGAGAGTAAACTCGAACATTGACCAGCCGTTGTGCTGGTCTTTGTTTTTCCCTCAAAACCGCTACTCTTCCGCACGCGATCTGTGACTTCTTTGAGATACGCGAACGGTGGCAGCAATTCCATCCGCCGTATGGTTCCCTTCGGGCAAACAACCACCCTCATCGCCCATGTTGCTAGCCAGCGCCGCAGCTATACCAAATCCTTCCGTCGGGCATTGCGTCCGCCGTAAGGTGCAGAGGCAGTTACGAATCAAACTCCAACTATACAAGTTTAAATAAAAGGTGAGGCAGGGGAC
This sequence comes from uncultured Anaerolineaceae bacterium, assembly GCA_964447795.1. Classification (GTDB taxonomy): domain Bacteria; phylum Chloroflexota; class Anaerolineae; order Aggregatilineales; family Phototrophicaceae; genus CFX2. The sequence continues at coordinate 16,220 of CAYUTY010000003.1, forward strand.
AACCCAATTAAAAGGAGTAAAAGCAGCGCGATAAACACCGCTTTTAATATCCACTTTTTCAAAGTCAGTCAGCACTCGCTGTCATTACAGTGACCGGCGTGGGTGCTGGAGGTGTGTGACCCGAATACGCGAGCACAAGGGCAATCAAGCCAGCGCTCAGATAGCTGAATGCAAGCGGCAGCACCGAATCCACCAGAAGACCATCAATGAATGCCCCCATAATAGAACCGAAGACGAAGAAAGACGTTCCGTTGATGGCTGCTGCCATTCCTGCGTTTGATCCCATCGGCTCAAGCGCCAGCGCACCGCTGTTGGACGAAGTGGCAACATGGATGCTTTGCAGGAGCGCAACCATGCCGAAAAAGAGATAAATTGTGGGTGTACCGTTCTGTGTCAGGGTCAGTCCGAGCAGTAAACATGCCACCACCACGTAGACGATCAGCAATCCTCGAACGGATCGCAGTGTGCCAAATCGCCCGACCAGTTGTGCATTCAGGAAGGTGAAAATCGCCATGGTGATTCCGATAGCAGCAAATATCCAGATAAACAGGTCCGGTCGTTCATAAATCTCACCGATCATTCGCTCAGAACTGCCTATATATGAACTAAATGCCGAGAACAGGACAGTGGACATCAGCGTATAACGTATAAAAATGCTGTTGCCGACCACGCGCTGGGTAGAGCGTGCCAGGGTTGATACATCCAGTTTCAGGCGACGTTCTACCGGCAGGGATTCACTGAGCCGCAACGACCATAAGAAAATCACAACCGCGAAAAGCGCAGGCGTGAGGAATACAGCCTGCCAGGGTGCGAATGACAGAATAGCAGACCCTGCCAGCGGGGCAATCACAGGCACAAAGAGGAAAATCGTCATAATCAGCGACATCGTGCGTGCCATTTGGTCGCCGGCAAAGCGATCACGCACACCTGATACAGCAGCGACAGTCAGGGCAGCCGCTCCCATACCCACGACAAATCGCGCCGCCAAAATCATGCTGAGACTCGGTGATAGGGCAGCAGCGACACTGCCGCTAATATAGAGTGCAAAGCCAATCCGTAAAATTGTCACACGACCAAAGCGATCAGACAGTGGGCCAAAGACGATCTGCCCAATCTGTCCCAGGAAAAAGAAAGTGACAATCTGAGCAGTAGCAGTGGAGTCCTGTTCTAAACCAAAATAGGTGCGAAGTTCACCAAAGGCTGGCAGCATAATATCAATCGCCAGGGCGGTCAACAGCATAATACAGGCAGTCAGCGCAATGAACTCGCCCGATCTGAGTGTTTTTGTGGTATCCATATCCCTTATCTTTCGCTGTATGCTATACCTTATGTGAACCTGCGGAAACAGAGACTTAACTGTTTTGCTCAGCGGCAAGCGGATGATTGATTTCCCAGATATTACCTTCGGGGTCATGAAAATAAGCGGCACGTATGCCCCAGGGCTGGTCAACCGGCGATTTCGTAAACTCAACTCCCTTTGCCTGGAGTGATTCGTAGGCATTATCAACGTTCTCAACCTGCGAACACAGCAGCACCCGATCCAGTTTACCGGTCTGAGGCTCAAATGCCCCCATGTCTATCCCCAGCACATCCGCACCATCCGAAATTTGGAGTAGGTGAAGTTCCTGATCGTTCATCCTGAAAGCGACAAATGTTGGTTCCAGCCTTATCACCTCAAGACAGAGCGTATCTCGATAAAACTTTAAACACCTGCCAAAGTCCTGGACAAACAAATTAACTGTACTGATCTTGTGAAACATCGTCATGTTTTCCTTTTTAGATGTGTTCTTGACAGACCTCATTCATACAACGAATTGAAGGCAAAAAAAGATACGGTTGTAGCGAAAATCAGGGATATGAAATCACCAGATCATGATTAGATCGGGTGAACATGGGCATCACGCATCACATAACGGACATAGCGATAGTCACGTATGCCTATAACCCGCCCTTTCTCCCAGTCCAGCAGCATAAAATAAATCGGATCAAATGATATTTGTTGAGGATCGTAGATCAGAATAGCGAGACGTTCCTCCACCATGCCCAGACCAAGCCTCCAGTCATGATGCTGATTGTAGTTGCTGAAGTATCGGATGCCGACATCAGAACGCCCACGCATCCGTGCCCGCCCCAGAACATTCAACTGCACCTCATCAGCCAGCATCATACGCACTGCGTCAAAGTCACGGGCATTAAAACGGTCAACATAACGAGCCAGCAGTTCCCGTTCCTGTTCGTCTAATTCGGCCGCACTTTCTTCGACCTCCTGAGCAAGTTCGCGCAGGCGTGTGCGCCCTCGATGCATTGCCGCTTTAATTTCAGGCACGGTCGCATCCAGGGCTTCGGATATTTCGGCGAGAGAATAGCCCAGCACATCCTTGAGGATGACGCAGCTTCTCTGTCGGGGCGCAAGTCTGAGAAATACGGAAAGCGCCATTCCAGTCAGTTCCTTTTCTTCAAGCGGCAGATCGGGTTCTTCGGTCATAGGATGTTCATCCAGGAGCTCCAGAGGCTCATTGCGGGAGCGACGCAGATGATCGATAGCTTTGTTGTGTGTAATCCTGAACATCCAGCCGCGCAGATTCACATGCGAAGTCAACAGAGAGAAAGAGGCATTGGCTTTAAGCAGTGCTTCCTGAACCACATCTTCCCCGTCAATAACAGAGCCAGTCATGCGGGTAGCATAACGGTGGAGTTCAGGTCGAATGTCGGTCATGAATGTCTCAAACTCAACAGGTGTAAGTGTTGGCGGTAGGGGAGGAGTTGCCATATCAGTTTGTACCTCATGCAATAGTGGCTAAATGTCACAGATATTCCACATGTAACGGGTCAAAATAGTGTGTGAGTTGTTAGCGGTTGGCACGCTTTATTGTGCATTGTAGTTACCTGTACAACGAATGCGGAGATGTAAAGGATACGGTTCTTTTCGCAAGCTGAAGCTCCTGATTACTCCACATACGCTTGCTTTTCATAAGATCAGTCTTTTCACTCCCTTTGAATTTCACTGGTTGTACGCCTTGATGATACAGGTGACATGCAAAGATACGGCAGTGTTGGCAGGTGTAACACCCTTGAAGTTGGTACAAGACCTACGAAGAATCGATGTTTGCAGGAGGTTCGCTGCGAAGTCACGCAGGTGTTTCTTGAACGACACAGCTACATACTGCCGGAGAAGCAGCCAGCCAAGAACTGGAACGGTCAGTTCACATCGCCTTATCACAATTGGCGTGAGCAGTACCGGCGGGGGGATATATGGCTCTAGCTGAAACGCTGCTGTAGCGGTATCGCTACACTGTGTATAGTGCCGGATCGCTCCAGCGTTGCTTGATGGCAAGATTTACCGCCAGGCAGCACTAGACATAAAACGCAATCCGAACACCAGATCGGCGGGTCTTACCCGCCTGCTTCGAGCGTGAATACAGTGATTTCCGGGCGGCAGTTGAAGCGAATCGGCAGGATAACCGTCCCCAGGCCCCGATTGGTATACTGCATCATGCCGCCCACCTGGTACAAACCAGAAGGGTATTTTTTGCACAGACGCGGCAGCGCCAGCGGCTCCGCACCTGGCAGACGAATCTGCCCGCCATGTGAGTGGCCGGAAATTTGCAGGTCAAAGCGCCCTGTAGCCGCGCTGATGTCGGCATAATCCGGCACATGCGCCAGCAGCACCGCTGCACCCGCCTCTGGCATCTGCCCCAGCACATCATCCATGCGGTCATGATCGTAATAGTGGTCGTCCACGCCCGCCATGTGCAGAAGTTCGTCGCCCCGACGGAGCGTGTGAACATGATTGCTCAGTTCGACCATGCCGCTGTCCCGGATAATCTGGCGGACAGCCTGGGCATCAGAAAAATGATCGTGGTTTCCCAGCACCGCGTAAACACCGTCGTTCGCACGCAAACGACTGAGGGCGCGCACCAGGGATTCAGCGACATAGCTGACCGGATTGAGGGTCACAAAATCGCCAGTGATCGCCACCGCATCGGGCTTCTGTGCGTTGACCATGCGGACGATACGCATCAGGCGCTCTGGCGTCATACCAGTTCCCATGTGAATATCGCTGATCTGTGCCAGACGATAGCCATCGAAGACACGCGCCAGACGCGGCAGCCGCAGCCGCATCTCGACCACCTCAACCAGATCGGCTTCCGGGTTGGCAAAGCTGCTGATGTTATTCAGGTTCAGCATGGCCGGGCCAACCATCGCATACAGGCTGGATTTTAAAGAATTCGGACGGGTAAAACTCATCGACAAACCTCAGATTATTTGCGGGGATATGCTGCTTTAGGCATGTCCCCATTGCAGGGCAATACTACCATATATTGTATAAGCGGGAGGTTAACGCCCGCCTAACACCCGGCAGATACTGGTTTCAGCCCAGACCCATCGAGCCGAAAGCGGCATTGAGTGCCGTGCCAAAGAGCATGTATGAGATCAGGCTGCCGATGAGGGACAGCAGGAAAGAAGCCAGTGTTATTGAGAGACAGCCTTTGGCTGCGCCGAAGTCATAAGCATTGCCGACTCGCCCGGCTGCCCTGAAGAAGACGATCAGGTTGGCAAGCCCGATGATTGGCATACACAAGGCGCCAATTAATCCAGCACCGACGGCTATCAGCACCATAATGATGCATATCCAGATGAAAAATGCTGGCAGCGTCAGCGAGTAAAACGGCACCAACTGCGACATCATATAGTGCATAGTACCAACACCGCCGAACAGCCGTGTGGCTATTAGATTAATAACAAAGCCGAGAATCAGCATCGACACGCCGCTAATCACCGCGACAATCAGGGCGGTAATCAAAATCGGCCCGACGCCAGCCGTCTCGACACTGGCAGTCATCTCCGTCATCTGGCGCGACAGGCGAAAGGTTTCCTCTGCCAGGTCTTCCCGACTTAAACTTTCCTGATAGGTAGCGGCCTGGGTGATGAGCCGCGTGAAAACGAATGGCGAGAGGAAGGTGATGAGGCCGATCACGACTGAATACACAATCAGATCGAAGATGGTGGAGGGCCAGCCGAAATCGACAGTCTTGGCCCTGTGTGTGTCCTTGCGCTGCTGGATTTTGTTCTTCTGCTGATCTTTAATGAATTCGCCGCGTGCTGAGCCATCTCGCAACCGCTGCAAGCCTTCTTCGGGTGTGGTATTGAATACCTGCCCGACAAGGCTGAGAAAATACTGGTCATTCTTCACGCTGGGATCGACCTGAAGCGCTTTCGCCAGTGCTTTGGTGGCCTTGCCCATATCCTTGATGACGATCATGCTCATGGCTTCGTCGATGAAACTACGCGCCCGCGCCATTTGTTTTTCCGAGACGCGCACGACGGGCGCTTCAGCTTCTTCTGCCGAGGCAGCAGCGGCGGCGATTTTTTCAGCCTGGGTTTTCAGATGTTGGGCGGCGCGGCCCGCCAGATCGCGCAATTTCGGGTCGGGGTCTTTGCGCGAAACATTTTCCAGCGGGCCGAGTGCACTTAGATCACGCGAGTCCGCCAGGGCGATAATCGCTTTCCGGCGCTGCTGCGGGTCTTTATGGTCAAGTAATCGAATGAATTTGGTATCCACGGCCATAGGGCCCAATCCTTCTATAACCTGCGAATGAGTCTGTTTCTATTATTATCCAGACTCGCATTTCACAGACTGAAGGATTACGTTTTTCGGAAATTTTTAACATTCCCGCATATGTGAAGGCAGTTGCACTCTCAACGGGTTGTGCTGCCGTCATTGAAGATGCCGGTCGGGTGGCAGCCGCGCCCCGCCGCCGCCGCCGCCTGTTCCAGACGGACGAAATTATTGTGTTGAGCGCGGTCAGGCTCGTAGAGAACAGCCTCAGCGTATCCCTGCTCGACCAATGCCTGATTGACGAACAGATTATCGACATAGACAAAGCGCAGCAGACGACCATAACGGTCAGCCTCGCTCACATCTTTGGTGAGACGAACAGTTTTGCCGGATACAAACAGCTCGTTGGCCTGTTTGGCGGCGGCATAACAGGATTCGTCGCGCTCCGGGGTGTTGACGCCGATGTAGCGGATGGTGAAAGGCTGGCCGTTGATGGTGACATCAATGGTATCGCCATCAATCACACGGGTAACAGTAGCGGTTTCGCCGCCGCTGCCCCCGGATGGAATGGTGACGGTGATATTCGAGTCGAAGCCGAAAGTGCAGGCAGAGAGAAGAAAGAGCGTGATGAGTAACGAGTAATGAGTGATGCGAAAGTTCCGAGTTTTGGGTGGATGTGGCACAGGGTTATCCTTTGAGATGAACAGTCGGAGGCTCAAGCCATCCGTCTGAAGGGGAAAGCCCGCTAAAGCGGACAGAAAATACGCAGCAATTACTGATCTTCACTGAAATAGTCTAAATCAGCCTTTTTGATAATATAAGTTTTCATTTCGGTTACACCGATACCATAATCAATCATATATTGGGCTAATTGGTCGCCATCAATTAACACGATCTTCTTTTCAATTTTTTCGACGTAATCCTTAGCGTCTTTTGAAAAACCTGAGGTTGTTATCAGTACGCCTTTTCGTGCGCGTACACCTTCCAGACTACCTGCAAAACCCTGAACTATCGGACGTCCTACTGTTCCTTCCCAACGCTTTGCCTGAATATAAACAACATCTAAACCAAGTCGATCTTCCTTGATGATTCCATCAATTCCACCATCGCCGCTTTGTCCAATTCGCTCACCGGCATCTTTTCGTGAGCCACCGTAACCCATCGCAACCAGCAAATCAACAACGAGTTTTTCAAAGAACCGAGGTGTGCAGGACATAACCTGATCGATTAGTTCCTGAGCAAGTTGATTGCGTAATCCCTGGTATGTTTCGTCAAGAAGCTCGTCAGGTGTTTGTCTGTTTTCTGGCGGTGCAACATCTTGAATATTTGTCTGGGTTGGTCTGGAATGGAAAATAACAAATTCAGGAAATTGATCGAGAAATTTGATATTGATATGAGAAGGATTGGCATTAAGAACTTGAATTCCACGTTCAGTAATGCAAAATTTTCCGCGACCCATTGTTTGTAGAAGTCCAGCCTTCGTCAAATAGGTTTTAGCCCAGTGGATACGATTATCGAATTTGAATTGCCGTCCACTGGGTAAGAGTTCGTTTCTATCCGTGTCGGTCAACGCAAAATGTGATGCTATAATCTCAATGGTTTCACCAATTGTATGTTCCTGTCCATCCCCTGTGATTTGAAGCACAGGCAGCATAAGCGTTTGAAAATCCGGCACTGGCATAACAATCTCCGGTAAATAACGGGGCGATTTTGGTTAATACAGTGCTAATAAGCGTAGCATATTTCGACCATTCTGCTAAGGAGGCCTTATGACGACCCTCTATCCGTTATTGGTGGAGCCGTCGCTGCATGTAAAAGTGTGGGGTGGGCGGCGGCTGGAAACGGTGATGCACAAAGCGCTGCCGACAAGCGAACCTTACGGCGAGTCGTGGGAGCTGCACGATACAGCGATGGTAGCGAATGGGCCGCTGGCCGGGCAGACCATCAGCACGGTGCTGAAGCAGTACGGCGCGGAACTGGTTGGGCTGGGGAATGATCCGGCGCAGGGCTTCCCACTGCTGGCAAAAATTCTGGATGCGGCCGATTGGCTGTCGGTACAGGTTCACCCGGACGATGAGCAGGCGCGTTCACTGGAAGGCGACCCACGCGGTAAAACCGAGGCGTGGTATGTGCTGGCCGCTGATCCAGAAGCGCAACTGGTACTGGCAGTACAGCCGGGAACGACGCGGGAAGTAATGGCCGGGGCGATCCGCGAGAATGCGCTGGAGTCGATGCTGGTTTATGCCAATGTCGTGCCGGGGGATGTGCTGTTCATCCCCGCAGGTACGGTTCACGCCCTGGGTCCCGGCTTATTGATCTACGAAATTCAGCAGTCGTCAGACACAACCTACCGGCTGTATGACTGGGGACGGATGGATTTGAACGGCCAGCCGCGTGCGCTGCATGTAGACAAAGGTGTGGAAGTTTCCAATGTGGAGACACTGCCGGAAATCCGCCATACCGGAGATAACCGGATGCCAGTGGTCGATGTGGTAAGCAGCCCTTATTTCACGACGCTGCTGCACCAGCTTAACCCGCGCAACGGCCAGCGCATCACGCTTGATACGGGTGGGCGACGCTTCCATATTCTGACCTGCATCGAAGGCACAGTGACGATCACAGCGGGGGATCATTCGCTGGAACTGGAACAAGGACGGACGGCGCTCATTCCTGCTGCATTGGGTGTATACACACTTTCCGGGACGGGGCGGGTGCTGCGTTCGTATCAAACTGGAGAATGAGGGCAGCACTAGCCTGCCTGAAAGACAATTTCTACCCGCACAAATTCAGTTTAAGCTGGTGTAACGCCTTTGAGCAGATTAAGTATCAGATTTTCAATCATGGTGCTGCTGGCGGGATGGGTGCTGACCTGTATCGCGGTGGCTGCCGGGCAGACGCAAGGAGTTGGGCTGGCAATTTTCTATGCGGATTTTCAGCCATACGCTGATGTGGTGTCTTTTTATTATGCTGATGTAGAGCGCAGCCTGCATCTGGAGAAAGCCGCTCCCGTTCCGGCCACCGAGTATCGCAACGCTGAACGCTCGCCAGATAGCGAAAAGCGTGTGACATCGCTGGCAACACCCGGCAATGTTGATCTGTTTGTCTTCGCTGGCGGGGAAGATGGGCGGCAGATCACCCGCGCCAGTAATTTCCCCGGCGGCAGTGGTGACCGGGATAAGCGACGCGCCAACCTGTTTCCAGCCTGGTCGCCCGATGGTGAATGGATTGCTTTTGTTTCGTCAGATGTCGTTGGCGACCTGGGTTTGTTTGTGGTGCGTCCGAATGGCGATGATTTGCGCTATGTCAGTGATCAGATACGGGTGCGCTCCGCCTTGCAACCGCGCTGGGTAGCGATTGAAAGCAGCAGCGCAGAGGCGCTCATTGTGGTTACCCTGATCGGAATCCTGGCAGGATCAGGGATACATTACAGACGTCTCCACAGATAACCCCGGCGCGGCGCGAGGAAAAAAAACAGCACAAAGATGAAAGTGAGTGTCAGCACTATGGCCGCACTAGGGGCGACACGCCAGTGCCACGAGAGCGACAGACCAACCGCGCCACCAGCCGCGCCAATCAGTGCACTAATCAGCATCATACGGTGCAGGCTGTTAGTCAGCAGGCGCGCCGTCGCCGCTGGCGTCACAATCATCGCTGCCACCAGAGTCACCCCTACAACCTGAATCCCGATGACGATACTGACAGCCAGCAGCAGCAGCAGCAGCAAGCGCAGCCCTTCACCGGGCAGCCGCAGCGTTTGCGCGAGTATTGTGTCGAAGGAAATCAGCAAAAATTCTTTGTAAAAGAGGCCGATTACCAGCAGTACCATCGCTCCAATCAGCGCGATCAGCAGCAAATCGGCCTCACCTACATCCAGAATATTTCCAACCAGCACATGCGAGAGGTCAACGGTGTAATTCTGCCCACGCGAAATCAACCCGACACCGAGCGCCAGCATCCCAGAAAAGACGATACCGATAGCGGTATCCTCCGTCAGGCGACCACCGCGCGTCAGAAAGCCGATAGCGAGCGCGGCAATCACCCCGGCAGCAAGGCCGCCCACCAGCAGTGCCTGACCACTGCTGCCCGCCACCAAAAAGGCAATGGCTACGCCGGGAAGCACACTGTGGGCCATTGCATCACCCATGAACGCCATACCGCGTGTGACGACATAAGCGCCAATGACACCGCTGACCACGCCGATAATCAGCACGGCCACCAGCGCTCGACCCATGAATGCCAGCCGCAGAAAGTCCAACCCAACTGCCTGGAGCACCTGCAAAATCTGTTCATCACTCATATTGATTTGCCACAATTGAAACACAGTCTCATCTTACATGGTGGAGTTTATAGCTGGCAAGATGTGTCTTGATGTTACAATCGTGCAACATCAAGGAAATTTTTCATGCAAAATTGACATAATTAAGATTAAGCCGCCTTGACAAGGCATATTCATGGTTTGATAATGAAGAAAGCTTAATGCAGGAAAAGGGGTTTTTAGCCCTTTTAGTGAAGGGTGAGCAAGATGGGTGGGAAGATTCTGTATGTTGAAGATAATCCGCAGAATATGCGTCTGGTTCGTAAAATCCTGATGGCGGCTGGGTACGAGGTACTGGAAGCGACCGAAGGTTTAACTGGCGTAGCCGTAGCTGCACGTGAATGCCCTGACCTGATTCTGATGGATGTCAACCTGCCAGACATCAATGGACTGGAAGCCACAGCACGCTTGAAAGCCTCGCCTCAGTTGGCATGGATTCCGATCATCGCCGTGACCGCTAACGCTATGCATGGCGACCGGGAACACTGCATCGCCGCCGGGTGTGATGGTTATCTGGCGAAACCTGTGATGAAGAACGAACTGCTGACGACGGTTGCCACTTTTTTGAACCAGTCGGTTCAGGCAGCCCGCTAATTTAAGGTCTTATCCAAACCGGCAGAATCTTTTATCGCCTCTGCCGGTTTTCGATTCAGGGTATTACCCCAGCGTCAGACGGCGGGGGTAAGTCGTCAGCACGTCAATGCCCGTTTCTGTAACCAACACATTGTCCTCAATGCGGACACCGCCAAAGTCCGGGATGTAAATCCCTGGCTCGATGGTGAAGGCCATCCCCGGCAGCAGTTCATCGGTCACACCCGCCGCAATCTGCGGGATTGCTTCGTGAGTATCCATGCCCAGACCATGTCCGGTGCGGTGGATGAAATATTCCCCATACCCGGCATTGTTAATCACATCCCGCGCAGCTTTATCAACCGCGCCCATCGCCACACCCGGCCCGGCGGCGGCTTTAGCGGCTTCGTTGGCAGCCAGCACTGTGTCATAAATTTTCTGCATCTCGGCGGTTGGCGTTCCCAAGCAGAAGGTGCGAGTGATATCTGCCGGGTAGGTGTTGATGGCCGCGCCGAAGTCGATCAGCAAAAATTCGTCCTGTTGCAGCGTCCGTTCTGTGAGATCGCCGTGCGGCAGGGCGCTGTTCGGGCCTGTCTGTACCAGCGTGTCGAAGGCTAGGCCGCCCGCGCCGAGGGCTTTCATCTCTGCCGCCAGCCGGTCAGCGATGACACGCTCTGACAGTCCGGGTTCGACCCAGGCCAGCAGTTTATCTAACGCCTGCTGACTGATGTCAATGGCCTGCCGCATGAAGCCAATTTCCTGCGGCGATTTGATGGCACGGATGCGAGCAATGTCTTTTTCAACCGCTTTCACGCGCAGCGTCGAATCAAGCGCCTGAAAAGCCAGCCATTCGGTGACGCGCATGGTCATACCGTCCACGCCCAAGGTGCCACCTTTCAGGCCGAGTTCGATCAAGGCACGCTCGAAGGCTTCGTTATAACCTTCTGTATCCGTCCAGGTAAAGTAGCGCAGGTTCAAATCCGGGCGTTGTTCGATGCGCGGCAGTTCCAGTCGGGGGACGATGACCGCTGCGCCATCCTGGGTAAAAAGCAGCACCGTCGGGCGTTTTGACAGATGAAAATCCAGACCGGTGAAGTAGCGCATATTGGAACCGGGAACAATAGCAACGGCATCAACACCGGAAATGGCACGCAGTTTGCCCTGCCGGGCTGCATAATCGACATTTTGCATAATGGGGTTTCCTTCGCTGTTTAAAGTGAGCGAAATTATACCGTCAGCCGCCGCCCTGGCGGTAGGTCATCAAGGTCAGCGGGTACATGAGTGGACTTAAATAACGGCTCATCATGAACAGGAGGCGCGTCCGCCAGCCGGGGAAAATCATGAACTGGCGGCGCACTATGCCAGCCAGAATAAATGGCGCAATTGCTTCGGGCGGGCGGATTTCAAAAAAGGGTGAGCGGCTGCGAATCATGCGTGTGTCGCCATTATAGCCCTTCAGCATAGGTGAGGAGACAAACAAGGGGCAGACAATGCCAACATGCACACCTGTCCCGGCCAGCTCAACCCGCAGCGATTGGGCAAAACTGAGGACACCGGCTTTGGTCGCGCCGTAGACCGCGTATTCCGGGCTGCCATAAAAGGCAGAGGCAGAGGCCAGCATTATCAGTGTTCCCTGTGACTGACGCAAGTAGGGCAGGGCAGCGAAAGCCACGTTAATCGTCCCGAACAGATTGACCTCAATGATACGGCGTTGAGCATCCACCTCAATCTGCTCGAATTCCCCGGCACGCAAAATACCCGCCGCGTGAATCACGCCATCCAAACTGCCCAAAAAGGCTAACGAGGCTTCCATCGCTGCACGCACGGAAGCCGGTTGGCTGACATCCACCGGGCAGGCAAACGAACCTAATTCAGCAGCAATCTGTTCGAGTGCTTCAGCGCTTTGATCCCAGAGAGCGAGGCGCACGCCGTGTTGATGCAGCAGCCGAACCGTCGCCAGGCCTATCCCGCTGGCCGCGCCAGTGACGATGAAGTTTTTGTTGGAAAACTGCATATTTCACATTCTCATAAAAACAGTATTATCATTCATTCCCCGCCGCGCCACAATTGGAGAGAGGACACCCCCATGAACCCCAAAGCCCTGCTGGAAGAATACGATCTGCTGCCCCGTAAAAGCCTGGGACAGAATTTTCTGCACGATCCAAATGCGCTCGATAAAATCGTCGCTACCGCCGAGCTTATACCGGAGGATGTGGTGCTGGAGATTGGCCCCGGCACAGGGGCGCTGACAGCGCGGCTGGCAGAAGCTGCCCGGCGTGTGATCGCTGTTGAAGTCGATGAACGCCTGAAGCCGGTACTGGAAACAACACTGGCTGAATATCCAAATGTGTGGGTCATTTATCAGGACATTCTGACCGTCAATATACCGCAGTTACTCAAGCCCGATTCGTATGTGGTGGTCGCCAATCTGCCCTATTACATCACCAGCGCAATTTTGCGTCAGCTCCTTGAAAACGACCATCGCCCGCGCCGGCTGGTGCTGATGATGCAAACGGAAGTGGCTGAACGACTGATCGCCAAACCGGACGATATGAGCATCCTCACGGTCAGCGTGCAGTTTTACGGCAGGCCGCAGATTATCACACGGCTGAAGCCCGCCGCCTTCTGGCCGCGCCCTGATGTAGACAGCGCCGTCGTCGCCATCGACACTTACGATGTGCCACCAGTCGATGTGCCGGATGTGAACACATTTTTCCGCGTGGTGCGGGCGGGCTTCGGGCAAAAGCGCAAACAGCTTAAGAATGCCCTCAGTGCTAATCTGCCGCTGCCGCCAGAATCGACTAATGCACTCTTTGAAGAAAGTGCTATAGCCCCTCGTCGTCGTGCCGAGACATTAACGTTGGAAGAATGGGCAGCCCTGGCAAGAGCGGTGGCGGGACAGCGGTAATCTGACCGCAACGCCTGCCCCGGTTTTGGCGTATACTAGTTACGAGTCTCTGGTTATGACCCACCAGTCCATAGTCAATAGCCGACAATCCGGGTCGATCATTGATCTACAATCTGGCAACCAGAAAACAGCAACCAGAGACTAGCAACTATGGTCTAGGAACCAGGAACTGAAGATGCGTTTGAGACGACGGAATACCGCCTGGCTGGCGGTCATTGGAGTGCTGATAGCGCTGGTGGTGCTATCCGGGGCGGCTGCACCACAGGTGGCGGTTGCCTTAGTTGGTCTTTTCCTGCTGGCGCTGGCCGCCTCGATTATTGAACTAAGGCCGGGACAGGTGCGTGCCAGCGTGCCGCGTTCGCCGCTGGCCTTAATGCGGATGAGCGCTCAGGCACGGGAAGCGGTGGAACGCGCCCGGCGGCGCAGCAGTTACACCCCCGATGGGTTGACTCTGCTGGATGTTGGCCTGATCGCGCTCAGCGCCAACAGTGAAGGGATGGTCATGCGCCGCAGCCGGAGCATTTCGCTGGATGACGATGGTGTTCGCCCCTACATCACGCTCCATATTCAGCCAGATGCCGCTGACCGAAACAGTCTGATTCGCTTTGAAATTCTCGATCAGAATGGTCAGATTCAGTATGTGCATGAGATGAAAACCTATCTGCGTGATGGCGAAATGAACATTCTCGCTGACCATCACCTGCCGCTGCTGGGTAATGAGAAGTTGGGTGGCGCGGGTGACTGGGATTTGCGCGTTTCCGCAGATGGCGCGCTTCTCGGTCTGCTTTCTTTCAACACCACCCCGTCACTAGAGGCGCGTCGGCGTTATCTGCGCGGCGAAGATGAAGCGGCACGCAGGCTGGATATTGAAGATGAGGCAGAAGATTCGCCCGTTAGCCTGGAAGATTTGCTCCGCAGCAAAAGCCGGGGCGAGCGTTAAAGCAGGTAGGCGACATGAACGACAGCAACCGTCGATTTTGGGAAGTGATGATCGGGCTGTTTCTGGTAATGATCGGCTTGTTCGGCGTAGCGGATGCAGCCCTGCCGGGCCTGCTGATCGTCGCGTTGGGCGGCTTTTTGCTGTGGCGGCAGTTTGAAGGGGGCAGTACAGCAGCCGGCGATATTTCTCTGGCCGCGCGGATGTCACCCCGCCGCCGCGACAGCTATGACGAGATACTGACTGAAACCCGCCAATCCGGTGCAGAAAAAGTCTACGCTCATGCGCTGCGGGCAGTGGAACGCGCCGGGCTGAATGCCGATGAGGTGCGCGTCCTGCCGGTGGACATCGGCGTTATGGTTTACAAGGCCGATCATGATCCGGTGGTATTCCGCACCCATGATGTGCCGGACGACATCGATTATATCCAGCCATTTGTACAGCTTCGACTGCCCACCAAAGCGGTTGGCCGCATCAAATTTGAAATCCTCGACAGCGATGGTCAACTGCTGTTCACGCGGGAAGAAAGCTGCCAGCTAGAACGGGGGCGCAATCTGGTTACCCCCTCGACGCGCCTGCCCATTCACGACGCGCAGGCTATGCAGAAAAACTGGGTGCTGCGGGTGAGCGCGGATGGTATGCCGCTGGCGACTCATGAATTTGCATGGCAGGAGTCTGAAGTCAATCACATCCGCCGCCATATTACCGAAGACGGCGAGATCAGCAATGAACTCCGCGCGACTCTGGCGGAGAACCGTCTCCAGCGTATGAGTCTCGATGAGCTGCTGGAATTGCAGGATGATGAGAGGCAGGCACAGCAGCAGCGGCGGCGCTGAGTAAAAATCCACCCTTTGATTGATGTTTAGCGGGCATAATTCGGGTTCAATGAAGTCATTGACAGGAGAGGTATCCTGTATTATTGGCTTGAACCTGAAAGTGAATGTCTCATGCCGCGTCTTTTTATCTACGGCCTGATCGCCATTTTAATGATGGGCGTTTTGCCCGCTACCGCGCAGCGTACCAATGGCTGCCCCGGCTTGCCTGAACCCCGTCTGACACCGGGCGGATGGGGACGCGTTACCCCGACAGAAGGTGGTAATTATGTCCGCCCAACCCCCAAACGCAGCGGGGCAGAACCTTATGCCAGCCTGGGGCCGGGTGAACAATTTTATGTGATTGATGGCCCTGTTTGTGCCGACGGTTTCGCCTGGTGGCTGGTCAAGCATAATGCGCTGGTTGGCTGGACAGCAGAAGGCAACAGCGACGGATACTGGCTGGAAGTGATCGAAGCCCCACCGGTAGAAACCACCGATTCGCGTCAGATTGCGCTGCAATTGACGATGTACCTGTCCAGAGTTATTTACATCGTCAATGCTGATGGAACCAATTTCCACAAACTGGTCGAAGCAACAGGTTACATTCTCGAATATGAATGGTCGCCGGATGGCAGCCAGTTGGCCTACCGAGTCGAGGCGACGGATGACCACCGCTCGATCATTTATCTTGTCCCGGTAGACGCGGCAGGCAATGGCGGTGAGCCGCGCCTGCTTGTCAGCGAGGCAGGAAAATATGGTGGGATGCAGTGGTCACCCGATGGTTCGCAGATCGGATTCATTAAGCTGCTGAATACACGTGCGCGAGCTGAAGATTACCTGTGGCTTACCTATGATGTTGAAAGTGGTGAGCAGACAGCACAAATCGAAAAGGCCGGAATTGCACCACACTGGTCGCCAGACGGTGAACTGCTGGCCTACATTGACCGTGATGGGGAGAGCGACATCCTGTATATTATGGATGCGGATGGCGATAATCGCCGTGCCATCGCGGAGGTGGTTGACCACAGCATCAGCAGCTTTTCCTGGTCGCCGGACAGCAGCCGATTGGCATTTTTAGAGCGCAGGGATAGTCTGAAAGTCAACGGCCTGATTCATGTAGTTGAAGTCGCAAGTGGCGAAATCAACACCCTTCACCAGCAGCCGGATGCCAGTTTTGGGCTGGAATGGTCAGCGGATGGGACAGAAATTCTGATGACACGCACCATTGGGGAGAACACTGACATTTACGCGCTGGCGACAGACGGCTCTGGCAAGACCCGCCGCATCACCAACGACCCGCGTGGCAGCAGCTACAGCCCACAGTGGTCCCCGGATGGCACTTCCGTTTTGTATAACCAGGGGCGCGGCGTCGGTAAAATTGATGCTGCCCTGGCTGATGCGGCAGGCGGAAATCAGCGAACGCTGATACAGTATGTGCCGAACTACGAATGGCGGCCTTGACCATGTCTGCGGGGAAACGGCTTTGTTTCCCCGCACACCAGGTTCGTGCTACAGCCATCCCTGCATGGTCATACTCGCACCGATTTCGCCATCGCCATCGACCCAGGCAATAGGCATGGCGGGTGTGCTGTGGGCCGCGCCGAGACGCCCATCCGCCCCTACGATGATGAGTCCGGCATCGGGGTTTGGAATGCGACTGTCAAGATAAGTAAGCGCGGCCTGTACAGCCTCAGAGGCCGGTTGTCCGGCTCGCATCCGGTCTACGGCGTCTTTGGAGAGGAAAAAGCGCATGATATTTTCGCCCTGGCCGGTAGCGCTGGCTGCGCCGCCCGCATCATCGGCATAACCGCCCGCACCAAAAAGGGGCGAATCGCCGACACGACCTTTGGGCTTGTCGGGCGTGCCGCCGGTAGAAGTGGCGCTGGCGACATGGCCGGAGGCATCAACCGCCACAGCGCCGACTGTCCCCGTACCTAACCCGGTACGAGGAGCGGCATCTTTGACACGTGCGATAAAGTGCTGGTATTCCTTCTCAGTGATGAGTTCGATATTGGCGATGAGCGGCATACCGAGGCGGGCGGCCAGATCATCCGCACCATCGGCGACGAAGAAACAGTTCTGTGTTTTCTCCATCACGCCGCGTGCCAGCTTAATGGCATTTTTGACATGGCGGACACCGGCTACCGCGCCGAAACGAACGTCACGGCCATCGGCAATCAATGCATCCATCTCGACTTCGCCGAGCGCATTGAGGAAGCTGCCATAACCGGCATCAAACAATGGATGGTCTTCCAGAATGACGACAGATGCTTCAACCGCGTCGAGCGCTGTCCCGCCAGCTTTCAGGATCGCCCAACCCGCCGCCGCCGCCGCCCGCACGCCTTCCAGCACGGCGTCGGTATCAAAACCCTTCCACTGCCCCGCGCCGCCATGAACGAGGATACGCGGCGTGATATTGGTTGTCATGTTGACGAAAGTCCCTAAATCGTTGAGGATGAAAAAGTAAAGTCATTCTAGCAGATGTTCGTGGCGGATGCGTAAGGCAAAAGCAAGGCACTTCGCGCAAGATCATAGAGGCCAACGGTTAAGGGGAAAGTTATGCTCGATCTGTCGATTATCATCGTCAACTGGAACACACGCGACCTGCTGGCGAAGTGCCTGCAAGCTGTCAAATCGACTGTCCAGAAAATCCAGTATGAAATTTTCGTGGTGGACAACAATTCCAGCGATGGCAGCCAGGAGATGGTTAGGCAGGATTTCCCCACTGTACGGCTAATCGCCAACACTGATAATGTGGGTTTCGCAACAGCCAATAACCAGGCGCTGCGGTTGAGTGAGGCACGCTATGTACTGCTCCTCAACAGCGATGCCTTCGTCAAAGAAAACACGATTGATTACATGGTCAGGTTCATGGACGAACACCCGGCGGCGGGCATGGCGGGCTGTAAACTGCTCTATGAAGATGGGCGGTTACAGCCTTCATGTGCCACCTTCCCGACGCTGGCGACCGAATTTTATATCGCACTGGGTTTGGACAAGTTGTTCCCGAAAAGTCCAATTTTTGGTAAATATCTGATGACCGACTGGGATTACAGCAGCACCCGTGAGGTCGATGTGATTATGGGTGCGTTCATGCTGGCACGGTGGGAAGTGGTTGAAAAAGTCGGCCTGATGGACGAGTCATTCTTCATGTACTCGGAAGAAGTGGACTGGTGCTATCGCTTCAAAGCGGCGGGCTGGCAAATCCTGTTCACGCCAGCAGTAGAGTGTATTCATATCTGGGGCGGGAGCAGCAAAGCGGTTAAGGTTGAGACGCTGATCCGGCTGTATAAGGCGCGGGTGCAGTTCTTCCGCAAGCATTACGGGCGCGTCACGGCTTTCCTGTATAAAGGTGTGCTGACATTCAATTCGCTGGTGCGGGTCGTCCCGGCAGCGCCGTACTATCTGCGAAATGCCAACGTACGGCTGAAGCATTACGCTTTCCGGCGGCTGCTGACGGCGATTCCGGGATTTTAGTACTTAGTTCTGAGTAACATGTGGAAGTGGCTTTGTTCACCCTAACATCGCCGCTTTGATTCGGGTGGCTAAGGTCAAATATGCTATACTGCGGCTGTTATCCCGAACAGCCAGATAGAAGCTAACCCATGACCCAACTAACTGAACTGACGCTGACCGAAGCGCTCGATAAGCTGCGGGCGCGTGAAATATCATCTGTCGAACTGACTCGTGCTTATCTTCATCAGATTGAAAAACTAAACCCAACTCTTCAGGCGTATCTGACCGTCACAAGCGAGCAGGCGCTCAAAAGTGCCGAGGCTGCTGACGCCGCTCGCGCCGCTGGCGATGAGAGGCCGCTGCTGGGTATTCCGATGGGCATCAAGGATGTGCTATCCACAAAGGGCGTGGAAACCACCTGTGGCTCAAAGATTCTGAAGGGTTACACGCCAATTTTCACAGCAACGGTGGTGGAAAGACTGGAAGCCGCCGGAATGGTGCTGCTGGGCAAGCTGAATATGGATGAATTTGCGATGGGGTCATCCACCGAAAATTCGGCGTATGCGATCTCGAAAAATCCCTGGAATCTGGAACGGGTGCCGGGCGGCAGCAGCGGCGGCAGCGCGGCAGCCGTGAGCGCGGGACTGGCCGCCGGGACACTTGGTACCGATACTGGCGGCAGCATTCGCCAGCCGGGGGCTTTGTGCGGCGTGACGGCGCTCAAGCCGAGTTATGGCCGCTGCTCCCGTTACGGTCTGGTCGCGTTCGGTTCGTCGCTGGACTGCCCCGGCCCCTTAACACGAACAGTAGAAGATGCGGCACGTATTTTGCAGGTAATGGCCGGACAGGATGTGCGTGATGGCACCAGCGCCGCCGTAGAGGTGCCGGATTATCTGGCGGCGCTGACAGGTGAGGTGAAAGGGCTGCGAATTGGCATCCCAAAAGAATATTTCATCGATGGGATGCAGCCGGAAGTCGAAGCAGCAGTTCGAGCGGCCATTAAACAGCTTGAAACGATGGGCGCGGAAATCAAAGAGATCAGTCTGCCTTATACCAATTACAGCCTGCCGGTGTATTACATCATTGCCCCGGCAGAGGCCAGTGCCAACCTCGCTCGCTATGACGGCATCCGCTTTGGGCCGCGCATCGAAAAAGGCGAAATGTGGCCGAGCTATCGGGCGACACGCGGCTTGTTCGGGCCGGAGGTGAAACGCCGCATCATGATCGGCACCTATGCGCTATCCGCCGGGTATTATGATGCTTATTATGGCAAGGCGCAGGCCGTCCGCACGCTCATCAAAGCCGATTTCGACAAGGCTTTTGAAGGGGTGGATGTGATTGCTGCGCCGGTCACGCCGACGACAGCGTTCAAAATTGGCCAGAAAGCCAATGACCCGATTGAAATGTATCTGAATGATGTGTTCACGCTGCCCGCCAGTTTAGCGGGGATTTGCGGACTGAGTGTCCCGTGTGGTTTTGATGATGAAAATCTGCCGATTGGGCTGCAACTGCTAGGCCCGGCTTTCGCCGAAGCGATGGTGCTGCGTGTTGGCCATGCTTATCAGGCGGCGACAGACTGGCACACCCGCCGTCCGGCGCTGGCATTGACCTAAGTCGTCTTCACAGCGAACGTTCATCCTGCGAAAATTCTGACCGTTTGATCTGGTCTGTTGGTTGAAATGAAGCGTGGGCAAGAGCCTGATCTTTCTGCTGGTTGCTAACCACTGAAAGACTTTGCTCCTGCCCACGCTTTTTCGTTAAAGCCTGACCTGATCTGTGAAGAAAACCAGGCCTCCGTCCGTGATAACTTCCAGGGCGGAGGCATTGGCTTCAGGACTACGGCTATTCTTCTTCTACCTCGCCGATACGATAGCCATCCAGGGTTGGGAAGAAGACTTCACGGAGGGTGCGGTCAAATTCACCGCTTGGCGCTTCAAACCACAGTATATAGCCCCGGTTATTCTGGGCAGAAAGGTAGATGCGCCCGGTGATGCTGGTGCCATCGTCAGCTTCGTAGGTATAAGCCGTTACTTCCCAGGCGTTATTCTCGCCATAGTAGGTTTCCGTGCCTATCTCAAAGTAACCGGAATTTTCCGCTACATTTTCGGCTATGACCTCAGCCAGCGCTTCCAAACCTGTGGTACCTTCATCCAGATTCAGCACTTCAGCAGCAACGAATGTGTGGCTGTCTTCATCATTAGCGGGCGTATAGTACCAGTAAGCGCCGCGCTCGAAGCCGGGCAGCCAGTCACGGCGAACCGGGTAGAAGGTTTCGCCGGTATAGCGGTCGCTGCCCCACACTCCGGTATCTGCTTCCTGTAACTTCAGGATGTCGTAGAAGGTAGTGCGTTCCGCCAGCAGGTTAAAGATGGCTTCGGTGGTTTCCGGGTCAGCGCCTTCGGAGGCAAAGACCAACCCCAGTTCCAGGTCTTCGATAAAGACCGCGAATGCCCGTCCGGTATAGAGTGTTTCGTCACCATAGGTGAAAGTGAATTCGGCGGCTTCCTTGCCATCGACAGTGATGGGAGTGAACTGGTCATCGAACGATACATTATAGCGCCCCAGCACATCCTTAGCGATGGCTTCCAGATCATCTTCTGCACCGAAGACCGGGTAGATATAAATGAACTGGTCGCCGTCGGCATTGTTGGCCGAAAGGAATTTATCGTCCGGGAAATAAACCACATCTGACCAGTCAGCAGGCCGCTGGAAGGTGAATCCCCAGTCGAGATCAATGTACCCGGTCAGGCTGTCGTCTGCTGTATCGTTGTTGCCTGTAACCGTGACGGAGTCAAAGCCTGTCGCGCCGCCAAACGCTTCAATCAGGAAACCCAGATTATAAACACCACTGGGTGCCGGGCTTTCAAACCAGCGCAGACCTTCTTCGGGCCAATCGTAGAGTGTCCCCGGTTCGACAGTCACACGACCATCAGGAGTCACTGTCGAACGATAGGCCTGAAATTCGCCGCCAACAGCCGGTGTGATAGCCGCGAGTGCAACACTGCCCGGCGTGCGGCTGAACATGCTGGTCGCCTTGCCAGCATTGTCGAACAGCAGTGTAACTTCAAGCCAGTCTGGTTGGTCAGGGCCACGATAGCGTCCCGCCACCGACCAGATGCCATCTGAATAATCCAGCAGTTCAAAATTTTCAGTCGTGCCATCAGTCAGCTTGTAAAGCGTCACGCTCCAGTTGAAATTCTTTTCATCCACGCCAGGACGCCAGCGATTGATGTAGCTAACCTGACCATCTTCAACCACTTCGGTCACGATGACATCGGCATCGACGCGAACGAAACTGCCATCGGGCTGAAGCTGGTCAACAGTGAAGCGCCCTTTGGAGATGTTACGTCCCAGCACTTCCATTGAGACCTGCACCGGCAGATTGATGCTGGCTTCAGTCGGGAAAACATTGGTAATTGTCACCTGTGGCACCAGGCTGGGTGCGGCTGCTGCCCCGGCTGTGGGAGCGCGGAAAGCACGAGGATTGGCACTGACGCTGCTGAAGTAGCCGCGCAGCATTTGCCCCCAGCCTTCCAGCGGATTCTGCTCAAAGTAGTACGGTGTAAAGTCGGCAGCGCGTTCAGGGAAGTAGATATTATAGAACGAACTGCTCTGACCCATAATCTGCCCGGCATCACCATAAAGCAGGATGTCATCAAGCGAATCCAGTACACCCTGCGCCGCGTTCGCCAGGTCTCGATCAGTCGAGAGCGCCACCATGCCCCGCATGAAGTGGCCGATGTCGATATTAGTGGCCGGGCCAAACTGATCTTCCGGCATGAAGAAGGAGTAGGTGTAGGTATTGGAACGCACCTTACCAAGCAGCGATCCATAAGCTGCCGGGTTGGTGTTGATGAGATTGGTGAAACGTTCGAGCGCATTCGCTACCGAGTCAAACTGGCGCAAATCGGTGACTGCCGCCCCCAGCACAGGCTGAGTATCCGGCGAGAGTGCCTGCATATCTTTCAGATATTTGTCTACCATCAACCGACCGAGTTCACCAATATCAATATTGGGGTCACGGTTGAGGTTTTCAGTGAGCAGCGTCATGTCGAAGCTGGGATTGAGGGTGACTTCCGGTGAGCTGATGACATAATCGAAGTACGGAGCCATCGCCGCATAATATTCGAGGCTGCTCATGAGACAGGCATCATTGATGAGCAGGTCAAATTTGTCGATGCCGGTCTGTTGAAGCGCAGATTTGAACACGCCCTGCAGGTCGGAAATCGTCAGGATGCCAACACCAGTGGTATCGTCCGTGACGATGCCCTGCCAGGCGCCGCCGTGATCGTTCAGGCTGATCGCATAGTTTTTCGCCGGATAATTCTGAATGCCCCAGATGAGGAAGTCCAGCAGGGTGTTGGCGTAACTGGTATCGAGTTCGCCCAGGTCAACAATTTCGCGGGTATCAAAAGTCGGGGGGTAGGTTGCAAACGAATCGCGGGAAACATCCGCGCCGACTTCAAAAATGCGCGTGGAAGTCCAGTTGCCATTGGAACGATCATACTCACCGGAGCGATCCATCAGGGCGATAATCCGCACACTGTCGGTGCTGCCCCCGGCAATTTCGAACTCATCGAGGTCGTTCAGCAAACCATCTTCCAGATTGTTGTCACCGCCCATGTAGACCAGCACTGTCCAGTCAGCTTCAGGCTGAGCGCGCACTGCCGGATAGCCGCTTTGTTCGGGATCGGAGACCACGCCACCGGTGGGCGCAACAATGACGGAACCACCCGCGCTGTTACTGACCTTTGTCGTCACTTCAAAAGTGCCGCTTGTCTGGCCTTCTTCAAAACCATAGCGAGTGACCAGCACACTGTAATCACCGGCTTCGGCGTTGGGATAGACAATTTGCGAGTCGGTTGTACTCTGATCGCGGTCATCATTTTCGGCAACCACATCGTCGCCGTAGAATAAACCGAGATAAACGTCCAGGTCGCCGCCCGTCGCTATACCATCGATGGTGATGGTTGAGCCTTCCGGCACATCTGGCAGCGGGTATTCGACATAATAGGTACGGTTGTCGATTTCGTCGCTGGCGGTCTGCACATTGTTGCTCTCACCCGTGCTAACTGTTGTAATGGGAGTATCACCTGCGCCCTGTGCCAGCGTCAGTTCAAATGGCCCGGATTCATAGCCCAGCACACCGATCAGGTAAGTGCCGTTGGCAGGCAGCACGATTTCAAGATATGAGTTTAGGTTGCTATCGCTGATGTCATCATTCTCAGCCAGCAAATTGCCGCTGCCATCTGTCAGCAGCAGATAGGGATCAATCGTATCGCTGCTCAGGCTGATCGAAACGGTTTCTCCGGCCTCCCCACTGAACTGGAACACTACCGGGTTGTCCAGATCAACGGCCTCGCCGCTCACACTATCGCCAAAGGCAATTTCAGCGATGGTGCTTTCGGTCTGGGTGTTCGCTGAATCGAGCGACAGATTGAAGACGCCGGTATCATAGGCACCGACAAAAATCAGATAGTCGCCATCGGCAGGCAGCTCATACGAATCAATGAGTGCGTTCAGATTGGTGCTGCTGATGTCGTCATTTTCCACCAGTTTGTCGCCGTCTTCATCGCCAAGCTGGACATAGACATCAGCCGAAGTGCTTTCGACGCTGATGGTTACAATGTCGCCTTCGCTGCCACTAAAGGTATAAAAGACACCTTCATCAGTATCGCGGATACGCCCGCGCACCGAATCGCCATAATCAATTGGTTGGGCGGTCTGCGCCTGCGCCGCTGTCGTCACACCGAGCAGCAGCAAAACCAGCATGAGCCAAAATTTGCGTTTCACAATACCCTCGAAAAGATGGGTTACGAAATAGAGTTTAATGTACTATACACTATCTGCCGGGAATTGACTGTCACAGAATTCAGAAAGGCTTCATAGAAGCAAATTTGATCGCAGTGCTGGCGATCAGGAAAAGGCAATCTGACTTTCGCAGCCATCAAACTTGCCGTATCATAGGTAAGGGCGTGATGTATCAGCCCTTATTACCACTCTTATTCTGCACGCGGAGCAAGTAAATTATGCCCGATCTTGACGCTTTTGAGGCCGAAGTCAAAGCGAAGATCAAACAGCTTTCGGCCAAAGATGCCGCCACCCGTCGCAAAGCCGCCGCATGGCTGGGCGAGGCCGGCGACCCAACAGCCGTCACGGCGCTGGCGAAAGCCTACAAACAGGATTCAGATGGGCGCGTGCGTTCGGCGGCGGCCTATTCGCTTGGCATGTTCCGTAAACTGGAACAGGAGCTGGAAGGTGACGATCAGGAAGCCACCATGCAGCTTTTACAGGATGTGGCGCTGGAAGGGAAAATGGGCCGCCGTGTGCCAATTCCGGTGCGCTCAATCGTCAAGTTCGAGATTGGGCTGCTGCTGTCTGCCGCGATAGTGGCCGCGCTGGCTTTCATCCTGCCAGGGGTGCTGAGTGGGGGGCGGGGCGGCGGTGCAGCCATTACGGGCAATGACGATGCAGCAGCCATCGCCCAGCTTGACGCTGCGCTAACCGCACTGACCGCCAATGTGACACGCCTGCAAACCCAGTATCAGGCCACGCTGACGGGTAGCAGTGTCAACTGCGAGGAAGTGTTCAATCCTACAGAAGCAGTTTCCATAACAACCGCTAATGCCGATTTACAATCAATTGCTGCTTCTATCAACGCGGCACAAACCAGCTTCAAGGATGCCAAAGCCGCTTATGATACAGCTTGCGAGGACAATAGTGGAGTTATTGACCCGGCCACCAACGGCGCAAACATGCTCGCCATCGGCACTGTGGCGCAGGAAGTAGCCACCATCACGACCCGTTTCGCGTCTTTCAGAAGTGCGCCTGCCTTGCCAACAATTGAGGTGCTGCCCACTGAAGGCGAAACCATTTCTCCCACTCCGATACCCGAAGCAACTGAGGCAGCACCACCTACTGCTCAGGGCGCAGCAGAAATCCGCCCACACCTGGTCGCGCTTCAGAATATTATTGATGGCGTGAATGCCCGTGATGGCGCGTATTCGCTGCTCAATCAGTATTGGACAGATGTGCAGACTTCAGGCAGCAGCGGCGGATGCAGCCAGCCGCAGCCCGTCATCCCGGAGGATTATGTGCTGCCAGAGGCGTTAAATGATTCTGCGCCAACGCTGAAGCTGGCGACAGGTTTTGTCAATACCGGTCTCGGTTTACTGCGGCAGGGATGGACACTGTTCCTGACATCCTGTACAGGCGGGACACTGACGCAAAATCTGCCAAGTGGACAGGTAGTTGTTACCGGGGCAGGACAGTCATTCAACGCGGCAGGCGGACAGATAGCGGGGCTGAGAGGATCGTCATGAAAAGGAGGGTCTGACCCCTCCCTTTCAGGCAAACTGCCTATTCTTCGTCGTCTTCTTCATAGTAGTCGTCAAGCGAGTGCGGGTGGCCGTGATCGAGTTCATCCGGGGCAGCCTCGCGCAGGCTCAGCACTTCGACATCAAATGTCAGTGTCTTGCCGGCCAGCGGTGGGTTGAAATCCACCACTACGGAATCCTCGGTGATTTCCATGACCGAGCCAACGTAGATGAAACCATCTTCGTCTTCCACCTCAACTACCATGCCGGGTTCGAGATTTTCCGCGCCGGGGATTTCTTCCAGGTCAAATTCGTCGATTTCTTCGTCGTCGTAGTACCCGTAAGCATCTTCCGGCGGGACAGTGACATTCACTTTGTCGCCGACCTTTTTTCCATCCAGCGCTGCTTCCAGCCCCGGAACAATATTTTCCGCGCCATGCAGGTATTCAAGCGGTTCATCCGCCCCGGCACGCCCTACTTCTTCGCCCTCGACCGTCAGCACGTAAGCCATGCTGACGACCACGCCTTCAGCGATTTTATCCACAGTCATGTATATTCCCTTTCGCGGCTCCTGATGAGTATGAGCCTTAACGGTCAAATTATAGCGGCAGACGGGGAAATTTTACATGCCGGATTTATATACACAGAATACCGTCGCGCTACTGGACGTTTCAGCTAATCGTGCGTATAGTTGAAAGGAGGCACATGGAGGGGGCGCAAACAATGGCGAGTTTAAGCGATGTCAATCTGAAGGTTCTCGTCATGGATTCGGACTTTTATGCCTTGCACGCAGTCAATGGTTTTCTCGCCTGGGATCGCCGCACTCGTGTGACGCATCTGTCTGAAAGTTTGCAGGAAATGTGGGACTACATCAATAATACAGCACTGGCCGAACTTCCCGATGTAGTTCTTCTGGAATCCGACCATCTGGACGGGGCGGAAAACCTGCGGGGAACACTCCAGCATCTTAAAGAGCGGATTGAGGGAGTGAAAATTATCTGCTTGGCGCAGAGCTGTGATCCTGAATTGGTCGAGATAGCAGCAGAATTTGGTGCCGGGGGATTTTTGCTGAAAGGTGAGGTACGCCTGCAAATTGCCTGGGGCATCGTCTACTCTCTCACACGCGATTTTATCGTCACACCGGGGGTTGCCCGCGCCTGTGCCAGTATCCACAACCGGCGCGTTTTCAACGCCTCTGTACTGCCAGAAATGCGGAAATTCCCGGAACTCACAGATCGTATTCGGCAGGCAATCCGTCTATGTGTTGTAGAAGGGATGCCCGCCCACCTGGCCGCTGACGAGATGGGCATCAGCCTGCATACCATTCGCGGGTATATCAAAGAGGGCTATCGTATCCTCGAAGCCTATGACGAAACTGAATACCCAGTCGATATGACGCCGCAGGAACGCGCCTTCATGCGCTTCACTGCCTTCGCCGCCGACGACGATTCGCCGCACAGCCAGGCCAGCTAAAGCGCGGATAGTTCAACTTCTTCGATCACCAGCGTTTGAGTGTGGGGTACATTGACCAGCCCAAAAGCGAATTTCCCCTGTGGTGTGACAACCGCATACTGATTATCAATCCAGGTAATGAAACCCAGCGGGCCACGTGGGGAATTTGTGGTCTCATGAACAACCGCACCATCGACCAGGAAAATCATTCCATTCTGTCGCCATTCCAGCGTATAATTGTGACGTTCAAACAGCAGGGCGCTGTCCAGCATTTTTTCGCTGACACCGATTGCCTGCTGCCCGATAGGCCATAAGCATCGGTATAGCGCCGGGACGCGCATGAGCAACATACCTAAAGGGGCAGTCGGCGCGAGCGCAAAAAATGCTGGCCTCGCCACATCAATCGTGGCCGCTTTCCAGCCCGGCCCGGCCACAGTGAGCGCCAGCCGCATATCGCTCGGTGGGCTGGAGAAAAAGAACCACGCCGCCGCTGGCAGACGAAAACCGCGCTCTCCCGGCACAAAAGGATGATTCCAGAAGCCGAAACCGGCTGTTCCACGCAGGGCAGCTTCAGAGGTCGTGCCTGTTAACCTTTGTGGTGCTGAAGAAATGTCACTCCTCCCCTCAGCATCGGCTTGAAAATCCCGTACTTCTACCCAGGCGGTTACGCTCATTCGTACAGGCGGCTGCCAGCGAAAACCCTGCCGGTCTGCATAGTCGCTGATCTGAGCATCATGGTAGTGGTCGCCGGGTGTGGGCGGCAAAATCAGACGAAGTTTATCGCCTTTCTGCCTGACTTTCCCGTTGCCAATCTGGGTGATATGCCAGTCTGTCATCGTCTGCAAACTATAACGCGCCGCGCTTGAGAAAACCCGTGATTTAGGGTAAGATAAGATCGTAGAAAGTGCGTTCGATTAACCAGTGAGGATTACCCCAACTTTGGAAATTACGTGGTACGGTCATAGTTGCTTCCGCATCACGGAGCGCAACCGCCTTTCAGTCGTCACCGACCCCTTTTCTGAAAATATTGGCCTCCCTGTTCCTCGGCTTAAAGCTGATGTTGTCACAGTCAGCCATCAGGAACCGGGCCATAATAATGTGAGCGCGGTCAAGGGCAGTTCTCACATCCTGACCGGGCCGGGTGAGTACGAAATTGGCGGGGTGTTCATCAACGGGATTGCCATGCATTTCGTCGAGGGCGATGTGGCGCGGGAAAATGTAGCCTACAAATTTGATTACGAGGGCGTGACGATGCTGCATCTGGGCGACCTCGCCCATGTTCCCGATCAGTCTACCATCGAGGAAATTGGCGAAGTCAATGTGCTGCTGCTGCCGGTCGGTGGCGGAAATGGCCTGCGTGCCAGCCAGGCGGCGGAAGTTGTCGCGCTGATTGAGCCGGGATATGTTATCCCCATGCATTATGCCATCCCTGATCTGCTGCTGGAGCTAGACCCGCTTGATCGATTCCTGAAAGCAATGGGCGTGGCGCGGGTGCAGGAGACTGAAACGCTGAAAGTTTCCAGCGGCGACCTGCCGGAACAGTCGCAAATTGTTGTCCTCGTTCCGCAAGTAGCAGCCGGTTAGGAGGAAGCAACAATGGCGAGTCTGGGTAAGGATGAAGTCAAACTTCTGATGCAGTGGGACATCAAGCCGGAGCGGGATCAGGATGACTTTGAATTCGTCGGGCGGGAATGGGGGCCGGGCATCACTCGCCTGGGAATCGAGCCAACCGGCGCGTGGTATACCGCCTACAGTGCCAACCATCGCTCACAAATTCTGACTGAAGCGGTTGCTGAAGACCTGAATACCATGCGTGGTATCCTCAACAGCAGCGATTGGCAAAATCTGCATGAGAAACTGCTCGAATATGTTCACAATTATGAGCAAAAAGTCGTTCGTGTCACAGGCGGCTTCCAGCTTTAACACCTCGGCCAATAATAAAACAGGGGCGTAAAGTGCTTACGTCCCTGCCCCACATTTGATCATATCGAAGCCTAATCCGCCGCTGCGCTGGCCGTCGATTTGCTTTCGCTTTTGGCCTCGCTTTTCGGTTCAGACTTGGCTTCCGCCTTTGTTTCGCTGTTGACCGTTTCCGCCTTGCTTCCACCATCCTCCTTAGAGGCGGTCGTGCTGGCCGGAGTGCTGCTGCGGGTTGAACCTTTACTATCGGTCACATAAAAGCCGGAGCCTTTGAAAATGATACCTGCCGACTGCACCACTCGGACAACGGACTGCCCGGTAGCTGGATCCGTGGTGAGCGGCTCGTCCGTGAATTTCTGGCGAACATCAAACAGGGTGCCATCCTGCCGACGATAGGTATACATTGGCATAAAAGTCCCACCTCAATACGAAACTGTGTTGGCTGATTGACTTTATATATGATACACCTTTTTTTAGCAGAGTCTATAAGCGAGTGCTAAATTCTTGCGAAATTTTTAGCTTTGGGGCGCTGGCGCGTATTTACAATAGTGCCACCATGCAGCGTGTTACCATACACTTTTCCATCACCCTGAACTATGAATTTGAATTGTAAACAAAGGAGTCGTAATGGTTGATCTGCCTGTCATCAGTTTTGAAACTGAAGCCGATTGGGAAAAATGGCTGGAAGCAAACCATGCCACCGCGCCGGGGTTGTGGCTGAAAATCGCCAAAAAAGACTCAGGTCATACCACCGTTCTTTACCCGGAAGCGCTCAATGTCGCTCTCTGCTTTGGCTGGATTGATGGGCAAAAGAGTAAGTTCGATGACGAATACTGGCTGCAAAAGTTCACGCCGCGCCGTTCAAAAAGTCTCTGGTCGCGGATTAACCGCGAAAAAGTGACTGCACTTATTGAACAAGGGCGGATGCGCGAAGCCGGTCTGAAAGAGATCGATCGCGCCAAAGCTGACGGGCGCTGGGACGCAGCTTATGAATCGCAAAGCAAAATCACCGTGCCGGATGATTTTCAGACCGCGCTCAACCAGAATCCGGCGGCACAGGCATTTTTCGACCAGCTCAACAGCGTCAATCGTTATGCTATTCTCCACCGTATCACCACCGCTAAAAGAGCCGAGACGCGCCAGAAACGCATCGATCAATTCATCATGATGCTCAATGCGGGGGAAAAAATCCACGACTAAAGCCCCTTGCATCCCGACGATTTTTCCACATATAATACGCACTATGATCTACTTTAACGGTTCTCAGGTACTTTCACGGGCGATGATGGCGAGCATCACGGGCGCGGCCTTATATCATCGCGCCTTGTAACCGTGTAATTTTTTCAACATTTCTGTAATGTTCAACGGCCAGGGACGCACCCTGGCCGTTTTGATTCTGCGTCTGACTGTTCAGGTAGCGTCCCGGTAAATAAGGAGAAAATGGTATGCACATCATCAATATTGACCATATCACTGTCAACCACGCCGGGCGCGAAATTTTCCGTGACCTGACCTGGGCGATTGGTGACCGCGACCGAATCGGGCTGGTTGGGCCAAACGGCGCGGGTAAGTCCAGCCTGCTCAAGGCTATCGCTGGTGAAGTCCGGCTGGATACTGGAGCGGTTGGCATCCAGCGGGGTATTCGTGTCGGTTATCTGCCGCAGGATGTTCATCCACCAGCGGGGCGCACCCTCATCGACGAAGCCATGACGCCACCGCCCGAACTGGCCGCT
Organism: uncultured Anaerolineaceae bacterium; assembly: GCA_964447795.1. Lineage (GTDB taxonomy): Bacteria > Chloroflexota > Anaerolineae > Aggregatilineales > Phototrophicaceae > CFX2. The sequence goes on from CAYUTY010000003.1 coordinate 47,202, forward strand.
GTCGAAGCCGATTTATCACGCATCGAAACCACACTGAGCGACCCGTCGGTGTATAACGACGAACGCAAACTGGCGCGGGCGCTGGAACGGCAGGAGCGCGTGCTGCTGGAATATGAACGATTGGGCGGCCCACGCCATGCCGCCAGAGTGAAGGAACTGCTGTCACGGTTGGGCTTTACATTTGGTGATTACAATCTGCCGACAGAAACCCTTTCCGGCGGGCAGAAGAAGCTGGCAGCGCTGGTGCGGCTGGCGGCACAGCAGCCGGAAGTGCTGCTGCTGGATGAACCGGACAATCATCTTGACCTCAGTGCCAAGCGTGGGCTGGAATCCTTCATACGCGACTACCCCGGCGCAGTTATTATCGTCTCGCATGATCGCTACCTGTTAGACGAAGTAGTGACACACATCGCCGAGCTGGATAGCGGCAAGCTGACTGCCTTCCCCGGCAATTACACCGCTTACGCCAACGAGCTTGCACTGCGCCGCCTGCGCCAGCAGCAGATGTATATCGCCCAGCAGAAACGCATCGCTCAGGTCGAGGCATTCATCCATGAGGCGGAACAAAAAGCCAAAGCCGATCTGAACGAGCGCCACGCCCGCCAGGCCGCCAGCCGTCGCAAGATGTTGGCCCGGATGGAGGAAAAAGGCGAGGTCATCGAGCGTGTCGTCGATAAACGCAAAATGGATTTACAGTTCGATGGCTGGCGCGGCAGCACCAAAGCGCTGGAGGCCGTGAAGCTGGCAATGGGTTTTGATGACGACCTGCTCTTTCTCGATGTCAATCTACTGGTGCGTCATGGAGAGCGTGTCGGGCTGATCGGGCCAAACGGTGCGGGCAAATCAGTCCTGTTCAAGCTGATTCTGGGCGAACTTGAACCCTTGAGCGGCACAGTCAAAATCGGCCCGAACAGTCGTATCGGTTACTACTCGCAGGAGCATCAGACTTTGTCAGCATGGCTGGGGCGCTCTCCGCTTGATCTGGTGCGGGACATCAAGCCTATGCCAGAAGGTGATGCGGTGGCTTTTCTGCTGAAGTTCCTGTTTAAATATGAACAGTTGCGGATGCCGATTGGCGGCTTCAGCGGCGGGGAACGCAGCCGCTTACAACTGGCCTGCCTGATGCTGCAAAATCCAAATCTGCTGCTGCTGGACGAGCCGACCAATAACCTCGATATTCCATCGGTGGAAGTGCTGGAAAGTGCACTGGAAGATTTCGAGGGGGCAATTCTGGCAATCTCACACGACCGCTATTTTCTTGATCGGGTGGTTGACCGGGTAGAGGAACTGGATAACGGAGCGCTGCGGGCTTATCCCGGTGGTTACAGCGATTACCTGCGAATGCGGGATCGTGTCAAACCGGTGTAAGGGCGCACAATGAAAGGTACGCCCCGAACATCATGAACAGACAAAATCGCTTAGCCCGCGATACGCCGCAGGTGGGGTGTTTCCTCCAGCGCCATCTGGATCGCATCGATCAATTCATAAGCATCAAATGGCTTGGGCAGGAATTCGTCCGCGCCCAGGTCAAGTACGCGCATCAGATCATCGTAGCTGTAACGGGAGGAAAGCATGATGAACGGCAGCGACGACCAGCGAGCATCCGCCCGCACCATCTGGAGCAGTGCAGCGCCATCGACTTCCGGCATATTCAGATCAGACACGATCATGTCCGGTGTATGGCGTTTCAGCAGTGCCAGCGCTTCTGCGCCATTGTGGGCGGTCATTACATCAAAGCCGGCTACTTCAAGGATAAAAGCGATATTCCGCAGCAGCGGCGCATGATCTTCAACCAGGAGAATTGTCGAACCTTCGATTTTGTTCATGATGTTCACACTTTCTCAATGAATGATGCTAACTTGAGCATAATCCAGAGTCGCTTCAGTGACAATTAACGTTGACGTTTTTCACAATTTTCTACGAAAGTCTAATGGAAAGGATGACTCACGATGTTACGGAAGGATTTTCACGAGGACAACCGGCTTTCCTGGAACGCGGCAACAACGGTTCACAATAGCCATAAGGCCGACCAGGCGAAGTTTTTCCGGGAAGGGGGCAGCACCCTTTACCCTGAAGAAATCGTCTTACTCGGCGATATAGCAGGAAAATCACTGCTCCATCTGCAATGCAACGCCGGGCAAGATACACTCAGTCTGGCGCGGCTCGGCGCGGTTGTGACCGGTGTGGATATCAGCGATACTGCCATTGAGTTCGCCCGCACCCTGTCCGCCGACTCCGGCATTCCGGGGACATTCCATCGCGCGGATGTTTACGACTGGCTGGAAGAAGCTGCTTCTGGCCCAACCCGTTATGATCGTGCTTTTTCATCTTATGGTGCGATCATCTGGCTCTCTGATCTGCAACTATGGGCGAACGGCATAGCGGCACTTCTGAAAGCGGGTGGCTGGTTCACACTGGTCGAATTTCACCCATTTTTGATGGTCTATGACGATGACTGGTCAATAAAATATCCCTACAGCACCGAAGGTCAGCCCAACACCTTTTTCAGCGGCATTGGCGATTATGTGGCAATGTCCGGCCCGGCACTGGCTCCATCAGGCTATCTGGAAGGGATACAGGATTTCGTCAATCCGCATCCCGGTCACGAATTCGCCTGGGGCATTGGCGAAGTCGTATCAGCGCTTGCCGAAGCCGGATTGACCATCACCACTCTGCGCGAATATCCCTATATGAACGGAGCGCGATTGTTCAATAATATGCGCGAATCGGAAGGCGGACGCTTTTACCCGCCAGCCGGTATGCCAAATCTGCCCATGATGTACGGCATCCGGGCCGAGAAGCGCCTTTAAACGCCACAGCCACTATTCAGAGCGAGACAGGGAGAAAACCAGGATGCATCGAATACGAGACTGGCTGTATGTAGGCAAGTATGCCGAGACGACCAACCTCAGCTACCTGCGCTCCTATGGAATTGGGGCGATGCTTCAATTGGCTGACCGGGTTGAGCAGCCGGGAATCGAGTCACTTTACCTGCCTGTGGAAGAGGGCGTGACGCTGAAGCCCGAAGTCATCTAACGCGTAGTTGAACTCAGCAGGCAGCAAAAGGCGGGTCAGAGAGTAGTGTTGTCCGCCTGCGGTGCGGGCATCAGCCGCTCGGTGACTTTTGGCATTGCAGCGCTCAAGGAGGAAGAAACCCTGAGTCTGGTCACAGCGTTGAGGATAGTCCGAAATGCACATCCTGAGGCAATGCCCCATCTGTCATTGTGGCAATCGCTGGGCGACTATTACGCTGAGGCTGTCAATTGGAATGATCTGATGAGCAGAGAATAAAACGGCCAGAAAGCATTGACGGCCACAGGCGCTGCCTGGGCCGTCAAATGTGCTTCAACTAGCGGGCGGGAGTAGAACCGAAGCCCTACGCCCTATGAGGTGCTGGCTAAAGGTTTCCCCCCCGCCATAGTCTACTCTTCAAGTGACCACCTCCTTTGCTACTGGTTGACGATAGCGAAGATAGTAGCACATTGGCAGCGGCAAGTCAAATGAGAAAATCCCTCCTGAACCACTCCGACACCTTTTAACCACAGGCCATCAAATGACCATTAGGCGGCTGTTTTTTACCCGCAGAATCACCAATTTTTCGGGCTGGAATTTGTATTTTTATGCTGGTCGCAATTTTTGACATCTCTAGTAAAGTACGATAGACTGCCCACACACGCAGCTATGCAAGCACCATGCCATGCCAATTGCTGCGAAAATGGCGCACCGCTTTTGTTTGCAATGTATTAAGGAGAGGCTTAGATGTTGAAACGTCTTACTTTATTGTCGTTGATTCTGGTCATAGCCCTGGGCTTTGCCAGTTTCGCGCTGGCGCAGGACGCGCCCACCGTCACCGTGGGTCCGATCACCCAGCGCATTCTTGATCGTGGCGAAGTGATCTGTGGCGTGAACACCGGTCTGGCCGGATTTGCCATCGTTAACGAAGCCGGCGAATGGGAAGGCTTCGATGTGGATTTCTGCCGTGCGGTGGCCGCTGCTATCCTCGGCGATGCAAGCAAAGTTAGCTTCCGCCCCCTCCAGGCTGGCGAACGCCAGGCTGCGCTTCAGAGTGAAGAAATTGACCTGATGGCGCGTAATACCACTTTCACCCTCAGCCGCGATTCGACATGGGGCGCGACCTTTGCACCAACTACCTTCTATGATGGTCAGGGTTTGATGGTGCGCGTAGCCGATGGCTACGGTGAGCTCGCTGACCTTGAAGGTGCGTCGGTCTGCGTTCAGAGCGGTACAACAACTGAACTCAACCTTGCTGATGCTTTCTCGCAGGCTGGTGTTGCTTATGAACCTCAGGTCTTCACCGAAGCTGATGCCACCTGGCAGGCTTATGTTGATGGCCGCTGCGATGCCTTCACCACTGACAAGAGCGGTCTGATCGCTTACAAAGGTACTGCTGAAGACCCCAGCGCTCACTTCATCCTCGATGAAACGCTGAGCAAGGAACCGCTGGGCCCGCTTTCGCCCTCGTCGGACGAGCAGTTTGCTGACATCGTGCGCTGGACGGTCTATGCGACGATTCAGGCCGAAGAATATGGCATCAGCAGCGCCAATGTTGACGAATTCCTGACCAACGAAGTGCCGGAAATTCAGCGCTTCCTCGGCCAGGGCGACAACGCCATTGGTTCGCTGTATGGTATCCCCAATGATTTCGCCGTGACGGTCATTCGTCAGGTCGGCAATTACGGCGAAATTTTTGACCGTAATCTCGGCCCGGACACCCCCTTCAATCTGGGGCGCGGCCTGAACGCACTGTGGACGGATGGCGGCCTGCTGTATTCACCGCCCTTCCGCTAGCGAGATTTTCATCTCTGAACCTTTCCTTATGGGTGGGAAAAGCCAGGAGTGGGCTGCTGGTTCGCTCCTCCACAATTAAGGTTCAGTGGTGGCTATAAAGATGTAACGTCCGTAGGGGCGGGCCGACGCGCCCGCCCTTACCCATCATAAGCAGGGGTAAGCGCGAAACAATGACAGCCAGCCAGTCTTCCTCCAGCGGCCCCAACATGGGCAGCAGCATCATACCGGCCTTCCTGCGCGATGTGCGTGTGCTGCAAATCATCGGTCAGCTCATTTTTTTAATCGTCCTTATCGCATTGGCGTCGAGTCTGGTCACATCCATTTTTTCTTCGCTGGCGTCCAAAAATCTCACACCCAATTTCGCTTTTCTCTCCAACCGTGCCGGGTTTGATATCAGTGAACGCCCGGAATGGTATACCTCCAACAGCAATTACGGCCAAGCATTTCAGGTCGGCGTCATTAATACGCTGCGGGTGGTGAGCGTCGGGCTGGTATTATCTACTATTCTCGGCGTGCTGGTTGGTATTTTTCTCCTTAGCAATAACTTTCTCATACGCAATATCTCTAAAGGCGTGGTGGAATTATTACGCAACACGCCGCTGCTGGTACAGTTATTTTTCTGGTATTTCATTGTGATGCTGTCACTGCCCTCGTTGCAGCAGGCCGCCACCTTCCCCAATGAGGGTGTTGCCCTCATCCCAATCCGGTTGCTGATCTATCTTATCGTCTATTTTATCGGGTGGCGCTCCGTGCAGCGTTACGCGGTGCATTCTCCGCGCCGGGTGATGACCATTAGCGGGCTGATCGCCGCTTTCATCGCGGTTGAAGTCGGTTTCTGGCTCTGGGGCAGTGTTTACGCCAGCGGAAATCCGGGTAATGTGGGCTTCCTGTTCTACGCAGGAGTTAGTATCGCACTGATCGCCGCCATCTGGTTTTTGGCTCCACCTGCCTTGAAATGGCGCGCATTAGGGCTGGCAACCGGGCAGTTTATTGGTGGGCTGGCCTTTTATTTTGGCATCGTGCCCGCCTCTGGCATCCGCACTGAACTTTATCCAGCCCTATATATCAGCGTGCGTGGCTTTGTCTTCCCGGAAATTCTGCCGACATCGCGTTTTGCGGACTGGCTGGTTTTCGTTGTCATCGGGATTCTGGTAGCGACAGCGATCTGGATTTATTTCGGACGCATCAATGAGACAACCGGCAGCACCATACGGCGTGGGTTGTATGCAGCGATTGCAATCATTGCTTTTCCCGTTCTTGGCTGGTTTGTTGTTGGGCTGGAACCAGCGCCCGCCACTGTCCCGGTGATAAACGAAGAAGGGGCAATCTCCTATGTGACACTTGGTGAGGCCCAGGCTTCCGGCGTACTGACAAAATCAGATCAGCAGTTATACAGCACACAACCGCTGCTGGTGCTGATGCCGCAGGTACGGCGTAATCGCGTTGGGATCATTAACGGCTTTGACAACGGTTCATCGGTCACGCCGGAGTACATGGCGCTGCTGTTGGGGCTGGTGGTCTACACGGCGGCCTTCATCGCGGAAATTGTGCGGGCGGGGATTCTGGCCGTTCCGCGTGGACAGATTGAAGCATCGCGGGCGCTGGGGCTTTCCACATCGCAAACACTGAGAATGGTGATTTTGCCACAATCCCTGCGCGTTATCATCCCGCCTTTGGGTAACCAGTATTTGAATCTGTCCAAAAATTCCAGTCTGGCGGTGGCGCTGGCATACGCCGATGTACTGCTCATCACGCAAACAATCATGAACCAGTCCGGCCAGTCGGTGACAGGCATCACCATGATTATGCTGGTCTATCTGACAATCAGCCTGGCGATTGCCAGTGTGACCAATTATTTCAATAAGCGCTTCCAGTTGGTGACGAGGTAGAGGATGACGACACTTTCTGACCCGCGCGTAACCGGCCCGGTGGTGAACTTTGACGAACCACCGGTGAAACCGCCGCCGCTCCTGGCGGTTGGGCCGTTGGCGTGGATACGCAACAACCTGTTCGCCTCGTGGCTGGATACCCTGCTGACCATTGTCGCTGGACTGGCGATTTTCGCTGGCATATCCTCTTTTCTGATCTGGTCAATCACATCGGCTAACTGGTACGCGGTGACTTTCAACCTGCGACTGCTGATGCTGGGACGATACGAGGCTGAAGCCGAATGGCGTGTGCATCTCTTGCTGTTCGTCACAGCAGCCATAGTCGGCATCGCGCTTGCGGCCTGGTCACGGCTGCGGCGATCAGCCATCATTTTTGTCGCGGTTATTCTGGCATTGATGTTCATTATTCCGCCGCTTATCCAGTCCACCATCCCGCTGCCTCCGGCTTTTTTCGCGGCAGGCAGCACCGACATCACTTCTGCCGCGACCACTGAAACACCACAGGAGCGACTGGGCTTCATTGCCAGAGCAGGCGAGGTTGTCACTGTAGAAATAGCTGATCAGTACGCCAGCGGCGACCCATCACTGACCAGTCTCTACAGTTTTGCTGATAACGCCACTAACTTGCTAACGGGTGCGGCTAATACCAGGTTGGGAGCGATCCGCCGCCTCGAAGAAATTAACACGCTGCTGGCAGGTGACCTGCTGACAGCTAACCAGCGGGCAGAGCTGGAACTTGAAAAATCGCGATTGGAAGTGCCGCCGCCTGTCAGCGAAACCTACGCCATCAACAGTGCCTCGATCAATGTACGGCTGCTGCGCGGAGCGACGCTCGAACCGGTCATGGAAGGCACACTGGAGTCTGGTTCTGCGCCGCTGACCGCCGCCCTCCCGGAAGATGGCTGGTATGTGCTGGAAAAAATAGCTGCTGAAGGTTCAGACGGCGTCACCATACTGCGTACACAGGGCATTTACCCGCTGCTTGAACGTAGCCTGACCACCAGCGGCGGTGGTGGCCCGTCGGGTGGGCGGCTGCTGCAATATGTCCGCATGACCGACACCTTTGTCACCGAGGAAATCCGACCTGCGCCGGACGGCCAGAACGTCCCCATGAATATTTTGATCGACAATAAATATCGGGGCAACAAGCCGCTGCCGGATTATTTGCGGATGTTCGTTGTCCCATTTCTGAACCAGTTGAATTTACCTTTGCTGCTGGTGGCTTTGTGCGTCCTCGGCGGATATGCGGCGGGCAAGGCTGCTGATCGCCTCCTGTCCCCCGCCGAACGCCCGCGCCGGGCTTCGCAGCGGATGGCGACCTGGCTGTTGATCGCCCTGCCTGTGCTGATGTTCATCCTGATTTGGGGCGTGGGCGGGCCGCTGCCTTTCACCGATACCCGGCGCTGGGGCGGTTTGCTCCTGACGATCATTCTGACTGTATTTGGTATCGTCCTATCCTTCCCCATTGGCATCCTGCTGGCGCTGGGGCGGCGCAGTCATTTACCTGTTATCAGCACCTTCTGCACCCTCTACATTGAATTTGTGCGCGGTGTGCCGTTCATCACTGTGCTGTTCATGGCACAGCTTCTTGTGCCGTTGATTAATCCCTCACTGGCGGAATTTCCGAACGCTTTCCGCGCCATTATCGCTACCATTTTCTTCAGTGCGGCCTATCTGGCAGAGAATGTGCGCGGTGGTTTGCAATCTGTCGCGCACGGGCAGGAAGAAGCGGCCAAAGCGCTCGGCCTCAATGGCCCCCAGATTACGTTGTTCATCACGCTGCCGCAGGCGCTTCGTGCCATTATCCCGGCGCTGGTGGGGCAGTTTATCTCACTGTTCAAGGATACATCGCTGGTCGCCATCGTTGGTCTGCTCGATCTGACCGGCATGGCCGATAATATCGTCGGCCAGACCGAATTTATCGGATTGCGACGCGAGTCAATTCTGTTCATTGCTATTGTCTATTTCATTGGCAGCTATGCGATGGCCGCCGTCAGCCGCCGTATTGAAGAGAGCGGCGCGGGCGCGGCCATGAGCCGGAAGATTTAGTCCCGTAACGCCTGTTTTCCACTGCGGAAAGGGTGTTCGGGCAGGTATCGAGTCTGGGGAAACGCTGTGTCGTCTCCCTGTGAAATTTTGCAGAAAGTTTATCAAGAGGTTTGAGACGTATGACTGAGGCACAAACAATCGACGGCGTGACGACGAATAACAATGAACCGATCATCCAATGCCGCAACGTAAATAAGTGGTTCGGCGAGTTCCACGTTTTGCGCGATGTATCGGTTGATGTTGCCCCACAGGAAGTAGTAGTTGTGATCGGGCCGTCGGGATCAGGGAAATCAACTTTCATCCGCTGCATCAACCGCCTGGAAGAACACCAGGAAGGGCAGATCATCGTGGATGGCATCGAGATGGGCAACGATATCCGCAATATCGCCGCCATCCGCCGCGAAATCGGCATGGTGTTCCAACAGTTCAACCTGTTTCCGCACAAGACCGTGCTGGAAAATGTCACGCTCGCGCCCATGAAAGTACGCCACTACGCCCGTGAAAAGGCCGAAGCGAAGGCGATGGAACTGCTGGTGCGCGTTGGCATCCCGGAGCAGGCCAATAAATATCCGGGTCAGCTTTCCGGCGGGCAGCAGCAGCGCGTGGCGATTGCGCGGGCGCTGGCGATGGAACCGAAAATCATGCTGTTTGACGAGCCGACTTCGGCCCTCGACCCGGAAATGATTAAAGAAGTGCTGGACGTGATGAAGGGCCTGGCCCGCAGCGGTATGACCATGCTGGTGGTCACGCATGAAATGGGCTTTGCCCGCGAAGTTGCTGACCGGGTGCTGTTCTTCGACCAGGGACGCATTGTGGAACAGGGAACGCCGGAATACTTCTTCGAGCAGGCGCAGCATCCGCGTACCAAGCTGTTCCTCAGCCAAATCCTGTAGCGTTTATCGTCATCTTTCCGCTTCGCACGGAGCGGTGCAAAAGCGATCCTGAAAGTCCCTCCTTACGCAGGTGAGGAGGGAGTATTTTCCCGCTCAAAGCCCCATTGTGCGTAAAAACGCCAGACAAAGCGGTATTTCATCCATGAAACGGCGAGCATCTTCAGCGTTATGGCCGGGACTGCCACCGCTCAGCGTGAGCCAGCCCGTGTAATTCGCCGCCTTCAGCGTGCTAATGACAGCGGCGAAATCAGTACGCCCCTGCCCCGGCAGGCGGCGGTTGCTGTCCGCCAGATGGACATACCCGATGTCGGCGGCATAATCCCGCAGGGCAGCAGTGGGATCCGTCTCTTCCAGTGCCATGTGAAACGTGTCGGCGGCCAGTTTGACATGGGGATGATCCTTGATGCGGCGGCGAACGCGAACCCCATCGGCCAGGGAATTGATAAAATGTGTTTCGTAGCGGTTAACCGGCTGAATATACAGATCAACGCCGATGGCATAAACATAATCGGACAGCGTTCGCAGGTGGTTATGGAGCAGCTCATATTCAAGCTGAATCAGCGATTTATAGGGTGTCAGGTCGGGCAGGGTTGGCTCCCCGAAATGCGGCACAATGATGACAGCCGGTGCGCCAATGTCCACCGCATCGACAACCGCGTGGCGAAAAGCGGCCAGCGCTGCCTCCCGCTGTGGGCGGTCAGGGTCAAGCAGTCGCCCGCCTCGCCCATAGTTGACACCGGCAGCCGCCAGGCCGGTTTCGCGCAGGGCAGCGGCCACCTCCGGCACGCGCTGGGTCAGATTTTTCGCCCAGAACTCCACACCCTCTAAACCGAGCGCGGCGGCATTTTGCAGTTGCTCCAGGACAGTTTTCCCCGGCAGCATATCTTCCTGAATGGCAAGGCGCATGATGGTTAACTCTCGACATGAGGCGAAAAGTTGATGATAACGCATCTTCTGGCTTGACACAGCCTTTATCGGCGGTCAGAATCGGCATCTGTTAATCATCAATCTCTGCCCTCTCATCCTTTCCTGAATTCAGGAAATGGAGCAGCCAGCAGACGAGTGCCGAGCGTTGAAAATAGAAGCGGATTGCTGCATGTCTGCAAGTCCCAGAATTCTGGTCATCATCCCCGCCTTCAACGAAGAAGACAGTATTGCCCGCGTTATTCAGAACGTGCGTGAGCAGATTCCCGAAGCGGACATCTGCGTGGTCAACGATGGCTCAACCGATGAAACCGGGCGCATTGCTGAAGCAGAAGGTGCGATTGTGCTGCACATGCCGCACAATGTTGGCATTGGCGCGGGTGTACAGACCGGCTTTATCTTCGCCGACCTCATGGGCTATGAAATCGTCATCCGTAACGATGGCGATGGGCAGCACGCGCCGCAGGACATCCCGACGATTGTGCAGGCACTGATACAAGGTAATGCCGATGTGGTGATTGGCTCCCGTTACATCGAAGATCGGGGCTACACCGGGACGGCGGCGCGGCGGGCGGGCAGTTTCATTCTGGCGCGGTTGATCTCGTCCATCATCGGCCAGCGCGTGACCGACCCGACTTCCGGTTTCATTGCCTGCAACCGCCAGGGAGTCCGGCTGTGCGCCCAGGTATACCCACACGATTACCCTGAACCGGAGTCGATTGTCCTGCTGCACCGCGCTGGTTTAAAACTGCACGAAATCCCGGTGACGATGAAGCCACGCATGGGCGGACAGTCATCCATTACCCCGCTGCGTTCCGGCTACTATATGATTAAAGTGATCCTCGCCATTCTGGTTGGTCTCCTGCGCCCCGCGCCCATTCTTGAGGCGGTTTAGCATCCCGCGTCACCTCTGGCAGACCATCTCTAATTACCAAAACCTGAAATAAGCCCAAATGCTGACGACTGTGAACGTAATTTCGTCCACAATACAACCTATTCGGATAAGCGGTGACAATTAACGAAAATACAGGGCAGCATGAGGACATTCTACACACTGGTTATCACCCAAACGCTCTCGATCATTGGCAGCCGCATGTCGGGCATCGCTATCGGCATCCGTGTTTATGCCGAAACGGGAGATGCCGCGCCGTTACTTCTCTTTTCTTTCTTCAACGAATTACCAGCCATGCTGGGCAACAGCTTCGCCGGGGTGCTGGTTGACCGCTGGAACCGGCGAGTCGTGATGATAGTGGCGGACGCGGGACAGGCGCTCGGCAGTCTGATGCTGCTGTTCAGTTTCGCTGCTGGCGAATTTCAGTTGTGGCATCTCTACGCGGTAGCGCTGTTCCAGGGAATATGTGCCATGTTCCAGTCCCCGGCGAAAAGCGCCAGTGTAACCATGCTGGTGCCGGACAGCCAGCGTGACCGGGCAAACGCCATACAGGCCATGTCTTTTCCGCTGGCAGGCGTGATTGCCCCGGCGCTGGCGGGTGTTCTCTATGCCCTGGTGGGTATCACCGGCGTGATTCTGGTTGATCTGGCGACCTTTCTGATGGCGGTTGGCGTCATGTTTTTCATTCATATCCCGCAGCCAAAGCAGTCAGCAGAAAGCGCGGCAGCGGGCGGGAACTGGTGGGCGGAATGGCGCGGCGGGCTGCGTTTTTTGTGGGCGCGTCCGGCGCTGCTGGGTCTGGTACTGTACCTGACAGCGCTCAACTTTTTGCTGAATGGCCCGCTCGGTTTGAATATTCCCTATCTGATGACGCGCACAGGCAGCGAATCGACAACCGGCGCGATTTTAGCCATCGAAAGTCTGGGCGGATTCATCGGCGCGAGCCTGTTAGCGGCGCGGGGGCGGGTGCGTTCGAGGCTGCGTGCCGGGCTGGGCGGGATGCTGGTCGTAGGCGTGATGTTTCTGCTGTTCGCAACGGCGCGGAGTCCGCTGCTGCTGGCGGGATCGCTTTTCCTGCTGATGGGTGCGCTGCAAGTATGGGCGGTCTTTACCTCGCTGATTCAGATCAAAACGCCGCCTGATATGCAGGGGCGCATTTTCTCGATTGCCGATCAGTTTGGCTACCTGGGAGCGACCACTTCATTTTTGCTGGTTGGCCCGCTGGTGGATGACATCCTCGAACCAGCGGCGCAAACTCCGGCATGGGCCGCCTTCGCACCAGTTGTCGGTTCGGGCGAAGGCGCAGGGATGGCACTGGTGCTGCTGACAGCCGGTATAATTATTCTGGGGCTGACAATTTTGCTGGCGATACAGCCTGCCATGCGCCGGATGGAAACCATGCTGCCGGATTATGCGGCGGTAGCAGCGGGGGATTGATGACGCCAATTCGTGTTCTTATGCTCTCCAAAGCCTGTATCGTCGGCATTTATCAGCGCAAGCTGGAAGAAATCGCGCGTCTGGGGATTGACCTGTTAACCCTGGTGCCGCCCTCATGGAAAGACGAACGCGGCGAGACAAAGCTGGAACGCGCCTACACCGAGGGCTACCGCCTGGAAACACTGCCCATCACGCTCAACGGCAATTTTCATCTGCACTTTTACCCCGGTCTGGGTGCGCGTATTCGGGAATTTCGTCCGCAGATCATCCATATCGATGAAGAACCCTACAACCTGGCAGCCTGGCAATCACTTTACCATGCGCGGCAGGCTGGGGCGAAAGCGCTGTTTTTTTCATGGCAGAATATTGAGCGGGTTTATCCGCCGCCTTTTAAGTGGGGCGAGCGCTGGATGCTGCGGCATGTCGATTACGCGCTGGCTGGCACGGAAAGCGCGGCGCAGGTGTGGCGCTCCAAAGGTTATACCGGGCGCATGGCTGTGATTCCACAGTTTGGCGTGGATACAGCGCTGTTTAATCGCCACTCACCAGCCGCCAGCTTTGAAAACCCGGAACGCGAAACGCGCCCCTTCACTATCGGCTGCATTGGCCGCCTTGTGCCGGAAAAAGGTGTGGATGTGCTGCTGCAAGCCTGTGCGCGTCTGTCGGGCGATTGGCGGCTGCGTGTGATCGGCAGCGGCCCGGAACGTGACTCCCTGCACGTGCTGGCACAAACATTGAATATCGCGCATCGTGTTGAATGGGTGGAGTGGGTCGCCTCGGCAGAAATGCCCACCCACTACCGGCGGCTGGACGCGCTGGTTATTCCCTCACTGACGCGCCCTAACTGGAAAGAACAGTTTGGCCGCGTCATCATCGAGGCGATGGCGAGCGGCGTCCCTGTTATTGGCTCCGACAGTGGCGCGATTCCCGGCGTAATCGGCGATGCCGGACTTGTTGTGCCAGAAGGCGATGCCACAGCGCTGGCTGACGCCCTCTGTAAACTGCAAAATGATGTATCCCTGCGGCAAGAGTTGGCGCAGGCCGGACGCGCCCGCGTCACCTCCCATTTCACTCATGAGCAGGTTGCCGCCGCGACAGTGGCGGTTTACCGGGAGATGTTGACCTGAGTCAGTAGTCCAAAGAAATTAGTGAATGCGTTAAACTGGCGGGATGAGCCAATGAGTAAACATTCACGTGAATGAAGTCCATCTCGTTTCTTGCGCTCATCGGCTTCACCTCGGCTGATTGTCTACCTACACTCCCTATTTCAATCCCATTGAGCGTTTCTGGCTGTATCTGAAAAATCTCGCCTCAGCCAACCGTCTGCATACTTGCTTAACTGACCTACCCGCTGCTATTGATCATACTGTTGCTGCCTATAACGATGTCTCTATCCCTGACCACCTCTCCTTCGCGCACTACTTTTGGCTTAGCGATTAGTAATCGCTGTGTCAAAGATGAGGGAGTTTTGCAGCAAATCAGGTTGATAATAGTCGCAGTTGGCGCAAAAAGTGCAGTTTGTGATGAAAATAACATCCTTGCCACCGCCAATCGCAAAAAAGCTTTTCGACTCTCTCTTAGGGATAATCAGGTGTTGCGCCGGGCGAACAATCGTGCCTCACTCAGCACAAAATCAACCGCTCCGGCGATGGTTGGGTCAGGTGGCGTGTTCGCAGGCAGGTCGAATACCGCCGCTGCTGCCAACGTAGGTGCCGCTGGCAAGCCGCTCACCCGTGCCATGCCCACCTGCGGCCCACTCACACTCGCCAGCCGCAGCCTTCGCTTTTCCAGCGTGGTTTTTAGGGCTGGTTCGAAGGATATATGGAGGCTGTAGGGGCGGGTTTCAAATCCGCCCTTATACGAAACAACTACATCCTCGCTTTGCCAGCTTTGGGCCGCGTCGACCAGCGCCACGCTCAGGAAATTGTCGGCCAGCCGCGCCCGTGCTTCCGCCGTTAATAGTCCTTCGACGTTGGCCGCATGATAGCCCATCGCGTCCAGCCCCAGCAGTACCGAACGTCCACCCGTCGCGGCACAGTGCCAGGCATCCGCCGCGCACGAATCGCCGAGGTCGAGCAGCAGTGTTTGCCCCGGCGTTGGCGGCTGGACAGCGCACAGCATGACTTCATCATCGTCATCAATGCGCCCGCGCCCCAATTCACGGATAAAAGTGTGCAGGTGCGGCAAAATCTCGATCTGTCCGCGCAAATTGCCTGTGTAAAAGATGGTAAGAGTCAATTGAACACTCGCTACTTCACCTGTTTTTCCAGTCGGCTTTGCGCTTTTCGACAAAAGCTTTCATGCCCTCGGCCTTATCTTCTGTTCCGAACAGCAGATAGAAATTGCGTTTTTCGTAGCCCAGCCCTTCGTAGAGGCTCAGTTCTTCAGCCTTATTGATGGCATCCTTGATGAGCTTAACCGCCACACCCGGCATCCCGGCGATTTTTTCCGCCAGTTTAACGGTTTCATCGAAATAGGATTCGACCGGAAAGACGTGATTCACCAGCCCGTAATGCAGCGCTTCTGTAGCTGTAAGGTGGCGGTTCCCCAGGCAGATTTCCATCGTCAGCGCCTTGCCGACGGCCCGTGTCAGCCGCTGTGTTCCCCCCGCGCCCGGCATAATGCCAATGGTGATCTCCGGTTGGCCGAATTTTGCTGTTTCCGAGGCGATAATCATGTCGCACATCATCGCCATCTCGCATCCGCCTCCCAGCGCCCAACCGGATACCGCCGCGATAATCGGCTTCTGCACCCGCGTCAGCCGCGCCCAGTCGGTGAAGTCGCCGCCACTCATCATGGTCACGGCGTCAGTGTTTTCCATCTGTTTGATGTCTGCCCCGGCAGCGAAAGCCTTATCGCTCCCGGTCAGGATGGTACACTTAATGCTGTCGTCGGCGTCAAACGCTTCCAGCGCGTCGAAAACCTCGCCTGTGAGCTGGCTGTTGAGGGCGTTCAAAGCCTGCGGGCGGTTCAGCCGCACCACGCCAACGCCGGGGGCAGGGTTCTCGACAAGAATGGTTTCGTAAGCCATTTTTTGCTCCAGTTTAATCGATATCAATCCAGTAACGGCGAGTAGGCACGCCGCGCCCGGCCAGCAGGATGATGTTCTCTAACACGCCGCCGTTCGCCTCGATAATTTTTGCTGAACCGATGTTGGTGTCGTCGCAGGTCACCAGCGCCCGGCTGATGCTCAGCGTTTTGGCCTCGACCAGCCCCAGCCGCAAAATCGTTTTGCCATAACCCATCAGCCGTTTGGTCGGGCGGATTTCGTAGCCGATATGCCCGCCAAATTGTAGCAGCCGCTCATTCAGGTGATGGCGAATCGACAGCCGCCCGATGAATTCGTCATCATCAATCAGCCACAGAATTGACTCTGGCACAAGTCCGGCGCGCGGACGGGTTTTGCGGTCCAGCCAGCGCTGCACAGAATGGCGAAAATTGCTTTCGATTTCGTGGTATTCCAGCTCATCATAACGGCCTTCAGCCAGAAATTCGCGCAGCGCTATCAGAAAACTGTCTTTATAATACTCGGCTGGCTGGCTCAGGATAGGTGACATGAAGGGACTTTCTTTTACTCCAGATGCCGTTCGCGGCGGGCATACTGCATCGCAAAGCCGACGCGCTTGCGGCTGCTGACCTCACAGGCGACCACATAACCATCGGGTCGGGTACGTCCGCCGTTATGGGCGTGGTTGAATTCAATGAAGTCCACGCCTTCTGCGGCCACTGAAATTTCGCCCGCGCCCCAGATTTCATGGATGACCTCGCGGACGGCATCTTCTACCGGTTCTGGTTCGCCATCTACCATGATGACAAAATCCCGATCATCACGGAAGCGGACGACGCCTACATAAACTTTTAGCACAACATTTCCTTTTCGGTTTGTTTTAGGCTGTCCATTATGCCCAACTATATCCATGCCCACAAAACTTATGCTTGGCACGCGATAAAACTGGATTTATAATTAATTTTGCGTTGAATTTATCTGTTGCCTATTTATCTGTTTTAATGCTTTGTGGTGGTTGAAGTTTTTTGTCGGGAGTCAATTAGCGTGAATATGTATCGAGAACGGCTGCGGGACATTATAAGCCGCTTGGTGGAAACACCTGTTTCTTCGCAAACTCCTGACCAGCACAGCCGGGGTCGTTTACTGGCGGCGCTCCTGCTCATTCTCAGCGGGCTGATTGTGCTGAGCCTCGTTGTTATCACCATTGTTAATCCCTCTTCACTTCTCAATCCACAATCGGATTTTTACGATACTCTGCTGGCATTGGCAACTTTGGTCGTGGTCTACAGCATCAATCGCGCCGGAAAGTACAGATTAGCAGCCTGGCTGCTGGTAATATTGGCAGCGGCTATTGCCGTCATCATGGGTATGCCCTACGACAATGCGCTTCTGCCGGATATGCTTTATTATCTCGTCATACCCGTGTTGTTCGCTTCGCTGCTCTTCGATATTCGGACAGCGTTTCTGATCGCGCTGGGTATGCTGTTGACCATTATACTGCTGCCACTGTTTTACCCATCGCTTAATCTGTTTGATCTACTTTATGGTCAGGGTGTATTTATTCTGACGGTTTCATCGGTGATCTGGCTCACGGGTTACTACCGCAACCGGCTGGAGGCTGACCGCCAGGAGCAGCTTCGTGCCAGTGAGTCGCGGCTGCGGGAATATGCCGATCAGCTTGAGAGCCGCGTGACCGAACGCACTGCACAGCTTCAACGGGCGAAGGAACGTGCTGAAACTGTTTTGTTCCACAGCAGTGATGCCGTTATTCTGACTCACCCCGATGGTACCATTCAACAGACTAACCCGGCTTTTGATGCGTTGTTTGGTTATGAAGATGATGCGCTCTTTCGTAAGCCGCTGGATGTGCTGGTCGATAAAGCTTTTATGCCTGCTCTGCATCACTCTATCCAGCAGGTTGCCGCCGGACAGGGGGCATCCCGTTTTGAACTGCTGGCACGTCGGCACGATGGCACAACTTTTTCTGCCGATGCACTGCTGACGGGCATCGCTGAACTGGAAGAAGGCGGTCGGATGATGGTATGCAGCCTGCGTGATATCTCGACACTGAAGCAAAAAGAAATGAGCTTGCGTGCTGCGCTGGAACGCGAGCGCGAAATGAATGAGATGAAAACGCGGCTGGTGACAGCCGTTTCGCACGAATTTCGCACGCCGCTTGCAATTATTTATTCATCGGCTGACCTGCTCCGGTTGTATGGTGAGCGCCTGAGCGAGGCCCGCAAACAGGAACACGTTGTGTCTATTCAGACGCAGGTTGACCATATCACCACTATGCTGGATAACATTATCACGGCGGGGCGCGATGGCAGCGAGTCTTTGGGACTGGATTCACTGGGTAGTGACAAATAATACCAGCTAACGAAATACAGGAATGCTGCAATGACCAAACCATACCCGGTTGAAAAATCGAAAAAATCTCAGCCGGAAGCGCTGATCGAATTTATCACGGAACGCTCGCTGGCCGATTGTCTTTACCGCCTGCGCGATCTCAAACATCTGGGCAGCGGTTTCATCGGGCCAGGGCTTGACCCTTCTTTTGAAAAAGTGGATGCCTACACCTATCGTTTTCGGATGCGCCGTACCTGGTATGACTACCGCTGGCGCAAGCAGACCTGGCAGGTAGAAATACACGGATACCTGCGGGCGCTGGATAATGAGTCCACAGTTGTCATTGCCTCAGTGCGACTGGCACGCCTGACCTGGCTGATGATGGGCTTGTTTGGTGCGCTGCTGCTCGCGAGTTTGTTCATTGCGCCCGGTGCCAAAGGGGGCTGGCTTTCGATGTTGCCAGCAGTCGGAATTATCCTGTTTGTAACTGGCATGATCTATTTTGACCGACGTTTACTCATTCGACGGGTGTATGAGGCATTTGGGAGCGACGTGTAAAATTTACAGATGCTTTCATGCCTCTCCCGATTATCATCAATTTCTTACACAAATTTGATGATTGACCTGTATCCTGAAACCTTCAAGAACTCCCTTCTTCATAGTGTTATTCCTGTCTGTTTAATTTGATACTGCTATAGCGCTTGAAAGCTGAGCCACATGGCCGATCTCAATGTTCTCATCGTCGCTGAAAATCCGCTGGCTCGCATGGGGTTGGCGTCGCTGCTGACGGGACAACCGGGCTTGTTCATCGCCGGGCAAACCGCCGGGGGCGACGCATTGCCGGAAGAAATTGACCTGTATAAACCGGATGTTATAGCCTGGGATTGGGGATGGGGTGGTTCACCGGAAGGTATGAGTGAAGCACAGGAGGCCAAGCTGCCGGTGCTGGCCCTGCTCAATAATGCCGGGCAGTCGGCAGATGCCTGGGCAGCGGGTGCTCGCGGGCTGATTTTTCATGATGCCGATGCTGATGCGCTGGCGGCGGCGTTGATCGCTGTCGGGCAAGGCTTAGCGGTCATCGACCCCACCCTGACAACCAGCGTACTGGCGGGCGCTGCTCCTGCGCCGGATGCAGCCATTGAACCGCTGACTCCCCGTGAGCGTGAAGTGCTGCAACTGCTGGCGGAAGGGCTGCCGAACAAGACTATCGCATCTCGGCTGAGCGTTACCGATCATACTGTCAAATTTCATGTTAATTCCATCATGGGCAAGCTGGGGGTGCAAAGCCGCACTGAGGCCGTCGTGCGGGCGACGCGGTTGGGACTGATTATTCTGTGAGCGTAGTCCAATCGTCAGGCAGTCCGGCTGGTTTCGCGTTACTATGAATCCTATGATACCTTTGCAAACCTTTTCTCATTATTACCCTCGACATTCGCTTTTAAGACAGTTCATCGCCTTGGCTTACACGGCTGTATTGCTTCTTTTTTTACTGCAATCCAGCAGCCAGCCTGTTGTCGGCCCAGCAGCGCCGCCCGGTGAACCGGATTTGGGGCGGGAAATCTTGCTCACCTGCGGGCATATTGTCGGGTTTGGGCTGCTGGTGCTTTTATGGTGGAGCGCCTTTAGTCTGAATGTCCCGACAGGGCGATCCGTGCTGCTAGCGGTTATTATTGCCCTGACACTCGGCCTGCTGACCGAACTGCTGCAAAATCTTGTGCCGGATCGTGGCGCATCATTGTTTGATCTGGCAATCAACTGGCTGGTTACACTGGCGACGGCCTATGTGATTCGGCGCACAGGCGGCTGAGGCACAGCGGCTGTGCTACAATGGAAGTAGCTATTCGGTGGAACAGAAACTTTAAAGTCACCTCATACCAACAATGTCTCATCACAAATTGATACCCTCAACTTATAAAAAATTTATCTCCCTCATTATTCATTACTCGTTACTCATCATTATACCTCTACTCTCCGCCTGTGGGGCAAGTACACGGCAGCTTATTCCCACAGAGCGTCCGACTTCGACCATTACATTCACACCGACAGTCAGCCGTACACCCGGTTTTGATTCGACGCCCACTGCCGCCCCGCTCACGGTCACATTTGGCCCATCGCCCACCTCAATTTTCGGCGCGACCAGCACCGCCGTGGCAGCGCTGACAACGGCGACGCGCGTCCCTAACCCGAATGCGCCGCGCATCGAATTTTTCACCTCCGATGTAGTGGCGATTTCTCCCGGCGATCCGGTGACGCTGTTCTGGTCAGCGCGAGGCGCTCCCGGTGCAGTTATTTACCGGCTCGACGCCAATGGTGTGCGCGGCAACCTGTGGAATGTGCCGCCGGATGGCAATCTATCGGTTCCAACTCGCCGCAGTGACCGGGGTCAGGTCAGTTTCCTGCTGAGTGTTGGTACAGGCGACCTGGCATCGGAGCAAACGCTGACCATTCCGGTAGCCTGTCCGGATTCATGGTTTTTCATCCCCGCGCCGGAAGCCTGCCCTGCTGGCCCATCTGAGCCAACGTCGCTGGTTGGGCAGAATTTCGAGCGTGGGCGCATGGTTTATATCGAATCACGCAATCGGGTTTATGCGCTGTTCAATGACGGCCAGCAGCCCGCCTGGATTTCCTTCGAGAATCGCTATAACCCGGCCATCCATCCCGAACTGGAAGAAAGCTTCGTCCCGCCGCCCGGCCTGTTTCAACCGCTGCGTCGGCTGGGTTTTGTCTGGCGTGGCAATGATGTCGTGCGTAACCGGCTCGGCCTCGGTGTGCTGGAGGAAGTGGCTTACGAGGGGTTCATTCAAACGGTGCAGACCGCCAACGGCGAAAACCTGTATCTGAACAGCGCTGATGTCACGGTCATTCAACTGCTGCCGGAAGGGGAAGCCTGGCAGTTAATTACACCATCCTGATCGCCGCGCTATAATCTGGCTTTATTGTCACCGCTATGTGTAGGGTGGTTCGGCTCGCCGCTACAGGGGGATATTGAAATTATGCACTTACAGGAACTTTCAGAGGCGGTTGGCGTTTCCGGCAAGGAAGATGCTGTTCGCAAGCTGATTTTGAAGGCCATTGACGGCCACGCTGATGACATCCGCATTGACCCGATGGGCAGCATCACCGCCGTTAAAAAGGGTAAGGGCAAAAACCGCCTGCGTGTGATGCTGGCCGCCCACATGGATGAAATCGGCTTTATGGTGACGGGCGTGGATGGCGATGGCAGCATCCGCTTCACCAGCATTGGCGGTGTTGATGAGCGTATCCTGCCCGGCCTGCGTGTTAAAGTCGGTGACGATCTGACGCCGGGTGTCATCCTCTGGCCGCCGATTCATAAAACCTCCGGCCAGAATGACACGGTAAAAATTAAGTCACTGCGGATTGACATTGGTGCGAGCAGCAAGGAAGAAGCCAATGGTAAGGCCAAGCCGGGCGATCGGGTGGCATTCGACAGCCGCTATATGGAAATTGGCGCGAAAACGCTGCGCGGCAAAGCCTTCGATGATCGTGTTGGATGCTCGCTGCTGATTGACATTCTCAAGGGCGGGCCGTACCCGGTGGACGTGCTGGCGGCCTTCACTGTGCAGGAGGAAATTGGCCTGCGCGGGGCGCGGGTGGCGGCACAGCGGCTTCTGCCGGATGTGGCTTTCGCGCTGGAAGGTACAACGGCCAACGACATCCCCAATCCCTCCGCCGCCCCTGACGCGGAAAATAACCCTAACCCGGCCTGCCGCCTCGGTGATGGCCCGGCGCTGACCGTGATGGACAGAAGCCTGATCGTTCCCCCACACCTGTTGAAATTTTTGCGTGACACGGCTGACAAAGAGAAAATCCCCTACCAGTTGAAAACCATGCTTGGCGGTGGCACCGATGCGGGTTCGATCCACACGGCTTTTGGTGGCACGCAGGCAGCAGTGATTTCCGTGCCATGCCGTTATATTCACAGCCCGACGGCTTATCTCAACCGTGACGACTACGACAACACACTCAAACTGCTCAAGGCCATCCTCAAACGCATTACAGCGGATTTACTCAAGCGGGACTGAATCATGAGACATATATTTCTCAGCTACAGCCGTAAAGATATAGATGCGATGTCTCGTGTGCGTGATACTCTGCGAGCAGAGGGCTTTACTGTCTGGACAGATGAAAACTTGACGCCGGGTACTCCACAATGGGATCGGGCAATTCAAAATGCGATTGCCAATGCATCGGCAGTTGTAGTTTTATTATCACCTAGCTCTAATGCGTCGGAGTGGGTGGCGAATGAGGTTGCTTATGCCCGCACCCATAATGTGCGAATTTTCCCGATTTTAATTCGAGGTGAAGAGCGTGAATCTGTACCGATCAATCTGATTAGAGTGCAGCGCATTGACATCCGCACCCGCTTCTTAGCACATATGCAAACGTTAGTTGATGAAATTCAAGAACATTGGCAGTCATTTAAAGATGATGGTGTGGAAGAGCCGCCTCCTGCATCCTTGACCACAGAACCAGATGTGTATACAGCACGCGAACTCGCACGCTATCAATTCTGGAAAGGGCTTCTGGAAAGTAGCAAGAAAAGAACAAATCTTTTTGGCAACACGAAACCTCAATACCGTCATTGGATAGGTACATCAGCCGGTAAGACAGGCTTTGGTTTGAATTATTCGGTAGGGCGCGAATGGACTGCTAGTGATTTTTACATTGATTTGGGCGATCAACAAAAGAATAAAGCCATATTTGATGCTTTTTACGAGCAACATGAGCAAATTCATGCAGAGTTTGGTGAGGAATTAACATGGCAACGCTTAAATGATCGCCAAGCCAGCCGTATTATCAAGCAGTTTTACAGTGGCGGTATTGATACCCCTGAAAAATGGCCGGAATTGCAAGAGCAGATGATTGACGCCATGATTCGAATCGATAAGGTATTCCGGCCTCGTTTACGTGCCTTAAAATAGAGGGAATTCAATGAAGCACGTATTCCTCAGCTATGCCCGCGAAGACGCCGCTACCATGCGCCGCGTCCGTGATTTACTGACCGATGAAGGAATCGCCGTCTGGTCGGATGAAAATCTGACGCCTGGCACGGCTTCCTGGCAAACCGCCATCGAAAAAGCCCTGGAAGCGGCGGGCTGTGTGGTGGTGCTGCTCTCACCGGATGCGCGCGGTTCGCAGTGGGTCACCAATGAGCTGAGTTACGCTGCAACTCATGAGGTTGCTGTTTTTCCGGCGCTGGTGCGTGGCGATGAGCGTGACGCTGTACCGATTCAACTCATCAATGCCCAACGAGTCGATGCCCGGCAGCGCTTTCTGGCGGCCATGCAGCAATTGGTCGATGCCGTGCGCGACCATCTGCAAAAGCTGGAACATGATGACGAACTGCCATCCGCTGACTCTAAAATTCACTGGACGGAGCGGAGTCGCCTCTATGCCCAGTTCTGGAAAATGCTGCAACAGCGCAGCAAGGGGCGTACTACTCTGTTTACCGATTTAACCGGCTTAGACGCCTACTTTCTCTCGATCAGCGCCGGGCGCAAAGGCTTCAAACTCGGCTATGTCATTTCGATGGACTGGGGTTCGGTCAATCTCTATATCGACAGTGGTTATAAAGAGAAGAACAAAGCCTATTTCGACGCGCTCTACGCCCACCGGGACGCGGCAGAAGCAGCCTATGGCGCACCGCTGGACTGGCTGCGTCTGGATAACAAACGCTCCAGCCAGATTACACACAAATTCACTGACGGCGGACTGGACAAGCGCGAATCGTGGCCCGCCCTGCAAGATAGAATGATCGATGCCATGATTCGACTGGACAATGTATTCCGCCGTGTGATCGCTGGATTGAAAGATTAATATAAATTCATCTGCCTAAGGAGCTGACTCTCGTGAAAGAACTCATCAAAACGCTGGTCGAGGCCTGGGGGCCGTCCGGCTATGAACATCATGTCCGCGACATCATCCGCCGTGAAGTTGAAGACCTGGCTGATGAAATCACGGTTGACCCGCTCGGCAATCTCATCTGCCGTGTCGGGGACAGCGGGCCGAAGATCATGATCGCCGCGCACATGGACGAAATCGGCGTTATGGCGACCTTTGTCGAAAAGACCACCGGCTACCTGCGCTTTTCGCCCATTGGCGGCCTGATTCATACGGCGCTGCTGGGCAACCGCGTCCGCTTCGAGAATGGCACAATTGGTGTTATTGGCGCACACGACGCCTGGAATCACAATCGCCCTGACCTCGAAGATTTTTACATCGACGTGAGCGATGGTAACGGCGGCAGCCCGATTCAGCCCGGCAGCCCGGCGGGTTTCTGGCGACCAATGGAGGAACGTGGCACGCGCCTGATTGCCAAGTCGATGGATGATCGTATCGCCTGTGCCATCGCCATTGAAGCCATGCGCCGCCTGAAAAAAGCCAGGAAAAAGAAGCTGCCTAACCAGATTTATTTTGTCTTCACGGTGCAGGAAGAAGTCGGTCTGCGCGGCGCTCGACCGGCGGCCTACAGCATTGCGCCTGACCTGGGCATCGCGCTGGATGTGACCGGTACGGGGGACGAGATTAAGAATCGCAAAATGGCCGTCAAACTTGGCGGCGGGGCGGCCATCAAGGTGCATGACCCCGGTCTGGTCGTCCCACCCGCCGTGCGCGACTGGATGGTTGACCGCGCCGAAGCTGATGGTATTAACTACCAACTTGAACTACTGACTGGCGGGACGACTGACGCCTCCGGGATTCAGACGGCGCGGGCGGGTGTGCCGAGCGGCGTGATCTCGATTCCCTGTCGCTTTGTTCACACCGTCAGCGAAACCGTAGACATCAACGATGTTGAAGCCTGTGTCGGGCTTCTGACTGGTCTGTTGTCAAATCCGGCGCCGTTCCTCTGCTATTCCTTTTTCGGGGGGGCGGGGGCCGGTTTGGGCGGGGTAGACGCGCTGACCACCACATGCAGCAGCACCCCTGCTCCGAACGCCAGGCTGAGGAGACCGATATAGCGCCGCCGGTATTCGATGATGTCGGTGATGTCCGGCGTGCTCGGGACGGTGAATGAGGCCCCGGCGCGATAAGCCAGGAACAGCAGCGTAATAGCCGTTGCTGTCACCAGTGTGATGATGATCGGCGCAGCATCGACCAGTTTAATACGAATAAAGGGCGTCAGCGCGACGAAACCAATTAAGAAGCCAATCAGCAGCGGCAGCAGGAATTCCCCACGTGGCTGACCTGTCAGGTTTATCAGGATGTTATCCCCCCGGCCCTCAAGATAAATGCCGATGAGGGCGAAGGAAATGACCCAACCGAGGACATAACCGGCCAGATTAATACGATTTTTGCTGGTGGCCGCCATGATAGTCGCCCCGACTAACAGCAGCAGCGGCATGAGATAGCCCAGCGTGCCGCTCTCCAGCAGCGGTTGGATGAACGAAATAATCCACTGAACAATGCCTTCAATCAGGCGGACAAGCCAGTCCACATAGCCCCCTCTGGCGTAATCTACCTTAAATTATACGCCTGTTTTGGGCTGGATGTTAGACAACCGGTTTGTGGCGAAAAAACAGCAGCTTGGGGGCTGCGATCCCGGCGGCGATTGCACCCAGAATCAGTGCGGTTTTGATGCCGTTCTGTGCCAGTACCACAAACAGGGTATCGGCTGTCTCTGAGCTGGCGTTGGCAAATTGTAAAATGCCGATCATAGTCCGGTAGGCCAGCGCTCCTGGCACCAGCGGAATTGACCCGCTGACGGTGAAAATGGTCATGGGCGTTTTGTAGTGCCGGGAATAGTAGACGCCGAGGATTCCAATCAGTGTCGCGCTGAGCAGGGTTGCCATTTCGACACTGATGCCAAACTGCATCATCAGCGTGCGTGCGCCATGACCGGCGGCTCCTGTCAGCGCACAACCGGGAATCGCCCGCGCTGGCACATTGAACAATACCGCAAATCCGGCAGCAGCCAGTGCTGACCAGAACGCATCCTGGACGATTAACCCGATCAGATCAGGCAGGTTCATATGCCCGTCACTCCCGTCAGGCTGATGGCGAGCAATAGCCCCAGCGCGATTCCCATTGATACCAGCAGTCCGGTAATGCCGCGTGTAATGCCAATGACCAGATGACCTTTTATCAGATCGTCAGCCGCATTAATCAGGATGACGCCCGGCACCAGTTGCAGCACAGCGGCGGCCAGGGCAAGCTGCGGCTGGTTGCCCAGCTTGAGCAGCGGCGCGATACTGGCAACCAAACCGGCGGCAAAGGCTGTTCCGACGACGATCATCAAGGAGTTGAAATAGCGCCGGGCCATTTCCTGCCGCACCCACATAGCACAGGCAGCAGCAATGAAAGTAACGCCGAACACCGGCCAGTCCGCACCCGATAGACGGCTGAAGGCGGCGCAGGCCAGCCCGACCATGCCCACCACTGCCCAGCGGTTGTACTGCCGGGGCAGGCGGTCAATACGAACGAGTTCCGTTCGCAGGGCATGTCGATCCAGTTCCCCATTCCAGACGCGGCGGCTGAGATCATTGACTTCGGCAATGACCTGCATATTGACGCCAATGGAGACAACACGGCGAATTTTGGTGCGGAATTCTTCGCCGCTGACAGTAGTTACAGCGATAGCATTGGGCGAAACGAGAATGTCCATCCAGTCCGCTCCCAGGCCAGTGCCGAGATGGTGGACGGTTTCTTCAATACGTGCGGACTCTGCGCCGTGTTGCAGCAGCATTTGCCCCGCCCACAGCGAGAGATCAATTACATCACGCAGTGCTTCTCGTTCCAGCGGTAATTTACGTGTTTTTGGTTTTTCAGGCAGATAGTCAACCATGCGCGTTCTTCTAGACGGTGGGCAGCAAATCAGGGCGCATCAACCGTGAAGGACTCGATGGTGCTCCAAACACCCCACGAACCATCCGGTTTCTTCGCCCGAATACGCCAGTAGTATAGCCCATCGCCGGGGAGGGTGACGACTGTCGAAAGCCCCGTCGAATCAAGCGCATTGTCACTATCCACGAGTGGGGCAGCGAAAGTCTTCGAATCATCCACCTGAATTTCGTAACCTGTCGCCCAGGAAATACGATTCCACGCCAGCGTCGGGGTTAAGGTAGTGAAGAAATGGCGCTGCGCGGCGGCGTTTGGCCCATCGGGGGTTTTCACGGCCAGTGTGGTTATGCTGATGTCATTAGCCGGATTTGAGTCATGCCCGATGCCGCTGATGGTGGCAGTGTTGGTGATGTTCCCTGCGCTGGTGGGCGTCAGATTCAGGGACACAGTTGTGCTGACATCATTGCCCAATGAGCCGAGATTGCAGGTAAAAACGCCAGACAACGGCGTATTACATGACCCCTGTGCCGGCGTGATACTATTGACAGTGACATTAGCCGGAAGGGTATTGGTGAACATGACATTCACTTCATTATCCGGGCCGTTATTGGTGATGCTGATGGTATAGGTCAGCGCTGTGCCGATGAATGCATTTTCTGGGATGACGGCCGTCGATACGGACAGTTCAGCATCAAAATCAGATAGGGTCTGAATACAGGCCGAAAATTCCGAGGTGTTATTACCAGGATCGGTGGCAGTGGCGGTGACATCATCTCCAAAGTAGTAATCATTGACCGTATGGCTGAACGCTGCATTGCCATTGCCATCTGTCGTCACACTTCTGAAGCCACCATAGCCTGCTCCTTCCCCGTAACCGGATGGGTCGCAGCCATCTGGAAAATTGTAAAATCCAATAGTGAAAGTAGTGTTCGGTGTGCTGTTGAGCGTCCCCGTTATGACTGTATTACTGCCATCGTAGACAGCAGCGGTCAGCACCGGATAGTTTTGCAGGTTGTTTGGCCCGCTGTCAGCGTCACCCACATCATTAGGGGTTACACCATCGCCACCGAGATCAATGCCCAGACCCGTATTCAGATAGATGACATCCCCCTGGAATCGATTACCCGTTGCATAGGGTTCTCCCGGTTCGACATAAATGCCGCGTGTGTTGAATCCGATCACGTTCTGGAAGAGGTGATTATTAACCGCGCCTGCGGCGATCTTGACGCCATCCCCTTCATTGCCGATGCCGATGCCATCATACGGGTCATGGCTGAGGCCAATGTGATTGCCCTGAATCAGGTTGTTGGTCGCGCCAGATGCCAAGTTCAACCCATCATCAGTGTTGCCAGAAAGGTGATTAAATTCAATCGTGTTATTGGAAGAGTTGAGGATGTAAATCCCATCGCGGTTGCCAAGCGTTACTGTTCGCTCTGCATCAGTGCCGATAATGTTTTCCACGATAGTGCTGCCGCCGCCGAACATCAACAGAATTCCTGCCAGGCTGAAGCGATTGATGACCAGTCCCTTCACCGTGCTGCCACCAGCGGTAATGACCAGGCCATTGACATCTGATCCTGCGCTGCTGCCATCGAGTTCGATTCGCCAGAATGAAGGAGTGGTGTCAATACTGACCGGCGCGGTAATGATGGGCAGCGCGCTGGCTGGGCTGATGGTTTTGACGCCTGTGCCGGGAATGTTGAAGTGAATGGTATCTTGTGCAGTTGTGGCATTGGCTGCGGTGATCGCTTCGCGCAGGCTGCAATCGGCATCACATGCGCCGTCATTGGTATCCGCCGTTTTCGTCACAATAAAAGTGACGCCGCTTTGTGCGTAAACCTGCCCGGACAGCGCCAGCAGCAGGACGCTCATTACAAAAATAGTGAACTTTTTCAATACGACCACTTTCCACAATTCCTTGACAACAGTTGTGTCTACTCATCTTAGCGTAGCCTTTCTGTTAAGTGTCAAAACTTCACGGAAAATTCGTAAGTGTCTGGATTACGGGAAGGCATAGGATGATTCGCCTATCGTCTTTTGGGGCAGCCCGCATTATAGTTCGTGTTACAGACAATTTATTGACAATGGGAGTAGCGTAAGCTCATGTCTTTGTTAAAACGAATTATGTGGCCTCGGCTGGGTGAGCAGGTAGCGATCTACCAGCGTGGCGAACTGATCGTCGAAGGCCATGTCACCTACGCCGGCGAAGATTCGATCACCGTTCTGGGACGCGAAGTGACCGCCACTGTCACCACTGAAACCCTCCGCGAAGGCATTGATGATGGCAGCATCATCGTGAAGAAACTGGCCTACGCCACCACTTAAAACTTCCTTCCCTTCTGCTACAATTCGGGGCTATGCGTATCCTGCATGTAACCCCGTATTTCACACCGGCCTTTGCCTACGGCGGCGTCGTCCGCTCGGTGGCAGGTATGGCGGGAGCTTTAGCGCGGCTTGGTCACACCGTGACGGTTCTGACCACAGACGCGCTGGCTCCCGGTTCCCGCATCGCCCAACCGCTTGATGAAAATCTGGGCGGTGTGCGCGTTATCCGCGTTCGTAATCTGCTCCCCCGCCGCGCTAATCTTTCGACGCCGCTGGGCATGTGGCGGGTCATGCGCGATTTACTGCCATCCATCGATGTCATCCACTGCCACGAATTTCGCACGGTAGAAAATCTGCTGGTGACTCCCCTGGCAGCGCGAGTCGGAAAGCCGCTGCTGCTGTCTCCGCATGGCACGCTCGCGCTCACAACGGGACGCGGGCGCGTTAAGGCTGCCTGGGATACGCTGTTTAGTCCGGCGGTAGCGCGGCGGTTTTCGGGAATCATTGGCCTGTCGGCGGCTGAAGTTGAGGAAGCGCAGGCATTGTGGGCGAAATTTGGCAATCCGCCAGCCCTGTTCAATGCTATTCCCAACGGCGTTGACCCTGCTGACTACGCCGGTTTAGCCGGGCGTGAAGCTTTTCGGACTCATTATGGATTAGGCGATGGCCCGATTTGCCTGTTCATGGCGCGGCTGCACCCACGCAAGGGCGTCAAGGCACTGGTCGAGGCATTCCGTCTGGCAAACCTTGCCGATGTGCGGCTGGTCATTGCCGGGCCAGACGAAGGCGCGCTGGAGTCGATTCGCTCGCTGTTGGATGAACGCATCATCTATACTGGTTATCTGGATGGGGCGGAACGGCTGGCGGCCTTCGCGGCGGCGGATGTATTTGCCCTGCCTGCGGTGGGTGAAGGACTTCCGATGGTTGTTCTGGAAGCGATGGCTGCCGGTTTGCCTGCAATCGTCTCACCGGGCTGCAATTTGCCAGAGATTGCAGAATATAGTGCCGGGCTGGTGGTCGAGCCAACCATTGAGGCGCTGGCGCTGGCCTTGAGGATGCTGCTGACTGACTCAGCACGACGCTCAGCGATGGGTGAGGCAGCGACAGCATTGGTGCGGGCGCGCTTTACCTGGGATGCTGTTGGAGTCCAGCTTGAAACCCTGTACACCTCACTCGTCCAATCGTCATCTGATTAAATCCTGCTACAATGAGCGCTATTTTGCTGAGGTTACAACAGGAGAAGCGCTCTTGGAACTGGATGGAGTCATGCTGGCGGTTGCGATTTTTGCCCTGCGCGTCTTTAACAATGCATTGGGGACAGTCCGGGTTGTGTTTATCACCCGTGACCAGCGTTTGTGGGCGGCGGTGCTGGCCTTCATTGAAGCTCTGACCTTCGCGGTTGTTATTTCGAGCGTTGTTAAAGACCTTTCCAATGCCCTCAACCTGATGGCTTACTGTCTCGGTTTTTCCGTCGGCGGCTACGTTGGCATGGCAATTGAGGCTCGTTTTATCACCAGCTACGTTATCGCCACCATCATCACCCACACCTACGGGCGCGAAATTGCGGCGGCACTGCGGGAACGCGGCTTTGGCGTGACCGAAACCTTTGGCGAGGGGCGCGATGGTGAGGTGCATATGCTTCGCAGCGTGATTGCGCGCCGTGATGTACCGGATTTTCTGACGATTATTCGCCAGATACATAAGGATGCTTTTGTTTCGATGGAAGAGGCGCGGGCGATTCAGCATGGTTGGCTGCGACAGATACGGACGAATCAACCACGCTAAGATTCAGTTGGGAACTTTTTCCGTAATGGTGGCGTCTATAAGATGTGCGCGTTGAAACCTGCGCCCTTGTCTCTGAAGCACGCGGCCATTGCCGCAGGAGGATTTTTCGATGAATCGTTTGAACTGGAAGTATCTGACCGGGGTTGCTGCCGTCCTGATTGCAGGTGTGGCTTTCCTCAGTGTCACGGGCGGCACTGTGGCCGCGCAGACGACCACCATCGGGCCGACCAATTCGATCAGTGTCAGTGGTTTTGGCGAAGTGACTGGCACACCGGATGTCGCCTATGTTCAGCTTGGTGTTGATGTTGCCAATGCCGATATTTCAGCAGCCGTTGACCAGGCCAATACTGATGTGGCCGCCGTGATTGCTGCGTTGACCGATGCCGGGATCGCCCCCGAAGACATCCAGACCACCAATTTCAATGTCTACCCGGAAGATCGTTATGACCCCCAGACCGGGCAGTCAACTGGCGAGCGTACTTACCGGGTGCAGAACACGGTGCAGATTACCGTCCGCGACATCAGCAAAATTGGTGAGGTCGTGCAGGCCGGTCTGAATGCTGGCGCGGATACGGTTTATGGGTTGAACTTCGGTATTGAAGATACAACGGCGCTGGAAGCTGAAGCCCGCCTGAAAGCCGTTGAAGATGCTCGCGCTCGTGCCACCGCGCTGGCTGAAGCTTTTGGTGTGACCGTTGGCGAGCCGATTGTCATCACGGAAGTGGTTGGCGGTGGTTTTATCCCGGTGGCTTTTGACCGGGCGCAGTCCGCAGTCGGCGGCGCTGGTGGGCCGAGCATCCAGCCCGGCCAGCTCAGTGTGAGCGTGCAGATCACCGTCTCGTTCGCCCTGGGCGAATAAGATACCAAGACCGGGGATTTTCACTCGGCCTGCAATCCCTTGCCAGTCATGATTGGCAAGGGATTTTTTATGCCTCAGACCAGAACTTCTGTCCAATTTTTACAATACGGCTTTCTCCGCCTGTTTTATGCTGGGTTCAGTTGAACTATTCAGGGAGATTTCCATGCACATCAGTCGGATTGCGATTGTATCCATTCCTGTCAGGGATATTGAGGCGGCGAAAACCTTTTATACGCAAAAACTGGGCTTTGTTGTGGTCAGGGATAACCCAATGGGCGAGATGCGCTGGATTGAAGTTGCCCCCACCGGTGCAGCAACGACCATCGTCCTTGTCAACTGGTTTCCAGATATGCCACCCGGCAGTGTTCATGGACTGGTGCTGGATACCAGCGACATAGCAGCAGATTATGAAACTCTCAAGAGCCAGGGGTTAAACGTGACTCCGCTTGAAACTGCTCCCTGGGGGGAATTTACGACTTTCAAAGATCCGGATGGCAACGGTTGGGTGCTGCAACAGGCGGCCTTTTAACGCTGAAAATCATAAGGGCAGGTTGGAAAACAGCCTGCCTTTATAGCCTTATGGTACGGCCTCGGTGGTTCTCATCACGGCGCGACTGGTTTCGATGAAGGCTTGCAGCGCAGGCGAAACCCAGCGGTCTTTGTGCCATGCTACCTGTGTGCTGACCTGCAAATCCGGGTCGCCCCAACGCAGGGCGACGAGCTGCGCTGCTGCAATTTCCCGTGCGACGGCTACAGCAGGCAGCATAGCTACCCCCAGACCAGACATAACACACTGTTTGATGGCCTCTACGCTGTCAAATTCCAGACTGGTATCGGGATGCAAACCGGCGGCGGCCAGCTCCTGTTCGAACAATCGCCGGTAGCCGCAGCCGCGTCCTGTCATCAAAATAGGCTCACTTTCCAGATCAAGTGTTTCGACGCATGGTTTTCCGGCAAGGGGATGATCGGGCGCGGCGATGACGACCAGCGGCTCTGCGCACAAAATTTCACTCATCAAAAAGCTGGATTGAAAGGGTTGTTCCAGCATAAAGGCGATGTCTACCACGCCTTCGCGGATGCTGCGGTGAAGCTCTGAATAAGGAAAGGGTCGCAGTGTAAGGCGAATGTCCGGGTAAGCCTGCTGGAAGCGCCGCAGGATGGGCGGCAGCCGGTAGGTGCAAATCGTCTCCGGCGCACCGATCACCAGCGATCCGCTCGGCGATTCGCCGCCAGTGACAGCCGCGCGTGCTTCTTCCGTCAGATCAAGGATTTTTTCAGCATAACGGAACAGGATACTGCCTGCATCTGTCAGGGTAACCTGCCGGCCCAGGCGGTTGAACAACGGCAGTCCCAGATCATCTTCGAGTGCTTGAATCTGTGCCGTTACGCTTGACTGGGCATAATTCATAAGGGCAGCGGTACGGGTAAAACTCAGGGTGGTGGCAACCATGCGGAAGGTGACAAGCTGGCGAAAGTCCATCATCCTGCTCCATTATCAGTTTTTCCGATACATGCGATCAGATATAATCGTTTGAAACGATTGTAATTCCATCCTAGAATGAAATCAAGTTCTGGGTCATAGGAGTAGCAATCGTGGAAAATATTGTCCGAATCAGCCAGCCTGCTGCCGCACGCTCACAGCGAATTTTGCTGAATGTTGACTGGCGCATTTATCTGGCTGTCCTAATCCCCGTTATCTCATGGGCGTCAGCTTTCGCTGGAATACGCGCCGGGCTTGAATCCTATACGCCGGAACATCTGGCACTGCTGCGGTATATCATTGCCTCGTTTGCTCTGGCTGTTTATGCCGTGCTGACACGAATGCCGCTGCCTCGACTTCGTGATGTGCCGGGGATTGCCCTGGCAGGGTTCATCGGTGTTGCTTTCTACAGCATCACCCTCAACGCGGGCGAAATAGGTGTTTCAGCCGGGGTAGCCAGCATGATTGTTGCTTCCTCACCGATTTTTGTGGCGCTGCTGGCGCGGATGATTCACAAAGAGCATCTAAGCCGTTGGGGATGGGGTGGCATTCTGACATCTTTTAGTGGCGTGGCGGTAATCGCACTGGGGAATGGTGGGCTGCAATTCGACGCACGGGCCCTGCTGGTGCTGGCGGCAGCCGTTGCTCAGAGCCTCTATATCATCGGCCAGAAACCATTTCTGAAACGCTATAGCGCCCTGCAATTTACAGCTTATGCTATCTGGTCAGCGACGATTTTTCTGCTGCCATTCGGCGGCGGATTGCTCACTGCGGTTCAGCAGGCCACGCCGGATGCCACACTGGCAATCGTATACATGGGCATTGTCCCCGGCGCGATTGGTTATGCAAGCTGGGCTTATGTGGTTGGGCGGATGGCGGCCTCCAAAGCGGCCAGTTTCCTTTATCTGGTTCCGGCCTTCGCCATCGCGATTGCCTGGTTGTGGCTGGGGGAAGCGCCGACTACGCTGGCAGTATTAGGTGGAGGTCTGGTGCTGCTGGGTGTGGTTATCGTGAACCGGCGCGGGAAAATTCAGGCCTAATAAAACAGGGGTGAGCATACAAACTCACCCCTGTCGTTTGACTGATACAGATGTCGTGGCTTAGATTTCTTCGCGCACGACTTCGATTTTTACACGGGCGACCAATGCGGCGATAGCACCGAGCGCTGCCAGCCAGGGGGCAGCCAGTGCCAGCACACCACCAGCAACCGCGCCGACAGTGAGCGAAACCTGAATCAACTCACGATCGTCAGGTGTGCGGATGATGATCTTACGCACATTGCCCTGTTTCACCAGTTCCTGTACCTGGTCTACGAGCTGGTTGCCCGCGACTTCGACCTGTTCAGAGAAGGTTTTAGCCTTGCTTTCAATCTTCTCTGCCGTTTCCTCAATCACTGCTTCGACCTTATTCTTTTCTTCGCTCATGATTTACCCTCCTGGGCAAAATGCGCGTCATTTTAGGACGCTTTCGTTATACATCACTTTATACGTTTGGTGTCAGGGTAAAGTTGCACAATTCTGGCTGTTGGATGTCATAACCCAATGTCCTGTACCCCCACGCCTGCTAAACGCATATAATAGGGGCTAATTATTGGAATCTTCTTGGAGCGCGCGCCCATGAAAACATCACGCGGCGTTTTGGTTTTACTACTGACTTTGACATTTTTACTGGCGCTGCTGCCGGGGCTGATTGTCCGGGCAGAATTTGGCGTGAACTGGTCAGCGACCTTTTTTCCATCCAATAACCTGACTGGGACAGGTGTACCAGTGACAGGTATTAACGGTATCAACTTCAATTGGGGTGAGGGCGCACCTATTGTTAATGGTGTGCAGGTTCCAGGCATTGGGACAGATAATTTTTCGGCGCGTTTCACCTCTACGCAGACATTCGCGGCGGGGACATATGATTTCGTCGTTGCGTCGGATGATGGGGTGCGGGTGTTTATTGACGGCGCGGTGGTGCTGGATAAGTTTGTCAATCGTGCGCTGACCACTGACACTTTCACACAAACGCTAACTGCCGGGCCACATAATCTGACAGTTGAGTATTTTGACGCGAACAATGAAGCAATTATTCAGGTGCAGTGGTTTATACAGGGGACAGGTGGCACGCCCGGCTCAGTTTTTACGCCTACGCCGGTTATTACAACAGTTCCCCTTTCAGCCAGTGTTGTCAGCGTAAAAGGGCTGGCTGTTCGCAGCGGGCCTTATCTGGGGGCATCGCTGGTGACAGTGGCACGTCAGGGTAATGCTTATGGGGTGCTGGGGCGCAACACGGATGAAGGTGGTCAGTTCACCTGGTATCTGCTTCAGGTGGGGGAGAAAGTGGGCTGGTCATCCGGGCGTTATCTGCAATTCACGGTTGACCCCGGCGGCGTTCCTGTTCAGGGAACAGTTTTTGAGCAGATTGATGGTGCGCCGGATACAGGTGTAATTGCTGCGCCACGTTCGGTCATGAACTTTCGCCGTCGCCCTAGCCAGCGGGCCGCGCTGTTGGCACAAATTCCCTGGGGTGCAGAATTACAACTTCTGGGCCGAACGATACAGGGTGGACAAAATTTCTGGTTTCAGGTGCGTTATGGTGATCAGGTAGGGTGGATTTTTGCCCCTTATGTGGCGGTACGTGGAAATATCAACGATGTACCCATACGCTAGGGCAACCTTGCGCCGTTTTTTCACAATCAAACGAAGCATTAACGGGTTTTAGGTAAAAATAGTTTTGGATAAGCGTAAGCAGCAACTTAAGGCTTTAGGTTGCTGTTAGGTACTGGTTTTACGCTTTTTACATGCAGGCTTAACGTCCAGTTAGTGTGAGTTGCGGGAATAAACTTTATGAATACGCATTTGCCTCTAGCCAGCCTTTCACTCGACCTGGATGACCAGTGGTGCTATATGAAGATTCATGGTGATGCTGGCTGGGAATCCTATCCCAGTTACATCCCCCTGTTTGTTCCCCGTGCGCTGGATTTTTTCAAAGCCCGTGACCTGAAGATTTCGTTCATGCTGGTCGGGAAAGATGCCGCCATGGAACGCAATCAACCCTATTTCCGCTCGCTGGCGGCAGCAGGTCATGAAATTGGCAATCATTCCTTCAACCACGAATCCTGGCTGCATTTATACAGCGAAGAAGAAATTGAATCTGATCTGGTACAGGCGGAACAGGCCATTGAACGCGCCACTGGGCAGCGTCCGGTGGGCTTTCGTGGGCCGGGCTTCAGCATTGCTTACAAAACGATGGTTGTGCTGGCGCGGCGTGGCTATATTTATGATGCCTCGACCTTCCCGACCTATCTGGGGCCGCTGGCGCGGGCCTACTACTTTATGACTGCGCCGCGTATGACGCCAGAAGAAAAAGCCAAGCGTAAGGAACTGTTTGGGACGTTCCGTGATGGCCTTCGCACCAATGCTGCGTATCGCTGGCGCGGGCCGTATGGCGGTGAATTCCTGGTGGAAATCCCGGTGACGACAATGCCGATTATCAAGGTTCCCATCCATATCAGCTATGTATTATATCTGAGCATGTATTCACGGCGGCTGGCGCTGACATACTTTTCGACTGCACTGAAGTTGTGCCGCGCAACCGGTATTGAGCCGTCGATTCTGCTGCATCCGCTGGATTTTCTTGGCTCGGATGATAACATTCCTGAGCTTAATTTCTTCCCAGGAATGAATATGAAACTGGATCGTAAGCTCCAGGTCGTAAGCGCTGCACTACGTATTCTGACCGACCATTACTCGGTTGTGCCGATGGAAACCCATGCGCGAGCGGTAGGGCAGGCTTCTACCTTTCCTATTCTGGGGTTGCGCTAACATTATGAGTATCCCCGCGCTTCGGGGACGATAAAGCCAGAGACTTTCATTCGCTATTGATAGCATCATTTCAGGTGACTTGATTAAGTCACCTGAATTTAATTGTTGATTTTCAACCTTGATAAGAAAAATCACTCATGACCAGACAGCGCATCACACTCTTCATTCGTCTTGGCCTTAGCATTGTGTTGATCGGGCTGCTCTTCAGCCTGATTGATCGTAAACATTTTGTGGAACATCTGCGCTCATTAAATGTCAGCTATTTTCTGCTGGGGCTGAGCTGCTATGTGGTTTCAGTTGCGTTATGGTCAGTTCGCTGGCATCTGTTCATTCGGGCAACGGGTGAAGTAGTGAGTTTGTGGCGGGTTTTCCAGACGACCATTACAGGCGTCTTTTTTTCCATGTTTCTGCCAACAGTGGTTGGCACTGACCTGGGTCGTATGTATGAGATGTCGCGTGATCGTGAAGATAAGGTGAGCGTGGTTTCGACTGTTCTGCTCGACCGGTTGATGGGCCTGCTTACACTGGTGTTGATTGCGCTGGTGGCATTGGTTATCGGTTATGAGTTTGCCGGAGACAGTTCAATTGCCATCACAATTGTGATGGCAACTATTCTGATGATTGTCGGCTGGTTACTGTTTTTTAATCGTGACCTGATGCGCTCATTCCTCTGGGTTTTCCAGTTACCAGCCGGGAAACAACTTGAGCCGGGTCTCCGTTCGCTGTATAACGCACTTTATCATCTGCAAAGCCAGCCGCACCTCCTGATCTCAACGTTAATTGTCTCTATCCTCAATAATCTGGTTGAAGTCGTATCAGTCATTCTGATCGCGCGGGCACTGGATATTCAAACTGAGGCAGTTTATTTCTTCATTTTTATGCCGCTCATCTGGCTCATCACCACCATTCCAATTTCAATCGGTGGCCTGGGCCTGCGTGAGGGTGTGTTTGCTTTTTTCTTCGGCCAGGTTGGGGTAAGTTCAGAAGAAGCTGTCGCTATGTCACTGCTGTATTATGGATGCAGTGTTGTTGTTGGCTTTGCTGGGGGCATGAGCTTTTTCCGGGCGGCACTGGCAGACTATATAGGGCGCGCTGTTAGACAACAAGCCTGAATAAGGCTATCAACATCAACATTAGGGGGTATCACTTGGGCAGCCAGACAGAGGTTTTCCGGGGATATAAGGTTACAATTTCAATTACAAGTTTCCCGGCTAAACTAATAATATGGGGATTAACTGCGGGCATTATTATGGCGATGGGGGTTCATCTCCTCATCCTGACGACCTATCCGGCAGTCTTTATTGACGAAGGCTGGTTCTCCAATGCTGCATGGCACTGGGCGCGTACCGGCGTCAATTTTGACCCAATGCACGCAGGTGTTTTAGATCAGTTTGGCTATGTGTGGATACGGCGTTTTTTTCTGGGACAGGCACCCTGGTCGCTGATGTTTTCGTTGTTTGGCGTTGGTTTCTTTCAGGCAAGGCTGACAGCCTGGTTGATTGGAGCCGCATTGGTCGGTATCACTGTTGCTGCCGGAAAACAACTTTATTCGGCGCGGGTTGGGCTGTTGGCGGCGCTGCTGCTGGCGATAAGCTGGCCTTTCGCCCAGGCCAGCCATTATGCGCGGCAGGATATTCTGCTGACTCTGGTGGTGCTGGTGGCATTTGTGATCGCTGTCTATGCCCTGCGGCGGGAGCGCTGGTGGGCGCATGTGCTGGCGGGTTTTTTGCTGGGTATCTCCCCTGATATTCATCAGAATGGGATGGCCTTTATTCCGGCACTGGCAGCACTCTACCTTACTTATTATGGACGCAGCCTGCTGATGAAGCGCGGGACATGGTTAGCAGCGCTGGGGGGCGGTGCCGGCTTACTCATTTTTGCGGTAGTGCATATTTTACCCAGCCCGGAAACTTATTCGCTGCTCTTTTCGTTCGACTTTGGTTCCACCGGTAACAGTGCGCTGCCAATCACCAATCCAACCATGTTACCGCAGTCAATCGTCGGGGAATTCAGCCGGTTTCGTTTTTTTGACAATAATCTCGATCTGGCGTTGATTGCCGGGGCGGGCGTTTATCTGCTGCTGCGGCGTGACAGAGCAGATAATTTACTGCTTACCTATACTGGCGCAGCATTAGTCGGTTTCATGCTGGTCATTGGCAACAAAACGACTTTGTATGCGATTCTGCTTTATCCGTTTTTTATGCTGGTCATTGCTGGAGCATTCGTCAGTCTGCTGCGCGAACGGGATCGTGCTTACCGGGCCCTGGTGATGGTACTGTTGGTTGTGTTTATCGGGAAAAGTATGCTGTTCATCGCCAAACC
This sequence comes from uncultured Anaerolineaceae bacterium, assembly GCA_964447795.1. Classification (GTDB taxonomy): domain Bacteria; phylum Chloroflexota; class Anaerolineae; order Aggregatilineales; family Phototrophicaceae; genus CFX2. Next base: position 86,830 of record CAYUTY010000003.1, read on the forward strand.
GGCTTACGCCAGCCGGAACTATGATTATCATGCCATTACCGAGCGGATCAAGACGGTCACGCCAGTGGGGGCGCGAGTTATGGCGCTGCCGGGCTGGTGGTTGGGGCTGAACGAATATGATTTTCGCTCTTTTCTAAGTCTGGCGTATTACCGATTTTTTAATGACTATAGTGTAGAAGAGGCGATGGAGCAGCTTCGACCGGATATTCTGGTGCTGGATCATGTGACCGAACTGCTGGCTGTGCCGGATGGGAAAGTTCTGGAAGGCAGTTTTGATCATTACAAGGTATCTCGTGATGAGCTGAGTGCATTTCTGAATTTGCGCGGCGAAGTTGTGCTGGAATTTGATGATCCCTGGCACGATCGTTTCACGGTGTACCGCATTAACTGGAATGATGGCGCAAATTAGATAAGGGCGTTATCAGCAGGCCCAGTGCTTTGTTGTCCTCTGGCTTGTGAAAACCCATTTTCTGAATCGACCTGAATTCCGGCAAGATGATTATCAGGGGCTTTGATACTGATAATTACTTCGCCGGAATTTCCCGTTTCCGTGTGTGCAGTCATAAAGGCATAATCAGGGTATTATAAATTTGAGGATTGGCTTTGAACACGGACGGACAGCGGGTATGAATTTTTCGACTCGACCTATTAGAAATACCGGCCTGAGCATCCCGGCGCTGGGGCTGGGCGGTGCGGCTTTCGCTAACCTGTATCGCCCTATCAGCGATCAGGAGGCTTACGATACAGTCCGGCTGGCGCTGGATAACGGCGTGCGCTTCTTTGATACTGCTCCTCACTACGGGCAGGGTGTGGGCGAAGAACGATTGGGGGTGGCACTGGCGGGCATTCCGCGTGAGGATTACGTCCTTTCGACGAAGGTGGGTAAGCTGGTTTCAGCAGAGCGAACGCTGATTTTCGATTACTCACGTGACGGCGTGGTACGCAGTCTGGAAGCGAGTCTGAAGCGCCTCAACCTGGATCATGTCGATATTCTGCTCATTCACGATGCTGACGACCATTACCAACAGGCGATTGATGAAGCCTATCCGGCATTGCACGATTTGCGGGCGCAGGGGGTGGTGAAGGCTATTGGGGCGGGCATGAATCAATGGGAAATGCTGCTGAAGTTCGCCCAGAATGGGGATTTCGACTGCTTCCTGATGGCGGGGCGCTATACCTTGCTGGAGCAGCACTCGCTGGATGCGCTGGCTTATTTCCAGCAAAAGAACATCGCGGTGTTTGGCGCGGGGGTGTACAACAGCGGAATCCTGGCGACAGGGGCCAAGGATGGCGCAAAATTCAACTATCTGGATGCACCAGCCGATGTAATCGAGCGGACGCGGCGGCTGGAAGCGTTGTGCGAGCAGCACAGCGTCCCGCTGAAGGCGGCGGCGCTTCAGTTCGTGGGGGCGCACCCGGCGATTACGACGCTGCTGGTGGGGGCGGAGACGGCGGCGCAGTTCCGCGAGACACTGGATATGCTGCGTACCAACATTCCGGCGGCTTTCTGGGCGGGGCTGCGGGCGGCGGGTTTGGTGGACGAGCGTGCGCCGCTGCCGGGTGGGGTATGAAAATTTTGGCACTGGCGACGGCAATAGGGTTTGCTGCAAAACCCTCGGCTATTTTCGGCGAAAAAACCTGCTATTGGGGGGCGGATGCCGCAAAGAGGCGTGGAACTGGCAATAGTGGCAATCATGACAGAGGGGTGTGCCGCCGCCATCTTTGCCATAGGTGAGGGAAGGGTTGAACCCAGTCTGAGGGAGAGGCAAAGCTGGCAAAATTGCCATGTTTGCCATAAGGGCAGTTTCCAGTTATCTGTGAACGACAAAGATGGGTGTTTCATAGCAAGCAGTTTAGCACGGAAAACAGGCGGCGGGTGAAACATTTGTCATGACATTTGTTTCGATTTTGAGGCGAAATCCGAAGCAGAATTTAGTGCTAATTACAGAAAGTAGCCAACGATGAGCGACTCGTCGGATGCGAATTTGCTCCAGATATTCTGGGTGGAGGTGGGCGACTACCTGACCAGCCTGAACAGCGCTCTGCTGCTGATCGAAACCAGCACCGCGCCGGACAGCGCCGCCCTGCTGCGGGAGATGAACCGGGTGGCGCACAGCATGAAGGGTGCGGCGCACGCCGTCGGCATCGGTTTGATCGAGACGGTGGCGCATTATATGGAGGAAATTTTCGAGGCGGCTTACAAAGGTGGTCTGGAACTCACGCCTGACCGCTGCGACCTGCTGTACGACGGCCTGGATTTGATTCAGAATGTGGTGGACGGGGTGGAGAACAGCACCGAGGCGCTGGCGACGACGCTGGCGCGGATGGAACAGTCGGTGGCGTCGTTGCCTGACTCCCACACCCCTCGTTCACCTCTTGCTGCACAACCTCAACCCGCCGCCTCTCAGTCTCCTCCGCTTCATCATCAGGACGAAGGGAAGAAAGAAGAAGGTATTCGGCGGGCCAAGACAACGACGGGGACACACCCGGCGGTGCGGCTGACGACGGAGACGCACGAGGCGGGCGGGACACTGCAACTGCGCCCGGCAGAGGAAAATATTCGCGTGCCGGTATCGAAGCTTGACCGGCTGATGGGCGAGGTGAGCGAGCTACTGATCGCGCGGATGCATGGCGAAGAAAGAGCGCGGGAACTGGGAACCCTGGGGAAAACGCATCATCGCTGGCGGCGGGACTGGCGGCGGGTGCGGACGGCCTATATCCGGCTGACGCGGCGGTTGCAAAGCCAGGGCGCGGTGGACGACGAACTGGCGGCACTGCTGGCGTTTCTGGACATCAACCAGCGCTATCTGACGGAGGCGAACCGTCAGATAGCAGCGCTGACGAATGGGCTGATGCAGCATAATTCGCAGATTGGGATGCTGGCGGAGCAGTTGCAGGATGACATCGGCGGGATGCGATTGATGCCCTTCGAGACCATTCTGGGCGGCTTTCAGCGAATGGCGCGTGACATGGCGCGCGATACGGGCAAGAGTATCCATCTCGATGTGAACGGGGCGGCGGTGGAGATTGATAAGACGGCGCTGGATACGCTGAAAGACCCGATTATGCATCTGCTGCGGAACGCGGTCGATCATGGTATTGAACTGCCGCACGAGCGCGAACGGCTGGGAAAGGCGGCGACAGGACGGATCGAACTGGCGGTGGAGCAGCGGGGGAAAGAAATCGTCATTCGGGTGGCCGATGATGGTCGTGGCCTGGACGCGGGGCGCATCAGCCAGGCGGCAGTGGAGGCAGGGATTCTGACACAGGCGGAAGCGCTGAATCTGACCGAGGAAGATGCTTACAGCCTGATTTTCCAGCCGGGCCTGACGACCAGTGAGCAGGTGACGGCTTTGAGCGGGCGCGGGCTGGGCATGGATATTGTGCGGACGCGGGTAGAGAGTTTGCGCGGGCGAGTCAATGTCCGCAGCACGCCGGGTTTGGGGACAACCTTCACGCTGCGCTTCCCGGTGTCGCTGTCAAGGATGAGCTGTATTCTGCTGCGGTTGGGCGAGCAGGATTTCGCTGTGCCGTCGATTGCGGTGGGGCGGATGCTGTCACTGCCGCGTGCGGCGATGTTCACGGCGGAAGGACGCGAGATGGTGATGATCGACGAGCAGCCAATGCCGCTGCTGCCACTATCATCGCTGCTGAATGTCCCGGCGGACAGGCACGAAGATGATGATTATACGCTGATGGTACTATCGATTGGTGAACGCTCAGTGGCGTTCGAAGTCGATGAACTGTACAGTGAACAGGAACTGGTGCTGAAGCCGCTTGGCCCGGAAATCGCCGAAGCACCCTTTGTGTCTGGCGCGGCGCTGCTTGGCACGGGCGAAATTCTCATTGTGCTGGACGCGAACGACCTGCTGCGCGGGGGGAGTGGTCTGGCGCGAACGCTGCGCCCGGCGCGTCGCACGCTGGAAATGCAGGCGGTGGAAGCCACGCCGCGTAAGGTGCGGGTGCTGATCGCTGACGATTCGATCACGACGCGCACGCTGGAGAAACATATTCTGGAAACGGCGGGGTTCGAGGTGCATGTGGCAATTGATGGCGCGGAGGCCTGGGATAAGATCGGCGAGATAAAATTTGATGTGCTGATCGCCGATGTCGAGATGCCGAATATGGATGGGCTGGAACTGACGCGACGGGTCAAGACGACGGAATCCACGAAAAATGTATCTGTCATTCTGCTGACTTCGCAGGCATAGCCGGAACATCGTGAGTCTGGTTTATTTGCCGTGGCAGATGCCTATCTGGTGAAGTCGCGCTTCGACCAGGCGGAACTGCTGCGGACGATTGCGGCGGTCAGCGGGTAAGAAGATTTTTAACGCAAAGGCGCAAAGGGACAAAGACGCAAAGTAGAAGAAAGAAAAAAGCGTAACACAAAGGCACGAAGACACGAAGGCACAAAGGGAAGCCGATTTTTAACGCAAAGGCGCGAAGGAGCAAAGACGCGAAGGAGAAGGAAAAAGCAGAACACAGAGAGACAGAGCAGCAGGGAAACTGATGAAGTTATGTGATGTGAAGAATGATTATTGATTGGGTGAGTTTCAGGTTAACGGCTGATGGCTGAACATCCGGCGATACGGGTGCTGGTGGCAGAGGACAGCCCAACGGTTCGCTACCATCTGGCGCAGATTATCAACGGCTCGCCGGGATTGACGGTGGTGGGTGAAGCGCGTGATGGTGCTGAAGCGCTGGAAATGGCCGCAAGCCTGAAACCGGACGTGATTTCAATGGATATTCAGATGCCGCGCCTGGATGGGCTGGAGGCGACGCGGCGCATCATGGCACGCTGCCCGACGCCGATTGTGATGGTGAGCGGACTGCTGGATGATGAGGTTGAGCTGTCATTTCAGGCGATTGAAGCGGGAGCGCTGGCGGGCGTCCCCAAGCCGCCCGCACGCGATAAGCCGACTTTTGGCGAGCGGCAAAAACAACTGGCGACGACATTGACCGCAATGGCAAAAGTGCGGGTCATCCGGCGCTGGATTGGAAGCGCTACAGCCGATTCGATGACTGCCGAAACACAGGAAAGTGCCGCGCTTCAGCCGCAGACCAGGGAGATTGAATTGATCGCAGTGGGGGCAAGCGCGGGCGGGCCGGGGGCGTTGAACCGATTGCTGGCCGCACTTCCGGGAGATTTCCCCATCCCGGTTGTGATTGTGCAGCATTTGCCGGAGGAATTCATCCCCGGTTTGACGCGCTGGCTGGCGGAGAGCGCGGCGCTGCCGGTACGGGTCGCGGCGGATGGGCTGATTCTGGCAGGTGGCGCGGTTTACATCGCGCCGGGTCACGCGCATTTGACCGTGATTCGGCGCGGTGGGGCGCTGGTGGCGCAGCTTTTACGGGCGCGAGGCAGTCACCGCTATCAGCCATCGGTGGATGTGCTGCTGGAGTCGGTGGCGGCGACGTGTGGCGAGCGGGCAGCGGGCATTATCCTGACAGGGATGGGTGATGATGGGGCAGCAGGTTTGCTGGCGATGCGAGCGGCGGGGGCGCGGACTTTTGCCCAGGACAGGGTGAGTTCAACTGTTTTCGGGATGCCAGCGGCGGCGATACAGGCCGGGGCAGTGGAGCAAATCCTGCCACTGGAGCAGATTCCGTCAGTACTTCTGAAATTGTTATGAAATCACCCAGAAATCAGGGGGCATTCGTCGAGCGTCGGTGCTACAATGCAACTGCCAGATTATACTATAATCAGTATATTGAAAGGAGTTTGGGCGGCCTGCTTATAGCGCTCGCCCAGCTTTTATGGCGTTAGATGTCGTTTTGATTGAAGACAGTAAGACCCAAGCGGCGCAGATCAAGGCCGCGCTGGAAAGTTTTGGTCTGGAAGTGAGGGTGGCTCACGACGGGCTGGATGGCCTGCGGGCCATCATGGAAAAGCAGCCCGCGCTGGTGGTGCTGGATGTGAAACTGCCGGGCATGGACGGCTTTCAGGTGTGCCGTCGTCTGAAGCGCACACCAGAAACACAGTCGATTCCGGTCATCATGCTGACGGAGAAAGATGGCGCACAGGCTACCATGTCCGGCATCCAGGCGGGCGCGGATGATTACATCCCGAAAGATATTTTCGCCACCGAACACCTGATGAATACCCTGCATGAACTGGGGATACTGGAATAAGCATGTCCCGTCCTAAAGGCCCATATCCGATGCAGCCGCCGGTGCTGTCCGTCCGGGTTGAGAAACCGATGGACATCATGATCGCCCGCAATACTGCCCGCCGCGCCGCGGGTTTGCTGGGATTCGCCCCGGCACACCAGGCACAGCTCGCCAGCGCAGCCGCAACGCTGGCTGATCTGACGCTTAAAACCGGCGATATGCATATTCTGCATTTCAACGGGGTACTGCACGAGGAGAAAAAAGGTATTCAGCTTTCGGCGGCAACGCCCTGGCTGGCGGGCGTTTCCACCAGCAATGTGATGCTGGCGCTGCGCTCGAAGATGGGCGACCTGGTGGATGAGATTTTGTTCGAGACGGATGACGCGCCCACAATCATCCTCGTGATGTGGCGGACAGAAACCGACGCGAAGGATGGGGACGATGAATCTGCCTCATGACACGCTGCGCCCGGTACTGACCTTCACCGTTAGCGGACAGCGCTGTGGCCTGTTCATCGAAGATGTTGAAGAAGTCGCCGCGATGATTGACCTGACAAAGCCACCAAATATGCCTGCCGGCACTCTGGGGCTGGCAAACCGGCATGGTACGATTTTCCCCCTGCTGGATGTGCGGCAGATTTTCACAGGTGAGATGGCAGCGGTAAGCCCGGCGACGCTGTTTATTGTGGCGCGGGCAGGCGAGGAACTGGTCGGGCTGGTGGTGGATGATGTTCAGCAGGTGGAATATACGCGACCAGAGCAGTTTCACCAGACTCCAGCATCAGGAAAATACATTCGTGGTATGATACAGCATAAAGAGCAATTGATTCAGATCATCGCGCTGGAACCCCTGTGGGCGGGGTTTGCGGCGCGGGTTGAGCAGCAGGGTTAGCAGGATGTCTACGACAAACGGACACCGGCAGGAACGCATTTTAATCGTCGCGAGAGACGAACAACTCCGCAGTTCACTCACTGAAACCTTAGAGTCAGTGGGGCGCTATGGTGTGTATCAGGTGGGCAGTTTTGAAGACGCGCTGACTGAAATCCTGCTGACCGATTTTGATCTGATTGTGACCGAAACCGAACTGCCCGACCTGAGCGGGATGGATTTGCTGGCGGTGGTCGGTGGTTTGCGGCCCAAAGCACGGGTGATCGTGATTGATGACGATCTTTCAGCCAAAAGCGCCGTCGCTGTGTACCGACTGGGCGCTGTCGATTACCTGTATAAGCCGCTCAATATGGCGTTCGTGCTGATGCAGATTGAACGCCAGCTTGAAACCGGACGCCCGCCGGAAATTGTGCTGGAAAGCCTGGAAACGCCCAAGCAGGCACAGGAAGAACTGAATGACCGTGCCAGACGGCTTGACCCGCGCACCCGCCCGGCGGCGCTGGTTTTGAGCCGCCAGCAGTTCAAGCGCATCAATTGGGAACTGAGTCGTTTACTCGGCCATGTGAAGGCCAGCTTCGTCGGCTTGATCGATACTGAAGGTAATATGGTGGGCGCGGCGGGAACGCTGGAAGAATTTGACCTGCAACTCCTGACGCAGGCGCTCAGCATCGACCACAACGCACAACGCTCGCTCGCCAGCATTCTGGATGAGGCGAAATTCCACTCCACCTATTTTGAAGGCAGCAGCAATGGTGTTTACATCATCGAATTTGGCTCGCCTTATACCGTGTCGCTGGCGGTGATCTGCGGGGCAGACGTGAAGCCGGGTATGGTGTGGCTGTACAGCAAGCGGACAGCCAACCTGGTCGATGATGTCCTCAAATCGATTCCGCAGCCCAAAAATTTCCCGCAGTTGCAGGGATAAATCCTACCACTCGTCCCAATGCACAACTGAATCGAAGTCCTTACGGCCATCGGGGCGCGGCGGGCGGGGTGCGACGGCTTCCGGCGTGGGATAACCGAACGAAAGCGCAATCCGCAGATGCCAGTCTTCCGGGAAGCCGAGAATGGCTCGCGCCTGATCGGGTTCGTAAATGGATGCAAGACACGACCCGACACCGAGTTCCCAGGCGGCAAGCTGCATGTAGGCGGCGGCCTGACCAGCATCGAATAACGTTTGGAATTTTTCGTCCGGGTTGGGCGTGAGGATGGCGACGCCGAACGCCGCGCCTGCCAGATGCCCGGCCCATGTTCCGGTTTTTGACAGCGCTTCCAGTTTGGCGCGGTCACGGATGGCGACGAACTGCCAGGGTTGGGTATTTTTTGAGGACTGCGACAAGCGCCCGGCGTTCAAAATCTGGTGGACGACATCATCTGGCAAGGGCTGGTCGGTGAACTGGCGAACAGCGCGTTTGGCCTTAATCGCATCATAAACATTCATCAAAAACCTCCTTTAACGCGGCGTGAGGGTGAAAGCGGTATCGCGGGTGATGCTGCCATTTCGCATCATATAAACCCACAATTTGCCAACGGCTTCGACAAGGGCGGCGTTCGCCAGTGGGCCAGCATCTTTGGTATCCAGGCCGATTTCGGCGGCCAGTGATAGAACCCTAGCCCTTGCTTCCGCATCATCCGCGCAGACAAAGGTTGTGACGGGTATACCGCTGAAAAGCGGGTCGAGCAAGCCCTCCGCGCCGAGTGTGTTGAAGGCTTTGACGACGCGTGCGCCGGGGGCGAGGGCAGCGATGTCCTGTGCGGCTGAACCATGCTGTACCGATGGCGCGACAAAAGCATTGATCGGGTCAATCAGAATTTTGCCATCGAGATTACCCATCGCAGCGATGGTTTCGCCGACAGCAGGCCAGGGTACAGCCAGCACAATTACCTCTCCAAAGGCGGCTGCTTCCGCCAGCGTGCCAACCTGTGCGTTAGTTTTCGCCAGCGCAGCGCGGGTTTTGTCACTGTTGGGGTTACGCACGCCGAACATGATGTTGTGGCCGCGTTTTGTCCAGGCGATGCCGAGGTTGCCGCCGATATTGCCCGTACCAATAATTGCTATATTCATAAGCTGTCCTTTAAACCAAAAATGAATAAGGACACGGTAGTTTGCCGTGTCCTTAAATGGATGTTTTTGCGTGCGGAGAACTTACTGCGCGGCTTCGATGCTTGCCGCCAGCACGTCGAAGGGGACGCCGCCGCCATCATATGTCCGGCCATCCAGTTCGATGAATACGGGGGCTTCATCGCCGTAACGCACCAGCACAGTGGGTGTGCCAACGACTCCCAGTTCGCGCGATAAGGCAACATTATCATCAGTGCCCTGATAGGATTCAGCGCAGGTCAGTGCTGCATCATAATCAAGGTCAAGCTGGTCGGCCACGATTTTCGCCGTGTCCCTATTGTACTGACCCTCGACAGCCAATGCGAAGAACAGATCACGCGCCAGCCAGTATGCGCCCTGCTGCTGTTCAGTCAGACAGGCGGCAATGTTACCGTTGAAGCGAGTCAAGTCACCACCGGCGGTGGGCATGATACGAAATTCGTAACGTGCCTGACCCGTTCGCACATAGGTGTCGATAAATTCGTCAACTGTTGGCTTGAACGCCTGACAGTGCGAGCAGGCGAAATCAGCAAATTCGACCAGCGTGATGGGTGCATCCGCATCACCGAGGACAAACCCACCATCAGACAGGCGTTCTGTCGGCAGATCACTGTAATCTGTCAGCGCGATGACCGGCGCTGCCGGGGTCGGGTCAACGGCCACAATCTCAGGAATGGCAATCGTGCCGGGCTGGTCGTTGAAAGTCAGCACAAAACGAAGCAGGGTTACACCATCATCGTTAATGGCGGAACTGATTGAACTGCTGGTAATCAGTTTGAAAGCTGCCTGGAACTGGGTGGTGATGGTTTCAGGCGAGATATTGCCAAAGGGTGATGATGGTGGAGCGGGCGTGGGCGGGGTTGTACCTTCCAGTTCGGCGGTGATCTCGTCAAAAACATTACCGATGGCCGGGCCCATCATCGCCAGCGAACCAATTGTGCCAAAACCGAGCGTTCCAACCAGCCCTGGCCCATCGGCAAACCAGACCGACGAGGCATTGGGCAGCAGGTAAGTCTGAGCTTCCTGGTAGGCTGCTTTGTTCACCAGCGTGCCATCACCATTGAGAATGACCTCAACCGCAGGGCGGGTAGCGATGAAAAATACATCGTCACTCGCGCCAAGCAGGATATCAAGCTGAACTTCCTGGGTGGGCGACATTGGTGCCTCAGCGCCGATAACCGTCACAACAACATCGCTGATGGTTTCAGTCGTAATGGTCACGCCTTCGGCACGTGTACCAGCCAGGCGCAGCAGGCGCGTGATGGTTTCAGCGAAGGCGCTGGCTTTTTCCGCGTCTGTCGCTTCGATGACAATGCCGAAGTCGAAACTGCGTTCAAAATCAAACAGGCTGCCAGTGGCGGCTGTTTTAACCAGCGAGAGCGTATCGACGCGGGTAAAGATGGCATAATCGCCCGTCGTCCAGCTTAGAATATCGTCATCAAGATCAATGCCGACCTGTGCCAGTCCATCACGGATTTCCTGCTCCGGGTCTTGCGTGCCGCCGTCCATTTCAATGCCAAATTTAGCCGCGTTGATGATGTTGGCGTAGAGATTGGTCAGGCTGTTGGCGTGAACCACCAGCGAGGCATCCGCTGGAATGTAACGGGCGAAATCGGGATTAACCGCCGCTGCCGCGCTGACAGAAGCCGCATTCGCGTTGGGAAGCTGGGCGCTGTCGATTACCAGCGAACGGTCATCCAGGATAGTGAATCCGACTGCCAGCGGGCCGCTGGATTGCAGCAATAGCTGTCCCGCTGGATCATCGGAAGGGACAGCGGAGGGGCGCAGGAAAAACAGGATATTGTACGGGTCAGCAGTCAGGTTAGCGATAGCATCCTGATACCCGGCGTCTTCACTCAAGGGTCTGTCCAGCGGGAATGCTGGCTGCATAGTTGTTTCGGGGTAAATCAGGAGCAGGTTATCGCCAATCGCCAGCAGTGTCTCAGTTGAACTGTCACTGAAAACTGTGAAATTACCCTCGGTGGCTGTCGTGACACTTTCAGGCAGCAGCGGCGCGAGGAAATCAACCGCCGCGTCACTGTCTTTTAGTTCAACCACAAAGTAACCATCATCGTCAAATTCCCCGCCGTTTTCCGGGTCGATTTCGCCCGTCACACCAAAGGCAGCATAATCGCCAAGCCATGTATACACGGCTGCCAGGTCTGTACCGACTTTTTGCAGTTCGCCGTCAATGGCACTGCGGAGGGACGTGACCGGGAGACGGTTGAGCCGCCCCAGATCGGAATTGAGAATTTTCGAGCCAACCGAATCAAGCTGGTCGATGTAGCCTTCATCGGTGCGGGCGGCGAAAAAGAAGGATGTATCCGCCGGGAAGTAACGCGCCATCGTTTTGATGTCCGCGTCCTGGGCGCTGGCGGAGAAAAGCGAAAGCGCCATGAGCAGCGCGAACAGGAACAGACCAAGTTTTTTCATGTAGAACTCCTAAAATCGGGTATCCATAGTGTTATTGAACACTGCTTTGAGATGGGGGGCAACCGGCGAAAGGCGGATTTAGATTAAAATAACGTAAATTATTATTGTAATAACACCTGTTCCCACCTGTTTATCAGGACAAACCAGGTTCACTTACACTTTTGGGATGTGTTTTATCGGGAGGATTTGACGGCCTGAGCGGCGCGGTTTAGACTGTGTGAAGCGTCGCTTCAGCAGGGGCAGAATGAGTTGAAACTCCGTAAGTGTCTGATCGCCAATCGGGGAGAGATTGCAGTTCGCATCATTCGCGCCTGCCGCGAAGTGGGCATCACGGCGGTGGCGGTTTATTCTGAGGTGGATGCGCGGGCGCAGCATGTGCAGCTCGCGGATGAAGCTTATCTGATTGGCACTGCCAGCCCCAGCGCCAGCTACCTCAATATTGACACCCTGATTGACACGGCGCGGGCTGCGGGCTGCGATTGTGTTCACCCCGGCTATGGTTTTTTATCCGAAAGTGAAAATTTCGCGGCGGCGGTCATGGAGGCCGGGCTGATATGGATTGGGCCGGGGCCAGACGCAATTCGGCTGATGGGCGTCAAGACTGAGGCGCGGGCGTTGATGGAAAGGGCAGGCGTACCGCTCGTTCCTGGCTTTCAGGCCGATCAGGCGACGGATGCGGATTTTCTCTCAGCGGCGGCAGCAATTGGCTATCCCGTGATGGTCAAGGCGGCGGGCGGCGGGGGCGGCAAGGGCATCCGTGTGGGTGATGCGCCGGACAAACTGGTCGAAGCGCTGGCTGGCGCACGCAGCGAAGCCCAGCACGCTTTCGGCGATGGGCGGGTGTTCCTGGAAAAATATATTGAGTCCGGGCGGCATATCGAAATTCAGATACTGGCCGATTCACAGGGAAACACTGTTCATCTGTACGAACGGGAGTGCAGTACGCAGCGGCGGCATCAGAAAATCATCGAAGAGTCACCCTCCCCCTTACTGGATGAAAAGACAAGACAGCGGATGGGGGCTGCGGCGGTGGAAGCGGCGCGGGCAGTAGGGTATGTCAACGCTGGGACGGTGGAATTTATCGTTACAGCGAAGGGTGAGTTTTATTTCCTGGAGATGAACACGCGGCTGCAAGTGGAACATCCGGTGACAGAACTTGTTACAGGTCTGGACATTGTGAAGCTGCAATTTCAGGTTGCCGCTGGGGAAGCGCTGCCCTTCACACAGGCCGACATCAGCCAGCGTGGTCATGCCATTGAGTGCCGCGTCTATGCCGAGGATGCCCATAATAACTTCCTGCCAGCAGTGGGTTCAGTGCTGCGTTTCATCCCGCCGGAAGGGCCGGGCATCCGCGTCGATTCAGGGATTCAGTCCGGCGATGAGATCACCATTCATTATGACCCGATGATTGCCAAGATCGTCACCCATGACAGCACTCGTGCCGGGGTCATTGGGCGGATGCGGAAGGCGCTGGCTGAAACGGTGATCCTGGGGACGACCACCAATATTCCTTTCCTGCGGGCGCTGCTGGAACATCCGGCGTTTCTGGCAGGAGAAGTCGATACCCGTTTCGTGGATGACAATCTGGCGATTTTGCTGCCGGATTCACCAGAACTGCCAGATTCGGCCTTGCTGGCGGCGGCGCTGCTGGATATGGCAGGCGGCGGGAGTGGGCGCATCGTCGCGCAAGAAACATCCGTTCATGACCCCTGGGCGCGGGCGGATGGGTTTCGAATTGGAAATTATAAGTAGCGATTTTTACGTGCATCTACTGGAAAATCAGGGATAATACATTACCATTCGACGAATTTTATAAACGATAGGACTATCTCATGCGAAAAAGCGCTCTGATACTGCTGTTCCTGCTGATTGCAGCAGGTGTCGTGTTTGCACAGGATGAAGTGGGCGAAAGCCAGCGAGAAATTTACACGGTGCTGGATATTGGTGACCCGGTTTTTGAGCCGGAATTATGGTATGTGAGCGCTACTGAGTCCGCTTCACGCACGACAGCTACTTTTACAGCGGACAGCCTGGGCGGGTTGGCTTTCATTGACTATCTGCACTTCGACGGTGGTTTCAACCCGGAAGATGTGGAGACAGTGTTCGGTCAGGAATGGTTCGATACCACGCTCTACAACTACGCAGTGTGGCGCCAAAATACCTTTTGCGATCTGGGGGATGTGCGCCTGTACGAATTTTCGCTGCAAAACGCCGATATTAAGTATGGGATGCGCTACTGGATTGAGCAGATCAGCCCGACACGGGTGCTGACGATGTTCATTGTTTTTCCGATTGACACAGAGGGGGCGCTGGAAGATTATGCCGAGCGCCTCTACCCGGATGCCTATTCGTGCAGCGGATCGGTGGGGTAAATTGAACGGGGGCAGAGCATCAACTTCGCCCCCACATCATCTATCATGATTTTCACCTACCAGCACAACGACCACACTTACACCGTCCGGCTGGAGCGCGGCGCAGATGGCGCTTACGCCGCCACAATTGACGGGCGCAGCGTGCCGTTTGTGGCGGAAGCGCTGGCGGATGGGGGATGGTTGCTGACAGTGGATGGTCAGCAGATTCGTGTTTATGCTGCCGCACAGGGGCGTGCGCGGTACATCAGCACAGACGGCGAGACCTACACGGTGACTGTTCCCGAAAGTGGAACTGCCCGCCGGCGGAGCGGCGGCAGTGGTGGCGACCTGACGGCACAAATGCCGGGGCAGGTAGTGGAAGTGCTGGTGGCGGAGGGCGAAACCGTTGAAGCCGGACAAGCGCTGGTGGTGCTGGAAGCGATGAAGATGGAAATTCGCGTGGCCTCACCCGCTGCTGGCCGGGTCAAACACATTCTGGTGAGCAAAGGCGCGGTAGTCGAGCGCGGTCAGCGGCTCGTCGAAGTTGAAGTTGCAGAGTGAACTAACCCAGTGCAACGGATATGAGGCCAACCAGCATGACCGCCGCCGCCACCAACCGGCGTGCCAGCGCCCCCTCCTCCAACAGGTGCGCCCCCAGGAATGCGCCAATCAGGATGCTGACCTGGCGCACCGGGGCAAGATGGCTGACCGGGCTGAAGGCCAGCGCCGTGAGAAACAGCACATACGACAGTGTATCCAGTACACCAATGCCCACCGCCGCTCGCCAGTGATTGCGCCAGTAGCGCAGGATTTCGCTTTTGTAGCGGAGGGCGTTTGGCGTTAACAGAATGGTCTGGAAGAGGCCGCTGGCCCAGGTGAGCAGCAGCGGCGGAATGAGCATAATGCTGACCGCCTGTTTGTCCCACAGCGTATAAGCGGCAATTGACAGACCTGTGAGCAGCCCTTAGATGACCGCAGCGCTCGCTTTTTCTTTCCTCAGCGCGAACTGATTGCCTGTGAGGATTATTACACCCGCCGCAACAAAAACCGCGCCGACCAGCACAATGGGCGACGGCCTTTCCCCCAACAGCAGCACTGCCCCAAAAACCGACAGCAGCGGCCCCGTCCCGCGCGAAAGTGGATAAACCAGCGACATATCCCCGGCCCGGTAGCCACGTTGCAGCAGCACATAGTAGAGAATATGTAGGGCGCATGTACCGGCGAGAAAAACCATCTGCGGCATTTCAAAAACAGGTTTTTCCACCAGGATCAGGATGAGCGCCAGCGGCATATAGATGATCGAGGAAAAAAGGCTGAAGAGCCAGACGAAAACCATGTCCCCGCTCACGCGCTTCGCCAGATAATTCCAGGTGGCGTGCATGGCGGCGGAAACCAGCACCAGCGACAGCGCAAGAACGGACATAGCTTATTTGCTCCAAATGATGACAAGGAGCAGATTGTAGTTGGGGAAGGCTGAATGTTAAAGGCCGTTTAAGACCATATTAAAGAGGCGACCGGGTGGCCGCCTCTATTCACGCTGCTTAATCGAGCGGCAGCACTTCGCGCGGTTTGCTGCCTTCGGTAGCCGGGCCGACAATGCCTTCCTCTTCCATGCGGTCGATGAGGCGGGCGGCGCGGGTGTAGCCGATTCGCAGTCGGCGCTGCAAAAGTGAAACGGAGGCTTTTTGCAGGCGACGTACCAGTTCTACCGCTTCGTCATACATTTCATCTTCACCATCGGCTGGTACATTATCATCGTCGTCAGACGAAGACAGTGGGCCGCTGGTAACGCTGCTGCTTCTGTCACGATCCCAGAAAGCCTGCTGCTGTGTGCTGCGATCACCATTGCCAGTGGGGGCAGATGCATTGACCGCACGCGCATTGTCGGCGACGGTGTTGTCCAGTACAAGCTGGTTGATGGGGCGCGAGGCTACATCGTCCTCACCCTGCGAACGCCAGTAGCGCGTGATGTTGTTGATTTCGTTGTCCGACACGTACACGCCCTGCAAACGCAAAGCAGAAGGCGAATCGCCGCTCAGATAGAGCATATCACCACGACCCAGCAGCTTTTCCGCGCCGGGCTGGTCGAGGATAACGCGGCTGTCCACACCACCAGCCACCGCGAAAGCGATACGCGCCGGGAAGTTGGCTTTGATGAGACCGGTGACAACATCAACCGACGGGCGCTGCGTAGCGATGACCAGATGGATACCGGTCGCGCGGGCGAGGGCGGCGATACGGGTGATGACTCGTTCTGTTTCGTCAGGGGCGAGCATCATCAGGTCGGCTAACTCGTCAATGATGACGACGATATAAGGCATGATCTCGTCAGTTGGCGACAGGTGGCGGTTGAAATCCTCAATATTACGCGCCCCGGCGTTGCTGAACTTCTTGTAGCGCTCATCCATTTCCCGCGTGACCCATTTCAGCACGCCGACGATGCGCTCCAGATCGACCACAACCGGCGCGACCAGATGCGGAATGCCGTTGTAGCCGGTTAATTCAACTCGCTTGGGGTCAACCATGATGAATTTGACGCGCTCTGGCGAGTTCTGAATGATGAGGCTGGTGATGATGGCATTGACGCAAACCGATTTACCGGAACCAGTGGTACCCGCGATGAGCAGATGCGGCATGGAAGACAAATCGGCGGAAATCGGCGTACCAGCGACATCCTGCCCCAGCGCAATTGCCAGCGGCGATTTGATGCGTTTGAATTCTTCTGACTCCATCACATCGCGCAGGCTGACGAGCGCGGCTTCTTCGTTCGGCACTTCGATACCGACATAACCTTTGCCTGGCACGGGTGCTTCAACGCGGATGGATTTGGCGCCAAGTGCGAGCTGCAAGTCTTTATCAAGCTGGGCAATAGCGCTTACCTTGACACGGTTTTTCTTGCCGCCTCGCGCCGTGATGTAATCCGGCTCAACGCCGAACTGCGTAATCACCGGGCCGGTATTAACTTCAACCACTTTGCCCGGCGCACCGAAACTGCCCAATGTGTCTTCAATCAGGCGGGCGCGTTTGAGCAGGCCATCGCGGTCAATGTCCTGTTCTGAACCGGCCATCAGCAGCGTTGAAAGATTGGGGAGTTTCCATTCCTTACGCTTGCGAGCCGGGGTTGCTGTCCCGACACCGGGCTGTCGCAGGGCAATTTCCGGCGACGCTGGCAGGTTTTCACCAGCGGGTTTGTCTGCGGCAGCAGCGGAGGCCGCAGGCTGCTGGTCGGTAGGTTCTGGCACGCCGGGCGGCATGGTGGGTCGCCCAAAGCTGGGTGCTGCTGGTCGGGTTTCTGGCGGTGGAAGGGTGCTGCCGCGCAGGTCACGCTCTGGCCGCGCCGGTGTAGGCGGGGCAGAGGTAACGGCTACTGGACGGGAAGGTGGTTCAACAGCCTTAGCCGAGCCAGGAATAGTAATCATGGGCGTTTCCGGCGCGGCGGAATCAGTCTGTTCCGGCGTGTTCGTCACAGGAACGGCGCTGGCGGCAGCCGGTTTGACCTCAGCCGGTTTATCGCTCTCGGTTTTTGGCGTTTCACCCAGATTGCCAGATCGCAGGGCATTCAGCCGGTCAAGCCGTTCGGCAGGTGTGCCAGCTTCAGCAGTGCTGCCTGCCGGGGCAGGTCGTGGTGTGCCAAAAGTGGTCGGGCCAAAACGCGAACGCTGTTCATCGGGTCGCGGAAGCGGGCCAGTTCCACGCGGCTGCGCGGGTGGCAGGCTCGCCAGACGTTCGGCTTCCAGTTCTTCGGCTGTCTTTTCCGGCGGTTTGACCGGGGCGGGCGCGGCACTGGCTGCCGCAGGTGGGGCAGATTGTGATTTTGTCGCATCTGTTCCGAACGGACGCGATGTGAATGCCGCTGCTGGACGCTCTGGTGCTGTCGGTTTTTCTGCTGGTGTCGTTTGCGGCGTGGTCGCGGAACGGCGGGCGGCCATATCGGATGTGGAGCGCAGCAGATCACCCAGACGAGCGGGCTCTTGTTCTGCGGGCGGAGAATCCGGCGCGAAGGGCGCAGCAGAGGCAGTCGGCGCTGGCTGTGGTGATGCTGGCGTTAAAGTGTCGCGCTGGGCTGTGGAAGCCTGTGGCGCAGCACTGGCTGGAATCGCTGGTGAAGCCGGTTTTTCTTCTGGTTTACCGCGTCCAAACAGGCGCGAACCAATCCCCGCTGCGGTTGGCTTTTCCTCCGGTTTGGCAGTTTCGGCGGGTTTGTCTGCCGTCTTGCCGGGCATACCAGGCAGCGCACCTCGCAAACGAGCGCTGAGCGAACCTGTCGGGCTGGCAGATTGTTCAGCACGGGCCGGAACAGGCGGAACAGGCGCAGTTGAGCGCGATGCGCCAGCCTCAAGGGGTACGAGTTCAGGATCGCCAAAAGCGGGTACGGAGCGTCCGCCGATATTGATCGAAATATTGCGTTCTGCGCGGCTTGCTTCCGCTGCTGCGGGTTCTGGCAGGGCGGCCATTGCCGCAGCAGGCAGCGCTGGCACGGGCATTCCGGCAGGCAGCGCTTCGGCTGCGGGTGCTGAGATGCTGATGGCAGGTGCAGCCGTTAACTGGGCGGCTGCCAGTTCAGCAGCCTTCGCCGCGCGGCGAGCAGCCCGCTGGCGGCGGGCGACATTGAAGCTGCGGAAGAAGCTGACCATAATCATGGCAAGTTCGGCAGCGCTGATGCTCAGGGTGAACATCAGGCCGACGATCAGCCAGCCGACCATCGCAAAAAATGCGCCGAATTCGGTGATGTTAGCGACCAGCAGATAGTACAACTGCCCGCCAATCCAGCCGCCGCCCCGCCCCAGGTTGGACGCCAGTTCCAGCTTCACACGCAGGTCAGCCAGGCTGACAATCTCGCCATAGTATTCGCCATTGAAAGTGTCGAAAAACTGCATCGCCAGCAGAATTCCGATGAAGGTCATGATGACGCCGATGATGCGTTCGCGCGGCACAACCGGTGCATCTTCACCGAAATGCCGGGCGATGAGCCAGCCCCCCGCGACGGCCATGGCAATCGGAATGGCGAGCGCTCCCCAACCAAACATTTGTGACAGCGCCCGGTTGACGGCCTCAGTTAATGCACCTTTGTTGGGAGACGCACTGCTGAATAACAGCGCCAGCGCCCCCAGCACCAATCCGACGCCAAGAATATCGAGCTTGTTATCGAGGGTCAGGCCGCCGCTTTCAACTTTTGGCGCTTTGCTGGTGCGCGGTTTAGCCGATTTTTTTGCTGCTTCACCACCTTTGCCAAAAGGCAGGAAGCGTGACAGCCCCCCGGCAGCCGGTGCTGCCTTAGCCGTCGCCGCCGCAGCAGGTTTTGCAGCGGCAGCCGCGCCGCTACCACCGCCCAGACTGCCGAAAGGTCGTGCCGGGGCTGCTCCTCCGGCGGGTTTTGCACCCGAAGAGGCCGACGCGCCGCCCGGCGAGGATGGTTTATAACCTGATGAACTGCTGCCTGCTGCTGGTGTGGCCGGTTTTTTGTCGCCACCGCCGAATCGTCCGGTGATGCCGGATGTCAGGCCGCCGAGGCGGCTGGTG
The DNA here is from genome assembly GCA_964447795.1 of uncultured Anaerolineaceae bacterium. Taxonomy (GTDB): domain Bacteria; phylum Chloroflexota; class Anaerolineae; order Aggregatilineales; family Phototrophicaceae; genus CFX2. Next base: position 106,234 of record CAYUTY010000003.1, read on the forward strand.
AGGCCACCACTGCTGCCTGAACTACCGGAAGCCGGTTTTTTGTCGTCTTTTTTGTCACTACCGCCAAAGCGCCCCGTAACACCAGAGGTCAGGTCGCCGAGACGGCTGGTGAGGCCACCAGTGCTGCCTGAACTACTGGAAGCCGGTTTTTTGTCGTCTTTTTTGTCACCACCGCCGCGCAGTCCGGACGCGATACCGCCGAGTCGACTGCCAATACCGCCTGCGCCACCGGAAGCCGCCGGTTTTTTATCATCCGGCTTTGCGGAAGGTGTGGCTGGTTTTGGTGGGCCTGACGACGCGGATGCTCCACTGGAACTGCTTCCCGCCGGGCGTGCGCCGGAACCGCTGCCATATCTGCCTCCGCTTCCGGACGAGCCGGATGAGCCAGATGTGCCCCCGTAGCTCGATGAGGATGATGAGCCACTTCCATAAGATGAGCCAGAGGATGAGCCGCTGCCGTAGCTGCTGCCGCTGCCGGATGAGCCGGATGTTCCAGAGGATGAACCGCCGAAGCGCGAACCAGAACTTCCCGCTGCGCCGCCGGACGAACCGCTGCCCGAACCTGAAGTGCTGGAACCGCTGGTATAACGGGAGCCGCTGCCGCTGTAGGACGAGCCGGACGAACCAGAGGAACCGCTGCCATAGCTGCTGCCGCTGCCGGATGAGCCGGAAGAACCAAGCCGTGAACCTAATGGCCCACTCGTCCCGGAACTGCCCGCAGCACCAGTGCTGCCTGCTGGACGAGCAGGCGGGTTAGAGCCAGGTAGACGCGAGGCAGGCAGGGACGATCCACTTCCGGCTGCTGTCGAGCGGCCAGCGCCCGGTAAACCGGAAGTAGAACTCGCGGCGGGGCGATTCGTGAACGGGTTTACGCGCGAACGGGAACTGCCGCTTTCTTCGTCATCAGCGGAGGTATCGTCGTCGTCTTCGTATTCCTCGTCTTCAAATTCGTCGTCGTCGTATTCGTCGTCAAAATAGCGCATCGCTATACCCTGGTTACTTGAAATCGGGTGGAGGTGTAACAGGCAGGAAAAATCGCCAGTAACTCATCCATAAACTATACCACAAGTCTACTGGATTTGTATTAGAGTAGCACAAATGTTCCATTATGGCGAGGGGCAATCGGTGTACAGCCGTCAGGTATAACGAATGAAATGTGTCTGGAAACAGACTCTCGCTACAAAATTGTGCTAAAATGAGATTTAAGGCACACAGCATCCCGATTCATGGCGGCGGAGGCCGATTTGGACACGCGGGCCGATGTCCTGTGGCGTATCAATAACGAATATCGCAAACGGTTGACACAGGCGCAGACTTTTCTCGACCTGCTGGAGCAGATGATTCTGTCACAGAGTGGAGATGTTCATACGCTGGATGCTCTGCGGTATACCCGTGACCAGGTTATGAGCCTGACCAGCGAACACCGCGACTGGCGCTACCGTTATTATTACGACTCGCCGCAGAGCAAACGTATGGTGCAGGATGACCGCGCTGTCAACCAGGCACTTTCGCGCTTCACCCGAATGCGCTCCGCTCATCAGGCGCTCCTGAACGAGCTGTACACGCTGTTTTATGATATGCCCCGGCCTGACCCGACACTGACCCGTGTCCCGAATGGCGACCTGTGGACGATGACGCAGTACGCCATTTACGATTTACTTGAATTCAGCGATTATCTGAGCGAACTACAAAATTGATTTTCCCTCGCACGTGATTGCGGAGGCTTTCATGCGAAAACTGTTCTTTTTGGTTGCACTGTTACACCTGATATTTCCAGCCTTTGCCCAGGATGAAACGGTAGCGATCACCTGGCCGCCGCCGGTATATGACATCAGCGGCACGATTACGGTATATGGCAGCGCTAACCCACCTGATTTCGCCGCATATTATCTGGAAGTGGCGGAATACGAGGTGGAAAACCCACTGTGGATTCCGATTTCACTGCCAGCACGGACAGCGGTGGTTAATGGGGCTTTGGCAAACTGGGATACCAGCGCCACGCCCGATGGTCTGTACCAGCTTCGTTTGCAGGTGCAGCTCAGTTCTGTCGAACGGCTGTACTCGGTTAATGGGCCAATCCGGGTAGGCAACCAACTGGCACGCCCGGCAGGTGAAGCTGTTGTGGCTCAGCCTACTATCGCCCTGCCTGCTGCCGAGCCTACCGCTGTGCCGACCCCGACGCTTGCTCCGCGCCCGAATGCTGTCAGCGAACTGCCGATTCCAGTGGGGGGGCAGGTGCAGAATTTTGATGACAGCACTAAAGCCTATATGGATGATGCCGGGATGACGTGGGTGAAGTGGCAAATCCCCTACATCATCGACGACTACAATCTGTTCAATGTCGCGCGAGATCGTATCAACTGGTCGCATGAAGCCGGGTTCAATGTCCTGTTGAGCATCACGGGTGAAGTGGAAAAGCTGGATGAACTGGGGGCAGATTATTATCCGCGCTTTGCTGAATTCTTAGGCGGTATCGCGGCGCTTCAACCGGATGCTATCGAGGTCTGGAATGAGATGAACCTAGACCGCGAGTGGCCGCAAGGCAAAATAGACCCGTCAGCATACGCTGAAATGCTGCGGCAGGCTTACACCGCCATCAAGGCGGTTGACCCACAGGTGATGGTCATCACCGGGGCGCTGGCACCAACAGGCGCGGAAGGCGCATTCGGGCTGGCGCGAGTCTGGAATGATGATCGTTATTATCTGGGTATGGCAAACGCGGGGGTGGCTGATTATGCAGACTGCATCGGCGTTCATTATAACGAGGGGATCATCCCGCCGCAGCAGCAGGGCGGCGACCCGCGCCAGCCGGATTATCCGCCACGCTATCTGCCTTTGATGATTCAGCGGGCTGCTTTCCCCTTCCGGGGGCAGGACATTCCGCTGTGCTTCACCGAACTGGGGTATCTATCGCCAGAAGGTTATCCGCCTCTGCCATCCGGTTTCGCCTGGGCAGTCAATACCAGTGTGCAGGAACAGGCAACCTGGCTGCGCGATGCGGTGGATGTAGCCGCCAATTTTGATGGTGTCGATACGGAATTAATCATCGTTTTCAACATGGATTTTGAACGCTACGATGATGATCCCCAGGCCGGATATGCGATCATTCGTGCTGATGGAAGCTGTCCAGCGTGTGACGAATTGGGAACCCTGCGCGGTTCGCGGGGCTAACCCCCAATAGGTAGGGTTTGACAGGTTAGACGATTAAGCGGTTAATTAACTTTACAGGATTGGGAAAATTGTCATGACTCGGATTTTCATCAGCTATGACCGCGATGACCGCACCATTACCCGGCAGCTTGCCGCGCAGCTTCGTCGCGTCTACGGCTATGATGAAGTCTGGTTTGACGAAAATATACGTGGTGGCGCGGACTGGTGGGCAGAAATTCGCCGTCAGATTGCCCGCTGCGATATTTTCATGTTCCTGCTGTCCGACGAGTCATTGAAATCGGAATACTGCCAACGCGAACGCGATGAGGCTGATCGCCTCAATAAAAAAATTCTGCCTGTGCGAATCGCGCCGGTAACAGAAATCCCGGAGAACCTGCGGAATATCCAGTATGTTGATATGTCCGAAGGGGAAATCACGGTTGAAAATTTCACCGAGCTGACTGCCGCGATTCAGGAAATTTCCGATCGACTGTCCGGCGTGCGTCGGACACGCATTCTCTCGACGCAGGAAGCGGCAAAAGCCCAGGCAAGAAACCGGGCGCGGCGGCAGACCCTATTACTGGCGCTGGGGTTGCTGCTGGTAGTGCTGGGAGCGGGAGCGTTTATCGTGCAGGGCAACCTCCCGCTCAAAAGTGGCGCGATTGCTTTCACCTCCAGTCGTGATGGTAACCCGGAAATTTATCTGGCAAACGGAGGCTTAGGCGGATGGTTTAGTGGGCTTCTGGGGCGCAATCCGCGTAACATCACGCAGGATCGCTCCCGTGATGAGGGTGCAACCTGGTCACCAGATGGGACGCGAATCGCCTTTGTCTCTTATGCTGATGGCAAAGCAGGTATTTACACGATGCGAGCCGACGGAGGCGATAATCCGACACGGCTGGCGGACGGTTTTGCCCCGGCGTGGTCGCCAGATGGATTAAAAATCGCTTTTGCGCGGATACCGGGTGGACAGAGCGGGCGCGATATTTTCCTGATGAACCCGGATGGCAGCAGCGTCAGCAATATCACCAACAGCCCGACCGACGATTCTTATCCTACCTGGTCGCCGGACAGCCTGAAAATCGCCTACCAGTCGCGCACACCACGCGCGGCGGAAATCGGGCTGCCGAATCAGTGGGAGCGATGGGACATTTTCATCATGGATGTGGACGGCGCGAATGTCCGCAATCTGACCAATGAAGCGGATGCCGACGACGCTCAGCCGGCCTGGTCGCCCAATGGTCGATTCGTCGCTTACCAGTCCAACCGGGCGCGTATTATTTCGGATGTGGGCAGTACCGACCCGACAATCGACAATAACCCGGAAGTATATGTATTGAATACGGCTGGCGGACAGCCGATTGACATCACGAACCATACGGCGAATGATTCTTTTCCAGCCTGGTCGCCTGATGGGACGCAGATGGCGTTTGTCTCCGACCGGGATGGGAATCTGGAAGTCTATGTGATGGATGTGGCCTGTATCGCGGAGGCGAAAGGCTGTGTCAATGTTCCGGCGCGTCGGCTGACCAACGCCGGAGAAGCTGATGTACTGCCGGTCTGGCGGCCATCGTAACAAGGAAAAAGTGAGGGATAAACAAGATGCACAGGAATCGTTTCTGGATCGGGGTGATGGCCGCTCTGATGCTCATTTTCGCAGCGACGGCGCAGGCCGCCGCGCCCACCGCTCAAAAGGGCGGTTATAGTGATGCGATTGTCTTTGCTTCCAACGCGGATGGCGATTTTGACATTTATGTGGCTAATCTGGTCAATGGCAATGTTGTACCGCTGACGTTTAATGACAGCGAGGATTATTCACCAGTCTGGTCAAGAGACGGAAAGCAAATTGCGTTTGCTTCTGACCAGGATGGTGATTGGGATATTTATGTCATGAGCTATGACGGCAGCAGCGTTACTAATCTGACAGATGACAACAGCAGTGATGATCTTTACCCGGCGTGGTCAGAAGATGACGAGATTGCTTTCACCTCTAACCGGAGTGGAAGCTGGGATTTGTGGGTGATGGATGCTTCCGGCAGGAACCCAACCCAGATGACTTTTGCAGATGGTTACGAGGGTACGCCCACATGGTCGCCTGATGGTTGGCTGGCTTATGTTTCCGGGCGGGAAAATGCCCGTGAAATCCATGCGCTTGATCGGGATGGCACTTCGTATACAGTTATTGCCAGCGGTTCCGGGGATTACAGCCCGGCCTGGTCACCCGATGGCGATTATATAGCCTATGTGTCGCGGCAGGATGGGAATGAAGAAATTTATCTGCTGGATACGGCCTGCATCGAAGCAGCCTCATGCGCGAACAGTGTCTTGAATCTGACCCAGGACAGCGGCGGCGATGTTGACCCGGCCTGGTCGCCAGACAGTTCACAGATTGTGTTTGGCTCCGGGCGAAATGGCAGCAGCACCGAATTGTATGTCATGAATATGGATGGCAGTGGTCTGGCTGCTCTGACAAATGATGGCACCGACCATCGTTTCCCGGCATGGTGGCAGCACTAAGCTCCACTTTGCCCTGCCACGTATTTTACAGGGGTGAATGGTTCATCCCTGTATTCCTCTGATTTCTTTTCCTCAAACGGCTCATTTGGTCTGAATTGGCACTATAACCATTTCCCACGTCCCCGGATGATAGGACTTATTGCGCCTGTGTCTGACCCGGAGGGGGAACTGATGCCGAAAGATTATGCCGCCCTGCCTGCTGAATATGTCCGCCGCAGTGACCGCGCTGTCGAAGACGAAGGCTGGATTAAAACGTTCCTGCACCGCGCCCCGATTGGCGTGCTGGCGACTGTTCATGACGGCCAGCCGTTCATAAACAGCAATTTGTTTGTGTACGATGAAAACGCTCATGCTATTTATATGCACACGGCACGTTATGGGCGGACACAGGTCAACGTCGAGGCAGAGGAGCGCGTCTGTTTCAGCATCAGCGAAATGGGACGTGTGCTGCCCGCGCCGGAAGCACTGGAATTCAGTGTCGAATACGCCGGTGTAGCCGTGTTCGGACGCGCCAGCCTTATTCAGGATACCGAAATCGGTAAATATGCGCTGCAACTGCTGCTGGATAAATATGCCCCACATCTGAAACCGGGTGTCGATTACCGCCCAACCACCGACGACGAACTGAAACGCACTGCTGTCTACCGCATCGAAATTGATTCATGGAGCGGCAAGCGGAAACAGGCTGAGGCAGATTTTCCCGGCGCATTTTATTACGGTCAGCAGCCATGACCTACACCCGGCGGAGCGAATTTCTGGCTGGTATGCGGGCAACTATTCCGCTGGTGGTCGGGGCAGTGCCGTTCGGCATCATTTTTGGTGCGCTGGCGGTCAGTAATGGCATTTCGCCGCTGGGGGCGCTGGGGATGTCGCTGTTCGTTTTCGCCGGGTCGGCGCAATTCATTGGGGCTGGCCTGGTCGGCGCGGGTGCGGGCGCAGCGATCATTATCCTGACAACCTTCATCGTTAATCTGCGCCACGCACTGTACAGTGCCACACTCGCGCCGCACATGAAGCACCTGTCGCAGCGCTGGCTGCTGCCGCTCGGCTTCTGGCTGACGGATGAGACTTTCGTGGTCGTCATCCAGCGTTACAACATGCCTGATGATTCGCCTTACAAACACTGGTATCACTTTGGTTCATCGATTTTCATGTACACCAACTGGGTAGCATGTACGGTGATCGGTATTGTGGCGGGGCAGTCGATTCCCAATATTGGTGAATCGGGGCTCGATTTTGCGCTGTATGTGACCTTTATCGGCATGTTGATCCCGCTCATCACCAGTCGCCCGCTGCTGCTGGCGGCGGTTACAGCCGGGGCAAGCGCGGCAGTGTTCCACAATTTGCCGAATCAGATTGGCCTGATTCTGGCGGCACTGGTGGGCGTGGTGGCGGGGGTGATTGCCGAGTCCCGTTTACCCGCTGCTGAAACACAGCCGATTACGCCTACTCAGGAGTCACCCCAATGACCGAAGCAATCATTATCGGCGGGATGGCATTGGCTACATTTTTGCCACGCTACGGCGTGCTGGCACTGCTGGGACGGGTAGAGATGCCTGATGCGATTTTCCGGGCGCTGCGTTTTGTGCCGCCTGCGGTGCTGTCGGCCATCATCGTTCCAGCGTTGATTTACAAAGATGGTCAGTTATTCATCGTGCCGCAAAACAGTTATCTGGTCGCCGGGCTGGTGGCAGGATTGGTGGCCTGGCGGACACGCAATCTGCTGCTGACGATTGTGCTGGGCATGGCGGCTTCGTTTATCTGGCGGGCGCTGGTGGGAGGGTAAAGATGTCATCACCCTGGCTCGATGCTTACCTGGAACGGATTGCTTACAACGGCACTCTGGCGGCGAATGCGGATACTTTACGCGGCCTGCATGAAGCCCACGTGTTCCATATCCCATTTGAAAATCTGGATATTCACCTCGGCAGGCCGATTTCGCTTGAACTGGACGCGCTGGTGGAGAAGGTGATTCACCGGCGGCGCGGTGGCTACTGCTATGAGATGAACGGCCTGTTTGCGGCGGCGCTGGAAGCGCTGGGATTCAGAGTGACGCGGCTGATCGGGCGTATCATGTTTGGCGTGACGGAGATACGCCCACGCAGCCATCAGGTATCATTGGTGGAAGTTGATGGTCGGCGCTGGCTGTGTGATGTGAGTTACGGTTCGCGTGGACTTCTGGCGGCCATGCCGCTGGAAACTGGGCGAACCGAACATCAATACACCGACAAATTCCGGCTGATCGAGGATGACTTTTACGGCTACATTCTGCAAGCGGAACTGAGTGATGGCTGGAACAGTCTCGTCGGTTTCACGCTGGAGCCGCAGCATCCGGTTGATTACCGCCTGCCGAATTACTGGAATTCCACTTCGCCTGACTCCAATTTCGTCAGGAACCGTATCATCGCCATGCCAACACCTGAAGGCCGTATGACGCTGACCAATATGGAGCTAAAAATCCGGCGCAACGGTGAAGTGTGGACGCAGATTGCCGCAGACGAGGGCGCGTACCGGGCCATGCTGCGTGATTATTTTGGGCTGATGCTGGATGGCGAGCTGATGCCACTGCCGGGCGCTGTAATCGAACCGTAATCCACTGGCTGTAAGCTTTGAAAAAACGGAGTGTAACTGATGTTCAAAGGTCAGGTGATCTCTATCCACATCGCGCCTGCCGCCAAAGCGCCGATGCAGGCGGTCGAGTCAGTCAATGCGGTGGCGGGTAAAGGGCTGGAAGGTGATCGGTACTTCTCGCGGGAAGGCACATTTTCACAGACGCCGGGTTCGGGACGTGAGGTGACACTGGTCGAACTGGAAGCGGTTGAGGCGCTAAAAGCCGATTATGAATTTGACCTCGCCCCTGCCGACACGCGCCGCAATATCGTGACGCAGGGTGTGCCGCTCAATCATCTCGTCGGGATGGAATTTCAGGTGGGTGAAGTTCGGTTACGTGGGACACGGCTGTGCGAACCCTGCGCGCATCTGTCCGAGATGACGGGACGGCGGGTTTTCACTGGTCTCATTCACCGCGGTGGACTGCGGGCGGAAATCGTCAGCGGCGGTATAATCCATGCTGGAGATTTCATCACGGAATAGAGTTTAGAACATGAAAAAAGCACTGATTGTACAGGGCGGATGGGACGGGCATTCCCCCGCTGAAGTCGCCGACATTCTGGCCGGTTTGCTGCGCCCGAATGATTTTGAGGTGACGATTTCGGATACGCTGGATGCTTACAAGGATTTGCCGCTGAACGAGTTTGACCTGATCGTGCCAAACTGGACGATGGGGACGATCACTGAGGAGCAGCTCAAGCCACTGCTGGAAGCAGTACGCGCTGGCGTGGGGCTGGCCGGTCTTCACGGCGGCATGTGCGACAGTTTCCGCAACGCTACCGAGTACCAGTTTATGACTGGCGCACAATGGGTGGCACATCCCGGTAATGACGGCATCCATTACATGGTTCATATTGATGGTGTACCCAGCCCCATCACCGAAGGGCTGGCTGATTTCGAGGTTGTCTCCGAACAGTATTATATGCATGTTGACCCCGGTGTCACAACGCTGGCGACCACACGCTTTGGTGATGTTGTTATGCCAGTCGTGTTCACTAAAATGTGGGGTTCGGGTCGGGTCTTTTATTGCAGCCTGGGCCACACACCCACCGTGGTGCGGATGCCACAAACCCTGACGCTGATGGAGCGCGGTATGTTGTGGGCGGCGCGTTAAGCAGCCTGAACCGAAGCCAGCACTCGCTCGAAAATGGCTAAATAGCCTTCCCACTCGGCGGTGGGCGCGGTCAGCACAGCGCTGATGCTCTCGCCGCCGATGTCGTCTAGCTGGCGCAAGTCGATCTGGAAGCCGTCGGGCGGGTTGAAACTGCCGTTGAAGTCGCCGACTTGCAGCCGAATTGTCGTCTGCTCGTCCGGCGCGACGAAAATCACCGATGGCGGCGCGCCCGCTTCCCCGGTGACGATGCGCCAACCCTGCGGGTAACGGACGGTGAAGACGCTGTTCTCAAACAGGCGGTCGGTGACGACTACCGCCGGGCCGGGCGTGTCATCCAGATTCTCTGGCACCCGCGCTGGCACGCAACCAGCGAACAAAATTAGCATAAAAACGTAACGCAAAGATGCAAAGCGGCAAAGACGCAAAGTAGAAAGCAAAAAATCCTTTGTGACTTTGCTTATTAGCGTCTTTGCGTTGAGTCTTTTGTATAGTGCTGTTTTCATGGGGCGCGGTTGGGGGCATCGGGATTAGACGCCATATTACGCGAAACCGGGTCGCCACACCAGATGAAACCCGCCCATCCTGCCACCTGCCATTCCCCGGCGGCGGTTGGCTCGACACGGATGTGGCTGCATACACCACTGACGCCTCTGTCGTTCTCATAGGTGGCGATCATATCAACATTCCAGGCGTCTCCGTCTGGCGCGGAACGGCGGTATACAGCGGAAATGAGGCCGCCCCACTCCGGCGGAATATATCCCATGATACAGGCGGATACGCTGCTATCCGGGCAGTTGGCTTCCACATAAGCTTGCAAGGTTTCGTCCAGCAGCGGCAAGGCGGTCGCATCGTCGCCCTTGCCCGCCGCGTTGACAAATGTCACCGCTGTATCAAAAGCCGGGTTGGTTTCCGCCGGAACCAGCAGCAGCGTAACGACGATTACCACCAGCAGGCTGCTGATGATGCCCACAATCCATAGAACCTTATTCGACAACTTCAAAGCTACTTCCTAATCCAACGCCAGTTATGGATACACGTTATCAAGCAGTCATCTCACCAGGGGAAAATCAGGCCTGATAAACAGGTAAGAACAGGTAATGGTACATTTTTCATTACAGAAACCTGGTGGTTTTTAGCGATTCCCCGGCTACAAAACCAGAGGCCGCGTTTAAGCTACTCTGTTCTGGCCTCATTAAGCCACTTATCCATAACTGATGTTAATCCACTTGACACTGGCAGCAACATCAGAGCCGCCAGCATAAAAGACACCAAGCAAAAAGTCTATTCTTCACTCAATCCTTTTGGCGCTATATCACCTATCGAAGCTTCTAATTCGGCGTCTCTATTCACTGATTGCACATTCTCGATATGTCCAGGATTTGCTGTCGGCGGCAGCGGCGTATCAAAGGCATAATCTGGCTCAACTTTCTGGCGCTGCCATATTGCACGCATTTCGCGCCATGCCCCGATAAGGGTGCGGGGTTCGGGCATATCATGAGCGATCTCATGATGCAGCTTCTTGAGGTTGTAACAGGGAACGCCAGCATACATGTGATGTTCAGTATGCCAGTTCATGCGCCAGTAGAGGAACTCGGCGATGGGCGGCAGCGTCATCGAACGCACACTTTTGCGGAAATCAGGCACATTTTCCATCAATCCACAGTGCTGCGGCAAACCCACCAGATAGGCCAACCAGTTTGCAATAAACGGGGCGACAGGGATGATCAAAATCATCACCCAATAACCGGTGAGGAGCGAAACAACTGTAACTGTTCCATGAAACGCCAGCAAAAAGCGCGACCACCAGATCGACTTGCGATATTCTTCAGGCTGATCTTCGTGCAGCGATTCAATCCATTCATTGATGGGAATGTCAGGATCACCGACGCGCCCAAACGCGCCGAGAATCGTCACCCAGATGGTTGACAGCAGCCCGCCTTTACCGAATGTGCGTCCGCGCTGCGTGAGCAAATTCACAGTCAGTAGCTGCAACACAAAAGTTGATCTTAAGCTGGGTTCAAGGGGGAGTAAATTTTCACGATCTCCTTCGGGGTGGAGGGTGTAGCGATGGTGATACGTATGGCTGCTGGCGTAGTCAAAAGGGTCCCACCAGCTTAAAAGGCTAAAGAGATAAAGAAAAAATTTATTCAGCCATTTCGTCTCAAAGACGGAACCGTGACCGAGTTCATGCGGCGCAACGCCCACAAAAAAGCTGGCAACCGTCCCATGCAAAAAGAGCGCTGCAAAAAAAGCGAGCCAGGTTTGCTGCGACCAGAAGTAGAACACCAGTGAACCTGTAAGCAAATAGAGCAAAAAATGTCCACCCGCCTGAAACCATGCCTGGGCATCACTGCGCGTCGATAACCTTTTTAAGGCTGCGCTATCAATCTTTGATCGATACCATTTGACCTTGAGCGTTTTTCGGACTTCAGCGAGTGGTTGATAGGTGTTCATAATCTTTAACTCTAATTTTCTGCCTTAAGCTTTTAATTTCTCCATCTGGACATCACGCGCCGTTCGCAGCGCATCGCGCATCCGCGAACATTCCTTGATGGCGTTGACGGTTTCCATGCCGTGCCAACCGGGGGTATTCATGTATTCAACGCAGATCACGCCATCATAACCCGCCGCCAAAAGGTCGCGCACAACACGCTTAACATCAATACGCCCGCGCTCGAATGGCACCTGAAGCTGCGCCCGCGCCGCCTGCCGAATCTGTATGTGGCGAGTATGGGGCAGCAGCGGCAGGATATCGTCGTGAAAAATGTCCTGTACCACCATCTGCGACCAATCGAGCGTCAGCTTCAACCCCGGCACATCCTTGACGAATTTCAGCGCTGTTTCAGGTGTCTGCGCCATCGAGTCCATGTGTGGCTCAATGCTCACTGGCAGTTTGGCCTCTGCCGCCGCTTTGACCAGCTCGCGCAGCGCGGCTACCGTGCGGTCATAGGCTTCTTCATCCTCGGCGGGATGCGCCAGCCCCGGCGAGAGCGTGATTCCCGGCGTCCGCAACGCAATCGCAAAAGGCAGCAGCGCCCTGAACAGGTCGATTTCTTTCTGCCGCCGGGATTCATCCGCCAGCGAAATGCGCGGCAGCAGCAGATACAAATCGCTGATTTTTAAGTTGAATAAATCGAGGTCGCCGCGAATTTCGTCGGCAACCTTGCGCGGGTCAGCGGCGGCGCGAGCGGTGTTGACGTTGGCGGCGCTGCCAATATCGACATAGCGAAAGCCCATGCGGGCAATCGTGCCGAGTGCTTCCGGCAGGGTGAGATCGGTGAAAGCCCAGGTATGGCAGGCAAATTCGAGCATATTTCCCTCTGCTGATGAGCGCCCGCTATTGTAACACGTCCGTATCGAGAATGATGGTTACTGGGCCATCGTTGTGGATTTCGACCTGCATCATCGCGCCAAAAACGCCCCGCTCCACCCGCGTGATTCCCTCAGCGCGGAGGCGTTCAGCGAAATAGTCCACCAGCGGCGCGGCGACTTCCGGGCGGGCGGCATCGATGAAACTGGGACGGCGGCCTTTGCGGGCATCGGCATAGAGCGTGAACTGTGAAACGACTAGCACACCCGCGCCGACGTCCAGCGCCGACAGATTCATCTTGCCCTCGCCATCCTCGAACACACGCAGGTTGGCGGTCTTTTTCGCCATCAGATCGGCCTCGGCTTCGCTATCGCCGTGTGTCACGCCGACGAGTGCGACAAAGCCCGCGTCTACCGCGCCGACTATCTGTCCATCAACCGTCACACTGCCTTTGCTCACCCGCTGTAAAACGATTCGCATGTTGTGTTTACTGTTTATGGGGTATATAGCCGATACAAAGTGCAATCGCGGCTGCAATTTCAGTCAGCGCATTTTCTTGAAAATAATCTAATCGTTTTGATCTATGCTTCAAAGGTTTCAAAATCCTCGTCGCTGGCTGCTTCAAATGCGGCTTTGATGTACGCTTCGCGTTCGGCGAGTGGCAGCTTCATTAGCTCCAATGAGGAATAAACACGTTTAGGAGCAGTATTCTCGATCTTGCGCACAAAATCCAACACCCATTGCTGTCGTTCTGCGTCGAGATGGTTAAATCGTTCAAGTAGTTCTCGTTCAAGCGCGCTCATATCCAGCCTCATAACCGCTGCTTGTTTATGGTGATATTATAAACGTTTCCCTCACGAACGCCCATCAGTACCGATGACGCATCTTGCATGGTGGGTAGGCGCGGCTACAATTGGAGTTGTTGGGGTAGACTAACACATCAGAACAGATTTTGATTTTACTGAAAGCTAGTGCCGATGGCTGACAGCCTTTTTGACAACCGTTACCGCTACGACTACATCTACCCGCGTGGGCGCTCCGGCGAGACATTACGTGCGGTTGATACCGGAGCCGATGACCGCCCGGTGGTCATCAAACGTCCCGCGCCAAATGACGCGCCGCCCATCCGCGCCGGGCAGGAAGTCAGCATCCTCAACGAGCGGAAAGCGCTGCAACGACTCGCCGGGCATCCGGTGGTGACGGCGCTGCTTGGTGGGGGGCAGTTCCTCGTTGGCGGCACTGCTCATCAGTATATTGTGATGGAACGCGGTCAGGGCGTGATTCTGGCCGACCTGGTGCGCGAACTCGCCGGGCGGGATGAGCGTTTAGCCGAACTGGAAATGCTGGTTATCGTTGATAATCTGCTCGACCTGCTGGCGACGGCACACGCTCGCGATATTGTCTATAACGATGTTGATGCCAAGCACCTGTTCTGGGACAGGGATAATTATCGCCTGAAAGTGATTGACTGGGGCAATGCGGTTTTCCTGGAGGGCGACGATATCACGCCCCAGGGTATCAGCCGCCAGAGCGATGTGTTCCAGGTAGGTGAACTGCTGTATTTCATCGTCACGGGCGGCGGGCGCATGGATGTCCCGCGTGACGCAGGTGACGATTTTTTGCTGGACTTCGGGCGTGATGCTGAACGCCTTAACCCGCGATTGGCGGCCATCATCAGCAAAGCGGCGCACCCTAACAGCCGTCTGCGCTACCGCGCAATCAGCGATTTGCGAAAAGCGCTGCAAGATTATCGTGACCCACTGGAACGTGAACGCAATACTATTCTGGGGCGGGTGGTCGAGCGCCTGCGCCACAACCGCAGCCGGGATGAACTTCAGGGGCTGCTGGATGCGCTCGAACCGGCGCTGGCGATGGATGCCGGTTTTCCCGGCGCACGTAATGCCTACCGCGAAATTCTGGCCCGACTGCGTGATCTGGAAGTGGCCGCTGATCTGGACGCGGCGCGGATATACCTCGAAAGTGCTAACTGGGCGCGGGCGGTTGACCTGCTCGATGAACTACTGGGGCGCGCACGTGATGAGATGCGCGATCTCATCAGTCTGCTGCTCGACGCGGCCCATCTGCTGTTGAACACCGGGCTGAAACCGGCTGCTGCATCGGTGGTGCTGGATGCCATTACCCTGCTGTTCGAACGGCAGTATGTGCGTGCGGCCCACCTGCTGGTGACCACACCCGCGAAAGATGATGTCCGCGTCATACAATGGCTGCTGGCGGAACGCATTGACGCCCATTCGCTGGAAGTGATGCTGCTGCGACCTAACCTGTTTCGGCTGGAAAGCGCGCTTTCCGGGTTAGCGGCTGAAGGTTACGGCGTGACCGAGCCGCGTGCGGTACTGGCTGAGGTACAGACCACGCTGGAAAATATGGCGAGCGCTGCCAGTCTGATCGACCTGCGTGATGGCTTCCGCTCGGTGGTGGATGCGCTTACCGCGCTCAGTACACTGTTGGAAACCTTCAACGCGGCGAACACCCTGACTGAGCGTGAACTGCCGCTATCGGCGCTGGAACGAGCGCTCAATGCGGCCATGGCGCTGGCGGACAATATGCATGTTATCGGGCGGCAGGCCACGACCAGCCCACGCGATGCCCTGAGTGCGCTGGATAACAGCCGCACGATTGACCCGACCAACCCGGCCTGGGAAACTGTCGCCCGTCTGTTGGATGCCCTCTATGAACTGCTCGGCTCTTACCAGACTTATGTCCCCGCCGCTGATGGTTCTGATCTGGAAGGTTGGCTCAAAGCCTCACACGATGATCTGGAGCCGTTCACCGAGCGCCTGTTTGATGACATGCTGGTGGGTATGGTCGCTGGGGTGGATGCCGCCGCGCGTTCGTGGAAGGATTATGGCGACACCACTATCCAGGGTGATCGCATCGGCGCGATCACCGCACTGGCGGATGCGATTGACGCGGTTGGCACGATCAGCCCGACGCTGGCCGGATGGCTTAATCAGGTACGGACGGTGGTTACAGGCGCGGCATATATTGAAAGACATGCGCTGTTTGGTGGCCTGGGCCGGGCGCTGGCTGATGGCTGGGAAGCTTTTGACCGGGGGCGGTTGCAAGATGCTGAACGACTCGGCGGGCAGGCTTACGAAATCGCACGCGGTGAGGCGCAGCAGTTAGCGGCATCCCGCCTGCGCGATTTAGCAGAGATTGCCCGTGCCTGGATGGAACGCAATGTCGTTACCAATGTAAAAGGCACTCAGGCAGCGCTGATTACATTGGAAACCCTCTATACAGCAGAGGAAAATGCCATTCGTGAGCATTTCACCGCGCAGATGCCCAGCAAGGAAACCTATCTCAAGGCAATGAGTAAGGGGTTGGTCGAGCTATATGCGCGTAACAGCACTGCCGCGCCGCGTGTGCTGTTCGTGAATTATATTCTGTTGGGGACACTGGACGCCCACGAGGGTAGTTTAGGTGATGCGGATTTCTGGCGCGAGGCGGCTGTTAAATCGCTGGGCGAATCTGGCAACCGCCACCCACTGACCCGCGCTCTGGCGGAATTTGTTGAGCGGCGGCGGGACATCAATGCCGGCGCGGAACTACTCAACACCATCAATAACCGCGCCGCGCTCGGAGGGTTGGATACAGCCCGTAAAAGGCTGGAAGATAACCCGCAGGCGCGGACGCTGGCGGCGGGCGGCTACAGTCTGCGTGAACTGGAAAATGCCCTGCGTGACTGGTCTGAGGGAGAATTTCGCGCTGCCGGAATTAAGCTGGAAAATGCTCTTAACGCTGTTGGTGAAGTAGAGACGGCAGCGGGGGTCACACTGACCCAGTATCGGGCCTGGTTGATGGAACTTCAGGCGGGGGCGGCAGAACTGCATAACCAGTCACGCCAGATGATGAGCGCCATCGAGAGCAAACCCGACAAACCGGTTGAAGCGGTACGGGATGCCAAAAACCGTATGGTCGAGGTGACGGTGCGGCTGCTGGGCGAAGCGCAGGTAGTGGATTTGCGCGGCTGGCGCGATACCTACGAGCAGTTTTTGGCGGTTTACAGCGATAACACTATCCGCCGCACTGAAAAGCTCAATCGCTTCAATCAGCTTTTTCGCGCCATGTTCATTGACCGTCACCCGGCTTATCCGCTTTATCGTCACTGGTACGAGGTTACAGAGAACGCCCCGGAATTCCCTGCACCGCCAACGGACGAACCTGTGCCACAGTTGACCGAAGCCGTTTCGGACACTGAGTATCGCGGCTCACGCTACCTGGAAGGACGGCCTGCCTCACGTCTGCCACAGCTTTCGCCCCGGCTGGTGCTGCTGGGGATTGGCGGCCTGGTGGTACTGGTGGCGCTGGGGGTAATCGCTTCAGTGTTGAATAATGCCGGGACGCCAAGCATTGCCATCACCATCACCGACACACCCTTTCAAACGGCGGCAGCGCTGAATACAACGCAGGAATCCATCAGCACGACAGACGGCCAGCCTTCTCCGCTGCCGGGAATCGGTGGAAGCACAGCATCCGAAACAGAGAACCCTGATTTCACTACGCCGACGCTGCTGCCAACCAGCCTGCCGCTTGTTTCAGCCAACAGTTCACCAACGACGCCCGCGCCAACTCGTACACCCGCGCCGACTTCAACGCCGCTGCCGACCAATACACCGTCGAATACACCGCCGCCAACCAATACCCCGACAGCAACGAATACACCAACGGCTACACTGCCCCCCGGCGGCATCCAGGGTGAGCAGGATGTGCTGGCACTGGCCGGTAATCTGACCGCTGTTCCCTGGGAAAGTGACCGTTTTTCGCTGGTACAAACGATTGACAGCGCTTACTGGCGCTTGGGTGCGAACGAACCCGCAGGTGATGCTGTCACCATTATCACACTTCCTGCCGATGTGCTGGAAGGCTGGTTTGGCAATAATGCTGCCAGTCGAATTCGCCGCATCGAAGCCGAGATGACGCTGACAACTTACGATCCGGCGCTGGTGGACAGTGGAGCAGTCTTTTTTGGACTGTTATTGGCCGATGAATCCGGGGAAAACGCCGGGATGAACGTTCAGCTTATTCAACCTGGTGTGCTGAATATCGGCCACCGCACTGCTGCCGGGGTGCAGACCATGAGCCAGCGGGCAGTGAATGCTGTTGTTATCCGCGCCCGGCTGGATCGCAATCCGGCCAGCGGCGCTATCACTGTCTTTCTGAATGGGGAACAGATCGGCCCGGCTATTCCATTTGTGGATGCCGATGCAGCCGTTTTACCCGCGCTGTTCGTCCATCACCCCGGTGTGATCGTGACGGTGACACGCTGGACGGTGACACTGGGATAATCACATTTTCTCGCGCAAAGCCGCCGCTGCTATCGCCAGTGAGGCGCATAATTCGGGCTGGTGGGCGTGTTTTTCCATCGCCACATATAAACCCGCCAGCAG
The DNA here is from genome assembly GCA_964447795.1 of uncultured Anaerolineaceae bacterium. Taxonomy (GTDB): domain Bacteria; phylum Chloroflexota; class Anaerolineae; order Aggregatilineales; family Phototrophicaceae; genus CFX2. Next base: position 124,346 of record CAYUTY010000003.1, read on the forward strand.
TAGATGATCGGGCGAGTTGACATTGAGAAAGTCTGGCCCGACGATGGCGCGAACGGGTTTGCCCATAGCCCGGCGGAACTCAAAAATTTCGCCAACAGCCAGGTTAGCCGGATGCTGCGTGAAAAATTGTGCCAGATCGTCAATCAGATCGCGGCTGAACAACGCCACACCTGTCCAGCGCAGACCGTTCGCACCGGGATTGGTTTCCGGCTTTTCCACAATAGAATACGACTCTCCATCCTCATGCGCGTATACCAGCCCGCCGCGCAGCAGTTCGCGTGGGTAAGCCGGTATGGCGCACCCCAGATAATCTGCATCATCCGGCAGAACGGCGGCGAAATCGGCAAAGGGATTGGCAAGCTGAAATTCATCAGCCAGATAGAGCAGCACGCGCCGCGTATCGGCATATTTTAAGGCTTCAGCCAGCGCGGGCAGGGGGCCGCCCTCATGTGCCGGATTTTCGATTACGCGGATGTCGTCAGCGCTGTAGTGCGGATTATGGCGGGTTGTGCCTTCGACATAACTGGCGATCAGGGCGGAAAGCTGCGGGTAAAAGGTTGTGTTGGTCGAAATGACCACCCGTGAAAAACCGTGTTCGCGCATCTGGTGCAGCGCCCGGATGAGCAGCGGCCAATCGTAGGCTACCATCGCCGTTTTCGCCATGAGCTGTCCCAGCCCGCCCATGCGAAGCCCTTGCCCGCCCGCCAGCACAATCACGGTGCAATCCATACATCTATTTCCTTGCAATCACCAGCGTCGTGAAGTTGAACGCCCAGGGTAAAACGGCCTGCGTGAAGCGGCCTGATAACTCAGCAAGCGGACTCGTTCGATAATAACCGCTGCCCCGGAATGGCCCACCCAGCCCCCAGAAGGTGAAGGAATGGCTGGTCGGCAGCGACTTCACCAGCGTGAAACCAGCCTGCGTGACATTCTGTTCCAGCGCTCGGCGGGTGTAGGTGCTTTCGTAAAAATCCTCATCGGTGAGCAGGTTTTCACCACGCAGACGCCGCTTAAGCTGTACTAAGCGGTAGATCAGATTGGGATAAGGTATGGTCAGTACCAGGATGCCGTCCGGCATCAGAACACGATGGGCTTCCGTTAACGCTGGAATCATGCCATGCTCAAAATGTTCCAGCACGCCGAATGACAGATAAGCGCCAATGGAATTTTCCGCGTGTGGCAGCGTATGCACATCTCCGGCGTACAGACGCAAACTGGCATCGTACTGGTGCGAAATGTGCAGCGGTGTCACCGCATAATCCATGCCGAGGGGGTTGAAACCCTGTTCTTTGAGCAGCAGCAGGATACTGCTCAGCCCGCAGCCTGCTTCGAGGATGGGCGCATCTTTGGGGAGATAAGGTAAATATGTGTTGAATGTTTCCAGCGAACGGGCGGAACGGGCGGCTGCCAGTTCTTTTTCGACAGAACCAGCCGCCGCCCAGATATTTTCCCACGCTTCGCGGGTGGTGTCGTACCGCTCGCCCGACTGAATCATCACGACTTGCGCGCGTAGAGGACGACGCCGGTGCTTCGCAGCACATGAGTACGCAGCAAGAGTCGTTCGGCCAGGCGCAGCGTTTTCAAAAAGGGGACAGCTATTGCATCAGCCAGATTTAACTGTGCCGAGACATAACCCGTCGCGCCGGGCAGGCTGACGCGCCGTTCCACAATAAAATGCTGGTACACCAGCGCCAGCCAGTCATGTTCGCGCCCTGCACCCTCAAACGGTGACAGGCCGTGTGCCTCAATGCTCATTTTGACCCGCTCCGGCGCATTCAGGCCGAACTTTCGCAGCGCCCGGAATTTGTCGGCATAACTGGTGTGAGTTGGCAGTATAAATGACAATGCTCCAGCCAGCAGCACGCTCCCCGGTGCTTCCTCGCCGTTGGTGTCATCAATCCACAGCAGCCCGCCCGGCTTGAGCGCCTTCCGCAGCGCTGCCACAACATCCTGCGGATTCAGCAGGTGGTGCAGCACGCCCTTGACGACAATGACATCGTAAGCATTTTCCGGGAGTTGCAGCGGCTGATTCATATCGACGGGCTGATAAGTGACTGTACCTTTCACGTTCGGCCTGATGCGTTCGTAATAGGCTCGTGCTACCGCCAGCGATTTTTCGCTCAAGTCCATGCCGGTAGCGTTTGCACCGCGCTGCGCCAGCGCCAGCGTCAGCCAGCCAGAAGCGCAGCCCAGTTCAAGCGCTTTCATGCCCGGCTGAACATAGCTGAGGAGAACTTCAATCTCTGGCCCATGCACGATTATGTTATGGCGCAGTTTCCGATGATACTGCCATTCCGGGGGAACGACGCCTGCCATCCGTTCCGACTCTGATCCCCAGAGTTCGGCTTCAGCGGCGCGTTGTTGTTCGTAAGTGGGGTTATCAGTCATAAAGTTGCTCATGCCATCCAAAATCGGCAGGAGAGTAGCACAGGAGCAGGGTGAATTCCAGAGCCAGCGCTAGACCAACTGGTCGTAAAGCGCGTACAGCTCATCCTCGCCACTGTCCATCTGGTTGTTTTGCACAGCCTGGCTGCCAAACGCAGCCAGCCGTTCGATGGTCTCTTTGGGGATGATGCCTCTACGGATATGCTGGTCAAGGTAAACTACGCCTACAGTTGCAAGCGGTATAACGACGATCAGGCGCAGGTTGGTGAAACTGGTATTGGTGTTCGGCGCATCTATCACCCGCTGCACAGCGTTGTTAGTGATAATTGGTTCGCCCGATTCAAGCGCCTGCCGCATGATGTCGAGACCGATGAAATCGTCGTCCAGCACATCGGCCTGCTCGAAGTTGAGCATGTCCACAATCGCCAGATGAGCATCTGCCGCCAGCGCGCGCTCCGCGCCGGTTTTTTCCAGTGCGACACGCATGAAATTGGAAAGGAAGTTGCCGCTCATCGATTCTGTACCTTATCATTCCATCCAATGATCCATCTTCATCAGCATTGTAACCCGAACTGGCATGAAAGGCGATGGACGGGTTGTAGTTTTATGCCCCTGTTTGTTTCCGGCTGGTAAAATGACCGTATATTCATGGTGTGATTTATTCCAAACAAGGAGTTCTCATGGCTCAGATGCCAACACTGATCATTCTGGCGGGGGGGGCGTCCTCACGCATGTGGCCGCTGCGGGAAAAGTCACTGCTTCGTTTTGGGACAGAAGCCCTGCTGGTGAGCCAGCTTCAGCGTTACCGGGCGCTTGGTTTCACCGAGGTGGTCATCGTCGCCAACCCGGAAAATCTGGCTGACATCGCCGGGTTGACTGCGCCGCTCACTTCCCTGAATATCAAAATCGCTGTGCAGCAGGAACCCAAAGGTATGGGCGACGCTCTGTTGGCGGCTGAAACGGTCATGATCTCGCGGTTGGGCGCGGTGTATGTAAATCAGGTGCATGATGTGGTTGATGACACGCTGCATGAAGATTTGCTGCGCGCTTATAATGCCGACCCGACAGCGACCTATCTGGCAGGCTACCGCATGGAGCAGTATTTCCCCGGCGGTTATCTGGTTGTGGATGCTAACGGGCGCATCAGCGGCATTATCGAGAAACCAAAGCCGGACGAACGCCCCAGCGATCTGGTGAATATCGTCGCCCATATTCACACCGATGCGGGAGCGCTTTTCGACGCCATCCGCGCCGAATATGCCAGGGACATCCCCAGCGACGATCATTATGAGCGGGCGATGGATGGGTTGATGAAAAACACGGTTTACCGGGTTGTGCCGTATGCCGGTCACTGGAGCGCCCTCAAATTCCCCTGGCATGTACTGGACGTGATGAATTATTACCTGGCACAGATTAAGGGGCAGAACGTAGCCGAGAGCGCTTTTGTCGCCAGGACAGCGACACTGGTAGGAGACGTTTATATTGGTGAGCGCGTCAAAATATTCCCCGGCGCGGCAGTGGTTGGCCCGGCCTATATTGGTGCCGATACGGTTATTGGCAACAATGCGCTGGTGCGAAATTCGATGGTGCTGAATCTCTGTGAAGTTGGTTTTACGACGGAAGTTGCCCGCAGCTATGTCGCCGACAACTGCGCTTTGCACGCCTGCCGGGTGCTGGATTCGGTCTTTGCGCCCAACGTCAATTTTTCGGCTGGCTGTACCACCGCTAACCTCCGCATTGATAAGCGTAATGTGCCAAGTTACGTCAAGGGCAGCAAACTCGACAGCGGACGTGACAAGCTGGGTGCGATCATCGGACAGGGCGCATTTTTAGGCGTGGATGTGATGACCATGCCGGGCGTAAAAATCGGTGAAAACGCCCAGATCGGGCCGGGGACACATGTGCGCCATGATGTCAAAAACCGCCAGCGCGTTTATGTGAAGCAGGAAATTCAGATCGTTGAAGGAGAGTGATGTCATGGCCGACATAAACACTAAAATCTTCAAAAAGTATGATATTCGCGGCAAGGCAGAGGGTGAAGGGGCGGTCATCACCAAGGAAGTGGCGCGGCTGATCGGTCACGCTTTTGGCACCTATGTCCAGCGGGTGGATGATCGGCAGACAGTGGTCGTCGGCCATGATAACCGCCGCACATCGCTCGATCTGGTCGAAGGTGTGACGGCGGGATTGACGGCCAGTGGTTGTAAAGTAATCGACATCGGTCTGGTTTCGACGCCGGTGGTTTACTGGCACGCCGTTCATTATGGCGATGTCGGTGGGGTGATGATTACCGGCAGTCACCTGACGCCCGATCAGAACGGCTTCAAACTGTCCATCGGCGCCCGCAATATTTATGGCGGACAGATTGATGTGCTGCGAACCATCATCGAGCGCAACCAGTTTGCCTATGGCGAAGGCTCGGCGGAAGTCGATCACGGCGCATACAGCCGCTACATTCATGATCTGGAAAAGCGCGTCAAACCGTCACGCCCGCTGAAAGTGGTGATCGATGCGGGCAATGGGACAGGGGGTTTGTTCGGGCCGCGCCTGTTCAAGCTGTGGGGGCATGAAGTGCTTGAATGCCTGTACTGCCAGCCAGACGGCAGTTATCCTAACCACCAGCCTGACCCGCAGCAGCCCGCTAATATGCGTGATCTGGCGGCCAAAGTGGTTGAACTGGGCGCAGATGCCGGTATCGCTTTCGACGGTGATGCTGACCGGATGGGCGCTGTCGATGAGCAGGGCAACATGATCGCTGCCGACCGGGTGCTGGCGCTGCTGGCGCGTGATTTGCTGGCGCGGCGGCCCGGTTCGCGGGTGGTAGCCGATGTGTTGAGCAGCCAGGTTTTGTTCGATGCGGTGGCAGCAGCAGGCGGCCAGCCGGTGATGTGGATCAGCGGCCATTCGCTCATCAAAGCCAAAATGACCGAATTAGGCGCGCCGCTGGGCGGCGAGATGAGCGGCCATATCTTTTTGAGCGAAGATTATTTCGGCTTCGACGACGGTTATCTGGCAGCGGGACGGTTATTGAGCCTGCTTGGAACGAGCGGCAAAAAACTCTCTGAACTCAATGCCAGCATCCCGACACTGCACAGCACGCCGGAATACCGCCCGCGCTGCGCCGACGACCTGAAGGAAACCGTGATTCAGGGTGTGAAAACGGCGTTGGCCGATAAAGGCGAGGTGGTCGATGTGGATGGCGTGCGTATCAAATTTGAGAAGGGCTGGGGACTCATCCGTGCCAGCAACACCGAACCCGTTTTGAGCCTGCGCTTCGAGGGCGAAACCGAGGCCGACGCGCTGGCCTACCGCGATTTATTCGCCACCGCGCTCAAGCCCTGGCCGGAGATTGAGTTGAAGTAACGAATAAGGAGGGATGAGGTGGGGCGAAGCGATTTGCCCCTCACTCCCACCAGCGATACCACACCTTGCGGCGTGTGCCGTAGACGCGGCCAATCGGCCCGGTAGCAATGTAATACAGCCACACCCACAGCATCATCAGTGTGAAAATGCCGCCCACCGCGCCAACTAAAGCGCCGAGCAAACCGCCCATTGTCACATCGCGCCCGGTACGCTGGTGCAAATAGGCGGTTCCGAAAGAGCCGATAACCGCCCAGAAAGCTGCCCAGGCAAAAAAGTAAAACACCTCTAACCCCCTGCTTACATAATTGTCGTATAATAGAATGTCACATTGTGCCTGAATTCCATTATCTACCAGCATACTACGGTAGATGTTCCACAAACCTAAAGGGATTGAATTGCAACTCACTGGCCTGCTTGATTTGCTGCGCGGCAGCGATCGTTACCGCGCCCTCATCGCCCGTTTGAACGAAGGTGCGCCGCTGCTTGATCTCGGCGTCATCCGGGCGGCGCGGCCATTTGTGCTGGCGGCGCTGGCTGCCGACTGGCCCGGCCCGGTCCTGTATATCACGGGACGGGTTGACCGCGCTTATAACGTATCCGAACAACTGCCAGTCTGGTTGGGTGATCGCCCGGTGTACCGCTTTGCCGAGCCGACGCCGACCTTTTACGAACGCGCACCCTGGGGCGAAAATGCCGTCCGCAACCGTATCGCCGCCCTCACGGCGCTGACTCCGCCAGATGATTTCGCCCGACCGGATTTGCCGCCAATTGTGGTCACATCGGCGCGGGCCATCATGCAGCGCACCCTGCCGGTTAATCAATTCCGTCGCAGTGCTATGCTGCTCAAACCGGGTAGTCGCCATGCGCTTGATGTGCTGCTGCGGCGGTGGGTCGCCCTCGGTTACGAACCTGCGCCGATTGTCATCGAGCCGGGAACATTCAGCCGTCGCGGTGGCGTGGTCGATATTTTCCCGATTGCGGCGGATAAACCGGCACGGATCGAATTTTTTGACGACGAAATCGACCATATTCGTGTCTTTGACCCCTCTACGCAGCGTTCGGCAGACCAGCTCCCGCTGCTGGTAATTCCACCAGCGCGGGAAGCGCTGCCAGAGACGACTCCCCCGCTGGCCGCCCATCTGGGGGAGTGGTTCGCCGCGCTGCCTGCTGGCGACCCGACCAGCGCGGCAGGCGATGCCGAACCATTGGGGAGCGGCGCGGCCTTCCCCTATCTCGAATTTTACCTGCCCTATCTCTATCCTAACCCCGTCAGTCTGCTGGATTATGCGCCCGATGATGCGCTGATTGTGGTTGAGGATTGGGCGGAACTGCGAGATACGGTTGCTGGAATCGAAGAAGCCGCCGTCCACACCCGCGATGAAAAGCTGGAAGCTGGATTGCTCGCGCCCGATCATCCGCTGCCGTACATTACCTGGGATACGCTGGCCGACGAACTGGAAAATCGCCGCTCAGTTCACCTCGGCACTATGGGCTATGAAAATGAGGATGTGGGCGAAGAGTCAGGCGAGAAAAATGGCTCTTTCGGGAACATTTTTACGCCGGAGGAACGTTTTGGTGGGCAGCTTCGCCCACTGGTAAACCGTTTGCGCGGTTTACGAAAAAATGGCGGGCGTGCCGTCGTTGTCACCGGGCAGACCGGTCGCGTGGCTGATCTGTGGCAGGAGCAGGACTCCTATATTCCGACAGTTCGTGATGTCACCGAGCCGCCCCCGCCGGGGGCAATGCTGCTGGTGGAAGGGGCTCTTGGTGAAGGCTGGCGGCTGCGCCTGCCGGATGGGGACGCGCATCTGGTTACTGATGCGGAAATTTTTGGCTGGAATCGGCCAGAACCGCGCCGTACCCGTACCCCTAAACGCGCTCGTCTGCCGGAATCCAGCTATGCTGATATGCACGCCGGGGATTATGTCGTCCATGTCGATTATGGCATTGGCCGATTCGCAGGAATGCGCCGCCGCACCGTCGAGGGCAACGAGCGCGAATATCTGGTGGTTGAATACGCCGGAACGGATGCAGTTTTCGTGCCGATTCATCAGGCTGACCGGCTGACACGCTATGTCGGCCCGGATGATCGTCCGCCGCAGTTGAGCAAATTGGGCAAGCCGGACTGGTCGCGTGTCACCAGCCAGGCGAAAAAAGCCGTTGAAGAAGAAGCAAAAGAACTGCTCGAATTGTATGCACAGCGGATGGCAGCCTCCGGCCATGCCTTTGGACAGGACACACCCTGGCAGCACGAACTGGAAGCATCCTTTCCGTTTGTGGAAACCGAAGACCAGCTTCGAGCGGTGCGCGAGGTCAAAGGCGATATGGAAAGCTCTGCGCCGATGGACAGACTGATCTGCGGCGAAGTGGGTTACGGCAAAACCGAAGTCGCGCTGCGGGCAGCCTTTAAAGCAGTTGAGGGCGGCAAACAGGTAGCGCTGCTGGTGCCGACGACGGTGCTGGCGCAGCAGCATTATGAAACTTTCACCCGCCGCCTGGCGCCATTCCCGGTCAAGGTCGAGATGATTTCACGCTTCCGCAGCAAGGACGAACAGCGTGCGATTCTGCCGCTGCTGGCTTCCGGTGAGATTGACATCATCATCGGCACGCACCGGCTGTTACAGGACGACATCACTTTTAAAGACCTGGGGTTGGTAATCGTCGATGAAGAACAGCGCTTCGGTGTGACACACAAGGAACACCTCAAGCGCTTCCGGGCGCAGGTCGATGTGCTGACTCTGACCGCCACGCCAATTCCACGCACGCTCTACATGAGTCTGACCGGCGTCCGCGACATCACCATGATTCAAACACCGCCAGAAGAACGATTGCCCGTCATGACACATGTTGGGCCGTTTGACGATGGCCTGGTGCGGCAGGCAGTGCTGCGCGAGCTGGAGCGCGGCGGGCAGGTCTTTTACATTCACAACCGTATTCAGACGATGGATGCCGTACTCGACAAGTTGGAACAGATTGTGCCGGAAGCTCGTGTCATCACCGGGCATGGGCAGATGGACGAACGCCTGCTGGAAAAAGTGATGGTCGGTTTCGGGCGCGGTGAGTACGACATCCTGCTGTCTACCTCGATCATCGAAAATGGCATTGACATCCCCAACGCCAACACCCTGATCGTTGACCGGGCAGATTGGTTTGGCATGTCGCAGTTGTACCAGCTTCGCGGGCGTGTCGGGCGGGCGGCGGCGCAGGCTTACGCTTACTTTTTCCATCCCGCGCACAATCGACTCAACGATGAGGCGCGGGTGCGTCTGGAGACGCAGTCGGAAAATATCGAACTTAGCGCGGGTTTCCCGATTGACATGCGCGACCAGGCACAGCCCGACGAGAGAACGTCGGAGAGTGGATCGAAA
>CAYUTY010000003.1:133471-163126 GCA_964447795.1 uncultured Anaerolineaceae bacterium
CGCGGGTGCGTCTGGATTCGCTGGCTGAAAATGTCTATCTTGGCGCGGGTTTCCAGATTGCCATGCGCGACCTGGAACTGCGCGGCGCGGGCGACATCCTCAGCACACGTCAGACCGGCCATCTCGCGGCCATTGGGCTGCATCTGTATACACAATTGCTGACACAGGCCGTCTCCCAGCTAAAAGGCACGATTGGCACGAAAGGGGAATCCGTTCAGGCAATGCCACCCGCCGCACAGGGTAATATCACCATTGACCTGCCACTGCCCGCCTACCTGCCCAACGATTGGATGCCGGAAATGTCCATTCGGTTGCAAATTTACCGGCGCATTGGCGACCTGCACAGCGCCGAAGATGTAGCCATGATGCGCGACGAACTCCGAGATCGCTTTGGTGTACTGCCACCCCCTGTTGAGGGGCTGTTGTATCAGATCGACGTGAAGCTGCTGGCGCAGGCCGCCAATGCGAACGCCGTCATCGCCCTCAACAATGTCATCAATATCAAGCTGCCCTATCTGGCGGAAGTCAACCGTGATCGGCTGGCTGCACAACTAGGCGAGGATGCCCGCGTCAGCCGCACGGCGGTCATGCTGCCTATTGATGACGATCTGTGGCAGCTTCGCCTGCTGGATGTGCTGCGCTTCCTGGCGGACGGCGTGCGCGAGGGCGCGGGGTTGTAAAGATGATGTGACAGACTTCCAGAAAGCGACTATTATTAGAGGAAACTGTTAATAAAAAGTCGCGGAGGACAAATCCCATGTCTTCAAAGACCAGAACCGCTTTATACATCAGCAGTTTGTTGCTGGCGGCCTTCCTGCTCGCGCTCTGGGGGCTGGCGCTGACGCCGGTGCAGGCTGTCTACGCCGCAGCCAATCCGACGGTTACACCCCAACCGCCGCTGCCCACCTGTGCTGACTTTGGCGGCGCGGCGAATACCAGCATTCGCGCCTCGATTCCCGCCGGAACTGTGCCGAACGGCAGCGTGTTTTGCCGCGCCATCACCAATCAGGCGCAGATCGGCAGTCAGGCCGTGATTGACCGGGGCGTGCTGCTGGCGGTGGATGTTTTTGCTCTCACTAATGGCGGCCTATCGGTCATCACCTTCAGCGCATCCGTAGAAATCTGTTTGCAGGGTTCGGGTGAATTGATTTATCTCGATGCCGGGCAGTTCCCGCAGGTGCCGCAGGCCATCACTTCGACGCTGCGTGATAACTTCACCTGCGGTTCGATTCCCAAAGCCGGTAAAGTGGTGCTGGTCAATGGCATCCCGCAAGGAGCTGCGCCCGCGCCGGAAGTGACGATTGACCCCGTTGGCGTCGTCACCGGGACTCCCGGCACGCCCGTTCCGGTGGTCAACGCGGCGGGTGAGGTCACACTTACCGGCTGTCAGGTGACGGTGCGGAACATCGTCCGGCTGCGCGCCGAACCGAATACGACCAGCCGCATCATTGAGCGGCTGCCGTACCAGCTTAAATTACAGGCCACCGCCCGCAACGGTAACTGGTTCCGCGTCGTCTATGGCGACGGGCAGGGATGGGTGCTGGGGGATTATCTCAACAAAACGGGCAACTGCGGCTAACTCGCCCACATCGTAAGGCTATGCGCCGGGCGCAGGGACAAGGCGGTAAATTCCAGATGGCTCCGCAAAATAGATGAGTCCGTCCGGCGAAGTAGCGATATCGGTGCGACAAAATGCATCACCCAGATCAACCCGGAATGTTTCGCTGATCGTGCTGCGCGTTTCATCGAGAAGGGCGCGGTGCATCGTGCCGGTATTCCATTGGCAGAAAAATAACTGCCCCTGCCAATCCGGGAAAGCCGCGCCGTTATACACATCAATCCCGGTGGGGGCAACCGTTGGGGTGAACGATAGCAGCGGCGGCATATAATCCGCTAGGTCGAGCGGCTCTGTACCGTAGCAGTTCTCGCGGTAATCCGGCCCCCAGCCATAATTTTTGCCGGGCAGGAGCAGATTGATTTCATCGTCGCAGTGGAAGCCGTTTTCGCTGCCGAATAAGGCTCCACTAATCGGGTCAATCGTGAAATCAAAGGTATTACGAAGGCCGTAAGCATAGATGCTGCTGTCAGCGAATGGATTATCCGGTGCGGATTGCAAACCCTGATCGGTAACTTCAAAGCGATGTATTTTGCCGGGAATAGTTGTCAAATCCTGCGAATGAGCCGCATCACCATAATCGCCAAAGGAGACATAGAGCAAACCATCGGCGTCAAAATGCAGATTGCCGCCGTTGTGCTTCAGTTCTCCGTTGGTGATGGGAACAGACAGCATGACTTCCGGTTCGCTGCCCACGCCATCAACCTCATGAAAACGCACAATCTCGTTAGCGGGCCAGTCGCGGGCGCTGCCAGGGCGCGTATGTACCACCCAGATCAGACCATTTTCAACATAAGCGGGATCAAGGGCGATTCCCAGTAGACCGCGCTCCACCAGCGCGTCGGTTGGCAGGGTAATGACCGGGTCTGGTTGTGTCCGGTCATCCGTGTTGATAACCCGGACATTGCCCGTGACTTTTTCGGTATAAAACAGGCGGCCATCCGGCGCGAAGACCATAGCCGCCGGGAAATTAGCCAGCGCCACTTTCTCGATAGTGTAAACAGGCATTTCCTGCGCGGATAATCTCACCTGTGGAACGATCCACATGAGCAGAATCAAAATCAGATACCGGTAAGAGCGCATCATACTCCTGAGCGAATCTACGCTAATTCAAACATCGTCGGCCAGATAGGGCGGCCCGGCAGCCGCGTTCCTGCCGTCAGCGCCGCATAATACTCGTCGAACAGGCCCGGCGCAAGCCTGCACGCCATTGCCGCATCCCATGCATTAACCGTCGGTGGGATGCCAAATGCGCTGGCGGAAGCCGAATAGGGATGCAGCGGCAGCTTAATCGCTGCGCCAACGCTGATTAATTCAGCCGCCATCTTCAGTGCTGCGTCATCATCCCGCGCCAGGAATACATGCGCGCTGCCCGGTTCAGTCCCCAGGACGCGCGCATAGCCGACGATCTCACCCTCGCGCAAAAATACATTGGCTTCCATACGTGTGTCGGGGCTGAGCCAGTCCATCAGCGAAGCCCCCGGCTGCACCACAAAATCAATATTGGCTTCCTCGCGCCGCCATAAGTCCAGCAGTGCCGGAATGTCGGCCTCAACCGGGTTGCGTCGTTGAAGATAGCTACTTAATCCACCGAGTCGTGAAAGCTGATCTTTTGTTATTTCAACCGATGATGCGCCAAATACGCGGGTGATATAGCCAAAACGCGGGTAATATTCCTTGTGGCCGAGCAGCAGGCTGAGTGTATAACCCTTCGCGCTGGCGATACGATGGCCTTCTGCGATCAGCGCTCCGCCAATACCCTGCCGCTGCTGCGCGGGTGCAACAGTCAGCGGCGCGAGGTTGACAGCCCGCATATCCTGTCCCATTAGCCGGATGGTGTAGGGGATGAACAGTGCGTGACCGGCCACCTGCCCATTCACCTCCGCTACCAGTGACAGTTCAGGGTCATAAAAAGGATGCTGCCGCGCCAGCGCTACCAGCAGCGCTTCCCCCAGTCGTTGGCCGAAAGCGCGAATGGTCATATCGGCAATCGCGGCATAATCTGCCGGGGTTTCGGGTCGAATGTTCATGTCTCACCTTTCGGGCGGCGGGCATAAAATGCCAGCGCGTAAATGCCAGCGCCCAGCGCCAGCAGCAGCAGGCCGAATGTCCACAGGCCATAAAGCGGCGCGATCAGCGTTTGCACATCCAGATAGCCAATGCTCAGGCGGCGTTCAGTGAAGACCTGCACCACACCAGCCAGCGCCAGCGCCAGCCCACTGCCAAGCACCCCAAAGGCGACCAGCCAGAAGGGTATCAATCCGGCGATACGGCGGTCTTGATTATAGAGTTCCGCGCTCCCCTGATTTACCACGCCTAAACCCATCGCTGCAACAGCCAGCAGCGTCAGCGTTGCTTGCAGATCGCTCAGGCGAGTCCCGCTCGTCCACTGTGCTGCGCCCGGCGCGGCATTGACTGCCCCCAGCAGGCCAATTCCTAGGAGGAATAATAGCAGGCTGAGCGCGAACCAGTGTGCCGAAAAGCCTTTATCAGCGCTGCGGTCAGCCAGCGCCGCGTAACAGTGTGAGGCGACGATCAGATAACAGGCAGGAATGATGATAACAGCCATATTACCCATTGTCCGCGCCCAATCCGGCGCGCCGAGGAGCTGCAAGCCCGAAAGCGTCGTCAGCACCCCGGCGCTTGTCACCAACCCGCCAACCGTATAAATGCCAATGTCCGCCCATTCCGGCGCGATACGGCTAAACCGGCGCAGCAGCCAGTAACCGAGCGCGAACGCTGCCAATGGATAAGCCACGTTCAGACGCAAGCCGACCGCCAGCGCACGCAGCATTTTTTCCGTTACATAATCTCCCGCCGGGATAAGCGCGATCATTCCGGCGATCACAAAAACCCCTGTCCCGGCTGCCCACACTCGCAGGACAGGCGAATTCGCCGCGCTTCGCAGGACATTGACTGCCAGCAGCAGCACAAACAACACCTGGGCGATTCGTAAAAATGGTGGCAGCTCCAGCAGCGGGCGGGCGTCGAGCAGGCCGAGTAATCCGGCGGCAGTGGCAGCAGCCAGCAGCAGCGTCCACAGCCGAAAGCCATTACGCAAAAGCCGCTCATCTGCCACTTGATAATTGGTCTGCTGCGCGACAGCGACATAAACGCCGCCGCCGAGCAATCCGGTCAGCGCTGCCAGATCAAGCAGAACCGCCGCCATACCGCTGATCTGCTGATAGGGCAGCGAGAGCGCCAGCGGGTCATCCGGTGTCAGGAATTTGACCGCTGTCAGCAATGCTGCCGCCGCGTACAGCATCAGTAAAATGACCGTCTGCGCGAAAAAACCGTAAGCAATTTTCTGTGAAGTCGTCATGATTACTCCAGCGTCAGCAGGAAGGCGATGATGTCGTTGAGCTGGTCGCCGCTCAGGACTTCGCCCAGATTTTGCGCCATCACATTTTGAAAACCTTCGACCACATGATCGCCGGGGTTGATGATCGAGTTGCGGATATAGGCTTCGGCGCTCTGTCCGGGGACGCGCGCTCCGGCGCGACTGGCAATCCCCGCCAGCGATGGCCCGACGATAACCACATTCGGTTCAAGCGAATGGCAGGTGCTGCAAATCGCCGGTGGGCGGCTGAACCAGTAAGCGCCACGCACTGCCGGATCGTCCGAATCGCTGCTGGGAACGCTTTCGCCGCTCGTAGGAATGTCCAGCGCTATTCCCCCGCCGCTGACGTAAATTGGCGCGGGCGGCCAGCTTTGCGCCGGTGGCTGATCTTCGACCCATTCCAGAAAGGCCAGCAGACTGTCCGTTTCGCCTCGCGTCAGGCCGAAGGCAGGCATAGGCCGCTGGCCGGGATGAAATGCGCCGGGGTTCGCCAGAAACTCGCGGATATAATCCGGCCCGCGCTGACTGTAGATGTGCGTCAGATCAGGGGCATAGGCGCCGCCGCTCCCATAAACCGTGTGGCAGCCCTCGCACCCGTTCGCCCGCCAGATGCCCCATCCGGCAGATACTTCCGCAGACATGGCGCGTGTTTGCAGCGCGCTGGTCGTCACGACGATGACAAAAATAGCGCTGACCGCCATGCAGATGGTGAAGAACAAACGTGTTCCACGCATTATCCCGCCCCTCCCACTGCTGTCACCAGTCGGGCAACACCATAGAGAATGGAGAGGATGAGCAGCCGAGCAGCCATAAGGAAACCCGCCCGCCACAGCAGGCTGGACAGCATCGGCATAGGATACCTTTCGGACGCGGGCAAAAATTAAATTTGCGTTCAATTGTAGCCAGCACCCGCCGCCCGGTCAAAGCATTGACGCCCTTTGCAGAGGTTCGTATACTGGGAAGTTGAAACTGAAACTTAAAGGTTAAAAGTCGATTTTCCTTTTAACTTTCCCTTTTAACTTTTAACTGAGCCGGAGGCAAATATGGCTGCCCAGAACCCACCGATTGACCCACAACTGCTGGACATTTTGCGCTGCCCGGTAGCAGTGCATTATAAGGATCGGGGTGATGACCCCGGACGGCTTGAACTGGTGAAAGGCTGTTGGCTGGTGTCCGCCGATTCAGGCTACAAATACCCCATCCGCGACGGCCTGCCTGTGATGCTGGTGGATGAGGGGGCGAAGTGGAAAGATGTGGCAGTGGACGATCTGCCCGTACCGCCACCCGCAACCTGAGCAGAACTGGCTGAGGCAAAGCGCATCATTCCGGTGCGCTTTTTATTTCGGCTGAAGGCTATGACGGCAGCTAATCGAAACAGAATTTATGCCTCCACCTGAAAAACAGGTGGGAACAGGTGTTTAAACAGTAAACTTGCTGCCGGTTTTAAATCGATAATGGGTATGCGGAATGTGTACAGGAGATTGCAGAAAACATTTTTCTTTTGTACTAAAAATTTGATTGCTAAAGCACAAAGCGTTAATCTAGTAGATGAATCATGCATGATTGTATCAAATTTTGTTCATCTGTATTTTCTTTTAAAGAGGAGTTGAACCATGTCTCGAAAAGCTTTTAGCCGCCGCGATTTTTTGAAGGGAAGTCTTTTTGCCGGATCGAGTCTGGCCTTCGCCAACCTGCTGTCACTGGTAGATTACCGCCGTGCTGTCGCCCAGGATCAACCGCTGCGGGCAGCCATGTCCAGCGCTGGCCTGGCTGGCACCTGGAACGCCCAGGGACAGGAAGCCGCTTTATGGTGGGCAGAGCTGCTCGGCGTCGAGATCACCTGGTTTGATGGTGAATTCGATCCGGCAATCCAGCGCGGTAAGATCGATCAGATGGCAACTGAAGAGTGGGACTTTGTCGCTATGCAGCCCGGCAGCATCGGCACACTGGTTGAGCCAGTGCAGGCCATGATCGACGCTGGTATCCCCGTCATCGATATGGATACGCTGATTGCGCCGCTCGATCAGCTTCAGGAAATGGGCATTCTTACCTTCATCGCTCCCAATAATGTGTTCATGTCGGAGTCGGTGGTACAGGTACTGGTCAACCGCATGGGCGGCGCTGGACAAATTGCTCACATCGGCGGACAACCAGGGCACACCGGCGCACAGGCGCGTGGACAGGGCTTCCTCAATATAGTCGCTCGCTACCCCGACATTGAAGTGGTGGCAGATGAACCCGCTGACTGGGACAACGCCAAAGCCGCTTCGCTGACGGAAACCATTCTCAATCGCAACCCTGATCTGAAAGCGATTTTCGCCGACAATGATGATATGGCATTGGCCGCTCGTCAGGCCGTCGAAAATGCTGGCCTGGGTGACCAGGTTCTGGTAGGCGGCGTCGATGCCATGTCCCCGGCCATTCAGGCTGTTGCCGATGGTAAGCTGGTAGCGACGGCACGCAACTCCGCCACTCGTATTCATGGCTGGGCCGTGATTGCTGGTGTCTATGCCGCGACGGTAGGGTTGGAAGAAGCACGGAATAATGTGCCGTTCTTCGTTCTGGCGGACGGCCCGCTGATCACCAACGAAATCGATACCAATGAAGCCGTTGCCGGAGAACCCTGGAAGCTGAATAATTATGGTCTGAGCGTTGCTCCTGGCCTGATCTGGGCGGAAGAACAGTTGGTGTTCTAAAGTCTTAGCCGTAGTGGTTGTCTAACGTTCTGTTTTAACTACATAGAGGTATCCAGAATGCTGCTGGATACCTCAAAATTTTGCTGGGAAAATTTTATGAGTGATTCGCCCATCCTTCAATTACGGAACATCTCCAAGCATTTCGTCAATATAACCGCCCTCGACCAGGTTGATTTCGACCTGCGTGAGGGTGAAATACATGCGCTCGTGGGTGAGAATGGCGCGGGTAAGTCCACCATGATGCGTATTCTGTCCGGCGTTTATACAGAATATGAAGGTGAATACCTGCTTGAAGGCAAACCCGTTCGGCTTCAGTCGCCTCATGATGCCCTTAACCGGGGAATCGGCATGATTCACCAGGAATTGAGCGTCATGCCGGAGCTGTCGGTTGCCGAGAATCTTTATCTTGGGCATCAACTGACAACACGCCTGGGCATGATCGACTGGAAACGCATGTATGCCACCGCGCAGGAAGAACTGGCACGCCTGGGTTTTGATTATCTGGATGTACGCCAGCCGCTTGGTAATTATCCGCTGGGAACCCAGCAGGTTGTGGAGGTTTTACGCACCATTATCTCAGGCGCACGGGTCATCATCATGGACGAGCCAACTTCCGCCCTTTCTCCGGGCGAGGTTGAACGTCTGATTCAACTCACTGACCGGCTGCGCCAGGATAAACGCAGCATTATTTATATCTCCCATTTTCTCGAAGAAGTCATGCGGGTTGCTGACCGGATTACGGTGCTGCGCGATGGTCGTAAAGTAGCCACGCTGGCGCAGGCCGAAACCAATGTCGATCATCTCATTTCGCTGATTTTAGGCCATGAAGTCAATGCGACCTTACCCCCGGCTGTAACCGGCTCAGAAGGGCAGGTTTTGCTCGATGTGAACCATCTGACATCCGATGTATTTTATGATGTCAGTTTCAGGGTGAATCAGGGCGAAGTGGTTGGGATTTATGGTGCGGTTGGTGCGGGGCATTTCGATCTGGCACGAGCGTTGTTCGGCATGTATCGCTTCGATAGCGGGACGATTGCCGTTGATGGGCATATTTTTAAACAGCATCACTCAGCGCGTTATGCTATTCGGCATGGTTTGGCTTACGCGACTGAATCACGTCGGAAAAGCCTGCTGGCGGATGAGGCAATTTATCGCAATATCACGCTGCCGCATCTTAATCGTATTGGCCGTTTGTCCCCCAGTAAAGTTCAGGAACTTGAGGTAGCACAACCGACCATCACGATGGTAAATGTTCAACCGCCTGACCCCTTAAACCCGGTGGGCAAACTCAGCGGGGGCAACCAGCAAAAAGTGGCGATTGCCCGCTGGCTGACTTTCCCGCCCAGAGTGTTTATCGTGAGCGAACCAACACGGGGGATGGATGTCGGCGCGAAAAGTGAAGTCCTCAGTATTCTGCGTAATTTCCGTAATGAGGGTTATGGGGTGCTGGTTATCTCCTCCGAGCCAGAAACGGTTCTGACGGTGGCTGACCGCGTGCTGGTGATGTCACGTGGGCGCGTTGTGAAGCAGATGGACAACAATAACTTAAACAAAGACACATTGATGAGGCTGTTATGACCGCAAAAATTGAAAAGCCTGAACTTTCCTCTGCAGTAAGTACACCTGTTTCGGGGGTGTGGTTGCGGCGGCTGACAGCACTTGCGCCGCTGTGGACATTGCTGGCGCTTGGTGTTTTTTTCAGCCTGACTTCGCAGACCTTTTTGAGACCGATTAATCTCAACAATATTCTGGCGCAGATTTCGACGCTGGGGATTTTCGCCACTGGCATGACCTTCGTGCTGCTGACGGGCGAAATTGATCTGAGCATTGGCGCGATTGCGGCCTTGTCCGGCATGGTCTCAGCCTATCTGTTTGCCAACCTGGATGCCCAGGAGCCAATTCCGCTGCTGGCTGGTCTGGGGGTTGCCACCTTGCTGGGCTTGTTGAGCGGCGTTGCCAGCGCCCGCTTCCGCATCCCTACCTTCATGTCTACGCTGGCGATGTCGCTGATTGCAGGTGGTCTGACCACCTATCTGAGCAAGGGGCGTATTATCAGCAATCTGCCCGAAACAGCCGTTTTCCTCGGCAGTGGTCGGATTGGCGGAGCAGGTGGTTTCCGGGTGCTGATCGTTGTGGCTGCGGTATCGCTGATCGTCGGGTATCTGGTGTTACGCTATACCCGTTTTGGTCGCTATGTTTATATGACTGGGGCCAGTAAATCGGCGGCACGCCTGGCAGGCGTCAACACGAACCTCATCCTTATCGCTGTGTTAGGCATTTCAGGTTTTTTCGCCGGGCTTGCGGGTATTGTGAGCATGGGGCGCCTGGGCAGCGCACAGCCAACGGCCATTCCCAGCTATTTAATCGACACCATTGGAGCGGTAGTGCTGGGTGGAACAGCGCTGACAGGTGGGCGCGGCGGTATCCCGCAAACGCTGATCGGCCTGCTCATCTACGGCACGCTTCGCAATGGTCTGGATAATATTCCAACCATTGACCCGCTCTTGAAAGATTTTATCACTGGTCTGGTACTGCTGGCGGCGCTGGTCGTCAATCTGCTGTTTTCTGGCAAAGCCCCGCGTGACAAAACTGTTTAATCGTGAGCATTTTTAGATTCAGTCTGGAGCAGTGATGACTAAACGTATTCTCGTCACAGGGGCAACTGGCAAAGTCGGCCAGGCGTTCATCAACCGCTTATTGAACGACCCGTCTTTCGACTCGTTCATCGTGAGGGCGCTCTGTCACAACCGCAAACTGGAGCCGCGCGAACGGCTGGAAGTGATTAGCGGTTCTATTGAACATGCGGCGGTTGTCGAGCAGGCTTTAGAAGGCGTGACTCATGTGCTGCATCTGGCGACCAGTAAGGAAACCCCCGACACCATCATGGATGTTGCCGTAAAAGGCTTATTCTGGCTGCTGGAAGCCTGCCGCAAAAGTCCAGCTTTCCAGCAGTTCATTCTGATTGGCGGCGATGCGGGCATGGGGCATTTTGTTTACCCCCATCCAATCCCTGTCACGGAGCAGCAAAAACATTCGGCTTATCCCGGCTGTTATGCGCTCTCAAAAGTGCTGGAAGAAGTCATGCTGGAACAATACTACATTCAGTATGACCTCAATGGCTGCTGTCTGCGTGCGCCCTGGATTATGGAAAAGGATGATTTTAAATATCAACTGTCATTCGGAGAGGATGTGTTTGGCGGGCCGCGCTGGCGTGATCTGGTCGGAGCGGAACAGGCTGATGCTTACGTCCAAAGCCAGACGATTCCGGTGATGCTTGATCCCGACGGACAGCCGGTCAAACGCAACTTTGTCCATGTAGATGATCTGGTGAGCGCTGTTCTCTGTGCGATTGACCACCCTAAAGCGCGGCAGCAGACATTCAATATCTGTATGGACGAGCCGGTTGATTATGGCGAGGTCGCCCGTTATCTGGCGAAAACTCGCAGTCTGCCCAGCATCGACATTACCACCGGTTATTATTCAACCTGGCTGGATAATACTAAGGCTAAATTTTTGCTGGGGTGGCGGCCTCAATATGATCTCGCGGCTATGATTGATAGTGCCTGGGATTATCAGCGCGGCGCCGATGATCCCCGTGCTATCTGGTATCCCGGATGATCTCATAGCTTCTGGCGAAAAATATAACTCCCTGACATAATTTTGCTGCCACTAATGCAGAGGGCGGCAGCATGAGTGATATTTTTATTTCCTACTCCCGGCGTGACAAAGCATTTGTACAGGCTTTGCAAATTGCTTTGTCACAGGCCGGACGTGATGTCTGGGTTGATTGGGAGGACATCCCGCTCACGGCGGACTGGTTGCAGGAAATTGAACGTGCCATCGAAGCTGCCAACACTTTTGTCTTTATCATCAGCCCGGATTCGGTTGTCTCTGAAGTCTGCCGTCAGGAAGTTGAACACGCTGTTCGCTACAACAAACGTTTGGTGCCGGTGCTGCATCGTGCCGCGCCAAATGAGCAGGTTCACCCGGCGCTGCGAGCTTACAATTACATATTCTTTCGTGAAGATGATGATTTTGATAGCACTTTTGCCGCACTGCTCAACGCAGTTGATACCGATCTGGATTATGTGCGCCAGCATACCCGCCTGCTCGTCCGCGCAATTGAGTGGGATGAGCGGGGGCGCAATCCCAGCTTCGCCCTGCGCGGCACAGACCTGACCGATGCTGAAGCCTGGCTGCTGAATGGCAGCAGTAAAACCCCCGAACCGACAGACCTGCACCGCCAGTACATTGCCGCCAGCCGCAGTGCCGCCAATGCTCGGCAGCGAATCACCATCGGCGGGTTGACATTTGGCATTGTGATTGCCCTGGCGCTGGCGGCATTTGCTTTCTATCAGTCAACCATTGCCACCCAGGAAGCGAATAGCCGCGCTACTGCCGAATCCATTGCCGTCACGCAGCAGAATGTGGCTGAGGACAACGCCGCTGCTGCGCAAACCGAAGCAGCGATCCGCGCCACTGCCGAATCCATCGCCGTTACACAGCAAAATATCGCTGAGGACAACGCCGCTGCTGCGCGGGCTGCGGAAGCCACTGCCCAGCGTAACGCGGTTGAAGCACAGGCGCAGGCATGGAGCGCGGCGGCACAACTGGCGCTCAATCAGAATGATAATCCGCTGGCACTGGCACTGGCGCTGCAAGCGACTGGAGTCGAGAACCCACCACCAGCGGCCCAGCGAACATTGGCCGATACTGCTTATGCGCCCGGTGAAATTCGTTCGCTCAAAGGCGAGACCATTTCGATAATCGCCCTCGATTTGGCCCCGGATGGCGATCATGTCCTTACCAGCGGCTTAGAGGGCGAGATCTCACTCTGGTCACTGTCGGCCGGTGGTGTCATTCGCCAGTTCGAGGGTGCTTTTGGCACAATCCATGCTGCCGTTTTCAACCTGGATGGGACGCAGGTTGCGGCGGCAGCCTGTCTGCCGCAAACCGAGAACGATTTTTTGTGTCCATCCGAGGTCATCATCTGGGATGCGCGAACGGGCGATCTGCTGCGCCGCTGGGAGATCGGCGGCGGGCGGGCTGATGCGCTGGCTTTCAGCCCGGATGGGTCGCGTATCGCGGCGGGGGCCAATGACAGTCAGGTAGTCGTCTGGGAGGCGGCCAGCGGCACGGAAGTGTGGCGGACGCGGGGCAATTATCAGTTTATCGTCGCGCTGGCCTTCACGCCCAACAGTAACGATTTGCTGACAGCCGGTACATCCGGGATGGACTTATGGGATGCTGAAACAGGTGCGCTTAAACGCGGCTTCGGCGGTTCAATTGATCAGATTAAGTCGTTGGCGATCAGCCCCGATGGCCTGACCGCCCTGACCGGCTCGCGCGAATTCAGCCTCATCCTCTGGAATTTGCGAACGGGCGGTGAAATCCGTCGGTTGCTCGGCCACACGGGAGAAATCCTGAGCGTTGCCTACAGCCCCGACGGAACGCAGGCTGTCTCCAGCGGCGGCAGCATCGGTGGCGCAGACCAGAGTATCATCGTCTGGGACTTGGAGGCGGGAACGCTTCTGCGCCGCCTGCGCCCGGAGATAGGAGCTTTTAACCAGTTCAGTGGCCGCGTTTTCGACATTGTTGGCGTTCGTTTTATGCCTGATGGCATGGGTGTGCTTGGCGGCATCCAGGACGGAACGCTGCGACTGTGGGATACCCAGAATGGGGCGATTATCCGGCGACTGGCCGGGCATAGGCTCGGCATTAACAGCCTTGTCCTCAGCCATGATGGCCGCTACCTCGCTTCCGGCGCGATGAGATTCGGCCTCGATTTGTCGATTGATACACTGCAAGGCCCCGGCGAGATTTTCCTGTGGGATGCTTACAGCGGTCAGTTTAACCGGTCTTTTGAAGGGCATGAAGCCGAAGTGATGGCGCTGGCTTTCACGCCGGATGATAAGACGTTGATCGCCGCCGATTTCAACGGCACGGTTATCGCCTGGGATGCAGCCAGCGGGACGATGCTGCGCGAAATCGGCCAGCATGGTGCACAAATTGAACACCTGCTTCTGTCGCCCGATGGGCGCTATGCTATCAGCGGCGCAGTTGATGGTACTATCGTGATCTGGGATGTGGTATCAGGCGGCGAAATCCGGCGTATCAAAGCACATGGCACTTATGTCAACGCGCTGGCTGTTACACCTGACAGCCGCTATCTGCTGTCGAGCGGTCTGCCCGATTCGGGGGTCGAACTCAGCTTATGGGACATCGAAAACGGCGAACTCATCCGCCGATTTCAATCCCCGAATGTCATTGTTGATTCGCTGGCTGTCAGTCCGGACGGCAAAGTGGCTCTGGCTGGGAAATTCGATGGCTCATTGCAGCGTTATGATATGGCAACCGGTGAACTAATCGGCGATCTGTTGGTGGGTCACGAAGGTGGCTCGCTCAACAGTGTGCTGGCAATCGGCTTCACTGCGGATGGTCGCTATGCCCTTTCTGCCGCATCCGACACGACTCTTATTTTGTGGGACATGGCTTCTGGGCAGGCACTGCGTCGTCTGCGTGGACATGCCGATTGGATTAGCGCGCTGGCGATCAGCCCGGATGAACACTCGGTTTTCACAGCCGATATTGATGGCAAAATCATTCAGTGGCGGCTGGACAGCCTCAATGAACTGATCGCCTGGTCACACGCCAACCGCATCGTCCATGAATTTACATGTAATGAACGGGAGCAGTACAGCATTGAACCGGCCTGTGATCAGAACAGGCGCTATGCCACCCGCACGCCCTATCCCACCCTCAGCCCGACGCCGACCCTTACGCCGACGCCGACGATTGATCTGACACAGGTGACCGCTACGCCGAGTTTCACGCTCACCTTTACGCCCTCTCCTTCGCCAACGGCCACGCCCACCATCACGCTGACCATCACGCCAGCACCCGTTGGCGACCCTGCCATACCTATCAGCGAGTTGGAAAGCCGCGTCGCCGCGCTCAATTTGCCCTTTACGCCGCTGTTCCCACATGGACTGCTGCCACAGGGGTTATTCTTCTACCATATCGACACCTATACACCGACAGAAGAAGACAGGCCGATCATGGCGGGCGACCTCGGCCTGACGCTGACCTTTTCCACCGACCCGAATTACACGGCGGATACCCGGCGCGATCTGCTGGGCGTTTATCAGGCGGCGTCACCTTTCGCTGATGTGCGTGCGTGGGGCGAGGCCAGCGGCTTCGCACTGCTCAGTGAATATATCACCATCGCCGGGCGTGAGGCCGTGCGCTACGAGGTGGGGGAGGGCAGCGGTTTTCTCATTTTTGTGGTGGATGATGTCTATCTGCTGTTCCTGTATGATAATATAGATCAGCGCTTGCTGGAAGCATTGGTCACATCCATCATCCCTCCCCCTGCAACTTAGCCCCACTCTGGTGCGTAGAGCAGCCCTCCCTGTGAGGCGAGACTGTTGAGTGTGCGTGGCAGATGCAGTTCACCGTTCGCCTCGCCCAGGTGCCGTTCATAAATTTCGCCATAGTTGCCGATTTCGCGGATCACGGCGACCATGAAAGCTGGTGGGAGCGAAAGATGGTTGGCGGCGATGCTGGTATCAAGCAGCCGCGCCACACCTGGGCCAACCCGATTAATATAATCAGCGCTCAGGGTTTCTTCCGGCAGGCGTGCCAGTGAGTTGATATTCTCGCTGCTGATGCCAAGCTGCTCTGCCTGAATAAGCCCCAGCACCGTCCAGTTTACGATGTCTGCCCACTGCTGATCACCATACAGGTAAACCGGTGCGAAGGGTTCATGGGTGTACAATTGATCGACGCGCCCCCAGACCGCCAGTGCTGCCGGATCATTAGCGCCCTGCCGCAGCACTTCCAGCCGCACCCGGTTATCGCTCTGGGCATCGCACCGGCCTTCCAGCAGCGCCGACAGTCCTTCTTCCCGCGTGGGCAGCGGAAGCGGAGAATAAGCAAGTCCGCGCCGGGCCATCTCCACGCCCAGCCGGGCTTCAGCGGTTGATCCGGCAGTGATGCACACCGTGCGCCCGTCCAGATCGCTCCACTCGTCAATGCCGCCATCCGCCTGTACCATGATGGATTGGCCGTTATAAAAATTCACCGGCCCAAATTCCAGACCATTGCTATCAAGTGTGAGTGACCACACCACATTGTGGGCCAGCACATCAATCGCACCTGCCCGCAGCGCGTTCAGCCCTTCTTCAGCAGTAGAATACAACACCATCCGTGCCGCTGCTGCATCAGCGAAAATCGCCGCGCCCAGCGCCCGGCAGAAATCGACATCAAAGCCTGATACCAGTCCGCTGTTGGGATCAAGGTAGCCAAAGCCGGGCAAATCCTGGTTCACGCCGCATAAGACTTCCCCGCGTGAGAGGATGGAATTGAGCGTTGGCCCAGGGGGTGTGGGGGTCGGAGTGGCTGTCTGCGCCAGGGCAATGCCTCCGATACTTAGAATCAGCGCAAACAATGGCAAACGCAGCAGCAGTTTCAGCATGGTCAAAATCTGTCCTCGGTTATGAATGAAAGAGAGTGAGCCTCTAAGCCCACTGCCTGCCTACTCATCATCTGTCGGGAATGTCATCCCCGGCGGGCGCACCGCGTCCAGCTTTCGCAGAACAGCAGCGCGGATTTCGCCGGCTTCGGCGTGGCGGCCCAGCGCTTTCTTGGAGAACACCAGTTCACCATTCACAGTGACCTCGAAAACACCGCCTGAAGACGGAATAAGCGTCCACGATTTCACAAAATACTCAATCGCTCGTTCGCTCAGAATTTCGTCCATCACACGGATGGCGCGCGGGGTGTGGTGTCAAACCGCGCAGTATTCCAGTTGAATGTCTAACAATGGATATTGCATCATGCCACTCCCTCATTTCCTACCAATATAGCATAGAAACTTTCACAAACGGGAAATCCACAAAAAATTCAGATGAGATCGCTTGACGAATTTCACTGCCAGACCGACAATCGAGCTAAACATTAAAGACATGCCCGGAGCGGACTGATGAGCCAGTTGCAGGAAATTTATGGCAGCTACAAACAACTACGCGCTGGCGGACTGGATGCGAAAGGCGCTCTTAACACCCTGCGCCCTGCCATCGAAGCGCTGCCAAAAACTGACCGCGACGAACTGGTGAATATGATGCGCGCCTGGGAATCCCGTCCGGTGGAAACCCCACAGCCTGCCCCCCGTTCTTCTGCTATCAAACCGCTTCGTTCCATTAAACCGCTCAACTCGGATGATACCCTGACTCGTCCATCTGCCATTACTGATACCCTTGCCCCGGTTGCCTGTCTCTCCTGCGGCAAAGCAAACCAGCCCGGCGAAGCGATGTGCTACCACTGCGGTGCGCTGCTGGATGGCCGCAACAGCACCGAAACGCGCCATTTCAGCGACCACGATACATCGCCGCTCGACAGTGAATTTTTTGGGCGGGACTCGGTGCTGGTGCTGCGTGTTCGCGGCGCAACTGAAACCTACGAAATCCAGCCACAGCAGGCCGCTCACGAATTCATTATCGGGCGGGGTGCTTCTGGCAGCGCCATGATGCCGGATATTGATCTGGAGAGAAAGGGCGGCGCAGAACTCGGCGTTTCGCGGATGCACCTCGGCATTCGTTATGATCGTGAACAGAACGCCGTGCTGGTGTCCGACCTGAACAGTGCCAATGGCTCCTTCCTCAACGGTCAGCGCCTTATCTCCAAAGAGGTACGGGTTTTGCGGCATGGCGATGAACTGCGTCTGGGAAAGCTGGTGCTGCTGGTATCTTTTCGTCAGCCTGCCAATCACTGATTGGCTTCTATTCTGAATGCTCGCTCCGCAGTGACCGAACCAGGGCGGCGGTTTCATCAACCACCCGTGCAAATAATTCCCCCATGAGCGCGTCACTGACCTGATACGGGCCGCCGAAGCTGCCATCTCCCAGCGCGAAACGAGCGGGTTGGTCGGCTTCCAGGTCGGTCAGATCAACCGCTGTTTTTTCTCCATCAGGCGATTCAGCTACCCGGTTGAAGGGGAAATTTTCGCCCCAGTTAGCGTGGTCAATTTGCAGGCCATGTGCTGTCGCGAAATCACGGGCTGCCTGCCCGCGCCACCAGTCATGCCAGATGATGCGAATAGTGTCTTCCTCTAAAAAATCGCCCAGTCGCTCCGGGAGTCGGTTGCCACCGTGACCATTCATAATCAGGAATCGTCGAAAACCCTGATGAAGCAAACACTCGAACACTTCCAGCAGCACCAGATCAAAAGTATGGCGCGTGATGCTGATGGTGCCGGGAAATTCGGTGAACATACGGCTGAAACCGAAGTTGAGCGGCGGGGCGATCAGTACCTTCTCTCGTTCCGCCACGGCCAGTGCCAGCCGTGAGGGGATGAGAATGTCGGTGAACAGGCTCAGATAGGCGTGCTGCTCAGTCGCGCCGGTGATGAGAATGATACGATCATCTGTTTCCAGATAGCGTTCCACATCCATCCAATTCAGGTCTTCCAGCCGCATCGCTTCGCCTCCTGCATCAGGTCAATCTCGTTGATAGTTAATCTTAGTCCGCATTCCGCTCTTATGACAACTGGCCTGCTGCATCGTTTTCTACCTTTCCTGTTTCTGCCTGCTTATCAGGGAGCGGTCAAACAACCCTCTTGACTTTCAAGCGGCTTGAAACTCTATCATCTTTATTGACAGGCGTTTTCGAAAACGATCACCATCTGCGCGGAGGAAGGATGTTCAAAATCGGAGACTTTTCCAGGCTGTGCCGCGTTCCGGCCTCGGCACTGCGCTATTATGCCGACATTGGCCTGCTGCAACCGGCGCACATCGACAAATTCACGGGCTACCGCTACTACACCTTTGACCAGCTTCCGCGTCTGAACCGGATTTTGGCGCTGAAAGACCTGGGTTTATCGTTGGAACAAATCCATGCCCTGCTCAACGATCAACTCTCCGCCGACGAAATGCGCGGGATGCTGCGGCTTAAGCAGGCGGAAATTCAACAGCGGCTGGACGAGGAACAATCACGGCTGATGCGGGTGGCGGTTCGTCTCAAACAGATTGAAAAGGAAGGCATAATGCCAGTACAGGAAGTGGTCTTAAAGACGATAGAGGCTCAGCATGTCATCTCAATTCGAGAGATTATCCCTTTACCCGACCATGTGGGGGTGCTGCTGGGTGAGGCTTTTAGCGGCCTAATGGCGGCAGGCGTACAGGTGATTGGCGCTCCGATGGCGATCTTCCACGATGACGAATTCAAACCGGTAGATATGGATGTGGAAATCGCCTTCCCGCTTATGCCATCGGTCACACAAACAGTATTGCTGGGCGATGGAAGGCAGCTTGTGGTGCATGATTTGCCTGCTATCCCAACGGCGGCCTGTATCATCCACAGCGGCAGTTATGATGGCCTTGACGAAACTTACAGCGCGCTCAGCCAGTGGGTAGCGGCCAATCATTACCGCCTCGCCGGGAACATTCGTGAAGTTTATCTGACCGCGCCGGGCGACCCATCCGGCCCTATCACTGAAATTCAGTACCCAGTGGAGAAGGCGTAAATACCATGAGTAAATTTGACTGGAAAAAAGACCTGAAACATCTCTACAACCCATCGCCAAAAACGGTCAGCGAAGTGGTTGTCCCGCCGATGAACTTCATCAAAATGGATGGCGCTGGCGACCCAAATCAGCCCGGAGTTTTGAGCGAAGTGCTGGGGACATTGTATGCTCTGTCATATACGCTCAAATTCGCCTGCAAAAAAAGCAGCGGTTTGGATTATGCCGTCATGCCGGCGGAAGGTTTGTGGTGGGTAGACGGTGAGCCAGAACCAGCATTCGATATTCTGGGCGACAGGACACGCTGGCGCTGGACACTGATGGTCGGCCAGCCAGACGCGGTTACGCCGCCGATGTTCGCCGCTGCGGTTGAAGCGGTGCGGGCGAAGAAAAATCCGGTTAATCTGGATGCTGCGCGCTTTGAAGCCTATGAGGAGGGATTGGTCGCCCAGGTGATGCATCTCGGCCCCTACAGCGAAGAACAACCGACAATCGAGCGGTTGCACGCCTTCATTCATGACAGCGGGCGAAAATTGACGGGCCTCCACCACGAAGTCTATCTGAATGACCCCACTCGTACCGCGCCTGATAAGCTCAGGACGATCATTAGGCAGCCGATGTATTAACCTCATCACTTAAAAGGGAGGCTGGAACCATTCTCAGTTCCAGCCTCCCTTTGTTTTAGAGAGTGACCTGTTCTGTCACCACAGGCGATTGCGAAACCCTTTTAGACCGTTGGGGCGTCTGGTGATTTTTCACTGTTGACGATCACGGTTGCTGGGGTTGAGCCATTCATGATGCTCTCAAACTGCTGCCGGTCAAGCGTTTCCTGCTCCAGCAGCACCTTCACCAGTGCGTCCAGCTTATCGCGGTTTTCGCTGATGATCTGCTTGGCACGCCCGTAAGCGCCGGTCAGGATACGCCGCACTTCGTTGTCAATTTCTTCGGCGGCCTGTTCGCTGTAATCACGCTGTTCGCCGATTTCGCGCCCCAGGAAGACCGCACCACCATCCGAACCGAAGGTGCGTGGGCCAAGCGTTTCGCTGAAGCCGTATTTCGTCACCATCGCCCGCGCCATCTGCGTCACCCGCTGAAGGTCATTGCTTGCGCCGGTGGTGAACTTGTTGAAGACAATTTCTTCCGCCGCTCGTCCACCCAGTGCCGCTGTGATTGTGTCTTCAAAATATTCGCGGGAGCGCCCGAAAATATCTTCGTCTGGCAGCGGCAGCACATAACCCCCTGCCATACCGCGCGGCACAATCGTGATTTTATGAACCGGGTCGGTATTGTGCAGGAAGTAAAACAGCAGCGCGTGACCCGCTTCGTGATAAGCGGTGTTGAGCTTGTCTTTTTCGGAGACGACACGGCTCTTGCGCTCCGGCCCCATCGTCACACGATCCATGCTCTCGGTGAGCTCACTCATGCCGATGGCTTTTTTGTTGCGGCGTGCGGTCAGAATTGCCGCTTCGTTAATCAGATTTTCCAGGTCAGCGCCGGAGAACCCAACCGTCATTTTCGCCAGTGATTCGACATCGGCATCAGCCGCCAGCGGCTTGCCTTTGATATGAACCTTGAGGATTTCTGAGCGTCCCTTGATGTCCGGGTTGTCCATGACGACTTTACGGTCAAAACGCCCAGGCCGCAGCAGCGCCGGGTCGAGAATGTCCGGGCGGTTAGTCGCCGCGCACACAATCACATTGGTGCCGGTTTCAAAACCATCCATCTCGACCAGAATTTGATTCAGGGTTTGTTCGCGCTCATCATGACCGCCGCCCAGACCAGCGCCGCGATGCCGCCCTACAGCGTCAATTTCATCGACGAAGATGATGGCCGGGGCTTCCGCTTTGGCGCGGTCAAACAGATCGCGCACGCGGCTCGCGCCCACACCCACGAACATTTCCACAAATTCCGAACCGGAAATACTGAAGAATGGCACACCCGCCTCACCGGCCACCGCGCGCGCCATCAGGGTTTTACCGGTACCGGGAGGGCCGACCATCAGCACGCCTTTGGGGATACGCGCACCGAGGCGGATGAATTTCTCCGGCTCTTTCAGGAATTCAACGATTTCCTTGAGTTCTTCTTTGGCTTCTTCCGCTCCGGCCACATCCGCGAATGTCACCTGAGGCCGCTCCATATCGCGCGTCACGCGGGCGCGGCTGCGGCCAAAGCTGAGTGCCTGATCCTGTCCGGTGCGAACCGAACGCATCATCCGCCACAGCAGCCAGATGATGAGTAGAGTCGGCACAACGGCGATGGCTAACTGGAACAGCAGTCCCGACGTGTTATCCCCCGGCTGCTCCAGGTATGTCACGCGCTGAAGCTGTGTATCCGGTACGCCATAAGTTTTCAGCGACTCGAACAGATCACTTTCGCGCTCTTTATAATAAGTGACGACCGAGCCTGTGCTGAGTTCGATAATCACATCCTGCCCGCCACGCACCGTAACTTTGTCTACTGCGCCCTGTTTTACGTACTGGGCAAACTGATCCAGTGAAATACGGTTGGTGT
This sequence comes from uncultured Anaerolineaceae bacterium, assembly GCA_964447795.1. GTDB lineage: Bacteria > Chloroflexota > Anaerolineae > Aggregatilineales > Phototrophicaceae > CFX2. The sequence goes on from CAYUTY010000003.1 coordinate 155,152, forward strand.
TAGGGAAATTATTCGGTGTGGCAAAAGCGAACAGGAACAGCAGGAGAATGACTGCGCCCAGAATCAGCCAGAATCGCTGTGCATTGCGATTAGGGAAGGGCGAGTTATCGTTATTATTGTTGGAATCTGATGGTCTGTTATTCACGAGAAACGGCGCGAGAATCGTCGCTTTCAAGCGGCGGAGAAGCGCGCCTCTATCCTTTCTACGCCTTTGATACGACGTTGACCTGATTTGGATTTATGCCGACGCCCCATACTATAAATGATAATCTTCAACCGGAAGCAGGTCAATATGCCGGGTATGAGGGACGGGTGAGAAATTCGTTACCTGTTTCAGGATTAGAGATATTACCTCATTATACACTGTAAAACATTTTAATCCGGTTAGAAAACAGCCATAGTTGCCAAATTTCGTCCCAATTTTTCTGCTGGCGCTAGTAACAGTGGTACAATAAACTTATCTTCTCGCTCAGGTCAGATAGGGTAGCGTTGTGACCAATTCAGAACGTCCAGAGATTGATGAAGAATATCTGCGCCGGACGGCAACACGCGGTCTGGGTGATACCGATTATGAGGAAGGGCAGCCAAAATGGGGTACGGCACATTTCAGTGCCCGTATGAATCTGGTGCTGACCGTGCGCGATACCAATGCGGAATTTGTATTCGATGCGTCGGAAATTCAGGAACTCGTCATCGGACGTTTTGACCCCGATACGGAAGAATCGCCGGACATTGATTTGCAGGAGCATGGTGGCCCCGAAAAGGGTGTTTCCCGGCGTCACGCCTCCATCATGCGTCATGATGGCTCCCTGAATTTAGTGGACGCCAACAGTCAGAACGGTACTTTTCTCAACGGTCAGCGCCTGGTCGCCCACCAACCCCGTATCCTGCGTGATGGCGATGATGTTCGTCTCGGTTATCTGGTTTTGAGAGTGAGATTTGTACGCGGTCAGTAATTAAAATCGTCTGGCGGGCTTCCCCAAATCCGGCCATAGACCCTTATCCTGAATACAGGTATATGTTTTCGCAGATCAGGTTGTAGCAGTAGCGCCTGCCCTGGAATATACTTTCCTGAATTACAGCATTCCTGTTACTATTTAAATTCACTCATTCTCTGGTTTATTCCCGTAAAGGCTGGCATGGCACGTTTGTCTCGCTGGAACCATCTGTTTTCCTACAAGCTCGCAAATGCTAACCAGTTTGTGCATTACGGCCTCGCCACCTTCAGCGTCAGTCTGGCGGCGCTCCTGCAAATTGTCATTAATGAAATAACGGGTAGGCAGGCAATCTTCCTCTTATTTTTCGGGGCCATTATGGTCAGTGCCTGGTATGGTGGTCTGCTTCCTGGACTGCTGGCAAGTGGCTTGTCTGGCCTGATGGCGAGTTATTTTTTCCTTGCCCCATTCTATTCGTTTGAGATTAATGATCCGGGACAGGTTTTACTGTTTGTGCTGTTTATTGTTGAAGCGATTCTCATCAGCGTCCTGAGCGGCATGAGACTCCAGGCACAGGAAAACGAATATGAGCAGCGCCAACGGCTGCATACCACCCTCTACAGCATTGGCGATGGTGTTATTGCTACCGATATACACGGTCGTGTCACCTTTATGAACCCTGTCGCTGAACAGCTTACTGGCTGGACGATAACAGGGGCATTGGGTGAGAATATCGCCGATATTTTCCGCATTGTGAATGAGACGACTCGCGAAATCGTCGCCCTGCCGACCGTCGAAGCGCTGCAAAAAGGTATCATCACTGGTTTAGCCAATCACACACTCCTCTTGGCGAAGGACGGGCGCGAAATCCCCATTGATGACAGCGGTGCGCCGATTAAGAACAGCGAAGGGGCTGTAATTGGCTCGGTGCTGGTTTTCCGGGATATTAGCGATCGTAAAAGCATCGAGCATCGTATCCAACTGCTTCAGCAAATTATGGGGGTGCTGGCGGAAGCCGTCACACCATCTCAGGTCGCGGACGTGTTGATTGAGCAGTCCCTCCAACTGCTGAATCCACACATTATAACGGTAGTGTCACTGAGCGAGAATCGCCGCGAAATTCAGGTCTTAAGTCAGAAAGGTGTGCCTGCGGATATTCTCCAGGCCTATCAGCGCATCCCGCTTTCAGCTTCCGTACCTCTGACAGATGCTATTCGGATGGAGCGGCCCATCTGGTTGGAGACCTTAAGCGCCTATCAGCAGCACTACCCTAAAATTGTTGAGGACGCGCAGGGTCAGACCGGCACTCAGGCCTTAATAGCCATTCCGATGATGGTCAACAGGCAGGTGGTTGGTGGCATCGGGATGAGTTTTCCCCAGCCTCGCCTTTTTGATGCAGATGAGCGTTCATTCATCCTGGCCCTGGCCCAGCAGGGAGCGCAGGCCCTGGCGCGGGCGCAGCAGGCGCAGCAGGAGGCCGCCGTCGAAGAACGGCAGCGGTTAGCGCGGGAACTGCATGACTCCGTCAGTCAGGTGCTTTTTTCAGCTTCAATCATGGCCGAAAGCCTGCCACGCCTTTGGCAAAACCAGCCCGAACGTGCTGCCGAGCGAACGCAGGAAGTTGTGATTCTCAATCGCGGTGTCCTCGCTGAGATGCGGACGCTCTTGTTAGAGCTGCGTCCGGAGGCCATCACACGCTATAAATTGAGCGACCTAATCCACCAGTTGATTGAGGCGGCGCTGGTTCGCAAAAAACTTCAGGTTGAAATGGATGTAGACGAAATTGATAATCTCCGGCCAGATGTTCAGGTTACTTTTTATCGCGTTGCTCAGGAAATTATCAATAACAGCCTTAAACACAGTGACGCAAAAAAATTAACAGTTAAACTAAAAAACCAGGAAGGGCATATAATGCTCTTTGTGGGTGATGATGGAAAAGGTTTTGATGTAAAGGAAGTGATGGCTGGCCTGGGTTTAACCACTATGCAGGAGCGAACTGCCGACATCAATGCCACCCTCACAATTGAAAGCACACCGGAACAGGGGACGAAAACCACGCTGGTGTGGAAAGAAACTTCAAAATTTGAACACGACTCAGAGCCTATCAACAGCTAGACATTTTATTCGGATGGAATGTTAATGTTGATCTACTACAATCTGACTTAAACTGGCTTATCTGGCGGAACATGTATGCATTATGTCAAAACAAATTAGAGTCATCGTTGTGGACGATAATCCCCATGTCAGGATGGCTCTGGCGGGAATGTTCGACCTTTTTGATGACCTTGATCTCGTCGGCGAAGCCGATAGCGGCGAGAAGGCCATTGACCTTTCCCATTCTGTTCAGCCAGATGTTGTCCTGATGGATCTTATCATGCCGGGTATGGGGGGCGTAAAAGCTATCCAGACCCTTGCCAACAGCAATCCCAGGCCGTCCATTGTCGTTTTGAGCAGTACCATTGAACAGGATTTGGTTGATGCCGCCCTGGAAGCAGGCGCGGTTGGCTACCTCTTTAAAAATGTGACGATTGATGAAATGGCCGCTACCATCCGCAAAGCCTATCACCACCAGTTATAACCTCACACTCCCTGAAACGATTTTGCCAGTGGGGTAAGCGCCGGTCAAACGTCATCGTCATTCGCCGCCCTTGTGGTATAGTTGAGCCTGATAAAAAGAGGCATGACTATCCTGTGAATGGCTTGTTGAGGGTTGGCTGGCAAACATGAATTACAATGAACTGGATTATGATGATGTGGCTGACCGTGCCAGCCGCCGTCGCCGCAATATCCGTATCGGCCTGTTTCTGATTATTCTCGGCACACTGCCGTTTTATTGTGCTGGTTTCCTGCTCTGGGGGACAGCCCGGCGCACTGTCCCGCTGGCTTCAACTCCTGCCACGACCAATACTCCTATCGGTGCTGATCTGACCGCCACCACCACTGTCCCGACGGTGACACCGCTAGGATTAACATCGACACAGCTTAGCCCGCTGCAACCGACGCCGCTGCAATTTAACCCTGGCCGCCCGCCGGTTATTGTGCCAACTGCGATTTTGCCACCGGTCATCATTCCCACATCGACTCCTGCGCCGACGCTGACGCTTATCCCGACCATCCCCCCACCGACGATTACCTTAATCCCTAGCTTCACGCCGCTGCCGACGGACATACCGCTGCCAACAGCGACGCCGACTGAACCGCCGACACCTACTGACGAAATCATCCTCCCGACACAGGAAGTCATGCCACCACCCGAAGGCGGTGGGTCTTGATTATTCCCGGCTGAATAATCCCGATGAGGGGAGTGGGTCTTAAGAATCCATTCCCTCAATCGGGAAAATCATGCAGGTAGTCGTGCCATGACCGTATAGTTTGCCGGCGCTGTCTGTGACTTTAGCCTCGGCAGTTGCCAGTCTCCGCCCACTGTGCAGAATATTCCCCTCGCAGCGCACTTCGCCCGTCTCTCTGGTTAGCGCCCGTACCATATTCACATGCAGTTCAACGGTGGTATAACCCATCCCGGCAGGCAGCAGGGTTTGCACCGCGCAGCCCAGCGCGGAGTCGAGCAGTGTAGCGATCACCCCCCCATGAACCATCCCAATCGGGTTGTAGTGAAATTCCGCTGGTTTCCCGCTGAAAACCGCCCGTCCCTTGTCCACTTCGACCAACACGAAATCAAGCGTCCAGGCAATCGGCGGGCGTGGGTATTCTCCGTTTATCATTGCCTGTAGATAAGACAGCCCGCTCATGGTCATGGCGGCCTGTGCACCAATCATCGGGTCTTCCCAGCTATAGGTGCGCGTGCGTTCTGAAGTGGTCATGGATACCTGATCTCCCGACATAATCAAATCAATATTCGATTGAATAACACCGCAGTCCGCCTCACGATTTGGACGGCGCGATTTAACATGATTATCGGCGTGTTAACAGAGCTTTTGGTACTATCTTTTTTATCCCAAATTTATCCCAAATATGATTCCTGATTCCGCGCTGGGTAGAACTTATCCCAATGTTAAAAAAACGGCACTTTCTGGACAGAACGAATGATCTTATTCAAAATCTGATACTTAATTTGTGATATAGAGGCGGATTTACGCCTGCGTTTTTCCCAATACCAGGCTAGTAAGATTATGACTCGCTGCTGCGAATCGGCTTACTATAACCCAATCAAATCCGCTTTTTGGGTAGAAAATATCCCAACCTTAAAATGTTAAACTTTTTAACATTGGCGGGCAGAAATCGGTTGAGATTCAAGGGCTGACGCGCTATACTACCTGATACAACAACAGCCACCAGCAACACAGAATGTCGCTCCTGCACCTGATCTGACAGGTGTTGTTTGCGCCCCGGTGGTACAGGAATCAAACCGATAATTTAAAACGTGACCGGCGTGTAGCAGGGCTGTCGTCCTGCGCGGTTTAACTTTGCTACTCGCCGGTTTTCTGTCCTTAGGTAAAAGTGACGTATGGAACCGCAATCGGCCTGGAACATCGCGCATAGCCAACTGGAAATCCAGCTTGACCGCGCCAGCTTTGATACCTGGCTGCGTGCTGCCGTGTTCCTGGGTTATGAGGCTGCGCCCTGGGACAGCGGCGCGGATGGCGTCTTCGTGATCGGCGTGCCGAATACCTATGCCCGCGATATGCTCCAGTACCGCCTCTACCGGGATGTGCGCCGCGTCGTTGGCGATGTCTGCGGCGAGCGGGTGGAACTGCGCTTTGAAGTACATAAGCCAGCACAGCGAGCGCGTGAAGAAGATGAATTGCCGCTGTTTAAACTGATGGCACAGCAGGAAGAAGCCGCCGCGCACCCGCTGCACCAGCAGGTGAGCCGCCCGCAGCGCCCGGATTTGCCCGAAAGCGAACTGAACCCGCGTCTGCGCTTTGACCGCTTTATCGCGAATTCCAACAATCGCATGGCGCTGGAAGCGGCGCTGGCCGTTGCTGAGCATCCCGGCAGCCTGTATAACCCCTTTGTGCTGCATGGCGGTGTCGGTCTGGGTAAAACCCATCTGCTGCAATCCATCGCTCACTCCTGCCGCGAGCGCGGGCAGCGGGCGATCTATATCCCCTCGGAAGTGTTCACCAACGATCTGGTGGATGCTATCCGCGAGCGTAAAACGGCCATGTTCCGCGATAAATATCGCTCTGCCGATGTGCTGCTGGTCGACGATATTCAGTTCATCGCCGGTAAAGAAAGTACACAGGAAGAATTTTTCCACACTTTCAACGCGCTCTTTACCTTCAACAAGCAGGTTGTCCTGGCGAGTGACCGCCACCCCAGTCTGCTGACCACGCTGGAAGACCGGCTCCGTTCCCGCTTCTCTGGCGGGTTGGCGATGGACTTGCAGCCGCCGGAGTTTGAAACCCGCCTCGCTATTTTGCAGATGTGGGCCTCAGAACGTAGCATCCAGCTTGACCGTATCGTGGCGGAGCGCGTGGCCGATAAGGCGCGGACAAATGTGCGCGAACTGGAAGGTATCTTTAACCAGATGGTCGCCACTGCCCATATCAGCCGCCGCCCGCTGACGCACGAGATGGCGGATGGGGTGCTGGAAGGCTACCGGCGTCCGCGTCACCACATGACTCTGTCGCGGGTGCTGGATGTAACCGCCCGCGCCCATAACGTCACTGTGGCGGAGCTGATTGGGCCGAAGCGCACCGCCCGGCTGACACAGGCGCGGCAGATCGCCATGTATCTGGCGCGTGAGGTGACGATGGCCTCCCTGCCGCAGATTGGCGAGGCTTTTGGCGGGCGGGCGCACAGCACCGTCCTGCATAGCTGCAACAAAGTGGCTGAAGACATGCTGGTTGACGACCTGCTGCGCCAGGCTGTCCAGCAGATTCAGCAGCAGTTGGTGAGCGGCGACGACTAACTTCAGAGATCGAGAAAAGTAAGGACGTGGCGGCGCTGCGTCCTTTTCGTTTATACCGACAGTAATATTTTCAGATGAAAGCAGATTTTGATGGCTGAAAAATTTGATGATGCTTTGCTTGAACAGTACATCAACACTTTTTATGGTTATGGTAACCCGGCAGGACATTACTGGTTCGTCGGGATGGAAGAAGGCGGCGGTAGTGATTTTGGCGATGTGCAGCGCCGCCTTGAGGTATGGCATCAGCATGGCAAAAAACAGTTTGAAGATTTAGCCGTTTATCATCAGGCTTTGGCAGTTGCAGCGAAAAACGCAGGATTTGACGATAAATATTGTCGCGGATACACTCGACTTTTTGACGACCCTCCTAAACTTCAACGGACATGGGGCAAGCTGATTCAAATTTTGCTGAGTATCAAAGGCCAAAGCATAACGCCCGATTTGGTTAGGGCATACCAGCAGCAGCAATTGGGTAAGGAAAATGACGAAACCTGTTTGCCGGAACTACTGCCGCTGCCATCGCGTTCATTAAAAGATTGGCTTTATAAAGATCATTCCCAACTGGATTATTTGGTAGACCGCCGCCAATATGGTCAACACTGCGCCGAAATGCGAGTGAATGGGCTGAGACAGTTGGTTGAAACCCATCAGCCAGCAGTTGTGGTTTTTTACAGTTTGCACTCGTGGTATAAGCCCAGATGGGAGCAAATTGCGGGATTAGCATTTGAAATGCACCAGATAGAGAATCGTGATTTTCTCATCGGGCAGAATCAAAAAACCGTTTTTGCTATAACAACTCATCCAGCCGCAAAAGGCATTACCAACAGCTATTTTCAACAAGTAGGCAAAAGCATCCGGCACAAACTGAATATCTGAAAGTACAGTGTGCTGGACGATAAATGTATCATTTCCCCTCAAAATCGAAACAAATGTCATGACAAATGTTTCACATTCCCCCTCGTTTTTGTGCTAAGCTCCTCTTATGACACATAATTTTGCCTTTGACGTGGCGCTTGTTGCTTTCTCTGCCTTTTGCTTATCAGAAAACGCCGTAAAACCCTAACCTTTAGGGTTGGGGATATAAGGCGAGAATTTGGTTGCATGTGATAGCTCCTTGGCGCTATACTCACTTCAAATTCGACCAGACGTAAACCCTTCACGAGAT